>NZ_JBEOSI010000003.1:0-544552 GCF_040302845.1 Streptomyces sp. NPDC096323
CGCACACCCGTACGCGGCACGGAACCCCGCGCCCACCGACGGCACCGACGACGCAACTCCCCCATGGATGACATGCTTTCGACCCTACGGGCGCCTCGGGCCCACCGTCATGGGCCCCAGGCCCCAACTCCCCCGCAGCCGACAAACGTCACCGAGACCGGCCCTCAGCCGGTCTGCGCGATCCGCACCTGCATGCCGGGCCGCAGGCCCCACTTCGCCATCGCGCCGGCCTCCGACTCGATCACGTGCCGGGCCCGCAGCCGCGGCAGTCCCAGCCGCCCCGGCTTCATCGTGTGCACCGCCACCACGTTGAACTTCCGGTCCAGATACGCCACATCGATCGTGAACCGCATCCGGAAGGAGTGCACACTCCCGCACGGGGTGATCATCAGCGCCCCGTCGACCCCGTCCTGACCGAGCAGCCCACGGCTCCGGTGACGGTACGAGGCCGCGATCCGCAGCGGCACCTCGGTCTCCCGCTCCCCGTCCCGGTCCGTGATCGTCAGCGTTCCTGTTCCATTGCGCCATCGAGCCATGGCCATGACGGTAGCGGCAGGTGGCGAGCTCTGGGCCCGTAACGGCGTGCAGTGGGCCCCCGGACCCATGACCGGCGCGCGGGGGCCGCCTAGGGTCGATGACGTGTACGCCATCCTGATCGGGGTCGCCGCCCTCTGGGGAGCCGCGACCGGACTGCTGGTCCCGCGCGCCGCCTACCGGTTCTCCGTCGAACCGGACGACGCGTGGCGCGACGCCTGCCCCGCCGGCCACGCCCTCACCGGGCCCGCCCGCGGCTGGTTCGGCTCCACGCGCTGCACGACCTGCGCCGAGGTGGGCGCCGCCATCGCCGTACGGACGGCCGCCGGACAGCAGCAGCCGTCGGGCGACGCAGAGCGGGGGGCAGCCGACGACGCCGAACGGGAGCCGGCGGGCGACGCGGACGAGGGCGAGAGCCCCGCCGCCCCGCGCGGGAACGGCCCCCGCTACGCCCCGCACATCGCCGCCCCCGTCGTCACCGTCCTCGGCTGCGCCGCCCTCGCCGCGGCCACCGGTACGCGGCCCGAGCTCGCCGTCTGGCTGCTCCTCGCCCCCGTCGGCGTACTCCTCGCGACCATCGACCGCAGGGTCCACCGGCTCCCCGACCAGCTGACCCTGCCGGCCGCTGCGGCGGCCGTCGTACTCCTCGGCCTCGCCGCCCTGGTGCCGGAGCACGGTGGCGCCTGGCTGTCCGCCCTCCTCGGCGGAGCCGTCCTCGGCGCCTTCTACCTCCTGCTCTTCCTGATCAACCCGAACGGCATGGGCTTCGGCGACGTCAAGCTCGCCCTCTCGCTGGGCGTGGCCCTCGGCTGGTACGGCTGGGCCGTCGTGTTCGCGGGCGGGTTCGCCGGGTTCCTGTTCGGTGCGGTGTACGGACTCGGGCTGGTGCTGACGCGGCGGGCGGGGCGCAAGACCGGCATTCCCTTCGGCCCGTTCATGCTCGCCGGCGCGCTGCTGGGAATCCTGTTCGGCGCCCTGGCTGCCTGACCCCGCCGGGCGCGCCGGAAATGCGCTCGCGCCCGACGGCACCGGCTGCGACCATCCCCGTATGACCGCAACCCCCGATGACGCGCGAGGAGCAACCGGAGCCGCAACCCCGGCTGTCACCGAACGTGCCCGCTTCGATGCCCTCGTCGCCGAGGCCGACGCCGTCTCCGTGGCCGGATGGGACTTCTCCTGGCTGGAGGGCCGGGCCACCGAGGAGCGCCCGTCCTGGGGATACGCCCGCGCCATGGGGGAGCGCCTCGGCAGGGCGAAGGCGGCGCTGGACATCCAGACCGGGGGCGGCGAGGTCCTCGCCTCCGCGCCGAAGCTGCCGCCGCTGACCGTGGCCACCGAGGGCTGGCCGCCGAACATCGCCCGCGCCACCGCCCTGTTGCACCCGCTGGGAGCCGTGGTCGTCGCGGACGAGGACAAGCCGCCGCTCCCCTTCGGCGACGCGGCCTTCGACCTGGTCGTCAGCCGTCAACCCGTGACCACGTGGTGGGAGGAGATCGCCCGGGTCCTGGCCCCCGGCGGCACGTACTTCTCGCAACAGGTCGGCCCCGCGAGCGTCTTCGAACTCGTCGAGTACTTCCTCGGCCCCCAGCCGCCGGAGGTGCGCGCCGGACGCGACCCGGAGCAGGCTCGCGCCGCGGCCCGGGCGGCCGGTCTCGACGTCGTCGACCTGCGGATGGAGCGGCTGCGGACCGAGTTCCTCGACATCGGCGCCGTCGTCTACTTCCTGCGCAAGGTGATCTGGATGGTGCCCGGCTTCACCGTCGAGGCGTACCGGGACCAACTCGCCGCCCTGCACCACCGGATGGAGACCGAGGGGCCGTTCGTCGCCCACACCACCCGCTTCCTGGTCGAGGCCCGCAAACCCGGCTGAGCCCGAACGCCCTTCCCACGCCCGAAGGATGGCACCCTGGGTGCTCAGCGCACGGGAGGGAGCAGGCCATGAGGGTCGGCAACGACGAAGAAGCGGCGCGCGGCCCGCGGCAGGGGAACGCCGAATGGCTCGCAGGTGCCCGGATCGTCGGCGTCCTCGGCATCTTCTACCGGCCCGAAGGCCGCATGGGAGAGCCGGAGGCCGTTGCCTTCCTGCTGGCCGACGGCCAGTCCGTGCTTTTGACCTGCGCGTCCGACGGCAGCCTGCACGTCGGTGCCGGTACGTGGCCGCGCCTTCCCGACTGGTGCGTGCCGGCCGCCCAGTGGGAGTACGCCGCGATGGCGCGGCTGCCGCAGCCGCCCGACGGCGGCTGGACGGTCCTGCGCACCGAGGAGCGCCGGGACGAGCGCGGCGAGGTGGACGAGGCCGTCATCCGCTGCGAGGGCGGCCGCTTCGTGGTGACCGGCGGCGACACCGTGGGCATCCGGTTCACCCGCGGCCACCGGGGCGCGGCGGCGGCGACCTGACAGCAGGGCGCCACGCCGCAGCGTCCCTCTCACCCGCTGGCGCGCGACCGGAATGTGCACATCCTGTGTACGTCCTGCGGGCGCCTGAGGCGTCAACACGGCGCCACCGGACATCCGCGCAGCTCCAGGCCCTGCGGAGGGCCGGATTCCGTGTCCGGGCCGGAGTCCCGCACATTCGGAGAGTAATTATTTCGTGGCGTGGCACGCAGCATCACTTACGAAGGGTTATGGTGGAAACCCCCCCTCGGGCCGGTCCGTAACCCCCCCCCACGGACCGGCCCGTTTTTTTGTGCCCCGGCACCCGCCGCCCCCGTCCGTGAGCAGTCCCGGATGGAGGGACTCGCCCCGCGTGGCACCCGGGCCCCTCATCTACGTACGACGGACCGGTTGTCATGTAGGTACGACAAGCCGGTTATCACCGACTTGTGACAGGCCGGGTTGGGCCGGTGCGCCGCCCGCGCAGTAATGTGGCGGCTTCGGGACCGCACGGCACGGCGGGGCGATCGCCCCCTTCCGGTGCGGCGATCCCCAGGTGGACGACCCCGGACCCCGGGCATAGGGGCGGGCGTGCCCGCACGGAACCGAGAGGTGGACTCAGTGAACTTGCGCGACCTGGTGTACGGGCTCTACGCGCGCCGGGTGGAGGCCCGCCTCGATCACGCCCAGGTGCCCAAGCACATCGGTGTCATCCTCGACGGAAACCGGCGCTGGGCGAAGGCGTCCGGCGGCACCGCCGCGCAGGGACACCAGGCCGGTGCGGACAAGATCAAGGAACTGCTCGGCTGGTGCAGCGAGACGGACGTCGAAGTCGTCACGCTCTGGATGCTCTCCACCGACAACTTCGACCGGCCCGAGTCCGAGCTCATCCCGCTCCTCGGCATCATCGAGAACACCGTGCGCGATCTGGTCGCGGACGGGCGCTGGCGCGTCCACCACGTCGGCACGCTCGACCTGCTGCCCGCGCACACCCAGACGGTTCTCAAGGAGGCCGAACAGGCCACGGTGGGCGTCGACGGAATACTCGTGAACGTCGCCGTCGGATACGGCGGACGCCAGGAGATCGCCGACGCGGTGCGCTCCCTGCTGCTCGACCACTCCGAGAAGGGCACCTCCTTCGAGGACCTGGCGGAGATCGTCTCCACCGACCTGATCTCCGAGCACCTCTACACCCGGGGACAGCCGGACCCCGACCTCGTGATCCGCACCAGCGGCGAGCAGCGCCTGTCGGGCTTCATGCTGTGGCAGAGCGCCCATTCCGAGTACTACTTCTGCGAGGTCTTCTGGCCGGCGTTCCGCCGCGTCGACTTCCTGCGGGCGCTGCGCGACTACGCGGCCCGCCACCGCCGCTACGGCGGCTGAGCCACCGCCACCACGGCGGCGGACGGCCTCACCAGGAAGCGCCCGGGTCACGAAGTGACCAGGGCGGAACCGGCCAGGTCGGCATGGGTTGGCGCGTTCGAGGGCATACCCCTGACAGGTCGACGTCCGGTCACCAACCAGGCGGACGTCGTGTCCAAGTGAGCGGCATGGAGTCCGCTCGCCCGGGAGGCCCTTTGCACACGAAGGACCGTACATACAGTGCGGCCGACGCGAAGGGCCGGCGCACGGCCCGCGCAAGGTGGCCGGAGCCCGGCCCGTCCTCTCCCTTTGGGATGCTCCGCGACGCCGTCGCACCCCAACCTCTTCCGAGGGGGTACGTCCTTCCGTGGTGACCAGCACAAAGCGCCGCATGCCCGACAGGCGCACCTATGTTCTCGACACCAGCGTCCTGCTGGCCGATCCGAACGCCATGGCCCGCTTCGACGAGCACGAGGTCGTGCTCCCGATCGTCGTGGTCACGGAACTGGAGGCCAAACGCCACCACCCCGAACTCGGGTACTTCGCCCGCCAGGCCCTGCGCCTGCTGGACGACTTCCGGGTCCGGTACGGCCGGCTGGACGCCCCGATCCCCCTCGGGGATCTGGGCGGGACGCTCCGTGTCGAACTCAACCACTCCGATCCCGGCGTCCTTCCCGCCGGCTACCGGTTGGGGGACAACGACTCACGGATTCTCGCGGTCGCACGCAATCTCCAGGCCGAGGGGTACGACGTCACGGTCGTCTCTAAGGACCTGCCGCTGCGCATCAAGGCCTCGTCCGTCGGCCTCCTCGCCGAGGAGTACCGGGCGGAACTCGCCGCCACCGACTCCGGCTGGACAGGGATGTCAGAACTGTCCCTCTCCGCCGAGCAGGTGGACCTGCTCTTCACCGAGGAGACGCTGTACGTCCCCGAGGCAGCCGACATGCCCGTGCACACCGGCCTGGTCCTCCAGTCCGATCGGGGCAAGGCGCTCGGCCGGGTGACAGCCGAGGGCAACGTCCGGCTCGTCCGCGGCGACCGGGAGGCCTTCGGCATCCACGGCCGCAGCGCCGAACAGCGCGTCGCCCTCGATCTGCTTCTGGACCAGGACGTCGGCATCGTGTCCCTGGGCGGCCGGGCCGGCACCGGCAAGTCGGCGCTGGCGCTCTGCGCGGGCCTCGAAGCGGTGCTGGAGCGCGGACAGCACAAGAAGGTGATGGTCTTCCGTCCGCTGTACGCGGTGGGCGGGCAGGAGCTCGGCTATCTCCCCGGCAGCGAGGCCGAGAAGATGAGCCCCTGGGCCCAGGCCGTCTTCGACACGCTCTCGGCCGTCTCCGGCCGCGAGGTGATCGAGGAGGTGCTCGGGCGCGGCATGCTGGAAGTCCTGCCGCTCACCCACATCAGGGGCCGGTCCCTGCACGACGCCTTCGTGATCGTCGACGAGGCCCAGTCGCTGGAACGGAACGTCCTGCTGACCGTGTTGTCCCGGATCGGGGCCAATTCCCGGGTGGTGCTCACGCATGACGTGGCCCAGCGGGACAACCTCCGGGTCGGCCGGTACGACGGAGTGGTCGCCGTGGTCGAGAAGCTGAAGGGTCACCCCCTCTTCGCGCATGTGACGCTCACGCGTTCGGAGCGTTCCCGTATCGCCGCACTGGTGACCGAAATGTTGGAGGAAGGTCAGATCTGATACGGCTTGGGACAGTTGATGCCGCCCGGCGAGCGAAGGAGCTTAGCCGGGCGGCATCGTGTTGCGGCACCATTTCCGCAATTCAAGTGCTCCAAACGAGGTGTGAGCTTTCACACTCAGCAGAGAATTGCTTCCCGGCGGCACGTTCCGGCAGAGTCTTGCTTCCGTCAGGCCCCGCATACGGCACACCGGCACCTCCAGAGGCGCCACGCACCACACAACTCAACAACCGCCGCCCGTATGCCGCCCGCGAGCACCACGCGGCGCTCCCTCCGGGGAGTGCCCACCGGGCCCGTGCCTCCCGTGACCCAAGCAGTAGGGAGGCCAGTGTCAGGGGCACGATTGCGCCCGCGAGGTCACCTAAGCGGGCGATGCTGGAAGGACACCGTGTGAGCCGGATCTCGGTCCGGGGGTTCGCCGTGGCATCAGCCACAGCCGTAACCACCGTTGGCGCCGTCGTAGGCGTTGCATCGGGCAGCACTCCCGCTGCCGACGACAACAACTTCGAGGCGACCGCAGCCGACACCACGCTGCTCGCAGACATCCCCGCGGGCCAGCAGGCCCAGGTGCAGACCGCATCGCTGACGCAGCAGGCCGACGCCCAGGCGTCCGCGGCCGACGCGGCGGCGAAGAAGTCCGCCGAGGAATCAGCCCGTGTGCAGGCCGCCAAGGACGCCAAGTCCAAGAAGGCGGCGGCCGAGGACAGGCTGGAGAGGGAGCGCCAGGAGAAGGCGGACCGCGCCGAGCGCGCCAGCCGGTCCGAGGTCCGCAGCGCCACGGCGTTCGCGACGCAGAGCTCGTACAGCGTGGCCGAAGTCCAGGCGATGGCCCGCCAGATGATCCCCGGCGACCAGTTCCAGTGCTTCAGCAACATCGTGAACCACGAGTCGAGCTGGAACTACCGGGCGAGCAACCCGTCCTCCGGCGCCTACGGCCTCGTCCAGGCGCTGCCCGGCTCCAAGATGGCCTCCGCCGGCGCCGACTGGCAGACCAACCCGGCCACCCAGATCAAGTGGGGCCTCAACTACATGGACAGCCGTTACGGCAGCCCGTGCGGTGCCTGGTCCTTCTGGCAGGCGAACCACTGGTACTAGACCCTGGAACCTTTCGGGGTTCAGGTCTCAACCTCGCGAAGCCCCTCACCGTCCTACGGTGAGGGGCTTCGCGCGTGTACGGTCGGGCGGAACCGTTTCCCCGGGGGGAGCGGTGGGGAGAGCGGACGGGGGTAGAGGAAACGTCATGTCGAAACTGCCGGGGTGGCTCGGACAACTGGGTGGCGAACTGACCAGGCTGGGTGAACGCCTGGACGAACGTCGGGCCGAAGCGGCGGCCGAGGACGAGGCCCCGCACACGGAGCCCGCGGTCGCTGCGGTCACACCCGTCCGGGGGACCGGCGGCGACGGCAGGGCGGCCGAGGCCGACCATGTGCCGGCGCCGCCCGCGTACGCCCCCGCCGTCTCCGCACGCCCCGATCCCGTCGCCGCCATTCCCTGGGGGATGCGGGTCGCCGCCGAGGCGGGCTGGCGGCTGCTCGTGCTCGCCGGTACCCTCTGGGTGCTCATGCGCGTCATCAGCGCGGTGCAGCTGGTGGTGCTGGCGTTCGTCGGCGCGCTGCTCGTCACCGCGCTGCTCCAGCCGACCGTGGCCCGGCTGAGGCGGTACGGGCTGCCGCGCGGACTGGCCACGGCGGTCACGGCCATCCTGGGCTTCGTCATCATGGGCCTGGTCGGCTGGTTCGTGGTCTGGCAGGTCATGGACAACATCGACACCCTCTCCGACAAGGTGCGGACGGGGATCGACGACCTGAAGAACTGGCTGCTCGACAGCCCGTTCCATGTGACCGACAAACAGATCAACGACATAGCGAAGAACCTCAGCGACACCGTCGGCACCAACACCGAGGCGATCACCTCCGCCGGACTGCAGGGCGTCACCGTGATGGTGGAGCTCCTCACCGGGATGCTGCTGGCGATGTTCTCCACGCTCTTCCTGCTGTACGACGGCAAGCGCATCTGGCACTGGGTGCTCAGGCTCGTCCCCGCCCAGGCCCGGCCGGGCGTCGCCGGTGCCGGTCCGCGCGCGTGGCGGACGCTGACCGCCTATGTACGCGGCACGGTGATAGTCGCCCTGATCGACGCCATCTTCATCGGCCTCGGGATCTTCTTCCTCGATGTGCCGATGGCGGTGCCACTGGCCGTCTTCATCTTCCTGTTCGCGTTCATCCCGCTCGTCGGGGCGGTGGTCTCCGGAGCGCTGGCGGTCGTCGTCGCCCTCGTCACCCAGGGCGTGTTCACGGCCCTGATGGTGCTGGCCGTGGTGCTCGCCGTGCAGCAGATCGAGGGCCACATCCTGCAGCCGTTCATCCTGGGCCGGGCGGTGCGCGTGCACCCGCTGGCCGTGGTGCTCTCGGTCGCCGCGGGCGGCATGATCGCCGGCATCGGGGGCGCCGTCGTCGCCGTGCCGCTGGTCGCGGTGACCAATACGGTGGTCGGCTATCTGCGGGCGTACGGGCAGGAGGAGTCCCGCCGCCATTCGCCGCCCCCGCACGGCTCGACCTCACTGGACGCGGCGGCCAGGACGGCGCCCGGCTCGCCGCCGGAGAAGATCGACGACGGCAGCGACGAGGAACCGGCCGCTGCCGTCCCGAAGGCGCTCCCGGCGGACACGTAGGACGCGAACGCGATAAGAAGGGCCCCCGGACGGTCGGTCGTCCGGGGGCCCTTCTCGTATGAGGGGGTACTGCGGGTGCTACTCGGACTCGGCGAGGACTGCCTCGGCTTCGAGGGTCACACCCACCGCCTGGATCACCGAGGCGATCTTGACGGCTTCCTGAATGGTCTCACGGTCCACGCCGGCCTTGCGCAGCACCTGCTCGTGGGAGTCCAGGCACTGGCCGCAGCCGTTGATCGCGGAGACGGCGAGCGACCACAGCTCGAAGTCGACCTTCTCCACGCCCGGCTTGCCGATCACGTTCATCCGCAGGCCGGCCCGCAGGTTCCCGTACTCGGGGTCCGACAGCAGGTGCCGGGTCCGGTAGAACACGTTGTTCATCGCCATGATGGCGGCGGCCGACTTCGCGGCGGTGTACGCCTCCGCGGAGAGGTTGGCCTTCGCCTCCGGCTCCAGCTCGCGCAGCACCTTCGGCGAGCGCGAGGCGATCGCGCAGGCGAGGACGGTGCCCCACAGCTGCTGCTGCGGGAGCTCGCTGTTGCCGATGACCGAGCCGAGGTTCAGCTTCAGGTCCTTGGCGAAGTCCGGAACGGCGGCCTTCAGTTCGTCGAGTGCCATGTCGGTGTCAGCTCACTCGCCCGAGAGGAGCGCGACCGGGTCCAGGGTGTTCTCGCCCTTGGTCCAGTTGCACGGGCACAGCTCGTCGGTCTGCAGGGCGTCGAGGACCCGCAGGACCTCCTTGGGGTTACGGCCCACGGAACCGGCGGTCACCATCGTGAACTGGATCTCGTTGTTCTGGTCGACGATGAAGACGGCACGCTGCGCGAAGCCGTCCTCGCCCTCGATGCCGAGGTCACGCATGAGCTCGTGCTTGGAGTCGGCGAGCATCGGGAAGGGCAGGTCGGTCAGGTCCGGGTGGTCCTTGCGCCAGGCGTGGTGCACGAACTCGGAGTCACCGGAGAAGCCGAGGATCTGCGCGTCGCGGTCGGCGAACTCGTCGTTCAGCTTGCCGAACGCGGCGATCTCGGTGGGGCACACGAAGGTGAAGTCCTTGGGCCACGCGAACACGATTTTCCACTGACCCTCGTAGGTCTTGTGGTTGATCTGCTCGAACTCCTTGCCGCTCTCCAGCGAAACACAAGCGGTCAGGTCGAACTCGGGGAACTTGTCACCGACAGTGAGCACGCGCTCTCCTTGCAGCGTAGGAATTCCCTTTTTGGGGGAGTTCCTGGGGGTTGGACGATGTCCACCTTGGCACAGAGTGCATTGATCGCGGAAATAGCTACACTCGGTCGTGATGATCGGAGGTGCCTATCAGTGGCCCAGAGTAATCAGGGCATCCGGCCCAAACAGCCCAGCCTCTCGCAGCTGCGCGCCTTCGCCGCCGTGGCGGAGTATCTCCACTTCCGGGACGCCGCGGCCGCAATCGGGATGAGTCAGCCCGCGCTCTCCGGGGCCGTGTCCGCACTGGAGGAGGCACTGGGTGTCCAGCTCATCGAGCGTACGACGCGCAAGGTGCTGCTCTCGCCCGCCGGGGAGCGGCTCGCCGTGCGGGCGCGGGCCGTCCTCCAGGCCGTCGGCGAGCTGATGGAGGAGGCCGAGGCGGTGCGGGCACCGTTCACCGGGGTGCTGCGGCTCGGGGTGATCCCGACCGTCGCCCCGTATCTGCTGCCGGCCGTGCTGCGGCTGGTCCATGAGCGCTACCCGGACCTCGATCTCCAGGTGCACGAGGAACAGACGTCCTCGCTGCTGGAGGGGCTGGCCGCGGGGCGGCTGGATCTGCTGCTGCTCGCCGTGCCGCTCGGGGTGCCGGGGGTGACGGAACTCCCGCTGTTCGACGAGGACTTCGTGCTGGTCATGGAGCGCGACCACTGGCTCGGCGGGCGGCAGGACATTCCGCGCGAGGCGCTGCGGGAGCTGCCGTTGCTGCTGCTCGACGAGGGGCACTGCCTGCGCGACCAGGCGCTCGACATCTGCCGTGAGGCGGGGCGTACGGAGGGCGCGCCGGTGACCACGACCGCGGCCGGGCTCTCCACGCTGGTGCAACTGGTGGCCGGAGGGCTCGGGGTGACGCTGTTGCCGCGGACCGCGGTGACGGTGGAGACCGCCCGCAACGAGGCGCTGACCACCGGGTACTTCGCGGACCCGGCCCCCGCGCGGCGGGTGGCGCTGGGGATGCGGACGGGGGCGGCCAGGTACGAGGAGTTCGAGGAGTTCGCGGCGGCGCTGCGCGGGGCGATGGGGGCCCTGCCGGTGCGCGTGGCGACGGCCGGCCGGTCCTGAGTCAGGGGTCCGGCCGGCCGTCGGGGTGCTATTCGGCGCGGAGTCCGTCGGGGCGCATCAGGCGCCAGAGCACGGGCAGCGAGAGCAGGGTGACCAGCAGGATGAGGCCTGCACCGGCGCCTGCCAGGGGCAGGAACAGGAACCAGCCGGACACCTCCTTGCCGACCATCCAGCACAGGGTGGCTCCGAGGGCGAGACCGCCGGCCACCGCCACCGCGAGTCCGATGACCACGGGGATCGCGGTCTGCCAGAGCACCGACCAGCCGAGGGTGACCCGGCGGGTGCCGAAGGCGACGAGGACCGACAGCAGCCGCTTGCGTTCGCGCAGCTGCTCCAGCTGGGAGACCAGCATGGAGGCGGCGATGAGCAGCAGGATGGCGGTCGCGCCGACCTGGAGGCCGGTCTGGATGCTGGCGTACTGCCGGTCGCGTTCGACCGAGTTGAGTTCGGCCACGCGCATGCCCGGGTCGAGCCGTGCCGCTGTGTTGCGTACGTGTTCGGCGGCGTCCGGGACGTGTTCGTCGTAGCGGATCTGTGCGATGGTCTGGGCTGATGGCAGGGTGCGCGCGTCGATCGCTCCGGGCGTGACCATGATCCCCCAGCGGTCCTCGCCGAGCGGGTCGGTCCGGCTCCCGACGGTCCGGGCGCCGGCCGGCAGCGTCCAGCGCAGCGGGGGCTTGCGCCGGTTGTAGGTGTCGAACTCGATCACCTTGCCCTTGCGGGCGGTCTGGTCGACCCAGCCGGCCTGCCCCTTGTCCTTGGGGTGGACGACGAAGGTGTCGCCGTCGCGGCAGGAGGTGATCCGGGCGAGTTCGCGCAGGGTCGCGCAGTCGCCGATGGTGAACGAAGTGGTGGGCTGGATCTCGTCGCCCGTGTACGTCCCCGGCTTGGTGGCGTACGCCTCGACGGTGCCGATGACCTGGGTGACGCCCTTGGTGGCGCGGAACTCCTCGATCGTGCGCAGGGCGGCGTCGCCGGTGACGATCTCGGATGCGGCGTAGATCTGGGCCCGGGAGGGGTCCTGGCCGGTGATCCTGTTGAAGTCGTCGTTCATCGCGGCGAACAGCATCTGCAGGGCCACCGCTCCGGCCACGGCGACGGTGACGCCGCTGACCGCGCGGGATGCGGCCCCGCTGCTCAGCTGGAGCCGGCGGGTGGCCAGCTGCCAGGGGACCGGGCCGCCGCGCAGCCGCTTGACGCAGGCCTCGACGAGCCAGGGCAGGAGCAGGGCCAGTCCGCCGAGGACCAGCACCGCGCCTCCGGCGACGGGGTACGGGTTGACGACGCTGTACTCGTCGATCCTGCCGGTGAGTCCGAAGACCGCGAGCCCGGCGACGGGCAGCAGGAGCCGCCACCAGAGGCGCCGCTTGCGGGCGCGGCTGTCGCGTACGACTCCGAGCGGTTCGATGACCACGGACCGCATGGCCACCAGGGTGACGAGGACCGAGGTGAGCGGGACGGCGAAGGCGATCAGTACGGACAGCAGGGTGTCGGGGGCCAGGTCGGAGGGGAAGGCGCTGACGTCCCACACCTCGATGTGCCCGACGAACTGACGCCCCAGCAGGAACAGGGCCAGTCCGATGGCGAGGCCGAGTAGCGAGCCGAAGAGTGCCTCACCGGCCGCGATCCGGCGGGTCATCCGGATGTCGGCGCCGACCAGGCGCAGTGCGGCGAGCCGGCGGTCGCGCCGGTCGCCGCCGAAGCGTACGGCGGTGGCGATGAAGATGGCCACGGGCGCCAGCAGTACGACGCAGACCATGATGGTCAGCACGATGAGGATCGGCGGCAGGGGATCGCTCGGCCCGGGCTCGCCGTATCCGGCGATGCGGTGACCACCCGACGCGCTGGTCAGGGTGTCGCTGCCGGCGTAGAACCAGAGCTCGCCGGGCGAGCGCAGCCCCTCGTCCGCGATCGTGCCGGTCACCTTGTACGGCAGCCGCTCCTTGAGCAGCTTGTTGTCGGGGGAGTCGAGGAGTGTGCGGAGTGCGGGGGAGACCACCATCTCGCCGGGGGCGGGGAGGGCGTCGAGGCCCGGGGGGACGGCCGGGTGGGCGCCGTCGGCGCGCATCAGGAAGCCGGTGATGGAGCGTTCGTGGTATTCGGTGCTCGCCTCTATCCGCAGGACCGTGCTGTCCGACTTCTTCGCGGAGGCGTCGGGGGATTCCGAGATCTTGGTCTCGGAGCGGGCCTGGTCGCGGGCGGACCGCTCGTCGAGCATGTGCGGGACGGAGGCCGCGGTGAGCAGGAGGGCCACGCCGAGGCCCACGCCGACGGCGGTGAGCAGGGTACGGATCCAGCCCTCGCGGCCGCCGGCGGCGGCGAACCGGATGCCGAGCGAGAGGTCGCGGAGCCAGGAGGCGGCGCGGGACGGTGGTTCGGGAGGGAGTACGGGGCCGGCCGGGGGCCTTTTGGCGTCGAGCAGGGTCATCCGGCGTGCTCCAGGTCGCGGGCCCGGCCGTCGCGGACGGTGATGTCGCGGTCGGAGTAGGCGGCGACGCGGGCCTCGTGGGTCACGAGCACCACGGCGACGTTGGCGGAGCGGGCCGCTTCGGTGAGCAGCCGCATGACGCGCTCGCCGTTGAGGGAGTCCAGGGCGCCGGTCGGCTCGTCGGCGAAGATCACCTTCGGGGACGCGGCGAGGGCGCGGGCCACGGCGACGCGCTGGCCCTGGCCTCCGGACACCTCGCCGGGGCGCTTGGCGCCGATGTCCTCGACCTCCAGGCGTTCCATCCACTCCAGGGCGGCGCGCTCGGCTGCCTTGCGGCGGGTGCCGTTGAGCCGCATGGGGAGGGCGACGTTCTCCACGCAGGTCAGTTCGGGGACGAGCTGGCCGAACTGGAACACGAAGCCGAAGTCGCTGCGGCGCAGGGCGCTGCGTTCGGCGTCGGACATCGCGGAGAGCTCGCGGCCGGCGTAGGTGATGGTGCCGGAGTCCGGGGTGATGATCCCGGCCAGGCAGTGCAGCAGGGTGGATTTGCCGGAGCCGGAGGGGCCCATCACGGCGACGACCTCGCCGGGGTGGACGGAGAACGAGGCGCCGTCGAGCGCGGGGGTCGATCCGTATGTCTTGTGCAGGTCCTGGGCGCTGAGCAGGGAGCCGGCGGGGATCACGGGGCCACCACCTCGGCGAGCCGGCCGAGTCGCGCGGCGGTGAGTTCCAGCCAACGCAGATCGGCTTCGAGGTGGAAGAGCGCGTGGTCGCAGATCAGCTGGTCGGCGAGATCCCCCTGGCGCTTGCGGTCGGTGAGGACGCGCATCATGCGCAGGTGCTCGGAGCGCTGGGCGTCGAGGACGTCGGCGGCGTTGCGGCCGGTGAGTATGGCCAGGACGACCTTGGTGTACAGGGTCGACTGGAGGTACGGTTCCGGCTTCTCGGGCTGCGCGAGCCAGGTGGCGACGTCGGTGATGCCCGCGTCGGTGATGGCGTAGCGCTTGCGCTCGGGGCCGCCGTCGGTCTCCACGCCGTCGACCTCGACGAGGCCGTTCTTGAGGAGGCGGGACATCGTCGAGTAGACCTGTCCGTAGTGCAGCGGGCGGTCGTGCCCGAACTTCTCGTCGAAGGTCCGCTTGAGGTCGTAGCCGTGGCGGGGACCGGACTCCAGGAGCCCGAGCAGGGTGTGGCCGATAGACATGGCGGTGACTCTACACGGTGTGTATACCTACTGTGTATACCCGTCGGCGGGGGCGGCCCGCAGGGGCTGCGGGCCGCCGGATCACTCCGGGTCCGGCGCCTTCGGCGGGCGCCCGCGGCGGGGGATCGGTGCCGCGCCGCCGGGCAGCCGGCCCGCCTCGGAGAGCGCTCTTCGCAGCAGGAACTCGATCTGCGCGTTCGCGCTGCGCAACTCGTCCGACGCCCAGCGCGCCAGCGCGTCGTACACGGCGGGGTCCAGCCGCAGCAGCATCTGCTTGCGCTGCTGCGGCCCGGACTGCGGCGCGCGGCGCCGCGGGGTTTCGTCCGTCACTGGTAGAGCGTGCCCGTGTTGAGGACCGGCTGTGCGGCCCGGTCGCCGCACAGCACCACCATCAGGTTGCTGACCATGGCGGCCTTGCGCTCCGAGTCGAGCTCGACGATGTCCTGTTCGGCGATCCGGGTCAGGGCCATCTCGACCATGCCGACCGCGCCCTCGACGATCTGCTGCCGGGCCGCGACCACGGCTCCCGCCTGCTGGCGCTGGAGCATCGCGGAGGCGATCTCGGGGGCGTACGCGAGGTGGCTGAAGCGGGACTCGATGATCCGCACACCCGCTGCCCGGACCCGTGCCGTCAGCTCCACGGCGAGCTTCTCGGTGATCTCCTCGGCGTTGCCCCGGAGCGAGAGTCCGCCCTCCTCGTGGGCGTCGTACGGGTACTCGATCGCGATGTGCCGGACCGCCGACTCGGTCTGGGTGGCGACGAACTCCAGGAAGTCGTCGACCTCGAAGAGGGCCTGTGCGGTGTCCTCCACCTTCCAGACGACGATCGCGGCGAGCTCGATCGGGTTGCCGTAGGCGTCGTTGACCTTGAGGACAGCGGTCTCGTGGTTGCGGACCCGGGTGGAGATCTTGCGGCTGGAGGTCAGCGGGTTGATCCAGCGCAGGCCGTCGTCGCGGATCGTGCCCACGTACCGGCCGAAGAGCTGGATCACCCTCGCCTCGCCCGGTGCGACCATCTTCACACCGCCCATGCAGAAGAACGAGGCGAGGGTGAGCAGCACGCCCAGGACGCAGACCGGGATGCCGAGGCCGTTGTTCCCGTTCGACCCGATGACGCCGCCGAGGATGGCGGCGCCGATGCCGATGATCACCCCGATCACGGTCAGCAGGAGGCCGAGGCCGCCGGGGATGCTGTGCGCCTTCGTCTCGCGGACCTGCGGTTCCGGCATCTCGGGCGCGTCCGGTGCGAGGTCGGCCTGTGATCCGGCGGACGCGGGCGGGTTGAGTGGGTCGGTCATGGAATCCCCCTGTTTTCACCGGCTAGCTGTTAGCTAGCAATGTGATTACACATTAACGGATCTCGCAACCCTGCGCACCTCTCGGGAGTCGGTTCCTTTGGGAACGGGTGCTGATTGTCACGTCCGGAAAATGCGGGATCGCTCGCTTTTTGCCCTTGCCAACGGTGTTAGCTGGCAGGTCCGAGCTGATCCGGTCGAGCAGAGAAACGGGAGCAACACAGCAATGGGTCGAGCGGATGCGCGACGAGCTCAGCAGCGCGGGTCGCGGCGGGCCGGGAAGAGCGGCGGCATACGCAGACTCTTCACCTGGCGGAAACTACTGGGCGCGACCTTCACCGTCTGCCTGCTGGGCATGGGCGGCTTCGCCGTGCTCTACATGCTCGTGGACGTGCCCGAGGGCAACGCCCAGGCCAAGCTGCAGAGCAACATCTACAAGTACTCCGACGGGACCCTGCTGGCGAGGACCGGTGAGGTCAACCGGGAGATCGTGGACCTCGCGCAGGTGCCGAAGGAGGTCCAGATGACCTTCGTCGCCGCCGAGAACAAGTCCTTCTACCAGGACAAGGGCGTCGACTTCAAGGGCACCGCGCGCGGCCTGCTGAACACCGTTTCCGGCAAGGGCAAGCAGGGTGGCTCGACCATCACCCAGCAGTACGTCAAGAACTACTACCTCGACCAGGACCAGACGGTCACCCGCAAGCTCAAAGAGCTGGTCATCTCGCTGAAGGTGGACCAGAAGCGGAGCAAGGAGACCATCCTCGCCGGGTACATCAACACCAGCTACTACGGCCGGGGCGCCTACGGCATCCAGGCCGCGGCACAGGCGTACTACGGCAAGGACGCCGAGGAGCTGAACGTCGCCCAGGGCGCCTACCTCGCCGCCCTGCTCCAGGCGCCCAGCCAGTACGACTGGGCCGTCGCCGGCCCGAAGGGGAAGGCGCTCGTCCAGGAGCGCTGGAACTACGTGCTGAACAACATGGTCGAGGAGAACTGGCTGGACGCCGGCAAGCGCCAGGGCCTGAAGTTCCCGATACCCCAGGACCCCAAGCCGCTGAACGGGGCCGCGGGACAGAAGGGGTACATAGTCGAAGCGGCCCGCAAGGCGGTGCTGAAGGAGACGGGCCTCAGCGCCGACCAGTTCGACCTCGGCGGCTGGACGATCACCGTCAACATCGACAAGAAGAAGCAGCAGCAGCTGGAGAAGTCGGTCGAGACGAAGCTGATCGACGACCTGGACACCAAGAAGCGCAAGCTCGACCAGGACATCCAGGCCGGCGCCGTCTCGGTGGACCCGAAGACCGGCGCGGTGCTCGCGCTGTACGGAGGACGCGGCCAGAACGAGCACTGGACGTCGAACGCCACCCGCGCCGACTACCAGCCCGCCTCCACCTTCAAGCCGGTCATCCTCGCAGCCGCCCTCGACCAGGAGTCGGTGACGCAGGACGGCCAGGAGATCACCGCGAACACCCGCTACGACGGCACCAGCAAGCGCCCCGTCGAGGGCAGCGACGTCGCCTTCGCGCCGGAGAACGAGGACGACCAGGACTACGGCTCGGTCACCGTACAGACGGCGATGAACAAGTCCATCAACTCCGTCTTCGCGCAGATGGGCGTGGACGTCGGCATGGACAAGGTGATGCAGACCGCCGGCAAGCTCGGCATGAACGTGGAGGGCCTGGAGGCCGTGCCCGCGCAGACGCTCGGCTCCATGGGCGCGAGCCCGATGGCGATGGCCGGCATCTACGCCACGCTCGACAACCACGGCAAGAAGGTCACCCCGCAGATCATCAAGTCGGCCGTGCACCAGGGCGAGGACCCGGTGAGGATGCCCGACGCGATCGGCGACCAGGTGATCAGCCGCCAGGCCGCGGACTCCGTGACCTCCGTGCTGACGGGTGTGGTCGACGACGGTACGGCCCACGGCTCGGTGCGTAACGCCGAGGGCCTGGCCGACCAGGAGATCGCGGGCAAGACCGGTACGTCGGACGACAACAAGTCGGCCTGGTTCACCGGCTACACCCCCGATCTCGTCACCTCGGTGGGCCTGTTCGGCGAAGCCGCCTACCCCCGTACCGACGACGACGGCAAGAAGGTCCAGAAGGGCGCGCAGGTGACCCTGAAGGGCGCCGGTGGCGGCGGCCGGGTCAACGGCGGCGGTTTCCCCGCCGAGATATGGGCGGACTTCACCGCGAAGGCCATGGGCGAACCGAGCGAGTTCGTGCTCGACACCGACATGGGCGCCGCGGTCGCCCCGCCGCCGGACACCAGCTCGCCGAGCGCCACCACGTCGCCCTCCGAAGAGGCCTCGCCCTCCCACGAGCCGACCACCCCGGCGCCCACGACCGAGCCGCCCACGACGTCCAAGCCGCCGGAGAGCTCGCCGCCCGCCAGTCCCACCACGGACCCGACGACCAAGCCGCCCACCGGCCCGTCGACCGAGCCGGGCCCGTCGGACACTGCCGACCTCCCGCTCGATCCCGGCGGCGACAACCGGCCGGACAACGAGAACGCGCTCACGCGCTGACGCGTCACCGTCACGAAGCGGGAACGGGCGGTGTGTGAGGGGAAAGTCCCTCGCACACCGCCCGTTCCCGTCCTCCGGAGACCGGTACCGGTCACCGCCTCCGTCACTGCCCCCGGGGCGGCATCTCGAACCAGACCACCTTGCCGGTCGACAGACGTGTCGCGCCCCACCGCCGGGCCAGCCGGTTCACCAGGAACAGCCCGCGGCCGCCCTCGTCCATGTCCCGCGCCCGGCGCTGCCGGGGCAGCTGCGGGGAGTCGTCGCCGACCTCGCAGCGCAGGATGTCCGTCCGCAGCAGCCGCAGCGTCACCGGCCGCTCCGCATACCGCACCGCATTGGTCACCACCTCGCTGACCAGGAGCTCCACCGAGTCCGCGATGTCGTCGAGCCCCCACCGGCTGAGCGCCCGGCGGGCCAGCCTGCGGGCCCGGCCCGGGGCGGAGTCCTCCGGTTCCAGGAACCAGTACGCCACATCGCTCGGCGCGATCCCGTCGAAGCGGGCGGCGAGCAGCGCGATGTCGTCGTCCCGGTCCCCCGGGCCCAGCATGTCCAGCACGTCGTCGCAGAGGGCCTCCAGCGGCGGCGAATGGTCCGGGCCGGTCAGCCGGGCCGTGGCGGCGAGCCGCTCACGCAGCTGCTCGATGCCCGTCCAGACGTCCCGCAGCCGCGACTCGACCAGTCCGTCGGTGTAGAGGAGCAGGGTGGCGCCCGCGGGCGCGTCCAGCTCGACGGCCTCGAAGTCCACTCCGCCGACGCCGATCGGGGCGCCCGGCGGCACCTTCAGCACCTCGGCCCGGCCGCCGAGGTGGAGCAGGACGGGCGGCGGGTGGCCGGCGTTGGCGATGGTGATGCGGTGCGCGACGGGGTCGTACACCGCGTAGAGGCAGGTCGCCATGCGGTCGCTGCCGAGCCGCTGGGCCTGTTCGTCGAGGTGGTGCAGGACCTCCTGCGGGGGCAGGTCGAGCCCGGCCAGGGTCTGGGCGGTGGTGCGCAGCTGGCCCATGATCGCCGCGGAGGTCATGGAGTGGCCCATGACGTCGCCGACGACCAGGGCGACCCGGCTGCCGGGCAGCGGGATCGCGTCGTACCAGTCGCCGCCGACCCGGGCCGTCTCGGCGGCGGGGAGGTAGCGGGAGGCGAGCCGGACCCCGGTGGGCTGGGGGAGCGAGTCGGGAAGCATGGTGCGCTGGAGCTCGTCGGCGATGTACGCCTCGCGGCCGTAGAGCACGGCCTTGTCGATGCCGAGCGCGGTGTGCGTCGCCAGCTGGGCCGCGACCAGCAGGTCGTTCGCCTCGAAGGGCGGGCGCTCGGTGCCGCGCAGGAAGACCGCCGCGCCGATCACCCGGCGCCGGCCGCGCAGCGGGGCCAGGATCGCCCGGTGGCCGGACGGCACGACGCGGTCGGCGCCGAGCAGCTCGGGCAGCGCGACCCGGGCCGCGGCGGAGTCGCCGAACACCGGCCGCACCCCGCGCAGCACCTCGGCCAGCGCGCCGCCCGCCAGGACCTCGCAGAGTTCGGCGGCGGGCGTCAGGTCGGCCTGCGGGTCGACGGCGGGCAGCCGCAGCCGCTCGCTCTCCGAGAGGTTGTCGGTGTCCTCGTCGCTCAGCCGCAGCCGGTCCGAGCGGCGCAGCCGCAGTACGAACGGGTTGACGGGCCGCTCGTCACCGACCGGCAGCGGATCACGGAGGTAGACGAGTATGGCGTCGGAGAACGTCGGCACACTGGCCCGGCACAGCCCCAGCACGATCTCGTCCAGGTCTATCCCGCGGGCGATCCGCCGGGTCGCGGCCCCCACGAAGCGCAGCCGGTCGCCCTCGCGACGGGCCACGGCCTGCGGGTCGGGGCCGGCCGGCGGGCCCGTACCGGCCGTGGCCGGGGCGGGGCCCTTGGCCGGGGCCGGGATCGCCGCGGTGGCAGGGGCCGCCGCCGACGCGGCGTCGCGCTGCCGCGGCCGGGTGCGTTCCTGCGACCGGGCGGCGAGAGGCTGCCGGCCTTCGTGTGAGGTGGGGTGCTCCGTCACGCGTGGGGTTCCGTCCGTCCGGGCCGGTTGTATGAGGCAATCACCTCGTGGGGCGCTACTGTGCCCCGGCAAGAGCGGCAATCACAACGGCTGACCTCTTGTGCCCCGGAAGACGGGGCCGAAACCGGACGTCCGTACCGGGCTTCGATGACAACGTTTCCGGCGTCGGGGCGACGGACAGCGAGCACGTCTCCACCCCCTCGTCGTGGCTCATGCGATTCAGGCAACTCGTGCGACTCATACGACTGATGCGGTTCATGAAGTGGGCAGCGTGTGCGATGACTCGATGACGTGCGGTCAGGCCATGTGCCGGGCCGTTCGGTTGGGGCGTCGGCCGATGCGGAACCGATCTCCTCGGGACGATCCTATGTTTGCCCCCCTGGGGTGCATCAAGGGTCTCACGACGTCATGGGGGAGGGGGTACGGTCCCAGTCATCCGGCAACCGGTCCCAGTCGGCGGGCAGCGCGGGCACCCGCCAGTGCGGATCGGGCCGCCAGTCCTCCCAGCCGTCCCGGAACGGCGCGCCCCATTCGCGGATCACCCGGACGGCCGCCCGGCCCGCCGCGAGGACCTGCCGGGCGGTGGCCGGGGACATCAGGCCGACGCGCTGGGCCTGGGCGAATTCGTCCTCGTCGCGCCAGAGCCAGCTGTGGTCCGGGTAGACCGAGATGTCGAGGAAGTGGTCCTCGGAGTCGATGCCGCCGGCCCAGCGGGTGCGGGGCTCCTCCAGGTTCACGTACCAGCTGCGGAACTGCCAGCCGTGCTCCCAGAACAGCCAGACGGACCACGGTTCGCCGGGCCGGGCCAGCTTCAGCACCCCGTTGCCCAGCCAGGGCGAGCGGGCGGTGGTGCGCGGGGCCGTGTACCGGGTGGCGAGCGGCTCGGCGTGGACCTCGGTGCCGTCCGCCAGCACCGGCTTCACGCACTCGGTGCCGGGGGCGACCCAGACGGCGAGCAGCTCGTCGGTGTCCTGGACGACGGTGACGGGACGGCAGATGTGCACCGGGTTCGGGGCCCGGCCGGGCCCGGCGCCGGGCCGGCGCGGTCCGTTGCCGCGGTAGCGCCACAGGATCTGATCACCCGGCGCCCAGCGCTCGGTCTCTCCGGTACCTGTCATGGAGGGATCTTAGTGACGAACCCGTCCCGGCACAGCGACGCACGTCACGGGCGGGTCATACGCAGCACGTCCAGCGCCTCGTCGAGCTGCTCCACGGTGAGGTCGCCGCGCTCGACGTAGCCGGACTCCAGCACCACCTCACGGATCGTCCGACGCTCGGCCAGGGACTTCTTGGCGACCTTCGCGGCCTCCTCGTAGCCGATGTACTTGTTCAGCGGGGTGACGACGGACGGTGAGGACTCCGCGTACTCCCTGGCCCGCTCGACGTTCGCGGTGATCCCGTCGACCGTGCGGTCGGCGAGCAGCCGGGAGACGTTTGCGAGCAGCCGGACCGACTCCAGCAGGTTCTTCGCGATGACGGGGAGCATCACGTTCAGCTCGAAGTTGCCCGCGGCGCCCGCGACGGCCACCGTCGTGTCGTTTCCCGTCACCTGCGCGGCGACCATCAGGACGGCCTCGGGAATGACCGGGTTCACCTTGCCCGGCATGATCGAGGAGCCCGGCTGGAGGTCGGGGAGGCTGATCTCGGCCAGTCCGGTGCGCGGGCCGGAGGCCATCCAGCGCAGATCGTTGGAGATCTTGGTGAGGGAGACCGCGATCGTGCGGAGCTGGCCGGAGGTCTCGACGAGGCCGTCCCGCGCGCCCTGCGCCTCGAAGTGGTCGCGGGCCTCGGTGAGCGGCAGCCCCGTGACGCGGGCGACCTCGGCGATGACGGCGGCGGAGAAGCCGGGCGGGGTGTTGATGCCGGTGCCGACGGCCGTGCCGCCCAGCGGCAGTTCGGCGAGGCGGGGGAGCGAGGCGCGCAGCCGCTCGACGCCGTACCGGATCTGTGCCGCGTACCCGCCGAACTCCTGGCCCAGCGTGACGGGGGTGGCGTCCATCAGATGCGTACGTCCCGACTTCACCACGTCCGCGAACTCGGCGGACTTGCGCTCCAGCGCCGCCGCCAGGTGGTCCAGGGCCGGGATCAGCTCGCCCGTGACCGAGCCGGTCGCGGCGATGTGGATGGAGGAGGGGAAGACGTCGTTGGAGGACTGCGAGGCGTTGACGTGGTCGTTGGGGTGGACCGGGCGGCCGAGCCGCTCGGTGGCGAGCGTGGCCAGGACCTCGTTGGTGTTCATGTTCGACGAGGTGCCGGACCCCGTCTGGAAGACGTCGACCGGGAAGTGCGCGTCCCAGCGCCCTTCGGCGACCTCCGCCGCGGCCTCCTGAATCGCCTCGGCGATCTCGGGGTCGACCACCTTCAGCTGGGCGTTCACCTTGGCGGCCGCGGCCTTGATGCGGGCCAGGGCGGCGATGTGGGCCCGCTCCAGACGCTGTCCGGAGACCGGGAAGTTCTCCACGGCCCGCTGGGTCTGGGCCCGCCACTTCGCGTCGGCGGGCACCCGGATCTCCCCCATCGAGTCGTGCTCGATGCGGTAGTCCGCGCCTGTTTCGTCACCCATGGTCGTTCAACCTCCTGAAAAAGATGAGCACTTGTCTTGTTTCATGTATTCCCAAGTTGCCTACCGGCCAGTAAATACCGGGGGTAACCACAATCTCGGGAGGCGCAATGAGGCGTACCGGATACCGACTCCGATGTACGGTCGCGGCAGCCGCCGCCATGGCGGCGGCACTCGGCGGCATGACCGTCGCCGCCGGTCCGGCAGGGGCCACCCCGGCCCGGTCCGGTACCACCAGTACCGCATCCACCCCGCTGCCGCCCGAACTGGAGGCCCTGCGCGCCGCCGAGGCCACCCGGCTGTACGGCGACCCGGCCGAGCGCCCGCTCGCCGAGCGAAAGACGGGGCTCATCTCGCTCGGCGACAGCGAGATCTCGGGCGAGGGCGTCGGTACGTACGAGGCGGGCACCAACGGCCCCGACAACTGGTGCCACCGCTCGCCCGACTCCGCCATCCACCGCACCGGCATCCCGGCGGACGTCACGTACAACGTCTCCTGCTCGGGGGCGTACACCGGAAACATCGTCATCGGCGGCTCGAAGCAGTACGCCGACGAACTCGTGCAGAGCGACAGCCTCGCCATCAAGGCGCGCAACACCCGCATCAAGATGATCGTGCTCGTGGCGGGTGCGAATGACGACCTCCAGTTCGGTCCGGTCATGACGGACTGCGTCGAGCGCTGGATCCTCCTCCAGGGCCCGTGCCGTCCGAAGTACGAGGGCGGCTGGCAGGCCCGCGTCGACGGACTCGTGCCCAAGGTCGAGAAGACCGTGCGCGACCTGCGTACGGTGATGACCGGCGCCGGTTACGCGGAGGGCGACTACAAGCTCGTCGTCATGGGCTACCCGAGCCCCATCGGCCCGGACTTCTACGACAACCCGAACTTCCCCGGCAAGCTTCCCGGGGGCTGCGCCGGATACGACTCCGACGCCGCCTGGGGCCGTAACGCCGCCGTGCCCGCCTTCGAGCGCGGCATGCGCAAGGTGGCGGCCGACACCGGAGCGGTCTACCTGGACAACTCCCGGCTCTTCCACGGCCACGAGGTGTGCAGCGAGTCCGCCTGGGCCCGCGGCCTGTTCATCGACCTCTCGCACTTCCCGCCGGACGCCAACTCCGTCCGGCAGTCCTTCCACCCGAACGCGGCCGGCCACGGCGCCTTCGCCTCCTGCCTCACCCAGATCTACAACTCCGGCCTGCGCGAGGCGAGCTGCGCCGACCCGGCGAGCACCGGAAAGCCCGTCCTGCAGGCGGCCGCCTGGGACGACGTCTACCAGCCCCTGCGCGGCGAGGCGACGGGCAACTGCCTGGACGTCCCCGCCTCGGTCACCCGCAACAACACCGGCGTCACCGGCTGGGAGTGCCACGGCGGACGCAACCAGGGCTGGTGGTACGACTCCGGCACGACGACCCTGCGTACGGAACTGAGCCACGACCGCTGCCTGGACGTACCGGGCGCGAACTACAAGGCGGGCACAGCCCTCATCCTCTACAACTGCTCGGGCGCGGCCAACCAGCGGTTCGTCCGGCAGACGGGCACCCTGCGCCCGGCCGCCGCGACCGGACTGTGCGCGACCCTGGCGGGGGCCCATGACCCGCTGAGGCTGCAGCCCTGCGACGGAAGCGCACAGCAGCGCTTCGCGTAGCCGAGCCGAGCCGGTACGGGGCGGGGCCGGGCAGCCCCGCCCCGTACCGCCGCCGTCAGTCCGAGGTGACGAACGCGCCCAGGATCGCCGCCAGGTATCCCGGGTCGTCCGCCCCGCACAGCTCGCGCGCCGAGTGCATCGAAAGGCCCGGCACGCCCACATCGACGGTCTGCACACCCAGCCGGGCCGCGGTGAGCGGTCCGATCGAGGTGCCGCACGGCATCGCGTTGTTGGAGACGAACGGCTGCCACGGCGCCCCCGCCCGCTCGCAGGCCGACGCGAACACCGCGATCCCGGTCGAGTCGGTGGCGTACCGCTGATTGACGTTGACCTTGACCGTGGGACCGCCGTTCGGCAGCGGGCGGTGGTCGGGATCGTGGCGCTCCGTGTAGTTGGGGTGGACGGCGTGCGCCATGTCCGCCGAGACGCAGAAGGCCCCGGCCAGCGCCCGCGACCAGTCCTCCGAGGATCCGCCGCGGGCGGTCACCGACCGGCTCAGCACCCGCTCCAGCAGCGGACTCTGCGCACCCGTCTCGGAACCGCTGCCGACCTCCTCGTGGTCGAAGGCCGCCAGGACGGGGATGTACGCGGGCTCCCCGGCCGCCGTCGCCGCGCCGGTCAGGGCCGTGATGCCCGCGTGCACCGACACGAGGTTGTCCAGCCGGGAGGAGACCACGAACTCCCGCTCCGCGCCCAGGTATCCGGGGGGCTGGATGTCGTGGAGCATCAGGTCCCAGCCGAGCACCTCGTCCGGTTCGGCCTCCGCCGCCGCCGCGACCCTGCGCAGCAGCGCGCCCTCCTCGGCATCGCCGAGCGACCAGACCGGGGCGATGTGCCGCTGCCGGTCCAGCGCCAGCCCGTCGTTGACGGAACGGTCCAGGTGGATCGCCAGCTGGGGCACGCGCAGCAGCGGTTCGTCGATCTGGACGAGCCGGGAGTCGGTCCGGCCGCCCGGGCCGCGCAGGGCGAGGCGGCCCGAGATGCCCAGATCGCGGTCGAGCCAGGTGTTGAGCGGGACCCCGCCATAGATCTCCACCGCGATCTGCCGCCAGCCGGCGGCACCGGTGTCGGGGGTGGGCTTGATCCGCAGGTTCGGCGAGTCGGTGTGGGTGCCGATGATCCGGAACGGTGTGTGGCAGGGCGCGCCCTCGGGGGCGTACCAGGCGATCAGGGCGCCGCCGCGGACGACGAAACTGCCGCCCGTGGTGCCCGTCCAGTCGTCGGTGCCGCGCAGCTCGCGGAAGCCGGCCTTCTCCAGGCGCTGGGCCGCGCTCGCCACGGCGTGGTACGGGGAGGGGCTGGCCCTGATGAAGGAGAGCAGGTCGTCGGCGTGGCTGCGGTGAGGGACCGGCGTCATGCGGTGTCCGCCTTTCCGGAGTGGGACGGTGAGGGTGGATCGGGCGTGCGGGTCGGGCGGCGGGGTGTCGTGGGCCGTGCGGTGGGGTTCCGGGGTCGGGGGCGGGGATTCGTGGTGCCGGATCCGGGCCGGGAGGCGGGGTGCTCAGGGGAGGGGGCGCGGGGCGTGGGGTGGGGGTGTGGTCCGCGGGGGATTCCGGACAACTCACCGCATCGGCCCGGTGTCCCGCAAGCCGCGCGGACTCCCCTCTGCGCGAAAGCGGCGGTGCGGCCGCGGCCCGGGTGGGCGGTGCGAAGCAGTCCCGGGCGGGGGTGCGCGGTCCCGAGCGCAAGCCGGGGGCGAGCGGCCTGGGGTGCGGGCCCGGCGTGCGTGGCGCGATCCCGCCGCGAGGGCGGGGTGGGAGTCACCGGCCTGCGTCGCGCGAGATTGGCTGGATCTCGTCGTACGGGAGTGCTCCGGGCGGGCCGTCACGGCAACCGCCGACATGGTCGCTCAACGACTGAGGGGCGCCTCGGCCGCAGGGAAGCCCTCCTGGATACGCCTGAGGGGCGCCCCGGCCGCAGCCGGAACGCCCCTCCTGGATACGCCGGTCCGTCAGCCGAGGCCGGGGCCGCGCACCGGGATGCTGGTGAACGTCGGGGCGGGGGCGGGCTCGGTGAAGAAGTCGTTGCCCTTGTCGTCGACGACGACGAACGCCGGGAAGTCCTCCACCTCGATCTTCCAGACCGCCTCCATGCCGAGCTCCTCGTACTCGACGACCTCGACCTTCTTGATGCAGTCCTGCGCGAGGCGGGCCGCCGGGCCGCCGATCGAACCGAGGTAGAAGCCGCCGTGCGCGTCGCACGCGTCGGTGACCTGCTTGGACCGGTTGCCCTTCGCCAGCATCACCTTGGAGCCGCCCGCCGCCTGGAACTGCGCGACGTAACTGTCCATCCGGCCGGCCGTCGTCGGACCGAAGGAACCGGAGGCGTACCCCTCGGGCGTCTTCGCCGGTCCCGCGTAGTACACCGGGTGGTCCTTCAGGTACTGCGGCATGTCCTCGCCCGCGTCGAGCCGCTCCTTGATCTTGGCGTGCGCGATGTCGCGCGCCACGACCAGCGGGCCCGTCAGCGAGAGCCGGGTCTTGACCGGGTACTTCGTCAGCTCGGCGAGGATGTCGTCCATCGGCCGGTTGAGGTCGATCTTCACCACGTCGGACTCTTCGAGGTGCTCGTCCGTCGTGTCCGGCAGGAAGCGCGCCGGGTCCTTCTCCAGCTGCTCCAGGAAGACGCCCTCGGCGGTGATCTTCGCGGTCGCCTGGCGGTCGGCCGAGCAGGACACGGCGATGGCGACGGGCAGCGAGGCGCCGTGCCGGGGGAGACGGACCACGCGCACGTCGTGGCAGAAGTACTTGCCGCCGAACTGCGCCCCGATACCGATCTTCTGCGTCAGCTCGAAGACCTTCTCCTCCAGCTCCTTGTCGCGGAAGCCGTGACCGGTCTGGGAGCCCTCGGCGGGCAGCTCGTCCAGGTAGTGCGCGGAGGCGTACTTCGCGGTCTTCAGCGCGAACTCGGCCGACGTACCGCCGACGACGATCGCCAGGTGGTACGGCGGGCAGGCCGCCGTACCCAGCGAACGGATCTTCTCCTCCAGGAACTTCATCATGGAGGCCTCGTTGAGGACCGCCTTCGTCTCCTGGAAGAGGAACGACTTGTTGGCCGAGCCACCGCCCTTGGCCATGAAGAGGAACTTGTAGGCGCCGCCGTCGGTCGCGTACAGCTCGATCTGCGCCGGGAGGTTCGAGCCGGTGTTCTTCTCGTCCCACATGTTCAGCGGGGCCATCTGCGAGTAGCGCAGGTTCAGCTTGGTGTACGCGTCGAAGATGCCGTGCGACAGCGCCTCCTCGTCACCGCCCGCCGTGAGCACGTTCTGTCCGCGCTTGCCCATGACGATCGCGGTGCCGGTGTCCTGGCACATGGGCAGCACGCCCGCGGCGGCGATGTTCGCGTTCTTCAGCAGGTCGAGCGCGACGAACTTGTCGTTGGACGACGCCTCGGGGTCGTCCACGATCCGCCGCAGCTGCGCCAGGTGCGCGGGCCGCAGATAGTGGGAGATGTCGTGCATGGCCTCGGCGGCAAGGGTGCGCAGCGCCTCCGGCTCGACCTTGAGGAACGTACGTCCGTCGGCCTCGAAGGTGGACACACCCTCGGCGGTGACCAGGCGGTAAGGCGTGGTGTCCTCTCCCAGGGGGAGCAGATCGGAGTACGCAAACTCTGGCATTACGGCCATTCCTCACTCGGCAGACGGCGGCTGACCTCCCTTGGGCAGCGCACCCACCAGGGTAGGACCCCGCGGGGGCGGCGAGTCTGTGAGGTAGGGCTCACCAGGTCCGGCCTGTTCCCCGCCCGCCTCTAGTCGCGATCTATCGCGTTTGGGTACGCTGGGCCGGTGGACCTCGAAAAGCACCCCCAGCAGCCCGCCGCGCAAGCCGAACCCGATGTCATCCGGGCTTCCGACGCGGACCGGGACCGGATCGCGGACATCCTGCGGGAGGCGATGGCCGAGGGGCGGCTGACCGCCGACGAGCATGCCGAGCGGGTCGATGCCGTCTACCGCGCCAAGACCGTCGGGGAACTCGAACCGCTGGTACGGGACCTGCCGGCACCGGGTGGCACGCCCAGGGCCGCCGCCGGCGCCGCGTACGACCGTACCCCCGAGGTGCCGACGGGCCCCGCCGACAACCTGGTGGCGATCTTCAGCAGCGCCACCCGCAAGGGGCGCTGGCGGGTCGGCGGGCGCACGAACGCGTTCTCACTGTTCGGCAGCGTGGAAATCGATCTGACCGAGGCCCTGTTCGGCCAGCGGCTCACCGTGATCAACGCGACCTCCATCTTCGGCAGCGTGGACATCAGGGTCCCCGAGAACATCTCGCTGCGCGGCAGCGGGACGGGAATCTTCGGCAGCTTCGAAGTGGCCACCCTGGAATCGGCGGATCCCGAGGCGCCGGTGGTGGCCGTCAACGGATATTCGGTGTTCGGCAGTGTCGAGGCGAAGCCCAAACGCGGCAAGTTCGTCGCGGATCTGCAGGACCGGCTGCGTAAACACCTCGGACACTGACGAGGCCGCGACGGCGGGCGGACCGGGGTGCGGGGGCGTGGATTCGGGCGCGCGTGCGCTCGACCGCAAGCCCGTGCGCCGGAACTGAGTGCCACTCAGTGCATAGGCGCGCGCACAGCGGGTAGGGAGTGCTGCATCGCCTCTTGCCCGCGAAGTCGTCGTCAGGAGTGGACCGTGCTGCAACCGCCGCATCAGCCCCTGCAGGTCGCCGCCATCCCTTCCCAGCGGACCCCCGCCAGGGAGGACCAGGCGGGCCCCTGGCATTCGGAGGCGGTGTGCCGCCGGGACGAAGCCGGGCTGTTCTTCGCCCCGTCGAAGGAGCCGACTGCTGCCCGGCTGTCGCGCGAGGAGTCCGCGAAGCGGGTCTGCGCGCGCTGCCCAGTGATGATCGAATGCCGGGAGCACGCCCTCGTGCAACCGGAGCCCTACGGAGTCTGGGGCGGCCTCACCGCTGCCGAACGCCGTGTGGCGCTCGCCCGCCGCAGGCGGCGCGAGGCGGAGCTCAAGGCGTCCGGCGCCACCGGGCACATCGCCGCGGCCGGCTGACGGGAACCGCCCCGCTTCCGGGCCGGGCCGTACCCCGCGTCCTGCGCGAAGAGGCGCCCCCACCGCACAGGGGGGCGCCTCTTCGCGTGGACGTGGCGGACGTGCCTACGTCACTTCGCGCGGTCGAAGTCGATCGCGCTGTAGGCGCGCAGCTTCGACAGCCGGTGCGTGGAGTCGATCTTCCGGATGGTGCCCGACTTGGACCGCATGACGATCGACTCGGTGGTCGCCGTCTCCGCGCGATAGCGGACGCCGCGCATCAGCTCGCCGTCCGTGATGCCGGTCGCCACGAAGAACACGTTGTCCCCGCTGACCAGGTCGTCCGTGGACAGCACCCGGTCCAGGTCGTGTCCGGCGTCCAGGGCGCGCTGCCGTTCGGCGGCGTCCTTCGGCCAGAGCTTGCCCTGGATCACACCGCCGAGGCACTTTATGGCGCAGGCCGAGATGATTCCTTCGGGTGTGCCGCCGATCCCCATGAGCAGGTCGACGCCGGTGCCCTCGCGGGCGGCCATGATCGAGCCCGCGACGTCGCCGTCGGAGATGAACTTGATCCGGGCGCCGGTCTCCCGGATCTCCTTGACGATGCCCTCGTGGCGGGGGCGGTCCAGGATGACGACGGTGACGTCCTCGGGCGTGGAGTTCTTCGCCTTCGCGACCCGGCGGATGTTCACCGAGACGGGTGCGTTGATGTCGACGAAGTCGGCGGCCTCGGGGCCGGTGACCAGCTTGTCCATGTAGAAGACGGCGGACGGGTCGAACATCGCGCCCCGGTCCGCGGCGGCCAGGACGGCGATCGCGTTCGGCATGCCCTTGGCGTTCAGGGTGGTGCCGTCGATCGGGTCGACGGCGATGTCGACCTCGGGGCCGGTGCCGTCGCCGACGCGCTCGCCGTTGAACAGCATGGGCGCTTCGTCCTTCTCGCCCTCACCGATGACGACGATGCCGTTCATCGACACGGTGGAGACGAGGGTCCGCATGGCCTTCACGGCGGCGCCGTCGGCGCCGATCTTGTCCCCGCGTCCGACCCAGCGCCCGGCGGCCATGGCGGCGGCCTCGGTGACCCGGACGAGCTCCAGCGCGAGGTTGCGGTCGGGGGCCTCCGGGGAGACCTCCAGCTGGGACGGCAGATGATGCTCGGACATCGGAGCGCACCTTTCTGTACGACGACGACCGGATGAGGGTGATGTGACTCTATCGTCAGGCCGATAAAATGAGCAGACCGGGTCACGAATGAGCGGCCGGCCTTCATCCGGTCGCCGGTTGCCCCTCGCAGGTCGGGCCCTCGGGCGGGCCTCGCCCCTTGACCCGGTCCCGCGATCCGGTCGCGTCGGGGCTGATGCGACGATGGACGGGTGGCAAGCAAGCGAGGCAAGCAGACGGTGCGGGACATGATCCTGTCGTTGGCGGCGATCTCCGCCGTGGCAGGGGTCGTCTACATCTTCATCCCGCACGACGACAAGGCCGATCCGGTCAAGGCGGTCGACTACCGGGTCGAGCTCCTGACCGCACGGCGGGCCGCCCCGTACCCGGTGGCCGCCCCGAGCGGACTGACGGGCTGGAAGCCCACATCGGTCGGTTACGACCGCGAGGCGGGCAACAGCTGGCACCTGGGTTTCCTCGACCCGGACGGCCAGTACGTCGCGGTGGAGCAGTCCACGTCTCCCGTGGAGAAGTACGTCACCGAGGTCAGCCAGAAGGCGAAGGACACCGGGCGCACGCAGCAGGTGGCCGGGAAGGCCTGGCAGCACTGGGAGGGTCCGAAGTACGACGCCCTGGTGCTCCACGACAAGGGCGCGACCACGGTCGTGACCGGGTCCGCCTCGCCCGAGCGGCTGGCGGAGATGGCGGCGTCGCTCAAGACGTCCTGACGGCCGGGCTCGCGCGCGCAGGCATGAGGAAGGCCCTGGAGCAGGTGCTCCAGGGCCTTTCTGTGCGCCGTGCGCGGCACCCGGGGGCCGCGGGGGGCTCAGACGGTCTTGACGACCTCGTCGAACGCCAGGCGCGGCAGACGCGGGAACCAGGCGTCCTCGCCCGGCTTGCCGATGTTGACGACCATCAGCACGTTGTGGTCGCCGTCGAGGAACTCCTTCTCGATGCCCGCGGCGTCGTAGCCGGTCATCGGGCCGGCGGCCAGGCCGGCGGCGCGGACGCCGATGATGAAGTAGGCGGCCTGCAGGGCGCCGTTCAGCGCGGCGGCCGACTCGCGGACCGGGCGCTCGGAGAAGAACGCGTCCTTGGCCTGCGGGAAGTGCGGCAGCAGGGCCGGGAGCTCCTCGTGGAACTCGTTGTCGGTCGCGAGGATCGCGACCAGCGGGGCGGTCGAGGTCTTCGGCTGGTTGCCCTCGGCCATGTGGGGGACCAGACGGGCGCGGGCCTCGTCCGAACGGACCAGGACGACGCGCAGGGGCGACTGGTTGAACGCGGTCGGGCCGTACTTGACCAGGTCGTAGATCGCCTGGACCTGCTCGTCGGTCACCGGCTCGTCGGTGAAGGTGTTGGCGGTGCGGGCCTCACGGAAGAGGAGGTCCTGGGCGGCGGGGTCAAGAACGAGGGACATCTTGCGTAATACCTTCCGGACGGTCACGAGGATCAAGCGACATCGATCACGGTACGGGAGAGGTAGGTTAACTTTCAACTAAAACGAGAAGGGAGTGACTGAGCCCACAGCGCAGGCACCTTGCGCCGTTCCGCCCCGGCCTGTCCGACCCGCTCAGCCCCCGTCGGCGGCCGCGGTCTCGTGTCAGCCCGCGTCGGTGGCCTCGTGCCGGTGTCAGCCCGCGGCGGCGGCGGTCTCGTGTCAGCCCGCGTCGGCGGCCGCATCCCCCGCGCCCTCGGGGTCGGCGGGTCCCGCCAGTGCCGCGTCGAGACGGGCGCGCGCGCCCTCCAGCCAGCGGCGGCAGACCTTCGCCAGCTCTTCGCCGCGCTCCCAGAGCGCGAGGGAGTCCTCCAGCGAGGTCCCGCCCGCCTCCAGCCGGCGCACCACCTCGATCAGCTCGTCACGCGCCTGCTCGTAACCGAGCGTGCTCGTCGCCGCAGCCGTCGTCGTCCCGTCGTCCGTCATGCGATCCACCCTATGCGTCGGCCATACCCGTCCATCCCGGCCCGTCCGGGCTGCCCCGGAACCGTCCCGGGGCCCGTTCGCCGTCCCCGCCCCCGGGCGCTCACTCGGCGACCCGCACCACGAACTCGCCGCCGGACACCCGCGCCCGCAGCGCCTCCCCGGCGGCGCCCGCGTCGGCCGGGTCCCGGACCACGTGCCCGTCCGCCCGCTGGAGCACCGCGTACCCACGCTCCAGCGTCGCCGCGGGCGACAGCGCGAGCACCCGGGCGCGGGTGTGGGCGAGCTCGGAGTCCGCGCGGTCCAGCAGATGCCCCAGCACCCGCCGGCCGCGCCCGATCAGCGCGTCGACCTCCGAGGCCCGCTCGTCCACCATCCGCTGCGGGTGCTCCATGCAGGGACGTCCCAGCGCATGCGCCAGCCCCCGCTCCTCCCGGTCGAGCAGTCCCCGTACCGTCCGCAGCGCACGGTCCCGCAGCTGCTGCACCCGGTCCAGCTCCTCGCCCACATCGGGCACGACCTTCTTCGCCGCGTCCGTGGGCGTGGAGGCCCGCACATCGGCGACCAGGTCGAGCAGCGGCGAGTCGGGTTCGTGTCCGATCGCCGAGACGACCGGGGTGCGGCAGGCGGCGACCGTACGGATCAGCTCCTCGTCCGAGAACGGCAGCAGGTCCTCGACGCTGCCCCCGCCACGCGCCACGACGATCACGTCCACCTCGTCGACGGCGTCGAGCTCCTTGACCGCGCGGACCACCTGGTTCACCGCGTGCACACCCTGCACCGCCGTGTTGCGCACCTCGAAGCGGACGGCGGGCCACCGGCGGCGCGCGTTCTCCAGGACATCGCGCTCGGCCGCCGACGCGCGCCCGCAGACCAGCCCGATCAGCTGGGGCAGGAACGGCAGCGGCTTCTTGCGGTCGAGAGCGAAGAGGCCCTCCGAGGCCAGGGACTTCTTGAGCTGTTCCAGCCGGACCAGCAGCTCACCGATGCCGACCGGCCGGATCTCCGTGGCCCGCAGCGAGAGCTGGCCACGCGGCGCGTACCACTCGGGCTTCGCGAGGACGACGACCCGTGCGCCCTCCGTCACCACGTCCGCGATCCGGTCGAAGGCCTGCCGGAAGCACGTCACACTCACCGAGATGTCGTGCGACGGGTCGCGGAGGGTCAGGAACACCACCCCGGCACCCGGCCGGCGCGACAACTGGGTGATCTGCCCCTCGACCCAGACCGCGCCGAGCCGGTCGATCCAGCCGCCGATCAGCCGCGACACGTCACCGACGGGCAGCGGAGCTTCCGGGGAAGTTTGGAGAGCCATGCGAGCGAGCGTAGCCGCCGGCACCGACAACCCGGCCTGCCCGCAGCAGAGCACCCACCCGGGCTCGCCCCTCGGACCGCCCGCCCCTCACACCACCCACACCGCCCCGCCCCTCACACCGCCCGGCGCCCGCGCTGCGCCAGGAGCACCACCAGCCCCACCACCAGCCAGCACGCGCCCACCACCTGAGCGCTCGACGTCGCCTCCACGATCACCGCGATCAGCACCCCGGCCCCCACCACCGGGATCAGGACGTGCCGCCACCAGCTCGGCTGCCCCTCCCTCCGGCGCACCACGAACCAGCCGACCACCGACGCGTGGAGCAGCACGAACGCGGTCAGCGCCCCGATGTCCACCACCGACACCAGATGATCCAGACCGTCGTCCCGCCGCGCCGCCCACACCGCCGCCACCAGCGTCACGACCGCCGCGATCATGATCGCGATCCGCGGCACCCCCGAGCTCGGATCGATCCTGGACAGCAGCGCGGGCAGCCGCCGCTCCCGGGCCATCGCGAACAGCAGCCGCCCCGCCGCCGCCTGCCCGGCCAGCGCCGCGAACGCGGCCCCGATCGCCTTGCTCACCGCCACCAGATCGTGCAGCCACGTGCCGACCGCGGAGTCCACCGTGTCGTAGAAGGCCGAACCCTGCGCCACCGGATCGGCGGCCAGTTCCGCCGACGTCATGGGCTCGAGGAGCCCGGCCAGATACGACTGCGCGACGAACAGCACACCCGCCAGCACCAGACAGAACAGCACCGCCCGCGCCACCTTCGCCGAACCGCCCGTCACCTCCTCCGCGAACGAGGCGATGGCGTCGAAGCCCAGATACGAGAGCACCGCCACGGACACCGCGCCCAGCACCGCCGTCGCGGAGAATCCGGAATCCCCGGTGAGCGGCGTCAGCCAGCCGCGCTGCGCCCCGTCCCGTACGAGCACCACCACCGCGGACACCACGAACACCAGCAGCACCACGATCTCCATCGCGAGCACCGCGAAGCCGACCCGGGCCGCCGCCCGCACGCCCCAGAGGTTGAGCAGCGTCGTCAGGACCACCGCCAGCGCCGTCCACACCCAGCGCGAGACCCCCGGCACCAGCGAGTTCATCGCGATCCCGGAGAAGAGATAGGCGACCGCGGGGATCAGCAGGTAGTCCAGCATCGCCATCCACCCGGCGATGAACCCCGGCCCTTCGCCGAGCCCCTTGCGCGCATACGCGAAGACCGAACCCGCCATCGGGGCGACCCGCACCATCTGGGCGTAACTGAAGGCGGTGAACGCCATGACGACGGTCGCGGCGATGTACACCAGCGCCACGGCCCCGTCGGATTTCGCGTCGAGGGTGCCGAAGACCCCGACCGGGGCCATCGGGGCGATGAAGAGCAGCCCGTAGACCACCAGGTCCCGGAAGCCGAGGGTCCGCCGCAGCGCCACCCGCTCCGTGGAGCCGCCGCTGTCGCCCGTGCCGGTTTCCGTGCCGCTTCCGGCCATGAGTCCTCCGTCGGTCACGTCAGAGATCGCGTGGTGATCAGTTTCCCGACCCGGCCGTCCCCCCGCCTGTTCGGTACGGCCTAACGGCCTCCCCCGCGGCAGGGAGCGGGCGCCCGACGCCCTGCGACTCCGCTTGCGGCGTTGTCGTCGGTCAACGAGGCTCCGCCTCGATTCCCTCCTCCGCCTTGCAATCGAAGCCGCAGAACGCCGCTCGCTGGTCCGCTCCCTGCCGCGGGGGAGGCCGTTACGATGGGACCCATGACTGCTACGACACCCCGCCGCGTCCTGCTCGCCGCTCCCCGTGGCTACTGCGCGGGCGTGGACCGTGCCGTGATCGCCGTGGAGAAGGCCCTGGAGCAGTACGGCTCCCCGGTCTACGTACGCCACGAGATCGTCCACAACAAGTACGTCGTCCAGACCCTGGAGAAGAAGGGCGCGATCTTCGTCGAGGAGACCGCCGAGGTCCCCGAGGGCTCGATCGTCATGTTCTCCGCGCACGGCGTCGCGCCGACCGTGCACGAGGAGGCGGCCGAGCGGAAGCTCGCCACGATCGACGCGACCTGCCCCCTCGTCACCAAGGTCCACAAAGAGGCAGTCCGCTTCGCGCAGGACGACTTCGACATCCTCCTGATCGGCCACGAGGGCCACGAGGAGGTCATCGGCACCTCAGGCGAGGCCCCCGACCACATCACCCTGGTCGACGGCCCCGAGGACGTCGCGAACGTCGAGGTGCGCGACCCCTCCAAGGTCGTCTGGCTCTCCCAGACCACGCTCTCCGTCGACGAGACGATGGAGACCGTGGGCGCACTCAAGGAGAAGTTCCCGCTCCTGATCTCGCCGCCCAGCGACGACATCTGCTACGCCACGCAGAACCGTCAGATCGCGGTGAAGCAGATGGGGGCCGACGCCGACCTGGTCATCGTCGTCGGCTCGAAGAACTCCTCGAACTCGGTCCGTCTGGTCGAGGTCGCCCTCGGCGCGGGCGCGGGCGCCTCCTACCTCGTCGACGCCGCCGACGAGATCGAGGAGGCCTGGCTGGAGGGCGTCTCCACGGTCGGGGTCACCTCCGGCGCCTCCGTGCCCGAGGTGCTGGTCGACGGCGTCCTGGCCTGGCTCTCCGAGCGGGGCTTCGAGGACGTGGAGATCGTGAAGGCGGCCGAGGAGTCCATCGTGTTCTCGCTGCCCAAGGAGCTCCGCCGCGACCTGCGCGCGGAGGCTGCGGCACTGTCGGCGGAGTAGCCGGCCGGCCCCTGACCGGCCGGGGGCCTTCCGTCGGGTTTCCCGTTCCGGGAAGTGGGCGGGGCCCCGTGCCCGTACCGTGGATCACATGGAGATCTTCGGCGTGGACATCGGCGGATCCGGGATCAAGGGTGCTCCCGTGGACCTGGACCGCGGAGACCTGGCGCAGGAGCGCCACAAGGTACTCACCCCGCACCCGGCCACCCCCGAGGACGTGGCCGGGTGCGTGGCCGAGGTGGTCGGCCACTTCGCATGGCAGGGGCCGGTGGGCATCACCTTCCCGGGCGTCGTCACCAACGGCCTCACCCGTACCGCGGCCAATGTCGACAAGGGCTGGATCGACCTGGACGCCCGGACCCTGCTCGGCGACAAGCTCGGCCTCCCGGTCACCATCCTGAACGACGCGGACGCGGCCGGGATCGCCGAAATGACGTTCGGCGCGGGCCGGGACCGCAAGGGCACGGTCATCGTGCTGACGTTCGGTACGGGGATCGGCAGCGCGCTCTTCATCGACGGCCGGCTCGTGCCCAACACCGAGCTCGGCCATCTGGAGCTGAACGGCCGTGACGCGGAGAAGCACGCCTCCACGAAGGCCAAGGAGGACGAGGATCTGAGCTGGCAGCACTGGGCGCACCGGGTCCAGAAGTACCTGGCCCATGTGGAGATGCTGTTCTCGCCCGAGCTGTTCATCATCGGCGGCGGGGTCAGCCGCAAGGCCGAGAAGTTCCTGCCGCTCATCGAGCACGTACGGGCCGAGATGGTCCCCGCCGAGCTGCAGAACAACGCGGGCATCGTGGGCGCGGCGATGGCGGCGGCGGGACGCTGAGCGCCGGCGGGGCCCTGGCGGCCGTCGGGCTCTACCGCTGGGACGGGCGCCGCGGTGTCCGTCCGCCCGGCCGGCCGCCGCGGCGCCCGGCGGGCCGCGCCGCCGGTGCCGGTTTCCCGGCAGGCCGGGCGGTCTGCGCGGCCAGCAGCATCCGCCGCTGCCGGGCCCGCATCAGACGGATCTTGCGTACGGTCGCGATGAGGCCCGCGACGAGCGTGCCGCCGTACAGCCAGCCGGCGTGGACGGCGAGCGCGGTGACGACGGCCATGGTCTGTCCGCCGAAGCCGCCCGTCCCGCCGGAGATCGGGACGATGCCGACGGCGAACGCGATCGGCACGCTGATCGGAGCGGTCACCAGGTCGGCGGGCCGAACCCAGAGCGCGGTCAGCGCGCTGACCGGCAGGAACAGCACACCGAACACGGCGGACGAACCGTCGAACAGCAGCCAGTCCGCACAGCCGACGACGAACATGACGGCGGCGGCGAAGAGCCCGGCGCCGATACCGGTCAGCCGGGGATTGGGCAGCCGCCGCAGAGCGAGCACGGCAGGCGCCACCGGGCGGCCCCGCTCTGCGGGCGTGCTCATCACCCGGTAGGCGGTCGCGCCTTCGCCGACGGTCCCTCCGGCTTCCTTGGTCCCCAGCGGGGACAGCGGGGCCGGCCGGGTCTGCCTGCGCTGCGGGGGACGTGTCCTGTGCTGCTCCACCGGGACAAGGTAGGTCGCCGAGCGGCCGTAAGCGGGTGCGGGACACGCGCTTTGGTCGACCTTGGCGATGAGTTCGATGCCACACGGCCCAACGGGAACCGATTCCGTACGCATCCCCACGCATCCGGCACCCGGCCGGGCACCCGACAGGACGCGTGACCGCCCGCTCGCCCCCGCCCGTAAACTGGAGAATCGGCCCACCCGGGCCCGACGTCCATTCGAGCCCGTCCACCCCCTAGGGAAGTCGCCACCGTGTCGCTCACGATCGGAATCGTCGGTCTGCCGAATGTCGGCAAGTCGACCCTTTTCAACGCCCTGACCAAGAACGACGTGCTGGCGGCCAACTACCCGTTCGCCACGATCGAGCCGAACGTCGGCGTCGTCGGCGTCCCCGACCCGCGGCTGAACATCCTCGCGAAGATCTTCGGCTCCCAGAAGCTGCTCCCGGCGACGGTCGACTTCGTCGACATCGCGGGCATCGTGCGCGGCGCGAGCGAGGGCGAGGGCCTGGGCAACAAGTTCCTCGCGAACATCCGCGAGTCGGACGCGATCTGCCAGGTCATCCGCGCCTTCAAGGACGAGAACGTCGTCCACGTCGACGGCAAGGTCTCGCCCAAGGACGACATCGAGACGATCAACACCGAGCTGATCCTCGCCGACCTCCAGTCCGTCGAGAAGGCCGTCCCCCGCCTCACGAAGGAAGCCCGGCTCCAGAAGGAGAAGGTCGCGGTCCTGGCCGCGGTCGAGGAGGCCCAGAAGATCCTGGAAGCCGGCGACACCCTCTTCCACGCGGGCATCACGGCGGGCACCGAGAAGGGCCGCCTCCTCCACGAGCTGCACCTCCTCACCACCAAGCCCTTCCTCTACGTCTTCAACGTCGACGAGGACGAGCTGGTCGACGAGGACTTCAAGAACGAGCAGCGCGCCCTGGTCGCCCCGGCCGAGGCCATCTTCCTGAATGCCAAGATCGAGTCCGAGCTGATCGAGCTCGACGACGACGAGGCCCTGGAGCTGCTCCAGTCGATGGGCCAGGAGGAGCCCGGCCTCGCCACCCTCGGCCGCGTCGGCTTCGACACCCTCGGCCTGCAGACCTACCTCACGGCAGGCCCGAAGGAGACCCGCGCCTGGACCATCAAGAAGGGCGCCACGGCCCCCGAGGCGGCCGGTGTGATCCACACCGACTTCCAGAAGGGCTTCATCAAGGCGGAGATCATCTCCTTCGACGACCTGGTCGAAACGGGCTCGGTCGCCGAGGCCCGCGCCAAGGGCAAGGCCCGCATGGAGGGCAAGGACTACGTCATGCAGGACGGGGACGTGGTGGAGTTCCGCTTCAACGTCTAATACGTTCGGCGAAAGGTCGTCTGACCTGCGGTGGAGCGGGTTGGACGGCCTTTGTTCGCTCCTCGAAAGCGAGCCACACGTGCGCCCAGGCGTTCAGCGTCACCGCCGCGTTGGTGCGGCTGAGGTGGCGCGGAGACCGTCTTCACGGATGGGATGCGCCGTGCTTGGACAGCAGGCTGGCGCACTGATGCCCGAGGGCGTGGGTACGGCGCCCTTCGGTAAATCGGCTTTCACGCAGGGAGGCCGTGTTGGCTGTTCGCCTCGCCCGATCCAGGCTGGGTTGCGGTGACGCCCTTGTTCCGGTTGGCGAAGGGCCGCGCTTTGTGGCGTTCGATGAACTCAGCGATCAGTCCGGCCTCAGCGTTGCCCGGGTCCTGTTCGGGTGTCGCACGCCACGCGACAAGAAGGTTGTCCGAGTCCTCCAACTGCCAGATGTAGCGCCCACCCCAGTGGCCTACAGCCTGGCCGGCTCCATGCCTGCGATACTCGTCGAGCCGCTTACGGAGCCCCCGTCGGCCATCCTTCCCCGCCGATGCCTTGCCGACGTACACGATCGTGGCTCCCTCCACCCAGGCAGCCTCCAGCACGTCAACAGCCACCGATGGATCTCGCCCTTTGAGGTACCCAGCAGGACTGCGGGACAAAAAGGTCGGGGTGACCGTACTTGGGTGCAGCACCACGTAAATTCCTGCTTCTCCGGGAACTTTGCTGTCACGCAATCTGCTGAAGGGGACGAATCCTCTGAAGCCGCGATCTGTCAGCGTCGCTGGTGTCAGCTCTGACGTTGGGACCATGTGCCGCATTGTGCACTGCACTTGCGCCAAGGGCTCGGTTCTTGAACGGAGCAGGGGTGGTAACCGCGGCACAGGCAATCGCACAGCGAACGCTCAGGACGGTGTCTGCGGCTCTGGTTGCGTTCGCCTGTTCAGCTGCCCACTCCCCATACCGCGGTGAGATGGTCCGCAAGGAGCCCGACCTGGGGGTCGGGCTGTATGAGCAGGGTGAGTAGCCCGCGGGCGGTGCGCTCTTGTGCCCAGGCGTGGTCGAGGCTGGTGAAGTCGTCGTCGATCCAGACGGCGGGGGCGTCTGCCAGCCAGACGTCGACGTGGTCGCGTTTCCAGAGGTAGCCGTCGGGGTGGCTGGTGGTGATCTGAGGGCGAGGCAGGTCGATGTAAGGGAAGTCGGGCAGCCCCAGGAGAGGGCCGATGATCGTGGTGGCGTCCCTGCGCCAGCTTGTGCACCACACGGGGGTGACGAGTCCGCTGGTCAGGAGGTCGGCGAGAATGCGGCCCTGGCTCGGGTCGAGCCAGATGGGCACGGGGTCGTCGGGGTGCCGGCCGGTGGGCAGGACGGTGTGGCGGACGTGGGTGGGCGGGGTGCTGCCGTCGGCGGCTGGGAACGGGATGAGGACGCCGTCGATGTCCAGGAGCAGGTAGGGCAGGGGCATCGTTGCCTCCGTCGGTCAGCGTTTGCGGGCGGTGATCAGGAGGGTGGTGGGCCACGGGTCGCGGCGCGGGTGCCACAGCTCCTGTGTCGAGGTGATGCGCAGGCCGGTCCGGGAGAGGTGGGCTCCCCAGCGGCGGGCGTCGAACTCCCATCGTGCGAGGGGAAGTCGGGTGCGGTCGGGCATGGTGACGTAGTCCTCGCGCGAACGGTCGTCCGTGGATGGATGTCTTCCGGCCCGTGCCGGGTGCGGGACGGAGAAGGCCAGGACACCGCCAGGCTTCAGGCGTCGGGAAATGGCGGCGAGGAGGAGTTCGGGGGCGACGAGGCCGACGGCGCCGAAGACGGAGTAGATCGCGTCGAAGGTCTGGCCGGTGGCTTGCAGGTGGTGCAGTGCGTGGCCGGCGGCGAAGGTGGCGCCGTCGATGTGGCCGTAGTGGGAGCGGGCCCGACGCACCTGGAGGCCGACCAGGTCCACGCCGGTGGCGCGGGCCTGGTGGTGCTTCGCGAGGTGGGCCACGTTGTGGCCGGGGCCGCAGCCCAGCTCCAGGACGCGTTTGCCGCAGAGGTCCCGTCCCAAAATCTCGGCGCCGGGACCGAGGCCGGCGTGGGTGCTCCATTCCATCCGGGCAGGCGCGGTGAGGGCGTGTGCGGGGGCAGCGGCTGTGCGCTGGGCTGCATGGGTGTACCAGGGGGAGACCTGGGCGAGCACCTAGACCTCCAGGAGTTGGACCACATCGCCCAGGTGGCGGCGGACAACGGGGATGTACGCGGGGTCCTTGGCCGGATCGTCGATCCAGCGAATGGCCTGCTCCATGAACCACTCCACGGCCCACATGCGTTGCCAGCCCAGGGCCCATGCCTCTGCGGCCAGTCCGCCCCGCGCGGCAAGGGCGTCCTCATGACCGCCTGCGGTGACGTACTGCTCCAGGAACACCCGCATGCGGAAGGGGCTCGGCACGTCGGTGGTGCCGTGGTACGAGGCGAGGTCGATCAGGCCGGGTCCGGTGAAGGCGCGGGCGAAGTCGAGGAGGTGCCAGCCGTTCTCCCCGATGTGGACGCTCGTGGGGTGGAACTCGGAGTGGACCCAGCCGAACGGGTCGAGCGTCGCCCTCTGGACACGGGTCTCGGCTGCGCCGGAGATCTTCCTCAGCGCGGTCTCGATGTCGTCGCAGTCCGTCCATCGGTCGGCTTTCCGCAGCCGCTGGAGGTGATCGAGGGCTCGGCCGGGCAGGGCTGCGAGGCCCGCCCCGTCGAGGAAGGGCAGACCGCCCGCAGGGCGGGCGGCATGGAGCATGACGGCGGCGGCGACACCGTCGAGGTCGTCCGCGTTCCGTACGGGAGTGCCGAGGTCGTCCATGAGCATCCCGAGCCACTTGTCCTGCGTGGCAGTGGCGTGGAGGGCGGGGACCGGGAGGCCGCGCTGGTATGCCGCCCGTAGGGCCTGGGCCTCGCGGTCAAAGGGCTCCTTGGCGTACTTGAAAACGGCTGTGGTGCCGTCGGGGAAGGTGACGCGTTCGACGCCGGACATGCCCCAGACGCGAATCTCGGCACGGTCGGGGAGGGGCTTGCCGACGAGGGTGCACAGGTCGTTAAGCAGTGTGGCGGACAGGTTCTGGTCCATGGGGGTCTCCAGGGGCTGGTGGGCTCCGGGGCGGGCGGGCGCGAGCTGGCCCGCCCCGGAGCCGTACTGGGGTGGGGTTACTCGGCTGCGGTCACGCGGTGGGCGTAGACCTGCTCGATCCAGCCCGCCTTGAACTCGGCCAGGTCGTCACGGAAGTTGGCCATCGAGGCACCGTAGGGCGCGACGACGCCGCCGGACTGGTCCGGCACGGACTGGCAGCCGTGCACGAGTCGGCCACCGAGCGCGGCGTGGGCTTTGATGGACTCGATCCGTCGGTGCTCGTTGAACCAGCCGCCGTGGTAGACCTCGTCCAGCATTCCGCCCGTCTCGTCGTCCAGGTCGAAGACGACGGAGGTGGCGGCGGGGAAGAACCAGCACGGGCCGACGTTGGAGATGTGCCCGTCCAGCTCGACCTTGTTGAGCGCCATCAACGTGGCCGCCTCGCGCAGCATGCGCAGATGATCGGCAGTGATCTGCGGCAGGCCGAGGCCGGCCAGGTGCTCCTCGCGGAAGAGGTACGAGTACACCCTGTCCGCCGTCACCAGCACGCGGGCCGCGTCCGAGGTGGACTCGCCGTGGTTCTTGAGGAAGTCGAGCGCGAGCTGCTCGACGGCGCTCTCGGTGGTCTCGTCCACGTCGAGGAGCTGGGCCTTCACCAAGTCCCAGTCGGCGACGAGCCAGGTGCTGGACTCGAAGCGGAAGAAGTACTCGGCCGGGTCGATGAGGATGCGCCGGCCGTCCACCTGGATGCCGGGCAGGCGATTCCAGCGCGGGTCGAAGGCGTCGGGCAGCTCGACCGTGATGGTCGCGGTGTCGATGGTGGTCACCGTGTCTCCGTCTCTGATCGTCCGGGCAGGGGCACAGGAATGCCCGAGCCCGTTGGGGCGTACGGAACTTGGGAGCCGCCCGGCCCGTGATGCCCGTGAGTGGGGCGACTGTCGATAAGTGAACCGCCCGCTACGCAGAGTGGGTACGGTGTGGGCGAGGCCAAGCGGTATACACGGTTTACGGAATCGGAGCGGAGGCGATCGTGCCAGCACCGACCAGCGCCAACTCCCGCCTGCGCGACACGATCAACGCCGCCGGGTGCACGTACGAGACACTTGCCAAGGACGTACGCCGCATCGCCGCCGAGAACGGCGAACTACTCCAGACCAACAAGTCGGCCATCTCCCACTGGGTGGGCGGTGCCCGCACACCGACCGGCCAGGCAGGCCAGTACCTCGCCGAAGCCCTCTCCCGGCGGCTGGGCCGCGTCGTCACCCGAACCGAGCTCGGCCTCCACTCACCCGACACGGAGCCGCCACCGGACACCGACCCCGTCACCGCGGTCACCGACCTCGGCCGCGCGGACGTCGAGCGCCGCCGCTTCCTCGCCATCGCCGCCTTCACCACGGCCGGCGTGGCCATGCCGCTCCTGCACGACCACGAAGCCACCTCGCGGATGCTCCGTGCCCGCACCGCACGCTCCCTCGTCGGCAGCGACGACATCGACGTTGTACGACAGATCACGGCAGCCTTCAGCGCCGCCGACGAGAGGCTCGGCGGCGGGCACGGCCTGACCACGGTCACCGCGTACCTTGCCGACACGGCGGCCCCCATGCTGCGCGGACGGTTCTCCTCGGAAGCCTTACGTCAGGCCGCCTTCGGCGCTGTTGCCGAACTCGCCTACCTCGCAGGGTGGAAGCACCACGACCTTGGACACGAAGGTGCTGCCCAGCGCTATTACCAGGTCGGCTACCAGCTCGCCTGCGAAGCTAACCCTCACGGCCACGCCGCATGGATGATGCGCGCCCTCGCCCACCAGTCCCTCAGCCTCAAGCAACCCCACCACTGCGTGGACCTCGTCAAAGGCGCGCTCACCCGCGGCCTCGGACACGTGGACGGCCAGACCGAAGCGCTCCTCCACATCACGCACGCCCGCGCCTACGCAGCCGTAGGCGAGAACCCATTGGCCGCCCGAGCTCTCCTAGCCGCCGAAGACGCACTCCTGCGCGAGGATGGCCCCCAGCCCAGCTTCTCCCGCGTCAGCGGCCCCGCCGCCGGCACAGTCGCCAGCCACACCGCACGCACGCTGACCGACCTCGCCGACCACATCGGTACGGAACAGCAGCACCGCGACGCGCTCACCCGCTGGGACCCGGAGAAGTACAAGCGCGTCCACGCACTCACCCACGCCGACCTCGGCGACAGTCTCGCCGCCCAGGCCCGAGCCGACGAAGCCGTCGCGGCCTGGACCCAGGCCCTGGTCCTCATGGAGGGCATGACCTCAGACCGCACCCGCAAGGCGATCACCTCGATCCGCTCGACGCTCGCGATCTACCAGCAGCGCCGCGTCCCCGGAGCCGCAGATCTCGCCCGCCGAGCCCGCGAGGCCCTCGCCTAACATGCCCAACAACCGCCCGACGAAAGGAACCCCGTGGCTCAGCAGACCGACGACCGCTCCCCGGCCCTCAAGCCTGCGCTCGAATCGATGACCCTGCTGGTCGCGGCTGTCATCGTCCACGACAAGGCCGCCAACCGCGTGGTCCTTCTCCAACGCAGCGAGAACGCCAAGTTCGCCCAGGGCAAGTGGGACCTGCCGGTCGGCAAAAGCGAACCGGGCGAGCCCATCACCGAGACCGCGGTCCGTGAGCTCTACGAGGAGACGGGCCTCTCGGTGAAGCCCGAGTCCCTCAAGGTCGCCCACATCATCCACGGAGCCTGGGGCGTCGAAGCCCCCAACGGTTTCCTCACGGTCGTCTTCGCCGCCCACGAATGGACCGGCGAACCCGAAAACCGCGAACCCCGCAAGCATTCGCAGGTCCGTTGGACCGACACCAACGCCATCCCCGAAGCGTTTGTAGATAGCACGGCCAGCGCCCTCCATCACTACCTGAATGACGGTTCGGAGGTCTCGCTTGACGGCTGGTCGGCAGCGTGAGCATCACGCTGCTCCACCTCACACCCAAGGATCCGCATTTTTCGCCTACGCCGGCTGCGAGCGGGGCTGCGCAGGCCCCCCAGTGCCGGACGCTCTGCCCTGCACGGGCCGCCGTGACGGTTACGGGCCCCGCAGACAGACGAGGTGATGGTGCCCATGGACACGGAAACCGTGGATGCCACGGGCGATGTTCCACGGGTCGCGATCCGCGAGGTGGTCGAGGCCGTCATTTCCGCAACGCAGGAGGATGGCACCTCCAGCGCCCCCGGCAGTGAGAGCGGTTGAGGCTGCGTGGTTGGGGCGGTTATGTGGGGTGACGTGTGAAGCAGCCTCCGTTGTCAGTCCACCCCGGTACGCTTCCCAAGGTCACGACAGTTGGAGGAAATGGCATGGGCACCTCGGGGCGACTCAGCCTGTCTTGGGTTAACAAGGACAGGTCGCTCATCAGTACTCAGGATGGCGGCTACGAGTGGCTCGACCGGGATGACTACCGGGTGACCGAGACCCGCCTACTTCGCGATGTCGCAACTGTGGGTGAGGTGCATGGCGACCTCAAGCGCGCTGAAGACAATCTGCTCATCGCAGGGGACAGTGGAGACGCGCTCAGGGCGCTCACGAGGCTCCCCGAGTTCGCGGACAGGTATCGCGGCAAGGTAAAGCTCGTATATATCGATCCGCCGTTCAACACGGGTCAGGCTTTCGAGCACTACGACGACGGTGTGGAGCACTCCGTCTGGCTCACGATGATGCGTGAGCGACTTCTGCTTATCCGAGATCTCCTTGCAGAAGACGGAAGCGTGTGGGTGCATCTAGATGACTCGGAAATGGCGTACTGCAAGGTACTCATGGATGAGATCTTCGGGCGGTCGAATTTTGCTGCAACGATTGTCTGGGAGACCGACGCCGGTAGGAGAAATGACACTGCCATCAGTACGGTGCAGGACTACATTCTAGTCTTTGCGAAGAATTGGAACGTGTGGCGTCCGACTAGGAACCTTCTCCCACGAACCGCCGATCAAGAAAAGCGGTACAAGAATCCAGACGGCGACCACCGGGGGCCATGGCTTCAGGGAGCGGACAGTACGGCGAAATCTGGGTCAGAGGCTATGCGCTATCCAGTCACGCTCCCTTCGGGGCGTATTGTTACCCCTCCGAGTGGGGTCTACTGGCGTTTCTCCAGGGAGAACTTCGAGCGTGCGCTTGAAGAGGGGCGCGTTTACTTCGGCAAAGATGGCAACAGGATGCCCATCGTCAAGAGGTATCTGTCGGAAGTTCAGTCGGGTGTAGTTCCGCGGACTTGGTGGCCGGCCGCAGAGGTTGGTAGCAATATGGGCGCCAAGCGTGACCATTTCCGAAAGATGTTTCCGGACGTTCCGGCATTCGCGACACCGAAGCCTGAAGGTCTCATGGAGCGTGTGATTACTATCGCATCCAATCCGGGTGACATCGTTCTTGATTGCTTCGGTGGATCGGGGACCACGGCTGCTGTTGCGCATAAAATGGGTAGGCGTTGGGTTGCTATCGAGCGAGAGCGTGCAACTGTTGAAACATTCTTGCGACCTCGTCTTGAGATGGTCGTAAACGGCGAAGAGCCAGGTGGAGTAACCGCTTCCGTTGGATGGGAGAAGGGTGGGGGGTTCCGTCATCTGGAAGTTGCCCCATCCATGTATGAGCGCTTGGGTAATCGGCTGCTCCTCGCCCCGTGGGTGGCTGGAGACGCCTTCGCTGCGGCCGCCTGCGCGCAGATCCCCGGGTTCGAGCTGCAGCCGGGTGCCCAGGCGCCGTTCGTCGGGGGGAAGGGGCGGCAGCGGCTTGCCGTTGTCGACGGGCTTGTCTCCGAGAGCACAGTTCGGTCCGTCGTTGAAGCCCTCAGCGAGGACGAGAGGGTTCTCATCGTGGCCAAGAGTTACCTGCGCGAGGCGGCAACCCTTCTGGAGAACCTCAGCCCGGGCTCGCGCATCAAGAAGGCTCCTCAGGACCTGTTGGACATGAAGGGACGTGTGCTGCGTTGAGCTGGATCACATACGACCAGGCGACGATCGAGGACCTGGCTACCCGCATGGAGTTGCGGGATCCCAACCGTCGCGCCATGGCCAAGGTCGTCGAGGAGATCCAGTCGGGGGACGGCCGAGAGGTCGTTTGTGATCTGGCAACAGGCGTAGGCAAGACGTACATTTGCCGGGCTCTGATTGATTACCTCGCTTCGCAGGGTGTTCGCAACATCCTGATCGTTACCCCGGGCCGGACCATCCAGAGGAAGACGGTCGCCAACTTCGACCCCGGCAGTCCGAAATTCGTGCCAGGCGCCAACTATGAGCCTATCGTCATCACCCCGGAGAACTATGCGGGTGGTCGTGTTGGTGATGCGCTGCATGATCCGGATGCGCTGAAGGTATTCATCTTCAATGTCCACTTGCTCACGAAGCCGACAGCGAAGACGTCCCGTACTGCGCATGTGACCGACGAGTTTATCGGGACAGCTCTGTACGACCACCTGCGCACGGCTGATGATCTCGTCGTCATCGCCGACGAGCATCACGTTTACCGGAGCGAGGCGAAGAAGTTCCACGAAGCCGTCCGGGACCTCGAACCCCGTGCGCTTGTGGGCCTGACGGCCACCCCTGACGAGACGGACCGAAAGGTCCCCGGCAGGGTCGTCTTCCAGTACTCCCTTGCTGAGGCCATTGCGGACCAGCTCGTCAAGGTGCCGGTCATCGTCTATCGCGAAGACGGGCACACTGATGTTCGGACTCAGCTCGCTGACGCCTGTCATCTGCGCAAAGTGAAAGAGGAGACCACTCAGGATTGGGCTGAGATCCACGGGCGTCCAATGGTCAACCCTGTTCTCTTCGTGGTCTGCCAGAGCATCGAAGAGGCGACAGAGGCTGCCGATATTTTGGCGGGTCCGGGATTCATTGAGGAGCCGGGAGCCGTCCTGCAGATCACGTCGGGTAGCAAGGAGGACGCCCTCGAAGCTCTCGGCGACATTGAGAACCCTGACTCTCCGGTCCGGGCCGTGGTCTCGGTGAACATGCTCAAGGAAGGCTGGGACGTCAAGAACATCAGCGTCATCGTGGCGCTGCGGACACTCGCCTCCGAGACGCTCACGGAACAGATCCTCGGCCGCGGTCTGCGTCTGCCGTACGGGGAGCGTGTCGGCTTCTCGATGATCGACAGCGTCGACATCATCGCTCACGAGTCGTACCGGCGGCTGCTGGCCTCGAAGGACTCCCTTCTGGAGAACACTCTTCTGCAACGGGCGACGCCGGGAAGCGGGGCTGCGGGGGCTGGTGGCGCTGCACCCACGCCCTTGCGCACCGAGACGGAGACTCAAGGGATGATCGTCTTCACTGGCGAAGCCCCTGTCAGGGACGGAGGGTATGGCGCAGATGTGCCCGAGACGGTCTTCCTCGGCATGGCCGATTTGGAGCACCGGCTCGCCGAAGCTGGGGCGGAGAAGAAGCAGATCCCGCAGAGCATGAAGCCCAAGGAAGGGGCGCCCGTCATTAAGTTTCCCAGCAGGCGTCTGCTGGAGAAGCCTGACACGTACAGCCTGTCTTTCGTCAGCTCAGAAACCGTGGCGGCGGAGGGGAAGAAGTTCAAGCATGCGATAGAGGTCGAGCTGAGGCGTACGGCGGTGGACGCCACACGCGGCATCGACGATGCCGTCACCACGTTCACGCAGGAGCAGAAGTCCGCCACCGCGACGCAGCGCAGTTTGCCGATCGTGAAGGTCAAGGAAGACCTGGAAGATCGGATTCTCAACCTGCCGCAGTTGAAGCTCACGCACGACGAGGTCGTGCATGCCGGCCGCATCGTGGGAGCGTTCCTCGGAGCGGCGATCGAGACGGACGACGAGGACAACACTCCATGGGAGGAGGCGCGGGCAAAGCTTGCGCTGAGCCACTTGGAGAGGCTGGTGGTCGCCAGTTTCCGGCAGAAGCTCGCCAAGACCGAGCACGAGTTCGTGACGGTGAGCATCCCGCCCCCGATCCAGCCGTGGCCTGGACAGACCATGCCGAAAATGCAGATCACTGAGAAGGTGATCCGGGGCATGGGATACACAGGTTGGGATAGCTCGATTCTTCCGGTCGTGTACTTCGACGCGCGGTCGACCGAGGTCAAGCTCGCCAATCTGATGGATGTGAGCCCCAAGCTCAAATGGTGGCTTCGGCTCGAATCGCGCGGAGACACCTACATCCAGCTCGACAACGGTTCCCGGTATTTCCCAGACTTCATCGCCGTCGATGTGGAGGGCGTGCACTGGCTCGTCGAGGGTAAGTCCGATGCGGAGTCGTCCAGCGAATCGGTCCTTGCGAAGAAGGCCGCTGCCGAAGCGTGGGCGAAGGAGGTGACCGAGCTCGGACAGTTCGGGATGTGGAAGTACCTGTTCGCCACCGAGGCACACCTGAGCCAGTCGAACAGCTGGGGCATCCTGCTGACGGTCACGGGCGCCCGGGGATAGAGCCATGCATGATGGCATCACCCGACCTCAGTCTGACGATTGACGGCCGGGTGATGCCATGGCGTTGACGACGGGCGATCTCCTGCTCTATGCACGAGGCGATAACGGGCCGAGGCGCAGGAAGCGCCGCAATAGTCGTCCAGTACAGGTGAGATGACCGGACAGCGGCACTGACTCCAAGGCGCGCTTCAGGCGCAAGCGTGCCGAGTGCTCGGCACATTACCTCGCTGGTATTCGTAGGTGAGGAGAGCTCTCGGTGAAGTGGGACGAGGGCCAGCCCGGGGCCGTCGTCCGCAGTGGTGGCTCGCAGGCGCGCGGTGAGCGGTGGAACGACGGGGGCGTGTGCGCCGAGTTCGGTCAGGGCTCAGCGGATGCCTTCCGGCTCGCTCCAGTCCGGTGGCGTCGCCGTTCCAGACAGGCGCGATAGGCGCGGCGCACGGGTTCGACCGCGCCGTCGATCTTCAGGCTGGCCAGGGCCATCGTCGCCCATTCCCGGACGGTGGAGTCGTCGCTGCGCAGGAGGGCGATCAGAGCAGGGCCGCAGCGTGGGTCCGCCACCTCTTCGAAGACCTCGATGGCGGTGAGCTGCCCGAAGCCGCCGAGGGAGGGCAGTCCGTTGATCATGGCGTGGATGGCGTCGGAGCCGATGCCGATCAGTTCCGCGCGGGCGTCGTACGACGGTCCGGTCGAGTCGTCGAGCTGATGGATGAGTCTCTCGATGTGAGTGGTCATGGGTGATCGCGGCGCCAGAAAGTGAGGAGCCACCAGCAGAGCACCGAGCGGTCGGCGGGCCACGGAGCGCGGTCCTCGGCTGTCCAGTCCTCGAAGGAGTCACGCGTCAGGTTTGATGGGGCGCCAGGCGGGGTCGAGCGGCTCGTCCTCGGTCGGCGGGCGGACATACGGAGACCTTGTTCGCGCCGCCGCTCATGGCCGGCCAGCGGAACTGGACCCCGCCGTCCTCCCAGAAGTAGACGGGACAGACCTCGTACGAGCCGGGCATCGTGTCCAGCAAGCGGTGCCCGCAGCAGGGACACGGGTAGAGGTCGTTCACCTGCGCAGTCTCGTTGCAGGTCCGGTCGGTGCGCCATGGATTTCTCTGCCTCGGTACGCCCGGTCAGTCCGCAGACAGTCCGCAGGACACCCGTAAACAGCCGTCTGGAGCCAACGCACGCCAACCAGGAAGTCCCAGGTCAGAGCCCTGGAGGGGGCTCCGCCGCAGGTCAGGATCAGACCGCAGACATTCCGCTTCAACGTGTAGCGGCTGACTTATCACCACGTCGCCGATCTGGCAAACATGCAGGTTGGAGAGGGCCCGACTCTTTGGAGTCGGGCCCTTGGTTTTTTCCCGTGCTGGGATGGTGCTGGGATAGCTGACCCCTCGTCACCTGTCATCACCCCTGCTCATCCCTACCGTGCTGGGATCGTGCTGGGATGGGATGGGAACGCCGTGCTGGGACGTTGGCCGGCGCTGGCTCAGTACGAGCGGGGCCCGTACGGACTCCAGCCGTGGAGGAAGGGTGCAAGCTCGGCGGCGTCGGGTTTGGGTGGTGTGGGGAGCTTTGGCGCTGAGGCGGTCTCGGAGAGACGTTGGAGGTGCGTGGTGGCGAACGCGAGCCATTCCTCGGTCCCCGCCTTCTCCTCGCGGGCGGGAGCGCTGCGGCGTGAGTGCGCACGGCGGCCATGTACTCGGCGAGGCGCGTGGCTCGATGCCAGGCTTCGGCCTGCTCGTCGAGCTGTTTGACGCGGTAGGCGTGGGCGTAGGCAGTGCGGGCTTCTTGCATGGCGGCTTCCCAGCGGCGCCGTCTGTCTTCGGCGGCTCGCTGGTCTGCGCGGAGCCGGCGTTCGGCGGCCTCTCCGCGCAGCGTGATCTCCTGCGCGATCTCGGTGAGTTGGTCTTCGAGGGGCCGATTGGCGGTGTCGGCCCATTCCGTGCGCGGTGTGGGTTGCCGCCGCGGAGGATGAAGCGCAGCCGGTCGGAGGGGGTGTAGTCGAAGCGGGGGATGCGCATCCAGCTGTGCTTCTTGGCGTCGGCGAGTTCCTTGGCGGTGGGGATGTGTTGGCTGCGGTCCTGTTCCTGGAGAACGAGGAAGCCGACCGTTTCGCCTTGGGCGGTAATGGTGAAGTGCGGCTCGGCTTTACGGCGTCGGTGCGGTGGGGGGCGCCTTGCGTGGGGCCGAGTGCCGCGACGTGGCCTTGTTCTTGAGCTGTGGTGATGAGTGCGTGGATGATCGCAGGGCTCGCCCTTGAACGGTCTTGGTCAATCCCATGGGCTGGGGCTGCTTTTGAAGTGCGGCCACCACGGCGTGGGGGCGGTTGAGCCGCGCGGGTACGGGGAGTGGAGCGAGTTCGGCGATACGCCAGGCGGGAATGTCGACGAGCTTGATCTCGTAGCCCCGGTGGGTGTGATTTCCGTAGGGCTCTTGAGTGTTGGGGATCTTGCCGGACTTGCGGGTGATGCTGACACGTGATGCCCAATTCACGGCGTGAGGGCCGGTGTCGATGGGCTTGATGAGGTAACCGTTGTTGGCGGCCAGTTCTTCGAGGAGCTGGTCGGCGTAGATCGCGTGGGTCTTCGGCGGGGTTCTCGGACGCGGCCTTCTTACGTCTGCACGGGGGTTTTCTGGGGCGTGGCTGCTGGTTTCTGTGGGGGAGTTGTTGTCGTTGCCGCTGTACTGCCGCCCCTTGTCGGTGAGTTCGGCGGTCCAGTACCGCCGACGTTTGGTGATCTTGACGAGCCCTCGGTTTTGCAGGGCTTGCGCGCTGACCTTGTAGGTGGTGTCGTTCCAGGTTCCGTCGGGGCATCCGTTGCTGATCCAGTCGAGCACGGCTTGCTGGCGTTCGTTGAGATCTTGCTGCACGGCCCTTCCCCAAGGTGCAGTCATTGCTGCTGTGGAATAGATGCCCTGTCGCAGTGGGACCAAGCCGAGGTGTGGCGGGGCAAGCGTGTTCTCCCGGTTACGGCCTCTCCCCTTCTCCGGAGCGAGCCCGGAGGCAGCTATCGCGCGGCATGACAGGGCGGGGCGCCACCCTCTGGTCGGCAGCGGTCGAACGCTGCGGCTCGGTCGCGGACGACAGGTCGGCCCTACGCAGGTCACGGCCGTCGTAGACAGCGACGCCACCGAGCCCGCACGGGACGGCGACGGTCCGGCGAGGCAGGCGCGCAGGCGTGGTCCGGCTACTCGGAAGGGCCGCAGCGGCGGAGGGGGCAGCGGGGTGCCTCCGGGGCGTAAGGGCGCTGGGGTCCGCGGACGACGAGGAAGAGGAATGGCTGACTGTCACCTGGTGACCATCAGGTGACCGCTGCCCGGCGGGCGATTTGCTGGACCCCAGGGAACGATGGGAGAGCGTCACCATGAGCGACCAGCCGCCGATACACCGCGCGAAGCATCCGAACCGCGCCGGAAGGACATGCCATGACCGCCACCACACCCAAGGCTCCGACTACACCAGGGGTGCGGTCCTGGTGGGGAATTCCGTACGCCACCGCCGAGCGGTACCGCCGGCCCGTGGTCGCCGGCTTCGCTCCGGATCGCTCCTATGACCGCAAGGGCGTCGTCTCTGTCCAGCCCGACAGCGGCGACTGGCTCGAAGCGGACAGCGGGATGGGCGAGGACTGCCTGAACCTGAACGTGTGGGCCCCCGAGCAGCCGGCCGGGAAGGCGCTGCCGGTGGCCGTGTACATCCATGGCGGCGGATTCGAGTACGGCGCGAACACACAGATCACCTCGAACGCCGCCGGTCTCGCCGCGTCGGGGCGCGTGGTGGGCGTGTCGGTCAACTACCGGCTCGGCGCGCTGGGCCCGCTCTCGCTCTCGCAGTACGGCGGGAAGCTTGCCGAGGCCAGCAACCTCTTCCTCCAGGACATCATCGCCGCGCTCACCTGGGTCCAGCGGAACATCGCCCACTTCGGCGGCGATGCGGACAACGTCACCGTCTACGGCCACAGCGGCGGCGCCTACTCCTCCCTCGGACTGCTTGGCGCCTCTTCCGCCGACGGCCTGTACCGGCGCCTGGCCGGGTTCTCCGGCGGGCCCGCCCGCTCCATCCCGGCCTGGTGGGCCGAGGAACTCGCGCACTTGTTCGTCGCCGAACTCGGCGTCGCGGACAACCCGGAGAAGCTGCTGGACCTCGACCCGCTCTCCCTGCGGGACGCCCTGCGCAAGGTCGCCCCGACGGACCTCGGAGAACGGGGCGGGGTGGACAACAAGGCCACCGGCGTCGTCCTGGACACCGGACAGCCCGGTGCGGTGGTGCACGCCCACCCCATGGACGTGCTCGCCTCGGGCGCGCACCGTGACGTCGACATCCTGCTGAGCATGGCCAGCGACGACATGGGCTGGTGGGTGGCGAACGACCTCGACCGGTTCGACCCGGGCACCATCGACGGCATCGTCGACGAGGTCTCGGGGTGGCGTATTCCCCGCTCCCGCGCCAAGAAGATCGTCGACGCCTACGACCAGGGCGGCCGTACCCCGGCCGAGGTCCGCGCCGCGGTCATGGCGGACTACCTCTTCGCGATCCCCGCAGCCCGCGGCGCCCTGGCCCACGCCGCCGTCGGCGGCAACGCCTACCTCCTGATGATCGGCCCCGCGGAGGGCGCGCCCGCCGTGCACGGCACCGAGATGTACGCGCTGGTCGGCCAGGAAAAGCCGGGTCGCAGCGCCGAACAGGCCGAGCGGGACACCCGTATCCGCGACATCGTGCTCGACTTCGCCACCGGTGAGCACTCCCGTCTGTGGCCCGCGGTCACGGACAAGCCCACCTCGCAAACCGTCGGCAACTCTCCCTTCGACGGCACCGCCCACTACCAGCAGGTCCTCGACCTGTGGGAAGGCATCGACCGCCCCTGACGGCCGGCGGGCGATACGGAACTGCACGCCAAGGGGGGCGAAACAGAGTAAGGAAAACTCGACATGAGCCAACCGACAGCAGCCGGCGACGCCGCACCGGCGACGATGAGGGCCGTCGTTGTCACCCGGCCCGGCGGCCTGGAGGCACTGGAGATCAAGGACGTCCCGGTGCCCGTCCGCAAGCCCGGCTGGGTGCGGATCGAGGTCAAGGCATTCGGCGTCAACGAATCCGAGGTCACCACCCGCAAGGGAGAGTCGGACGCAGTGGTCACCTACCCGCGTGTTCCCGGCATCGAGGGCGTCGGCGTGGTCGACGAGGCCGACGAGGGCAGCGGTCTGCGGCCGGGACAGCAGGTGGCCACGATGATGGGCGACATGGGCCGCAGTTACGACGGTGCCTACGCCCAGTACGTGACCGTCCCCGCGGCGCAGGTCATCCCCTTCGAGACCGGCCTGCCGTGGGAGGTCGTCGGTGCGCTGCCGGAGATGTTCCAGACCGCCTACGGATCACTGACCCGCGGCCTGGATCTCAAGGCCGGGCAGACGCTGCTGATCCGCGGCGGCACCTCCACGGTCGGGCTGAGCGCTGCCACGATCGCGAAGGACCTCGGAGCGACCGTGTTGTCCACCACCCGCACCCCGGCGAGGTCCGGGGAACTGCGGGCCGCAGGCGTCGACCACCCCCTCGTCGACAACGGCACCCTCGCCGACCAGGTGCGCGAGCTGATGCCGGACGGTGTCGACGCCGCCCTGGAACTGGTCGGCTGCTCGGTCCTCCCCGACACCCTCAACGCCGTCCGCCGCCACGGCACGGTCTGCTTCACCGGAGCCCTGGCGGGCCAGTGGACGATCCCCGACTTCAGCCCGTTCATGCTCCCGGGTGGGGTGCGGCTGACGTCCTACGGCGGTGAGGCCGCCGACCTCCCGGCCGACGTCTTCGCTCACCAGCTGCAGGCCATCGCCGCCGGGCGTCTCAACGTGCCGGTCGCGAAGGTCTACCACGGCCTGGAACAGGTCCGCGACGCCCAGGCCGACCTCGAATCCGGCGCCACGCCGGGCAAGCACGTCGTCGTCCTGGACGACTGAGAACTGATCGCGGGACGCGACAAGGTCATCGCACACATCGTGCGCAGTGGGTGCCTCAAGCCGGCGGCGAGCGTCGGCGGGGGCCGTTGTTTCCGAAGGAGAGAACAGATGGCGGACCAGACAGCAGCAGACTTTTTTGGTGCCACGGCCATCCGGCCCCCGTCGGACCCGGAGCTCGCACCCGTCGAGGAGGTGCGGGGCGCTGCTTTCCGGCCCTGTCGGATGGCGGCCGGCGCCGTTCGGGGGATGTGCGGGCAGGGCTGCCCCAGGTCGGGTGGACCTCAGCGCACTCGAGGGAAAAGCCGCTCGACAGCGGTCACCACCGCGGCGCGGCGGGCGGCGGTGGTGGGGTCCACGGCGTGTGCGGCGGCGGCCTCGCTGAGTTCGGGTTGTGATGCCCAGGTCATGGCGATCTGGTTGACCAGGGCGAGGACGTCGGCCGGGTCCCAGGCGGGGTCGAGCTGTCCGGCCTGTTGCACCTGGCGGAGCTGGTCGATTTTGCGGGCGAGCAGTGCCTGGGCGGGATCGTCGGCAACGGCTGTGGTGCCCGGCAGTTCGAGGCGGCCCCAAGTGATCAGGCGGTGGTGGTCTGGACGGGCGACGAAGTAGTCGAACAGGCGGCCCGCGTAGCCGGGGAGGTCGCACGGGTCTATCTGGGTGGCCTCGGCGATGACGACGTGCTCCCGTGCGGCGACGGCGGCATAGAGCGCGTCTTTGCCGCGGAAGTAGGCGTAGACGCGTTCTTTGCTGGTCTTGGCGAGTTTGGCGATGCGGTCCACGCGGGCGCCGGCGATGCCGTGGCGGGCGAACTCCTCCATGGCGGCGGTAAGAATGCGCTCGCGCGTGGTGTCGCCGACGGCGGCTGCGGGCGCTGCGGTCTGGCCGGAGTCGCGGGACTGGGACATGGTCCCAGGATAGAGCACCAAACCGTTTGGTTTGGCATCTGGGTGATCGGCGCGTAGAGTCAAACGGAACAGTTCGGTTTGACCTGTGCGGGTGAAGCCGGCGAACTACTCAGGGAGTGAACTCATGCAGCACCGCAATCTGGGCTCTCAGGGTCTGCGCGTCTCGGCGCTCGGCCTGGGGACCATGGGCATGTCCATGGCCTACGGCGCCTCGAACGACGACGAGGGCATCGCGACCATCCGCCGCGCCCACGAACTCGGGATCGACTTCTTCGACACCGCCGAGCTGTACGGCGCCGGTACCGGCAGCAACGAGATGCTCCTGGGTGAGGCAGTCAAAGACTTCCGCGACGAGGTGGTCCTTGCCACCAAGTTCGGCTTCGACATGACCGCCCCGGCGATCAGCCCCGCCTTCGACAGCCGCCCGGAAAACATCCGCAAGGTCGCCGAGAACAGCCTGCGCTACCTACAGAGCGACCATATCGACCTCTTCTACCAGCACATCTCCGACCCCGACATTCCGGTCGAGGAGGTCGCCGGCGTGGTCGGCGAACTGATCACCGAAGGCAAGGTGAAGTACTTCGGCCTGAGCAACGTCGGCCCCCAGTACATCCGCCGCGCCCACGCCGTCACCCCGGTCTCCGTGCTCCAGTACGAGTACTCGCTCTTCGAGCGGGAGGTCGAGGAGGAGATCCTTCCCGTTCTGCGGGAACTCGGCATCGGCCTGGTGCCCTACTCCCCGCTCGGCCGTGGCTTCCTCACCGGCCAGGTCAAGCCCGCCAGCGAGTACCCCGCGGACGACATGCGCAGCTGGGACGAGCGCTGGCAGGGCGAGAACTACACCTACAACCTGCACGCCACCGAACAGCTCAAGGATCTGGCCGACACCAAGGGCATCACCACCGCCCAGCTCGCGCTGGCATGGCTGCTCGCCCAGGGCGAGGACATCGCGCCCATTCCCGGCACCCGCAGCACCAAGCGCATCGAGGAGAACGCCGGCGCCACCGACGTCCAGCTCTCCGCCACCGATCTGGCCCGCATCACGGAGATCCTCCCCCACGGCTCGGCGGGCGGCCGCCTCCCGGCCGCGGTGCTGTCCAGCTTCACCACAGACTGACCGTGCCGGCACCCGCGCGTACGAGGCTGGGCCCGTCGGCCAAGGCGGCACGCGGGGGCTCGGGAACCTCAACCAGCGGGAGGCGGGGGGAGCGTCGTGGTCTCGTCGGCCGCGAAGGCGGCCGGGGTGAGGCCGGTGCGGTCGCGGAAGAAGCGGCCGAAGTTGGCAGGATCGGTGAAGCCGAGGTGGTCGGCCACGGACCGGGCATCCCATCGGGCACCTCCCAGCAGGCGCCGGGCTTCGAGCAGGCGCCGTTCGTCGATGAGTTCACGTACCCCCTTACCGGTAGTTTCCCGGGCGGCGCGGCTGAGGGTGCGGACCGAGCAGCCGATCAGCTCTGCGTAATCCGCGGCCCGATGCAGCTCGCGGAAGTGCAGCTGCAGGGCGTCCGCGAACCGTCCGTAGGTGTCGCCACGGCTCGTGCCGGCACTCGTGTCGGCGGGGGTGATCCCGGGGGCGCCTGCGAGGCGTAACAGCAGTGATTCGAGCAGGCTGCGCCGCAGGGCGTGGTGGACGTCGAGGGGTCGGCGCCCGAGTGCGCGGTGTTCGTCCAGAAGCTGGAGTGCCGTCTGCTGGAGCCAGGCGGTGTCGTCGGGGTGCGGGCTCAGCACGGCAGGAGCCGCGTGTGCGGTGAGCGGGGCCAGCAGGCGGGCGATGTCGGGCCGCAGTACATCCGGTTCGAACAGGATGAACGGGCCGCGGGCGGCGCCGGGCGGATGCCAGCACTGCGCGTGCCCGGGACGCACCCACAGCCACTGGCCGGGGCTGACGGTCCGCGTGAGGTGGTCGACGTCGTGCCGCAACTCGCCCTCGGTGACGGCGATGAGGTAGTGGAAGGTGGCGCGGCCCGGGCGGGGCGGGTTCCACGGCCAGTCGTCGTGCTGGGCGAAGAATTCCTCGACGGTGCTCACCTCAAGGCCGTACGGGGTGCCGACCGGGGGCTGGAAACCGTACAGCGGGACCGTGGCCGGTCCGGCCTGTCCGCTCGGGCTGGGGTGTCGCTTGTCGACCATCATGTGTCCGCAGCCTACTGCCCTATTTGTCGGCTTCGAAGGAAGAATGGGGTGTGCCGCCGCGACCACCCCGTGAGGAAGGCAACGCCCATGAACGGAACGACCCTGCACAAGACCGCCGCCGACCGCGCCGAGGGGCTTCCCGGAGCCCAGCTGGAGCATCCCTTCGGCGACGACTGGGAGGTCTTCAAGGTCCGCGGCAAGGTGTTCATGCTGATGACCGAGGTCCCGGGGCGACCCGTCGTGATCCTCAAGGCAGACCCCGGCGAAGCCCACGCCCTGCGGGAGCAGTACAGCCACATCACTCCCGGCTACCACATGAACAAAAGGCACTGGATCACCCTGGAGGGCGGGGGTGGCGTTGACAGGGAACTCGTCGATGAACTCGTCACCGACTCCTACCGGCTCGTCGTCGCCCACCTGCCCCAGGCCGAGCGGCCCGTCGACCCCCACACCTACGGCCGCCGCACGCGGGCAGCGCGGTGAGCGCGGCCGGCAGCCGGCTCCAGGACACTGCCCGCCAGACGGCCCTCGCGCTGCCCGGGACAGACCACGGTCACCCGTTCACCGAGCACCTGGACGTCTACAAGGTCGCGGGCAAGGTGTTCCTGATCGTCACAGACGACCCGGACGAGCAGATCATCACGGTCAAGTGCGAACCCGAACACGCCCGCGCGCACATGCACGCCCACGCCTCGATCACACCGGGCCGCTACCTCGACAAACGGCACTGGATCTCGCTCGGACCAGGCCCCGGCATCACCAAGCGGCTGGTCACCGGCGCAGTCGAGGATTCCTACGACCTGGCCGTCGCGCGGCTGCCGCGACGCGACCGCCCCCGTATCCGATGAGCACTGCAAGCGCGCGCACGAGCCGCTGAGCCCGCGCCTGTCAGTGCCCCGTGCAAGGCTCGCCACGCCCGCACAGCTCCGCCCGCAATCTGAGAGACCGATGGAACCGACCGAAGCGACCCTGCCGCTCTTCGATGAGGAGCCCGCCCGGCCACTGGCCGACCGGCTGCGTCCCACCCGACTGGAAGACGTCGTCGGGCAGGACCACCTCCTGGCCCCGGACGCCCCGCTGGGCCGCATGGTCGCCCAGCGGCGCCTCGGTTCCGCCATCCTGTGGGGCCCGCCCGGCGTGGGGAAAACGACCATCGCCCGCCTCCTCGCGGACGGCAGCAACCTGGCCTTCGAACCGGTGTCGGCCACCTTCTCCGGCGTGGCGGAGCTGCGCAAGGTCTTCGCCGCCGCCCGCAGCCGACGCACCATCGGCCGGGGCACCCTGCTGTTCGTCGACGAGATCCACCGCTTCAACCGCGCCCAGCAGGACAGTTTCCTGCCCTACGTCGAGGACGGCACGATCACCCTGATCGGCGCCACCACGGAAAACCCCAGCTTCGAACTCAACGGCGCCCTCCTCTCCCGCACCCAGGTCCTCGTCCTCAAACGCCTCGACGAAGCCGCCCTGTCCACACTCCTCGACCGCGCCGAGGACCTCACCGGCCACCGGCTGCCCCTGGATGACGACGCCCGCCGCGCCCTGATCGCCATGGCCGACGGCGACGGCCGCTACCTGCTCAACATGGCCGAACAGCTCCATGCCCTCCCGCACCTCGGCACCCCCCTGGACACCGCCGCGCTCGCCCACCACATCCAGCAGCGCGCCCCGCTGTACGACAAGGCACAGGAGGGCCACTACAACCTGATCTCCGCGCTCCACAAGTCGATGCGTGGCTCCGACCCGGACGCGGCCTTGTACTGGCTCGCCCGCATGCTCGACGGCGGGGAGGACCCCCTGTTCGTGGCCCGCCGCCTGGTCCGCTTCGCGAACGAAGACATCGGCATCGCCGACCCGCACGCCATCCAGCAGGCACTCGCCGCCTGGGACGTGTACGAGCGACTCGGCTCCCCCGAGGGCGAGTTGGCGATCGCGCAGGCCGTCGTGTACCTCGCCACGGCCCCCAAGTCCATCGCCGTCTACCGCGGCTTCAATGCGGCCCACCGATCCGCTCGCCGCACCGGCTCACTCATGCCGCCCGCCCACATCCTCAACGCCCCGACCCGGCTGATGAAGGACATCGGCTACGGCAAGGACTACCAGTACGACCCCGACACCACCGACGGCTTCTCCGGCGCCGACTACTTCCCCGACGGCATGGAGCACGAGACCTACTACCAGCCCACCCGCAACGGCTACGAGTCCCAGATATCCGAGCGCCTGCGCCACTGGACCGGCTTGCGCGCTCGTAGGCGCAGCGGCTGACGTGGACGTATGGGCAGCGGACAGAGCCCGCACACGACAGAAGGGTGATGAGTCGTCGTGCGATCCGCGCATTCGATGCCGCGCGGTCCGGAGGTGTGCGGATCCACGACTCGCGACCGTGAGGGACAGTTGGCGAGGTGGATTCCCCACGCATGGGACTAACGCCGATGTTACTGACATCGGCGTCAGCCGTTCTCGGGTCGCGAGTCGTCTTCGGTGGAAGGGGTAAATCCCAAGGTCAGACGTCCTTGATCTGTACGCGGTCGCCGCACAGTCTGGCCCAGTCGTCGCGGTCCGAGGTCAGTACGAGGACGGGCGCCGGGGAGCGGAGTGCCATCGCGGCGACGAGGGCGTCGATGGCGTACTTGTGGCCGTGCAGGCCACCGGTATCGCTCAGTAGCTGCACGGCGGTGAGGCTGTCCGCCTGGGTGATGTCCTGGACCTGGAGGCGGGAGAGCAGCCAGTGCAGCCGGGCGGTGTCCGTCTTCCCGTAGACGGCCTCCACCACCGTCAGGGCCGATACGAGGACGGGCACCCCTATGCGCCGAGCGGCCTCGATCCGGGTGACCATCTGGCGGTCGTTCCGCAGCAGCAGGGACAGCGCCTGGGAGTCCAGAACCAGGGTCCTGGCCGCGGGCTCCTTCATGCGGCGCTGTCGCCGGATGCGTACGGCGCCGGTGCGTCACCGAACAACTCGCGCTGCGCGGCCTGGATCTCGGCCTCGCTCAACGGCTCGTGCTCGGCTTCGTAGGCGGCCACGATCTCGGCGAGGCCGTCCATCGCCAGCTGATGCCGGACCGCCGCGGTCACGTAGGCGGACACGCCACGCTTGCCGGTGCGCGCGCGCAGAGCACCGAGGAGTTCCGAGGGCATCGAGACGGAGATGTTCTCCGTGCCGCCCGGGCGAGGCGACTTCATGACACCAGACTAGTACAGGATCTATTACATCGCTGAGGTTCTGTGCGGCCCGCATCGTTCACGGGGATCGGTAAGCCCGAACCACTCAAGTACCACCTGCCCGGAGCTTGGTCGAGGCGGATCGACGACGAGCATCGTCTCGTCTACCTGGTGACGGACAAGGAGATCGTGGTTTTGGCGGCTCGCTACCACTACTGAGTGCTGCACTGTTTCCCAGCACTGCTCGGATCATCGTCGGCGGGGCCGTCGGGGGCCTGTTCAACCGGTGATCGGGTCGGCGCGGGCGGCCGGATCGAGAGCCGCCGCGACCGCAGGAGTGAGGGCGTGTCCGGCGAGGAGGACTCCTCAATCGGGATGCCCGCCGCCGGATTCGCCATGCGCTCGTCGATCATCCGGTTGATCTCGCGCTCTTCCCGTCCCGGTCGGCCCGCTCCACGACCTCGGCCAGGTGGGCGCGTACGTCGCGAACATCGCGAATGGACTCTATGGGCAAGGGGTGGGCGGCAGGCGCTCTAGTGCGCCAGGTGTCCCATGTGTCCCGTGTTTGCAGAACGCGACGGGTGAGTGCGCGGCCGGCTACCTCGCGCGGACCTCGTTCCGCCTGGGATCGCAGGGCGAGCCGTATCAGGACCGACCACCCTGCGGCGGCGGTGCGTCAGCTCTGGGCGGTGTCGTCGTCCGTCTGCGCGGGGCCTTCGGAGGCCTCGGCCTTTTCGCGCATCTTGCGTACCAGCTCCGCCTTCTGGTCGGCGGCGGCCCGGCGGTCGAGGTTGCGGTGCGGGCCGTTGTTCTGGCGTTCGGTGCGGGACAGCCTCTTGCGCTTGCCGCCGCCCATGCCCACGGGGTTGTTGATGTTCTTGCTCACGGTCACGGGTTCTCCCGGTGTTGATGCGAAGTGATCGAGTGATCTACGGACTTCCTCGGTGAGGACGGGCGGCGTCGGCGGGGGCCGCTCACGCGTTCACTCGTACATCGGCGGGTGGAAGAACATGACAAAGACGTTACCCGGTTCCTTCGGACCCTCGCACCAATCCGCCCTGTGCGGCGATGAGGGTGATGCCCACCGATGCCCACCTCGCGGACGCCTGCCGCGCGCAGCGCCTGGAGGGCCAGACCGAGGCACCCGGTCGGCGAGTGCGGTGCCGGCCAGGTGCGTGTACTCGGCGAAACGCTCGGCGGTCTCTCGTACGCGGCCGGCCGCCGGCATCCTCCAGGGACTGCGGGAGATCCCAGTGGTGAAGGGTCACGGAAGGCTCAGGACCGGTCGCCCCGGTGCAGATGCCATCGGCCCGAACCCTGTCCGCCGTCCGGCGAGTGGGAGCCGCCGGTCTGCTCGCCCTGCTCGTACTGCGTACGGTCACCATCGCCGCGCCCCGCGTTGTCGGACCCGGCTTCCCTGGCCGGCACCGGGCGCCCGCGCGGGGCGGGCTGCGGCTGCGGTCGGCGTACGGAACGCGTCGGCGCGGTGTCTTCGGGCGCGCGACCGGTGGAACCGGCGCCGGCGGTCGTACGCCGGGGCTCCGCGGTGTCCTGACGGCCGGCCGCGTCCGGTTCGCGGTCGTCGCGGGCCGCCATGCCGTACGGGGCCTCGGGTGCCGCGCCACGACGCTCGCGGTCCTCGTCGTACGCGGCGTCCTGCTCCCGCACACGGCGCTCACCGCGCACCGCGCGGCTCGCGCGCCCGCTCATGACGGCCGACGCGATCAGCATGAGGAGGCCGCCGAGGAGGGCGAGCCCCACGCCGCTGCCCAGGCCCCTGCCGTCCCCCGCGACCGTCAGGCTGCCTTGCGACAGACCCTGCCGGACCATCCAGAGGACAGCGAAGCCGAAGGCGATGATCCCGCCGAGGAGGACCAGCAGCCGCGACCGCAGTACCACTCCGAGGAGGGCGACCACGGCGGCGACGAGGAGGGGCAGGAACATGGACGCGAACAGTCCCGCGCCCGAGTTGGTCACTCCGGCACCGGTGAACAGCTCCCAGAACCGGAAGTCATGGCCGAGCCGGCCGTTGTACCAGTTACGGAAGGGCGCCCACACCGCCGCGGCGGCGCCCAGAACGGCCAGAATCAGCCCGATGGTGTTGCGGATACCCCGTGCCATGCCGCGACCTCCCGGCAATCGATCGGTGCACGCGTGACCTCGTGTGCCGTACCCCGCCCCCGTTGTTTCCCCTCGTTCGAGGCTATGCCTGCCCCGCGGGCGACGCCACGTGGCGGCCGGGGGCTCTCCCCGTACGTTTCAGCCTTCCCATGGCGGTTCCAGCCGCCCCAGCCACGCCGTCAGCAGTGACTCCAGGGCGGCCGCCTCGTCCCCGGCCAGGGTGTCGAGCAGGCGGCGTTCGTTACGCATGTGCTCGGCGAAGGCCCGGTCGATCAGGTCGCGGCCGGCGGCAGTGAGGGCGACCACCCGGGCGCGGCCGTCGTCGGCGGCCCGGCGGCGGGTGACCAGGCCCGCGCGTTCCAGGCGGTCGATGCGCTTCGTCATCGCGCCGCTGGTGACCATGGTGTGCGTGGCCAGTTCGCCGGGCGCACGCTCGAACGGCTCCGCGGCCCGGCGCAGCGCGGCCAGTACGTCGAACTCGCCCTCGCTCAGGCCGAACCGGCGGTAGACCACGCAGAGTTCCTCCGTGAGCAGCCCCGCCAGCCGGTGCAAGCGGCCGATCACGCCCTGCGGGCGCACATCGATATCCGGGCGCTCGCGGGCCCACTCGGCCTGGATGCGGGCCACGTGGTCCAGGGAGTGCGGGGGGTGCGGGGTGGTGGAATCCGGCATGACTCCACTATAGCTTCCCAGGAAGGTATATTAATTTCCATGGAAGCTACCTTGCGATGGGTGCTCATCACCGCGATCGCCCCGGTGGCCTGGGGCACGAACTACTACGTCACCCACGCCTACCTCCCCGCCGGGACCCCGCTGTACGGCGCCGCCCTCAGGGCCCTGCCCGCCGGGCTGCTGCTCCTGGCCGTCCGGCGCCAACGGCCCCGCGGCTCCTGGTGGTGGAAGGCCGCCGTCCTCGGCGTCCTCAACATGGGCGGGTTCTTCGCGCTCGTGTACGTCGCCGCGCAACTGCTCCCGACCAGCACCGCCTCGACGATCATGGCCGCCTCGCCGGTGGCCATGATGCTGATCGCCTGGGCGCTCGTGGCGGAGCGGCCGGGAGTGTTCCCGCTGCTGGGGGCGGCCGCCGGGATCGGCGGGGTCTGCCTCATGCTGATGACCGGGACCGTCTCCGCCGACCTCCGCGGGGTGCTGGCCTCGGTCGCGGCGCTGCTCATGTCGTCCCTCGGCTACGTCCTCACCAAGCGCTGGGGAGCCGGGACCGACATCCTCGCCTCGGCTTCCTGGCAGCTGATCGCCGGTGGCCTGCTCCTGCTGCCCCTCGCCGCGGCCGTGGAGGGCGCGCCGCCCGCGCTCGACGGACCGGCCGTCCTCGGATTCGGTTACGTCACCGTCGTGGCGACCGCCCTCGCCTTCGCCGCCTGGTTCGCGGGCCTGCGCCATCTGCCGGCCGCGACCGTCGGCCTGGTCGGGCTGCTCAACCCGGTGACCGGTGTGCTCCTCGGCACCGTGATCGCCGGGGAATCGCTCACCCTCCGGCAGATCTGCGGGCTCGTCCTCGTACTGGCCGGGATTCTGCTCGGCCGGCCAGTACGAGGACGAGCCCGGGTCCGCCGCACGCGCGCTACGACCGCGTGACCCTCAGTTCCCGTACGCCCGCCGGCTCGGCCGCGTCCGTCGAGCGGACCGTCACCCGCACCTCGCGGGCCACCGCCCCCGCCCGGTAAGGCCGCCAGTGCCTGCCGTCGGCCGAGATCTCCAGGCGGTACGAGGCCGGGGCCACGTCCGTCCACTCGGGCGCGATCCCCGTCACCGGGGCCGCCCGCCCGAGGTCCACCGTCAGCGTGCCCGTCTGCCCGTCCGGGGACCAGGCCGTCGCCGTACTGCCGTCCACCGCCCCGGCCGCGTACAGGCCGGGCGTCTCGGACGTCGCCGTCGCCGGGCGGCAGCGGGCCGCGTCGGTGGTCGGGGTCAGGTCCGGGCGGCGCGTGGGGAGGGTGAGGGCCGAGGACAGGGAGCGGGGGCCGGACGGGGTGTGGACGGTGAACGGGGCGCCGGAGGTGAGGCGGACCTCCGTCGTCCGGGGGCCGATCGCGATGTCGTACGTACGCCCCCGGTAGCGCAGGCCCGTCACCCGCACGCCGTCGCTCAGCTGCGGCGGCAGCACCGGGTCCAGGCGCACCCCGTCCTCCCGCAGGCGCAGACCCGTCAGCCCGTGTGTGAACACCTGGAGGAAGCCGCCCTTGCCGGTGAGGAAGTCCTCGGCGGGGAAACCGGACAGCGGGTCCTGCGCGCCCGCCTTCGCGCCGCGCGCCTCACTGAAGAGGGCGTACGGACCGCGCATGAACGGTCGCACCGCACGCTGGAGGTAGGTGTACGTGGCGCAGCCCGGCTCACCGATGGCGGCGGCGTCGATCGCATGGACGGAGTCCGTCATCGCCGGGCCGTCCGGATCGGTGTGTGCCGCGTAGTAGTCGAGCGTGGCGGCCGCCGCCCCCGGCTCCATCGGCCACTCCAGCGGATAGATCAGCAGGACCGTGTCGGCCTGCTTGATCGTCGAACCGTCGTAGCCGGCGTACTGGAGGTACAGCTTCCGCTCGGGGTCGTACGGGATGCGCAGACCGTCCGCGACCTTGGTCCACTGCTCCGGGGCCGCGTGTCCGAGGAGCTGCGCCGCGCGGGTGGCGTTGCGCAGGGCGGTGGCCGCGACGGCGTTGGTGAACACCCCGTCCGTGACGCCGTTGCTGTACTCGTCGGGGCCCGCCACCTCCTTCACCGAGTAGCTGCCGTCGTCGTTCGCGGTGGCGCGCGAGGCCCAGAACTCGGCGATGCCCCGGAGCATCTGCCAGCCGTGGCCGGCCAGCCAGTCGCGGTCGCCGGTGGCCAGGTAGTACTGCCAGACCGCGAGGGAGACATCGCCCTGGAGGTGGTTCTGGGTCACGCAGTGCGGCGGGTTCCAGCTCTGGCACTCGGACCAGAGGTTGCCCTTGCTCGCGCTCGTCCACGGGTAGAACAGGCCCTCGTAACCCAGCTTCTCGGCGTTCGTACGAGCCTCGTCGCGCGTGCGGTAGCGGTACTCCACCACCGAGCGGGCCAGTTCGGGACGGGTGGCGAGCAGCCCCGGGTACATCCAGGTCTCCGCGTCCCAGAACACCATGCCCGCGTAGTTGTCGCTGGTCAGCCCGGCAGGCGCGATGCTGTCCCGGGAGCCGGCCCGGGTGGACGCCAGGAGCCCGTACTGGGCCGCGCGCAGCCACTTCTGCAGGTCCGGGCTGCCCGGCACGGACACATCGGCCGACCAGTCGCGGCGCCATACGGCCGCGTTCCCGGCGAGGACGGCGGACCAGCCGCGCTCCGCCGCGCGCCGGGACGCCTCGCGTGCGGTGGTGCGCGGGGCGCGCGAGGTCAGGGCGGTGTCCACGCCGACGTACTTCAGATACGTGTACGTACGCCCGGAACTCACCCGGGAGGCAAGCCCGTTCGCACCGGCCGGGCGCACGGTCTGGACGATCGCGCCCGCCGTCCCCGTGCCCCGGGTGCGGAACGTCCCGTCGTCCGCCAGGTCGATCCGGCGTGCGCCGCGTGCGTCGAGCCGCCCGGTGACCGTCGCGGTGCCGGTCCAGTGCGGGGTCATCCGCAGCCGTACGGCTCCCGTGTGCACGTCGGAGCGGTCGGCCAGCACCTCGTACGTCAGGTCGGTCGCGCGGCCGTCGGCCGTGGTCCAGCGCAGCGACGTGCGCACCAGTCCGCAGCGCAGGAACACCGTCTGGCGGTACCGGGAGATCCGCCCCGCCGGCGTGGCGGAGCCGTATGTCTCCTCGCCCACGCGCACATCGAGGTTCGTCCAGCTCGGCAGCGCGGCGACCACCTCGCGGCCCGCCGCCAGGTCCTCCTCGCGCCCGAAGAGCCCGGAGACGAACGCCCCGTCGTAGCGCGGGGTGAACAGCGGCCAGCCGGTCTTCTCGTCGCGTGCGGCGTACCCGGCGCCGGCCGCCGGGACCCGATGCCCGAGGTATCCGTTGCCGACGTAGGGGTCGTAACCCGCGGCCTCGTCGTACGTGGTCGAGGTCAGGGCCCACGCCGGGTCGGTGTCCCGGCCGCAGGGCACGGCCGCCGGGGCGGGCGGGCGCTGATCAGCGGCGTACACGACGGGCGGCAGCGGCGCGATCAGCGCGCACGCGACGAGGGACGTGAGGAGAGAGATACGCGAAAGGCTCACGGTACGAACGTAGGGAAACGGGCACGGCAGGGCGGGGCACGGCGCGCGGGTGAACGGCTGACGCGCCCTGGAACGTGCCCCGCGCCCTCGAATGCGCCCCGCGCGGACGCTCAGGCCGCGAGCCCCGTCTTGAGCCCTGCCCCGCACAGCGGCACGACGACGCTGCGGTCCGTCCAGCCGCCCACCGCCGCCCAGCAGGCCACGCCCGTCGTCTCCACGAAGAAGCCGCGTGCGGCCAGATCCAGCTGGGCCGTGCGGATCTGGTCCTCCGTCACCGTCAGGAACGTGCCGCCCGACTCCCGTACCGCCGCCAGGATCGCCCGCGCACGCGGCGGGCGCGGGATGGCGATGCCTTCGGCGAGGGTGGGGGAGGCGGCGGGGACGTCGAGGAGGTCCTCGGCCCCCGCGTGGAAGGCCGCCGCCAGCGGGGAGACCGCCTCCGCCTGGACGGCGATCAGCGCGGGGCGGGTGTCGATGAGCCCCTGGGCGAGGAGTTCCGCGGTGGCCAGGGCCGCGCCGAGGAGCAGGGTGCCGTTGCCGACGGGGACGGCGAGGGCGTCCGGGAGCCGGCCGCCGAGGTCCTCCCAGAGCTCGTACACGTACGTCTTCGTGCCGTGCAGGAAATACGGGTTGAAGACGTGCGAGGCATAGAAGGTGCCCGGCGCGTCGGCGGCTGTGCGGGCCGCCCGCGCGGTCGCCTCGCGGTCCCCGGGGACGATTTCCAGCCGGGCGCCGTGGGCCCGGATCTGCTCGGTCTTCTTCGGCGACGTGCCCTCGGGGACGTACACCGTGCAGGGCAGCGCGGCGCGGGCGCAGTAGGCGGCGACGGCCGTGCCCGCGTTGCCGCTGCTGTCCGCGACGACGCGCTCGGGGGCGAGGCCGCGGGCCAGTTCGGCGAGCATCACCGCGCCGCGGTCCTTGAAGGAGAGCGTCGGCATCAGGAAGTCGAGCTTGGCCGAGACCGTGCCGGTGAGCGGGACGAGCGGGGTGCGGCCTTCGCCGAGGGTGGTCGCGGGGGAGGAGAGCGGCAGGACCTCCTCGTAACGCCACAGGGAGTTGACCCGTCCCGGCAGATCGCCGGGCCGCAGCGGGCCCGCGCTCTCGAAGTCCAGGTCCCACGGGCCGCGGCAGACCGGGCAGCACCAGGTGAGCGAGGTGACGTCGGCACGAGTGCCGTCCTGCGGGCAGCGGTAGGTGGTGGCCATGACGGCCAGCATGCCAGCCGGGGCGGCAGGGCGGAGTCCGGGGCGGCCGCGGTGTCGCGGCCGCCCCGGAAGGGCCGTTCCTACCGCCGGGAGAGCCCGCGGTCGACGGCTGTCATCAGCTCGCCGTCCTCCGTGTCCCCGTCCAGCGACCAGAACATCGCGCCGCCGAGCCGGTGGTCGCGGATGTACGCCGTCTTGGTGCGCAGCACCTGCGGGTCGTCGTACGTCCACAGCGTGGTGCCGTCGAACAGCCAGGCGCTGCCGTCGCGGACGTTGCGGTGGACCTTGTACGTACCGGATTCGGCCAGCTTCTTGAGGGCCTTGTAGTCCTCGTAACCGGCCGCCCAGGTCGCGGGGGCGGGGGCCGTGGCGGGTTGGCCGAGGCCGTCACCGCCGCCGGTCACACCGGTCCAGCCCTGCCCGTAGAACGGCATCCCCATCACCAGCTTGCGGGCCGGGGCGCCCCGCTGCAGCCAGGCGCGGACGGTCTGGTCGACGCTGAAGTCGCCCTTCGCGTACAGCGCGGACTGCTGCGCGGTGGTCTTCTCGCCGGAGACGTGGAAGTCGTAGCCCTGGAGGTTCACGAAGTCGAAGTCCCGCATGATGCGCGGGACGTCGAAGCCGGCGTCGATCTTCTCGGGGGACGTGGGCACGAACGCCGAGAGGTCGTAGTGCTTGGGCTTCGCGTGGTGGTGACCAGGGCGCGTGGCCGCGCTGCTCTTCGCGTACGCGTCGAGCTGGGTACGGAACTCGTGGACCAGCGCCGTGAAGTTCCGCTTGTCCTCGGGGCGGTACACCGTGTCGGAGTCACCGGCGGATCCCGGCCATTCCCAGTCGATGTCCACGCCGTCGAAGAGACCGGCCGCCGCGCCCGCGCCGCCGCGCGTTCCGTCCACCGGCAGGTTGCCCTTGATGTACAGGTCGATGCACGAGGAGACGAAGGCCTTGCGAGAGGCGGCGGTGCGGGCCGCGTCCGAGAAGTGCGTGGACCAGCTCCAGCCGCCGAGCGAGATCATCACCTTGAGGCCGGGGTGCTCGGCCTTGAGCTCGCGCAGCTGGTTGAAGTTGCCCGCGAGGGCCTGGCCGTCGGTGTCGGCGACGCCGTCCACCGATCCGGCGGCGTCCAGCGGGCGGACGTAGTCGGCCCAGGCGTCGGCCTCGCCGGGCACGTTGCCGGTGAAGCACTTGCCGTCGGCGCCGACATTGCCGAACGAGTAGTTGATGTGGGTGAGTTTGGCCGCCGTTCCGCTCGTCTCCAGGTCCTTGACCTGGAAGTCACGTCCGTAGACGCCCCACTGGGTGAAGTAGCCGACGCGCTTGTACGCGGGCGCGGAGCTGTGGTGGCCGCCCTTTCCGCGCTCCTCGCCGTTGCCCCCGGTGGCGTTGGCGGCGGGCGCGAGGGTGGCGGCCAGCGAGAAGGCGCAGGCGGCGATGGCCAGTCCGGACAGGGTTCTTCGACGCATGAGGCCCGTTCCTGTACGTGTGCGTGAGGGGGAGGCATGTGATGTGCGGGAGGTGCGTGACCGTGCTGTGTGGCGGTGCTGTGTGGGCGTGTTGTGTGGCCGTGCTGTTTGGCCGTGCCGTGTGGAGAGGAAGCTATTGGTCTGGACCAACTCGGGTCAAGGGGTGGGGTATCGGGGAGGCGTGGGGGTCGAGGCGCCCCGCAGCGGGATATGCGCAGGCCCACGGCGAATCATCACTTCGAGTGAAACTTTGGCCTGTGCTTGCGGTCCGGAACCGACGGTTGCGAGGCTGTTGCAGTCTGTCAACCTCTTGGGGAGTGGCCTGTGACTTTCGGTGAGCAGCCCGCCTATCTGCGCGTTGCGAGCGATCTGAGAGAGAAGATCGTCAACGGTTCGCTGCCGCCGCATACGCGCCTGCCGTCGCAGGCGCGTATCCGCGAGGAGTACGGGGTCTCGGACACCGTCGCGCTGGAGGCGCGCAAGGTTCTGATGGCCGAGGGCCTCGTCGAGGGCCGCTCGGGCTCCGGCACGTATGTGCGCGAGCGCCCGGTGCCGCGCCGGATCGCCCGTTCCGGCTTCCGGTCGGAGGCCGGTGCCAGCCCGTTCCGCCAGGAGCAGACGGCGGAGGGCGCGCGGGGGACCTGGGAGTCCCGGAGCGAACAGGAGGGCGCGAGCCCCGAGATCGCCGAGCGGCTCGGGATCGAGCCGGGCGACCGCGTGATGCGTACGCGCTACGTGTTCCGGGACGGCGGGGAGCCGATGATGCTCTCCACCTCCTGGGAGACCCTCGCGGTCACGGGGCGCACGCCGGTGATGCTGCCGGAGGAGGGCCCGCTGGGCGGCTGCGGGGTGGTCGAGCGGATGGCCGCGATCGATGTCGTCGTGGACAACGTGGCCGAACAGGTCGGCGCGCGCCCGGGGCTGGCGGAGGAGCTCCTGGCGCTCGGCGGGGTGCCGGGCCACGTGGTGATGGTGATCGAGCGGACGTACTACGCGTCGGGCCGCCCGGTCGAGACGGCCGACGTGGTGGTGCCGGCCGACCGTTACCGGGTCGCCTACCACCTCCCGGTCCGGTGAGGGCGGTCCGGCCACCTGGCGCCGGCCGGACGGCGGGTCTCCGGCCCTGCGGCCCCGGCCCCGGCCGCGCGGCGGGTCTCCGGTTCCGCGGTCCCGGTCGCGATCGGGTGGCGGGTCAAGGGGCGTGCGGTCCCCGCCGGACGACGGGTCTCCCGGCGTGGCGTTCCTGTCGGGTGACCGATATCCGGCGGGGCCCGTCCGGCGCCCGTCACCATGAATTAACGGCGGCCCCGAGCCCGTAACGGCCGGGCAATCGTCCACCGTGGTGGGTTGTCATGTCCCGCTCGTACCTTCCCGTTCGGACCCGCACTCCGGACTGACGAACGGGAAGTCACCGATGACGGACACCGCCGTACCGCAGACGGAGACCGCCTCCGAGGGAGACCTCGAAGGCGGCTCCGGCGCCCCGCCCCCCAGTCGCAGCTACGCCGGACTCGCGGCGGACGAGAGCAGGGAGGACTACTCCCTCCGCTATGCGCCGCACTCCTTCCGGCGCTGGTCGCCCGGCACGGTCGCGGGCACCGCGCTCGGCGGGATCGCCTACCTCGCCGACTTCGCGATCGGCGCCTCGATCGTCTTCACCTATGGCTTCACCAGCGGATTCGCCTCGATCATGGCGGCGGCGACGATCATCTTCCTCACCGGCATTCCCATCGCCCGCGCCTGCGCCAAGTACGGACTGGACATGGATCTCGTCACCCGGGGCGCCGGATTCGGGTACTTCGGCTCGACGCTGACCTCGCTGATCTATGCGTCCTTCACCTTCATCTTCTTCGCCCTGGAGGGCTCGATCATGGCCCAGGCCATGCATCAGGCCGTCGGACTTCCGGTCGAGGCGGGCTATCTGATCACCACTCTGATCGTCATACCGATCGTCTTCCGCGGCATGGGCGCCCTCGCCAAGGTGCAGGCCTGGACCCAGCCTGTCTGGATCATCGGCATGGTGCTGCCGTTCGTCGTCCTCGCCTTCGAGGCGCCGGACGCCTGGGGCGCGTTCGGCTCCTTCGGCGGTACGGAAGGGGCGGGGTCCGGCTTCTCCTGGGTCGGCTTCGGACTCGGCACCGGTGTCGCGCTCTCGCTCATCGCGCAGATCGGTGAGCAGGCCGACTACCTGCGCTTCATGCCCGCCAGGACGGAAGCGAACAAGAGGCGCTGGAACCTCGCGGTCCTCGCTGCCGGGCCGGGCTGGGTCATCATCGGCGCCGCCAAGCAACTCGGCGGTGCCCTGCTCGCCTTCGTCGCGCTGGAGGCGGTCGGCAAGACGCACGCGCTGGAGCCGATCGCCCCGCAGATCGAGGCGCTGAAACCCTGGCTCGGCTCGTTCGCGCTGCCTGCGGCCGCCCTGTTCGTGATCGTGTCGCAGATCAAGATCAACGTGACCAACGCCTACAGCGGCTCGCTGTCCTGGTCGAACTTCTTCTCCCGGATCACCCACCGTCATCCGGGCCGGGTCTGGTACATCTTCCTCAATCTCGTCATCGCGCTGACGCTGATGGAGATGAACATGTTCGCGGCCCTCAACAAGCTGCTGGGTTTCTACTCCAACGTGGGCATCGCGTGGATCGCCGCCGTCGCCGCGGATCTGGTCATCAACAAGAGGATCGGCCTGAGCCCTCCGTACATCGAATTCAAGCGTGCCTATCTGTACGCGGTGAACCCGGCGGGATTCGGGGCGATGGTGATCGCCTCGACCGTCTCGATCCTCGCCTTCTTCGGGCTGTTCGGCACCTACGCGGAGGCGTTCTCGACCTTCATCGCGGCCGGACTCTCGCTGACGCTGTGTCCGCTGATCGCCTGGGTGACGAAGGGGAAGTACTACCTGGCGCGGCCCAACCCCGTGAACGGCCCCGGCGTCGAGGTCGCCGACATCACCGCCACCCACACCTGCTCGGTCTGTGCCACGGCCTACGAGCTCCCGGACATCGCCGACTGCCCCGTGCAGGCCGGGCCGATCTGCTCGCTCTGCTGTTCGCTGGACGCGGAGTGCCAAGACGTCTGCCGCAAGGCCCCCGCGGGCGGCCCGGTCCTCATGCCGGAGCCGGTGCTGCGCGAGGGAGCGGGACGAGTCTGAGGACCGATATCGGTCCGTGACCGAACAGAACCGCCCTGGGGGCGCATTCATCCGGATGCGCCCCCAGGGCGTTAGTCCGCTCCTGGCCGGATCGGTATCTCTTTGTGTGATTACGCATGCGTTGAGTAAAGGTCAGGCGTACGCTCGGGCATATGCGTACTGCGGTTTCCTGGGGATCCTTAGAGACGTGCACGCCGTACAGGGGAGGGGCGCAATGCTCGGGAGGGGCACGATGAGCGACAGCGGTGCCGTGCTCCCTTGGCTGGTGATACGGCAGGACGACAACGGCAACCGCTACCGCGTGGGCCGGTACGCCACGCAGGACGAGGCGCAGAAGACCGCCGACAAGCTGGAGAGCCACGGCCACAAGCAGCTCTACTGGGTCGAGCGCATAGGGCAGACCGCCCGCCCGTAGTGCGCCCCCCCGCGGTCGTCTCCGGGCGTCCGTGACGGGGCGTTACGCTCCGCACCATGACTGATCGCGTAGTGGTGGCAGGGGCCGTCTACGACCGGGGGCGGCTGCTGGCCGCGCGCCGCAGTGCCCCGCCCGAGCTGGCCGGACGGTGGGAGCTGCCCGGCGGGAAAGTCGAACCGGGAGAAAGCGGCGAGCAGGCGCTCGTCCGCGAGCTCCGCGAGGAACTGGGCATCGAGACGGAGCCGCTGGAGCGCATTCCTGGTGCGTGGCCGCTCAAGCCCGGCTATGTGCTTCACGTGTGGACGGCCCGGCTGCTGTCCGGCGTGCCCGCGCCCCTCCAGGACCACGACGAGCTGCGCTGGCTCGGACCGGGGGAGACCGGCACGGTGGACTGGCTGGAACAGGACCTGCCCGCGGTGGCCGAAGTCGTACGCCGGCAGCCCGGCGGCGCACACTGCTGAGCGGAGCGCCGGGTCCCGGGTCCGAGCGCCCCTTCCCCGCGCGTGCAGCCGTTTCGTGCGCGGCCCTACACCCGTACGCCCCACGTGTCGACGTCGGCGGTATTTCATCCTGAATTCCGGGTATGTGATGTTTAGTCCCCGCGTACAGGGTGTTCGCGTTGCTGGTCTTGGGAAGTGATCGGCGTGACCGATACCGAAGGCGACTGCGCCGAGTGGAGCTTTCCGGCTGTACCCGGCGCCGTGCGCACGGCCCGGCATGCCGTCCACGAGGCGCTGCGCGGCTGGGGGCTGGACGCGGCCGTCGGCGATGTGGCGGTCCTGCTGGTCAGCGAGCTGGTGACCAATTCGATGCAGTACACGGCTGGCCCCATCGGGGTGCGCCTGGTGCGCCCCCACCCGAACGGGGAAGCGCCCGCGGCGCACGCCGGTCTCCTCGTGGAAGTCTCCGATCCGCTTCCGGATCCGCCCACCGAACGCACGGCCGGTCCGGACGACGAGGGCGGCAGAGGGCTGCAGCTCGTGGCCTGCTCGGCCCGCCGCTGGGGGACCCGGCGCGGAAAGAGCGGCAAAACGGTGTGGTTCGAGCTGGCCCTGCCTGGTTAGGAGTGAGGTGGGACGAAAGCGATCACGGAGGGCCGGTCCGCATCTGGCCGAAACGGACTGAGACCGTGCTGTGATCGTGAACGCCGTGTCGGTCGGGGCCGTAGTGCTGAATACTGCGGGCAGGACCGGTCCGGTGTGTGAGCTGGAGGGGACGGTCGCGTGAGCGAGATACCTGGGACAGCGGGCGACGTCGTGTGGCAGAGCAGTCCGCCTGGCTCGATCTACGACTACATCAGGGTCGCCTCCTTCTCGATCGGCCCCGACGGCCTGATCGAGCAGTGGAGCCGCCGGGCCGCCGGTCTCTTCGGCGTTGCCGCTCACGAGGCCATGGGCAAGGACCCGGTCGAGGCCTTCATGCCCGCCGAACTGCGCGGGGACGGCTACCGCCGGATCGGCGAGGTGCTCGACGGCAAGGAGTGGACGGGCCTCGTCCCCTTCCGGATGCCGGGCGAGGACGCCGTGCACGGGCTCGCCGAGATCTATGTGATGCCGAGTGAGACGGCAGCGGGCGAACGGGCCGCGGTCTGCATCGTGGTGGACGTCCGCGCACTGCGCCTCATCGAGACGGACCTCGCGGCCTCGCAGGCGATTTTCGGCCAATCTCCCTTCGGCTTCGTCCTGTTCGGCACCGACCTCACTGTCGTACGGGCCAACCAGCGGTTCGCCACGGTCTTCGGCGGACAGGCCGAGGACCACCGGGGCCGCACGGTCGAGGACTACCTCGCCGGTGCGGAGGCGGACCGCCTGACGGCCACGCTGGAACGCGTCCTGGCCACCGGCGACTCCGTCACCGACCTCCAGCTCGTCGGCACCGCCCCCGGCGACACCGAGCGCCGCCACTGGTCGATGAACCTCTACCGGGTGCACAGCGGCTCCGGCCGCCCCATCGGCATCGCCGGACTGGCCACCGATGTGACCCGGCGCCACATCGCGGCCCGCGAGGCCGCAAGCGCCCGGCGCAACCTCGCCCTGCTCAACGAGGCGAGCGCCCGCATCGGCAACTCCCTCGACCTGGAGACGACCGCCCGCGAACTCCTCGACGTCGCCGTGCCCGGCTTCTGCGACCTCGCCTCCGTCGACCTCTACCAGGCCCTCCTCACCGGTGAGGAGACACCGCCGGGCAGCGGCGGCTCCCCGCACCGGGAGGCGGTCGGCGGCTCCGCCGAACTGCGCCGCGTCGCCTTCGCCAGCGCCGTGTCCGACGCCCTCCCCGACACCGCGCCCGACACCGGCTCCGGCCCGGACTCAGGGGCCGCCGGCCCACGGACGCCCGCGCTCGGCGCCGTACACCGCTACCCCTTCGGCTCCCCCTGCGCCAAGGCCCTGCGCACCGGCCGCGTGGCGGACGTGCCCGGCGACGACCGCGGTTTCGTCCGGTCCACCCTCGCCGTGCCGCTGCTCGCCCACGACACCGTCGTCGGCCTCGTGCAGTTCTCCCGTACGAAGGGCAGCGAGCCCTTCGGCGAACGGGACCGCGCCTTGGCCACCGAGCTCGCCGCACGCGCCGCCGTCTGCATCGACAACGCCCGCCTCTACCGCCGCGAGCACGAACGCGCGCTGATCCTCCAGCGCAGCCTCCTGCCGCCCGGCGACCCCGAGGCCGCCGGACTCGACATCGCCTGCCGCTACCTCCCCGGCAACACGGCCACCGAGGTGGGCGGCGACTGGTTCGACGTGATCGAACTCCCCGGCCACCGCACCGCCCTCGTCGTCGGCGACGTGATGGGCCGCGGGCTCCGCGCCGCCGTGGCCATGGGCGAACTGCGCACCGCCGTACGCACCCTGGCCCTCCTCGACCTGGAGCCCGCCGAGGTGCTCTCCGCGCTCGACGAGGTCGCCCGGGGACTCGGCACCCCCGGCGCGGGCACCTCGTCCGATGCGGGCGGCGGCGCCCAGTGGCCGTCGCGGGCCGCCCACAAGTCACGGGACGCGGACCTCTCCGAGGTCTACCTGGCGACCTGCGTCTACGCCGTCTACGACCCGGTCACGCGGCGCTGCACCTTCGCCAACGCGGGCCACCTTCCCCCCGTCGTCGTCGAGCCCGGCGAAGCCGCCCTGCTGCTCGACGTACCGCCCGGGATGCCGCTCGGTGTCGGCGGCGAGCCCTTCGAGGAGGTCGAGGTGGAGCTCAAGGAGGGCGCGCTCCTCGCCCTCTACACCGACGGTCTCGTCGAGTCCCGTGACCATCCGCTGGACGAGGGCCTGGAGGCCCTGCGCGGAGCCCTCGTGGAGCCGGACCGGCCCCTCGAGGACGTCTGCGACCACGTGCTGAGCTCGCTCGACACCCGGCACGGCGAGGACGACATCGCCCTGCTCATGGCCCGCATCCAGGGGCTGCCGACCGACGCCGTCGGCGACTGGCGGCTGCCCCCCGAGCCCCGCTCGGTCGGCCGTGCCCGCGAACTGGCCCGCGGCCAGCTGCTCGCCTGGGACCTCGACGACCTGGTGGACACCACCGAGCTGCTGGTCAGCGAACTGGTCACGAACGCCCTGCGGTACGGCGAGGGCGAGATCCGGCTCAGGCTGCTGCGCGACCGCACCCTCGTGTGCGAGGTGTGGGACGCGGGTCTCGTCCAGCCGCGGCGCCGACGCGCCCGGGACACGGACGAGGGCGGCCGCGGGCTGCAGCTGGTCGGGCTGCTGAGCGCGGCCTGGGGGTCACGGCGGACCCCGCGCGGCAAGACGGTCTGGTTCGAACTCCCGCTGCCCGACGGCGGACCGGCCGCCGAGCGGACGGTGGAGGAACTGCTCAGCATGTTCTGACCGGGGACCCGGCGGCCGTCACGGCCGTCACCCAAGAGGCCGTCAGGAAGCGGTCTTCAGCGCGGCGAGGCGGGCCTCCACCTCGGCGCTGTCTCCCAGCGTGTCCAACTGCTCGAACTGGGCGTCCAGCGACGACGCGGCGAGCTCCTGCTTGCCCAGCGCCCTCGCCTCCTCGCGCCTCACCTTGTCCTCGAACCGGCTGAGCTCACTGGTGGGGTCGAGGACGTTGATGCTCTTGACCGAGTCCATCATCTGGTTCTGCGCCTGCGCGGACTTGGCGCGGGCGACCAGCTCGTCACGCTTGGCCTTCAGCTCCGACAGCTTCACCTTCATCTGGTCCAGGCCGGACTTCAGTTTGTCCACCACCTCGGTCTGGGCGGCGATGGTGGGCTCCGCGGTCTTCGCCTCCTTCTCCGACTGGAGCTGGCGGCCGAGCGCGACCTTGGCCAGGTTGTCGAACTTGTCGGCGTCCGGACCCGCCCCGCCCGCCCGCAGCTCGTCGGCCTTGCGGCTGGCGGCGAGCGCCTTCCCGCCCCATTCCTGCGCCGCCGCGACGTCCTCGCGGTGGTCCTGCTCCATGAGGCGCAGATTGCCGATGGTGGCGGCCACGGCCTGTTCGGCCTCCGAGATGTTGGACGTGTAGTCGCGGATCAGCTGGTCCAGCATCTTCTGCGGGTCCTCGGCCTGGTCGAGCAGGGCGTTGATGTTGGCCTTCGCCAGCTGGGTGACGCGTCCGAGAATGGTCTGCTTGCTCATGGCACCTCTCCTGTGTGTCCGGTCCTGGTCCGAAGTGACGTGTGCGCGTACGGGGATGGGCACGGGTACGGCCGGGGGCGTCGTTCAGAAGCGGCCGCCGCCGCCCCGCCGGCCCCGGGTGCCCCCGCCGCCGAAGCTGCCCGGCCCGCCCCCGCCGAAGCCGCCACCGCCACCGAACCCTCCGCCGAAGCCGCCGCCCCCCAAGCCGCCCCCGAAGCCACCGCCCCGGCCGCCGCCGCCCAGGAGTCCGCCGAGAAGGATGCCGCCGAGCACCGCCCCGCCCGCACCGCCACCTCCCGGCATCCCGCCGCCCATGCCGCCGGGTCCCGCGTACGCGCGCACGTCCTGCTCCGCGAGGCTCCGCGCCTCACCGGCCAGCGCGTCCGCCCGTTGCGCCTCGGCGAGCGCGGCCTGCGGGTCGTCCGCCCCGGCCAGTTCGCCGGCCCGCTCCAGCCGCCGCTGGGACTCCACCAGCCGGGTGCGGGCCTGGCTGCCGACCGCACCACGGTGGGTGCTGATGTAGTCGGCGGCGGCGCCGATGGCCGACCGTGCGGTGAGCATCGTCTGGTCGAGCATCGAGCGGGCCCGCCGGTTGCCCTGCTCCTGCTCGCGCGCACCGGCCAGCGCCTCGTCCAGCACCGCGTCCGCCTCCTCCACCCGGCGCAGGGCGTCGATCGGGTCGTACGCGCCGGCACCCATTTCCTCCCGCACATCGCGGACCACCGACTGCGCGCGGGCGATCCGGCCGCGGAGGTCCGCGGTGGACACGCCCTCGGCCGTGCCCTCCAGGAGCCCGCCCGCGTCCGCCAGGTCCGTCTCCGTCTCGGTGAGCGCGGCCGGCAGCCCGGCCGCCGCCTCGTCCAGTTCGCGCGCGCGCCGGTCGACCGCGTCGACGAGGGTGGTCGCCTGTCCGACCGCACCCTCGGCGGCCCGTACGTACACCGCCGCCGTCGCGTGGTCGCCGCCGTCCACCGCCTGCCGGGCCTGGTTGAGCGACGACGTCGCGAAGACAAGGCGGTCCTTGGCCTGTTCGATGTCGCCCGCCACGGGGGCCGACGCGGACTCCGCGTAACGGCCGCGCAGGGCGGCGAGCGCCGTCTCGGCCGCTGAGGCCCGGCCGGCGAGGAGACGGAACGCGCGCTCGGCCGCGGCCAGCGCCTGCGGGGCGTCGCGTTCCAGCTCCCGCAGCCGGTCGAAGTCCTCGGAGACGTCGTCCAGCCGGGCGTTGGCGTCCGCGCACCGGCTGATGATCTCGTCCAGCATCCGCCGGCGCGTGGCATCGTCCTCGGGGAAGGCGTCGTCGAGCTGCTGCCGCAGCCGGAACGCCGTTGTCAGCTCGCTCTTGGCGTAGGCGACCGCCTCGGTGAACGGAGCGGCGGCCTCCTCGCCGAACTGGGCGGTGGCGAACCCGAGTTCCTCCTCGCTCGTGCGGACCGCGTCGTCCGTGGCGACGAGCGTCTCCTTGGCGTGCGCGTCGAGCTCGGGGAGCGCGGTGGGGGGCTGCGGCCGCTCGCCCTGCCCGCCGCCGGCCGGTCCCCAGCCCGTCGCGCCGGGCGTCGTACGGGTGGCGGCGCGCCGCTTGCGCCGGGTGAACGCGTACGCGGCGACCGCCGCGGCGCCGCCGACGAGGACGATCGGCAGGACCAGGTCCCCGGTGTTCGTCCCGCCGGAGCTGCCCGCGCCGGGGTCGGCGGCGCCCGGGGTGATCGCCGGGGTGGGGACGGGCGAGCCGGCCAGGACGGCGGAGTACCCGTCGGCGGCCCCGATCGCGGCGCCCGCCCAGTCGTTCTCCTTGAGCGCAGGCTCGATGGCGGTGGTCGCCACGTCCTGGAGCTGTGCGTCGGTGAGGCGCGAGTCCTGGTCGACGGAGTACGCGTACTGCCGGTCGTGGGTGGCGACGGCCAGCAGCACGTCCTCGCGGCCGAGGCCGTTGCGGTCGGCCGTCTCGTCGGCCCAGTCCTGCGCGGACCGCCCGGAGAAGTCACGTACGTACGCCACGAAGAGCTGGACACGGCGCTGGTCGTAGAGCCGGTCGAGCGCGGCGGTCACCTGGCCCTTGCGGTCGCCGAGTGCTCCCACCTTGTCGGTGATCTGCCCGTCGCGCGACAGCGTGATCGGGCCGTCGGCGCGGGCGGCCGGTGCGGGGGAGAGGGCCAGCCAGCACACCGTCAACAGCACGGCGAGCAGGGCCCGGCCCGGTATGAGGATCCGGGTTCGGCTCACAGGCGGCATCACGTTCGTGAGGCTATGTCCGCATCTGTCGGCCCGCGACCCGGCCGGCACTCGGCGCGACCGGCCCGGGAACGGTCTCCGCACCTGGCGCGTCCTGCTGTGCGTACGGGCGTCGCGCGACAGGGGGCAAGCCCCGCCGTTCGTACACCCGGAGTACATCGAGACACCGAGACATACAGGGGGCTGACGACTGGACGGCGTACCGGGAGGGCTGGCACTGACCTGGTGCGGTGCGGTGCGGTGCGGTGCGGTGCATCGGCGCGAGAGTGGGGTAGACAGGTAACCTTGCAAGATGGCCTGTACATCTTTTACGGTGGACGCATGACGCGACCGTCCGGAACCACGCCCGCCGACCCGACCGCGGAGGAGGTGGCGCATCAGCTCGCCTCCGTCGTCGGCAGGCTGTTGCGGCGCCTGCGCTCCTCCTCGGCGGAGAGCCTGCTGACGCCGACCCAGCGTTCGGTGCTCGCCCGGCTGGCGGACGGGGGCCCGGCCACCACGGCCGATCTGGCCCGCGCCGAGTTCGTACGCCCCCAGTCCATGCGGCTGACCCTGAACGCCCTGGAGGAGCAGGGGCTCGTCGAGCGGGCGCCGGATCCGGCCGACGGCCGCAAGGCGGTCATGTCGGTGACGGACGCCGGCAGCGCCGCCCTCGCCCGGGTCCGGGCCGCCAAGCGCGACTGGCTCGCCGAGGCCGTCGCCGCCGAACTGGACGGGCCGCAGCGGCGCACCGTCGCCGAGGCCGCCGGCCTCATCGAGCGCCTGATCGGTTCATGACCGATCGCGGGCGTGCCGCGCGTGGCGGCAGCCGTACCTGATTTCTCTCCCCGAGCACCACCAGGCAAGGAGCACCACCACCATGAGCGCCACCACCCTCGACCCGGCGACCGCCCTGATCGTCGTCGACCTCCAGAAGGGCATCGTCGGCCTCCCGACCGCCCACCCCGCCGCTGAGGTCGTCGCCCGCGCCGCGACCCTCGCCGACGCCTTCCGGGCCAAGGACCTCCCGGTCTTCCTCGTCCGCGTCACGGGAGGCGCGCCCGGCCGCACGGAAGGCCCCGCCCGGTCCGGGCAGCCGGCCGCCGACTGGGCCGAGATCGTCCCCGAACTCGGGCCGCGCGAGGGCGACATCGTCGTCACCAAGCAGCAGTGGGGCGCCTACTACGGCACCGACCTCGACCTCCAGTTGCGCCGCCGCGGCATCACCCAGGTCGTGGTGGCCGGGATCGCGACCAGCATCGGCGTCGAGTCCACCGCCCGCTCGGCGCACGAGCACGGCTACCACGTCACGGTCGCCACGGACGCGGTGACCGACATGAGCGCCGAGGCCCATGCCAACAGCGTGGAGCGGATCTTCCCCCGCCTCGGCGAGACGGACACCACGGACGCGATTATCAAGCTGCTGGGCTGACCGCCGGCCTCCCGTCGCGTCCCGCCGCCGGATCTGCACCAGCACCATTCGCAGTACAGGTACCGGAGTGGCCGGAGACCTGGACCCCACCGCTGTGGTGGGGGTCGAAGCCCCGTGGAGCCGACCGTAGGACCCGCACCACCCGCCCACGCCGTACGGCGTGGGCGGGGCGGGCAGGTGGCGTCATCCCCAGCCCCCGGGCCGGGACAGAAACGGGAGACCGTCAGCAGGACACCGAGGCGCAACTCGCGCTCGGGTGACACCGTCACGGACCATTCCGGCAGAAACGCCGGAATTGCTGAGATCTACTGATACTCAAAGCAACGGTGTACGGATTCTCCGCCGGTGTGCGCCGTCGGCGCGCTCCTCGGCGTTGAGCGGACGCAGCGCCTCCGTGGCGGCCGCGTCGATCTGGGCCTCGTCTACGACGGGCAGGGCGTCGGCCGACGCGGCGTACCGCGCGGCGTGCAGCCCCGCCCGTCGGCCGAAGACCAGCAGGTCGGAGAAGGAGTTCCCGCCGAGCCGGTTGGGGCCGTGCATGCCGCCCGCGACCTCGCCCGCCGCGTGCAGACCGGGCACGTCCAGGGCGGCGGCGGTACCGGAGTGGGAGCGGGCGGCTCCGTCTTGTGTACGGCTCCGGGTGTGTCGGCGTACGCCCCCGATGGGGCCCGCTTCCTGCCGGTCCCGGCCCTCCGCCGCACGGGTGAGTTTCGGAGGCGACGCGCCGTGTCTGCGCTCTCCCGCGCGCGTGGGCGCTTTCAGTGGACGGGCGGAATCAGTGTGATCAACTGCAAATGCCACCAAAAACGCATCATTCGGCCCATTCGGATCTGGGTGGGCCGGGTCGTCCCCGGAGGTATCAGCCATGTCCCACGTCGGCGTCCCGCGCGGGACATCCCGAAAGCGCCGCTCGCTCGCACTTCTCACCACGGGGGTGCTCACCCTCCCCGTACTGGCCGGCTGCAGCTCGGGCAGCGACAAGGCCGCCGACAGCGGTGTCGTCGTCCCGCAGGACATCGCTCCGGCGGCCCGGGCCCAGGTGGCGGACGGCGGCACGGTCAACTGGGCGATCGACGCGATGCCCGCCACCCTCAACGCCTTCCAGGCCGACGCCGACAGCGCCACCGCCCGCATCACCGGCGCCCTGCTGCCGACCCTCTTCCCGCTGGACGCCAAGGGCCGGCCGCGGCTGAACCCGGACTACCTCGAATCCGCGAAGGTCGTCGAGCGCGAGCCCAAGCAGGTCGTGCTCTACCGGCTGAACCAGCAGGCGGTGTGGAGCGACGGCCGGGAGATCGGGGCACCCGACTTCGTCGCCCAGTGGCGCGCGCTGAGCGGCAGGGACTCCGCGTTCTGGACGGCCCGCAACGCCGGGTACGAACGCATCGAGAACATCGAGCGCGGCGCCGACGACCTGGAGGTCAAGGTCACGTTCGCCAAGCCGTACGCGGACTGGCGCTCCCTCTTCTCCCCGCTGTACCCGAAGCAGGTGACGGGCTCCCCGGACGCCTTCAACGACGGTGCGCGGTCCACGCTCAAGGCGACCGCGGGACCGTTCCGGCTGCGTACGGTCGACAAGGAGGCGGGATCCGTCACGCTGGCCCGCAACCCGCGCTGGTGGGGGAGGACCGCCAAGCTCGACTCGCTGGTCTTCAAGGCGGTCGAGCCGCAGGACCGCACCGAGGCGCTGACCGAGGGCGAGGTCGACATCGCCGATGTCGACGCGGCGGCCGCCCACCGCATCGCCCAGGCCGCCAGGGACACCGGCGGCAACGGCGCACCGCCCGCCCACGGCCCCGGCTCCGAGATCACCCCGGCCCAGGCGCTGCGGTCCTGGGCCCTGGCGCACGGCTCCGACGACGAAGTGGCCGCGGAGGCGCAGGAGGCCCGGGACGAGAAGGCCAGGGCCGCGAAGGCGTACGCCGCCGAGCAGGGCGAGCTGCGCGGTTACGCAGTCCGCAAGTCCCTGGAGCCCGCCTACACCCAGCTCGCGCTGAACGGGGAGAGCGGGCCGCTCGCCGACGACCGGGTACGCCGGGCGGTGGCCCGCGCCCTGGACCGCAAGCAGCTCGCCGATGCCGTGCTGCGGCCGCTCGGCCTGCCCGCCGAGCCGCTGGGCAGCCACCTGGCCCTCGCCGGACAGCCCGCGTACAAGGACTCCAGCGACGCGCTCGGCCGCCAGGACACCAAGGAGGCGCAGGCGCTGCTGGCCGCCGCGGGATGGACGCGTGAGGGGGCCCTGAAGAAGACCGACGGGACCAAGGCGGGCAGCGAGGGCGAGAAGCAGAAGGACGCGAAGAAGAAGGAGGAGGACAAGGCCTCGGAGAAGAAGGCCGGTAGCGCTACGGACGACGGCAAGACCAGCGGCGCGGCCGGCCGCGAGCCCTCCAGGAACGACGGCCTCTACATCGTGGGCGACGACAACAAGCCCGGCGCGGCCGGGGGCGCGGCCACCCACGTCATCGCGCCCGCCCCCGCCGCCGCCGTGCAGAGCGCCGCGCTCCTGCGCCAGGCCGGCCACCTGGGCGGGACGGGCATCTCCGAGGACGCCCCCGCCCTGATCACCGCCCAGGACCGGCAGCCCGGCGGCGCGGCCGGCGCCTACGCCCCGGTCGGCACCGCGGCCCCCGCCCAGGGGGCCGCCGACTCCGCGCGCGGCCCCCTGGGCAAGAACGGCAAGCCGCTGACGCTGCGGTTCGTCCTGCCGTCGGGTCCCGGCTCCGCGTCCCTGCGTGGCGTCGGCGACAGGATCGCGGCGATGCTGGACACGATCGGGATCCGTACGGAGATCACCAAGGTCCCCGACGACAGCTACTTCCGTGACCACGTCGCCTCCGGCGACTACGACCTGGCGCTGTACTCGTGGCCCGCCACCGCCTACCCGGCCACGGACAGCCGCCCGATCTTCGCCAAGCCGGTGGCGGCCACCGACGGGTCGCTGCTCGTCGAGCAGAACTACACCCGCGTCGGCACGGACCACATCGACCAGCTCTTCGACGAGGCGGTCTCCGAGCTCGACGAGAAGGCGGCCCGGGACCTCATGAAGGAGGCGGACGCCCGGATCTGGGCCGCCGCGGGATCGATTCCGCTCTACCAGCGCCCGCAGCTGGTCGCGACGGACAAGAAGCTCGCGAACGCCGGCGCGTTCGGCTTCGGGGCGCCGCACTACCAGGACATCGGTTTCAAGAAGCCGCAGTCCGCCGGAGCCCCGGCCAACCCGAAGAAGTAGCAGGTCAGAGCGGAATCGAAAGCTCAGAACTGGCTCAATTCCCTTGCCCGCCGGACCCCCGGCGGGCAAGGCTGTGCCCACCTGCTGACCCGGGTGACCGCTCCGCCGCCCGACCGAAGGGGCCCCAATCCCGACGACCCGGCCGCGGAGTCCTGCTCCGAGCTCCACCTCGGAGCCGTAGCTTCGGAGCCCCCACCTCTGAAGTTGCTCAAGTCCCGCGTCCGCGCGTTCCGCCCGGTGGACCCTGGTCATGACCACCGGTGAATTCCGCCGGAAGAACTGACCACGGGGGCGGAAACATGAAGCGGACGCGGGCTTTCAGCCGTGCGGTCGGCGTACTCGTAGCGGGACTCCTCACCGGCACGAGCGCGTGCAGTCCGACGCCGGACGACCCGGGCACGGGGGCGAAGCCGAAGCCGGCCGGTTCACCTGCGACCGGGCAGACCGGCGCCGAGCAGGTGGCCGCCCCGCAGGAACGGGCGTGCAAGGGCGGCACGTACACCTGGTTCAACCTGCAGCGCCACTACGTGCTGAACGGGGTCAGCGACGCGCAGACCCTTAACGCCAAGGGCGCCGAGCTGACCAAGCCGATGCGGCGGCTGCGCACGGACCAGGCGTCCCTGGAGTCCGACGGCCCGAGGCTGGACTCGAAGGCGGTGTTCTACGCGCTGAGCGTGCGTCTCGGTCTCGTGGACGAGGGGGAGGATTCCGGGCACCTGGATGACTGGTCGACGCTGGGCGAGCCGGGTTCGTACGCACCTCTCGACGAGGACGGCGGCTGGACCAGCAGCGCGGCCCCCGTCCGCCTGGTGAGTTTCAGCGGCTTCGAGAAGGTCGATGCCGACTTCCGCTACACCTGCAAGGGCGGCAAGGACCGTGAGCCGACCGTCGGCCACGTATCGACCTGGGGCCGGAACCTGTCGGGAGCCATCAACTGCGAGGAGCCGCTGCCCGAGGCGTCCTCGCGCCCGGTCGCGCGCGAGGCCGTGCGCCTGTCCTGTGGCCGGTAAAACTTGCCCGGGAAGCCGCAGGCGCGCCCGCCCCGTACCATGGGGTGTAGCCGTGGCGCGTCCGCCCGGCGGGCGTACGAGGACTCAAGACCGACTAAGACGCCTGAATCCCCGATCCGAGAGAAGCGCAAGCCACCCATGCCCACGCGCCACGACATCCGTAACGTAGCCATCGTCGCCCACGTCGACCACGGCAAGACCACGCTGGTCGACGCCATGCTCAAGCAGGCCGGCGCGTTCGCCGCGCACGCCGCCGAGCACCTCGACGATCGCATGATGGACTCGAACGACCTGGAGCGTGAGAAGGGCATCACGATCCTGGCCAAGAACACGGCCGTGAAGTACCACCCCAAGGATGGCGGCGACGTCATCACGATCAACATCATCGACACCCCCGGCCACGCCGACTTCGGCGGTGAGGTCGAGCGAGGCCTGTCGATGGTGGACGCGGTGGTGCTGCTGGTCGACGCGTCCGAGGGCCCGCTGCCGCAGACCCGGTTCGTGCTCCGCAAGGCGCTGACGGCCAAGCTGCCGGTCATCCTCTGCATCAACAAGACGGACCGGCCGGACTCCCGGATCGCCGAGGTCATCGACGAGACGTACGACCTCTTCCTGGACCTGGACGCCGACGAGGACCAGATCGAGTTCCCGATCGTCTACGCCTGCGCCCGTGACGGCGTCGCCTCGCTGACCAAGCCGGAGGACGGCAGCGTCCCGCCGGACAGCGACAGCCTGGAGCCGTTCTTCAGCACCATCCTCTCCGCGGTCCCGGCCCCGGAGTACGACGAGGACGCCCCGCTCCAGGCGCACGTCACCAACCTGGACGCCGACAACTTCCTCGGCCGTATCGCGCTGTGCCGCGTCGAGCAGGGCGAGCTGCGCAAGGGCCAGACCGTCACCTGGATCAAGCGTGACGGCACGCAGTCCAACGTCCGCATCACCGAGCTGCTGATGACCGAGGCGCTCACCCGCAAGCCCGCCGAGAAGGCGGGCCCGGGCGACATCTGCGCGATCGCCGGTATCCCGGACATCATGATCGGCGAGACCCTGGCCGACACCGAGAACCCGATCGCGCTGCCGCTGATCACGGTCGACGAGCCCGCCATCTCGATGACCATCGGTGCGAACACCTCGCCGCTCGTCGGCAAGGGCGGCAAGGGCCACAAGGTCACCGCCCGCCAGATCAAGGACCGTCTGGACCGCGAGCTCGTCGGTAACGTCTCGCTCCGCGTCCTGGACACCGAGCGTCCCGACGCCTGGGAGGTCCAAGGCCGCGGTGAGCTCGCGCTCGCGATCCTCATTGAGACCATGCGCCGGGAAGGCTTCGAGCTCACCGTCGGCAAGCCGCAGGTGGTCACCAAGCAGGTCGACGGCAAGACCCACGAGCCGATCGAGCGCATGACGATCGACTCGCCGGAGGAGCACCTCGGCGCCATCACGCAGCTCATGGCGACCCGCAAGGGCCGTATGGAGACGATGACGAACCACGGTTCGGGCTGGGTCCGCATGGAGTGGATCGTCCCGTCCCGCGGCCTCATCGGCTTCCGTACGGAGTTCCTGACCCAGACCCGTGGCACGGGCATCGCGCACTCCCTGTTCGAGGGCCACGAGCCGTGGTTCGGCGAGCTGCGCACCCGTCACAACGGCTCGCTGGTGGCGGACCGTTCGGGCGTCGTGACGCCGTTCGCGATGGTCAACCTCCAGGAGCGCGGTGTCATCTTCACCGAGGCCGGCACCGAGGTCTACGAAGGCATGATCATCGGCGAGAACTCGCGCGCCGACGACATGGACGTGAACATCACCAAGGAGAAGAAGCTCACCAACATGCGTGCGGCTTCCGCTGACACCACGGAGAACGTGGTGCCCGCCCGCAAGCTGTCGCTGGAGCAGTCGCTGGAGTTCTGCCGCGACGACGAGTGCATCGAGGTCACCCCGGAGACCGTGCGTATCCGCAAGGTCGTCCTGGACCAGAAGGAGCGCGGCCGCTCCGCGTCGCGCGCCAAGCGCTGATCCCACCTCGCACGGAGAAGGCCCGGTTCCGCGGTTCGCCGCGGAACCGGGCCTTCCCCGTGCCGCCGGCCTTGCGTGACCCTCGGCGACACGGAACGCGGGATTGAGGGAAATATCACGAATCCCGGAAGGCGACGAGCGCGGACCGGCTGTTGGCAAAGACCGTCTGATCAGCTGACAGGCCGTCTGTTCAGCGTGGCGTCCACCTGCTTGCATGGGGCGACGGGGCGCTCCCGGCTCCGCCGGCCGGCAGCGGGGAGTGCTGCAGGAGACCGCGAAAAAGGAAAGTCGTTTTCGATGACCGCGCGTCCGACTATCGGGCAGCCTTCTCCGGAACGTGTGTGAACGGTCCGTTTCGGGGGTGTCTGTCTGGTATCGCTTTGTCCGTATTTCGGGTCTACGCGCAGGGTTGATGTTGTCAAAACGAGACCCTTTAGGTGTGGTTTACAGCCCAGTCGTACTTAATAGTTGGCTCCATTGAGCTCGGGTCAATGGGTCACGCACTGTGGGGGGTGCCGACTCACGAGCACACTCAGGGCACTGAAACGATCACCGTCAGGGGTGTCGGTGTATCAACCCAGTGCCCTTCTTGTAGTCAAAAGTGGACTCATGAGGAGGAACCCATGCGTGGTGCCAAGAGCGCCAAGTGGGTCGCGGGAGCGGCCATCATCGCCCTGGCGGCGACCGCCTGTGGCGGCGGCGACAGCGACGGCGACAAGGGCAAGGACAGCGCCAAGGGCGCTGTCAACCCTGATGGCATCTTCTCCATCGAGGTCGGTGAGCCGCAGAACCCGCTGCAGCCGGCTAACACGATGGAGTCGAACGGCAGCATCGTCACCGACGCGATCTTCTCGCAGCTGGTGGACTACGACCCGGCCGGCAAGCTCGAGATGATCAACGCGGAGTCTGTCGACACCAAGGACAGCAAGCTCTGGACGATCAAGCTCAAGAAGGACTGGAAGTTCCACGACGGCACGCCCGTCACCGCTGAGTCCTACGTCAAGGCGTGGAACTGGGCCGCGAACATCAAGAACGCTCAGACGAACGCGTCCTGGTTCGCCGACATCAAGGGCTTCGCGGACGTTCACCCCGAGGACGCGAAGGCGAAGCCCAAGGCCGACGCCATGTCGGGTCTGAAGGTCGTCGACGACTCCACCTTCACCGTGGAGCTCAACAACCCGCTGCCGTACTTCTCGTACAAGCTCGGTTACACGGTCTTCTCCCCGCTGCCCGAGTCCTTCTACGCGGACCCGAAGGCCGCCGGCCAGAAGCCGGTCGGCAACGGTGCGTACAAGTTCGTCAGCTGGGACCACAAGAAGCAGATCAAGGTCGTCCGTAACGACGACTACAAGGGTGCCGACAAGGCGAAGAACGGTGGTGTGCTCTTCAAGAACTACACCACCCTCGAGACCGCCTACGAGGACCTGAAGTCCGGCAACGTCGACGTGCTGCGCCAGATCGCGCCGAAGGACCTTCCGGTCTACCGGTCCGACCTCGGTGACCGCGCCGTGGACAAGCCGTACTCCGCGATCCAGACGCTCGGTGTCGCCATGTACACCAAGCAGTGGAAGAACACCGACCCGAAGGTCCTGCAGGGCCTCTCGATGGCGATCGACCGCGACACCATCACCAAGACGGTGCTCCAGGGCACCCGCGAGCCGGCCACGGGCTGGGTGGCCCAGGGCGTTCTCGGCTACCAGCCGAACGTCGCGGGTGACGTCACCAAGTACGACCCGACGAAGGCCAAGGCGCTCATCAAGGAGGGCGGCGGTGTTCCGGGTAACAAGATCTACATCCAGTTCAACGCCGACGGCGGCCACAAGGAATGGGTCGAGGCTGTCTGCAACAGCATCACCCAGGCGACCGGCGTCGCGTGTGCCGGTGACTCGAAGGCCGACTTCCAGGCCGACCTGAACGCCCGTGACGCCAAGCAGGTCAAGTCGTTCTACCGCGGCGCCTGGGTGCTCGACTACCCGGTGAACGCGAACTTCATCAGCGACCTGTTCCGTACGGGTGCGGCCGGCAACAACGGCTTCTTCTCCAACAAGGACCTCGACGCGAAGATCAAGGCCGCGGACTCCGCCGCCACGCTCGACGAGTCCGTCAAGGGGTACCAGGAGGTCGAGAAGGAGCTGGTCAAGTACATGCCGACCATTCCGCTCTGGTACTACAAGGTCAACGCCGGTTACTCGGAGAAGGTCCAGAACGTCCAGTACGCCCAGGACGGCGACCCGATCCTGACTCAGGTCGAAGTCAAGAAGTAACCACACCGACGTAGTCCGCGCGCAGGCGCGGGACCGCACTGAAAAGCGGCCCGCCCTGCCCGCACGGCAGTGGCCGGGGGGCCCTTCCACGCAACCGACGACCCCAGGGGGAGTCAGGTGCAGGGGAGGGCCCGTCGGCTGCCGCCTGCCTATTACATGGAGGCATGATGGGGCGCTATGTCGCACGACGACTGCTCCAGATGATCCCGGTCTTCCTCGGGACAACCCTGCTGATCTTCCTGATGGTCTACACGCTGCCCGGCGACCCCGTGCGCGGGCTCTTCGGGGACAAGGGCGTCGATCCGGCCACACTGGCCAGACTTCGCCATGAGCACGGACTCGATCAGCCGATCCTGCAGCAGTACTGGAATTACATGACAGGCATCGTCCTGCACTTTGATTTCGGTAAGCAGATAGCCAGCGAACGTCCCGTCACGGACGTCCTCGGCGACGCGTTCCCCGTCACCCTCCGGCTGGCCGGCATGGCGTTCGTCATCGAGATCATCGTCGGCATCGGGCTGGGCATGGTCGCCGGTCTGCGGGCCGGCCGGCTCACCGACAACGTGGTCCTGGTCTTCACCCTGCTGATCATCTCGATCCCCGTGTTCGTCCTCGGCTTCATCGTCAAGACGGTGTTCGCCTTTCAGCTCGGCTGGATCGATCCGAACGTCTCCGGCGACGCCAAGTGGAGTGAACTGCTGGCGCCCGCCATCGTGCTGGGATCGCTGTCACTCGCCTACGTGGCAAGACTCACGCGTACGACGATGGCCGAGAACCTGCGCTCGGACTACATGCGGACCGCCATCGCCAAGGGGCTGCCCAAGCGGCGCATCATAGGTGTGCACCTGATGCGCAACTCGCTGATCCCCGTCATCACCTTCCTCGGCACCGACCTGGGCGCCCTGATGGGCGGCGCGGTCGTCACCGAGGGCCTGTTCAACGTCAAGGGTGTCGGCGGCACGATCTACGAGTCGATCGTCAAGCGTGAAGGCACGACGCTCGTCGGCCTCGTCACCATCCTGGTGCTCGTCTATCTCCTCATGAGCCTCATCGTCGACCTGCTGTACGCGGTCCTGGACCCGAGGATCCGTTATGCCTGACGTGACCAAGACCGCCCCCACGCCCGAGGACGCCAAGGCGCCCGTCGCGGACCCGTCGGCGGTGGTGAAGGCGGAGAAGGCCCGTAGCCTGTGGGGTGACGCCTGGCGGGACCTGCGTTCCAACTGGTACTTCATCATCTCCTCGGTACTGATCGCCATCCTCATCGTGATGGCGATCTTCCCGGGCCTGTTCACCAGTGCCTCGCCGACCTCCGCCGACCTGGTGCACCACTACCTGGGCAAGCCGGAGCTCGGCAAGATCGGCTCCGAGGGCTGGCTCGGGTACGACGGCCAGGGTCACAGCGTCTACGCCCGTGTCATCTACGGCACCCGGGCCTCGGTCACCGTCGGCATCTGCGTCACCCTCCTGGTGACGCTGTTCGGCGGACTGATCGGCATGCTCGCCGGCTACTTCGGCGGCTGGATCGACTCCCTGCTCTCCGGGTTCTTCACCAACGTCTTCCTGGGCATCCCCTTCCTGCTGGGCGCCATGGTGGTCCTCCAGGCCTTCACCGACCGGACGATCTGGGTGGTCATCTTCGCCCTGGCGTTCCTCGGCTGGACGCAGATCGCGCGTGTCATGCGTGGCGCGGTGATCGTCATCAAGCAGTCGGACTACGTCCAGGCCGCCAGAGCGCTCGGCGCGGGGACCAACCGGATCCTTTTCCGGCACATTCTGCCCAACGCCATGGCCCCGGTGATCGTGGTCGCCACCATCTCGCTCGGTGTCTACATCTCGGCCGAGGCGACGCTGTCCTACCTGGGTCTCGGTCTGGCCTCGCCGACCATCTCCTGGGGCATGGACATCTCCGGTGGCGCCGCTCAGATCCGCGTCGCACAGCACATCCTGATCTACCCGTCGATCATGCTCAGCATCACCGTTCTGGCGTTCATCATGCTCGGCGAAGCCGTCCGTAACGCCCTCGATCCGAAGTCGCGATAGGAGGGCGAACGTGACCACCATCGACAAGACGGCCGAAGTCCCGTCCCCGCGCTCGGGTGACGACCACGTCGGCCCGCTGCTCGAAGTCCGTGACCTGCACGTGGAGTTCCACACCCGCGACGGTGTGGCCAAGGCGGTCAACGGTGTCAACTACAGCGTGGACGCCGGGGAGACCCTCGCCGTTCTCGGTGAGTCCGGCTCCGGCAAGTCCGTGACGGCGCAGGCCATCATGGGCATCCTCGACATGCCGCCGGGCAAGATCCCGCAGGGCGAGATCCTCTTCCGCGGCCAGGACATGCTCAAGATGTCCTACGAGGAGCGGCGGAAGATCCGCGGCCAGAAGATCGCGATGATCTTCCAGGACGCGCTCTCCTCGCTGAACCCGGTACTCAGCGTCGGCTACCAGCTCGGCGAGATGTTCCGGGTCCACCAGGGCCTGTCCAAGAAGGAAGCCCGCGCCAAGGCCATCGAGCTGATGGACCAGGTGAAGATCCCGGCCGCCGCGGCCCGGGTCGCGGACTATCCGCACCAGTTCTCCGGCGGTATGCGCCAGCGCATCATGATCGCCATGGCGCTGGCCCTGGAGCCGGACCTGATCATCGCGGACGAGCCGACCACCGCGCTCGACGTGACCGTTCAGGCGCAGGTCATGGACCTGCTCGCGGAACTCCAGCGCGAGTACAACATGGGCCTGATCCTGATCACGCACGACCTCGGCGTCGTCGCGGACGTCGCCGACAAGATCGCGGTCATGTACGCGGGCCGGATCGTCGAGACCGCTCCGGTGCACGAGATCTACAAGCGCCCGGCGCACCCCTACACCAAGGGGCTGCTCGAGTCGATCCCGCGCCTGGACCAAAAGGGCCAGGAGCTCTTCGCGATCAAGGGCCTGCCGCCCAACCTGCTTCACGTGCCGTCGGGCTGTGCCTTCAACCCGCGCTGCACGATGGCGCAGGACATCTGCCGTACGGACATCCCGGCGCTGCGCCCGGTGACCGAGCAGGACGGCGCCGAGCTGGTCGGACGCGGCAGCGCCTGCCACTTCTGGAAGGAGACGATCCATGGCTGACATGAAGAAGGAGCCCGTGGACGCCACCCCGAACGTCACCGAGGTGGAGACGGTCGACGCGGTCACCGAGGCGGACGCCGTAGCCGCCATCGAGGCACCCGTGTCCCAGGGCGAGCCGATCCTCCAGGTCCGCAACCTGGTCAAGCACTTCCCGCTGACCCAGGGCGTCCTGTTCAAGAAGCAGGTCGGTGCGGTCAAGGCCGTGGACGGGATCTCGTTCGATCTCTACGCGGGCGAGACGCTCGGCATCGTGGGCGAGTCCGGCTGCGGCAAGTCCACCGTCGCCAAGCTCCTGATGACGCTGGAACGTGCCACCGCCGGCGAGGTCTTCTACAAGGGCCAGGACATCACCAAGCTGTCCGGCCGCGCGCTGAAGGCCGTGCGCCGCAACATCCAGATGGTGTTCCAGGACCCGTACACCTCGCTGAACCCGCGGATGACGGTCGGCGACATCATCGGGGAGCCGTACGAGATCCACCCCGAGGTGGCTCCGAAGGGCGACCGGCGGCGCAAGGTCCAGGAGCTCCTGGACGTCGTCGGCCTCAACCCGGAGTACATCAACCGCTATCCGCACCAGTTCTCCGGCGGCCAGCGCCAGCGCATCGGCATCGCCCGCGGCCTCGCGCTCAACCCGGAGATCATCATCTGCGACGAGCCGGTCTCCGCGCTCGACGTGTCGGTGCAGGCGCAGGTCATCAACCTGATGGGGAAGCTGCAGGACGAGTTCAACCTCTCCTACCTCTTCATCGCGCACGACCTGTCCATCGTCCGGCACATCTCGGACCGTGTCGGGGTTATGTACCTCGGCAAGATGGCCGAGATCGGTACGGACGAGCAGATCTACGACCACCCGACGCACCCCTACACCCAGGCGCTGCTGTCGGCGGTCCCGGTCCCGGACCCGGAGGCCCGTGAGGGCCGCGAGCGGATCATCCTCTCCGGCGACGTCCCGTCCCCGGCCAACCCGCCGTCGGGCTGCCGCTTCCGCACCCGTTGCTGGAAGGCCGAGGCCAAGTGCGCCGAGGAGATGCCGCTGCTGGCGATCCCCGAGCGCTTCAAGACCTCGACGACGCCGGCCGCCCACGAGTCGGCGTGCCACTTCGCGGAGGAGAAGGACGTGGTGCACGCGGTCTCGTAGCCGCACCCGCCCGCGACAACGGAAGGCGCCCGGAACCGATCGGTTCCGGGCGCCTTCCGCATGTCCCCACGGGCGGTGGGCGGACCGTCGTCCCCCGCTGTTCATGACGGTCCGCGCCGCGCGGTCCGGCTACGCGTACTGGATGCCCCACAGGTTGCTGCTCTTCTTCACCGGCGCCACGTTGTTGCTCTTCTTCCACACCTTGCTCTTCTTGCAGCCGCCGGTGTTCTTGGGCACCATGCGGTACTTCGTCACGCTGAAGCCCTTGGCCTCGTGGTACATCATCAGACGGCCGCGGCTCTTGCCGCTCTTCTTCTTGACCGTGGCCGAGTACGTCCAGGTGTCGGACTTGGACCAGGTCTTGCCCACGGAGACGCTGAACGAGGCCGAGGCCTTCGCGAAGATCGCGCCCGCCTCGGTGCCGACGGTCGCCGTGCCGGTCGCGGTCCAGGAGCCCGTCTTGTTCTTGGCGTAGGTGATGGTGACGCCCGGCCGCGCCCAGTCGCTGTGCACCTGCGTGGCGCGCCAGACGGTCTTCTTGTCCCCGATCGAGTAGATCGGGTTGTCGTCGCACCTCGCACCCGCCGAGGCGGGCGCCGCCGCTCCGGCCACCACGCCGGCTCCGAGCAGAGCGGCGGAGACAAGGGTGCTGATGACACGCTTCACGTAGGTCCTCCTGATTGGGGCCTGCTTGTGCTGAACGCGTCATACGTTAGGCCTCAACGTCGGTGTGCCATAAGTGACTTGAGCGACTACTGAGGTTCTTTATGAGGAATCAGAAGTTCCGGCCGATTCCGTTCCGGCGGCGCGGAACGCGAAGGCGCCCGGAACCGATCGGTTCCGGGCGCCGGGCCCGGGTACCCGGGAACCGGGCTCGCAGGTGGCTCGGGTCAATGGGCCGGCGTGCGCGGTTCCTTGGGCCGGGGAGCTCCGCGTGTCCCGGGCCGGTGGGCCCGTTGGCGCGGAGGTCCCCGGGGCGGGGGAAGGGGTGTCAGCCCCCTGCCTCCAGGTTCTTGCCGGCCTTGCCGGGACGCACCCCGTCGCCCTTGCCGAGCTGCGGTCCGCCGGACGCCGTACGCGCCTTCGGGACGGACGACACGACGGCGGTGGGTTCCTCCGGGTAGTGGCAGGCCGTCAGATGACCGTCACGGCCGTCCTGGACCTGCGTCAGCGGCGGAGTCTCACTCGCGCACTTCTCCGTCGCCTTCCAGCAGCGGGTACGGAAGCGGCAGCCGGAGGGCGGATTGACCGGGGATGGCACATCGCCGACCAGCCGCACGCGCTCGACGACCGGCTCGTCGTCGGCGGTGGGCTCCGGCACGGCCGAGAGCAGCGCTCGTGTGTAGGGGTGGCGGGGACTGCCGTACAGGTCCTCGCGGTCGGCGATCTCCACGATCCGGCCGAGGTACATGACGGCCACCCGCTGCGAGAAGTGACGCACGATGGCCAGGTCGTGGGCGATGAACAGGAAGGCGATGCCCAGCTCCTTCTGGAGCTTCTGCAGCAGGTTCACCACCTGTGCCTGGATCGACACGTCCAGGGCCGAGACCGGCTCGTCGGCCACGATGAGCTTCGGCTCCAGGGCCAGCGCGCGGGCCACCCCGATGCGCTGGCGTTGGCCACCGGAGAACTCGTGCGGGAAGCGGTTGTAGTGCTCCGGGTTGAGGCCGACGGTCTCCAGCAACTCCCGTACCCGAGCCTCCCGGCCACCTGTCGGGTCGATGCCGTTGATCTCCATGGGAGCGGCGACGATCTTGCCGACGGTCTGCCGCGGGTTGAGCGAGGCGTACGGGTCCTGGAAGATCATCTGGATCTCGGAGCGGACCGGCGCCAGTGCCTTGCGCGAGGCATGACTGATGTCCTGCCCCCGGTACGAGATCCGGCCTTCGGTCGGTTCCAGGAGGCGGGTGATCAGCCGGCCCGTCGTCGACTTGCCGCAGCCGGACTCGCCGACCAGACCGAGGCTCTCGCCGGCGCCGATCGTGAAGTCCAGGCCGTCGACGGCCTGGACCGCGCCGATCGTCCGCCGAATCGGGAATCCCCCCTTGATCGGGAAGTGCTTGGTGAGCCCGGAGACTTCCAGGAGGGGATCGGTGCTGCTCATGTGGGGAAATCCCGTCTCTCGTAAGTCAGTTGGGCCGGATGGCGGCGAGGTCGGCGAAGAAGTCGGTGCGCTGTTCCGCGGTGAGGTGGCAGGCGGCTCCACGCCCGGCGGTCAGTTCGAGCGGCGGCTGCTCGGCCGAGCAGCGCCCGCCGCCCACCTGCTCGGTGAAGGTGCACCGGGGATGGAAGCGGCAGCCCGTCGGCGGGTTGAGGAGGCTCGGGGGGGTGCCCGGGATCGGCGACAGCGGCACATCGACCGGCCCCTTGAGGCTCGGCATGGACCCCAGCAGACCCCAGGTGTACGGGTGCTGCGGCGCCCGCAGCACCTCCTTCTTCGTGCCACGCTCCACGCACCGGCCGCCATACATCACCAGCACGTCGTCCGCGATGTCGGCGATGACACCCAGGTCGTGCGTGATGAAGACGATCCCCATGCCGAACTCCTGCTGGAGATCCTTGAGCAAGTCCATGATCTGGGCCTGCACGGTGACGTCCAGCGCGGTGGTGGGCTCGTCCGCGATCAGGAGAGCGGGGTTGCAGACCAGCGACATGGCGATCATCGCGCGCTGGCGCATACCGCCGGAGAACTGGTGCGGGTAGTCGTCCACCCGCAGGTCGGGCTGCGGGATGCCCACCTTGGTGAGCATCTCCACGGACCGCGCCCGAGCCTCGTGCCTGGAGGCTCCAGTGTGTTTGCGGAAGGTCTCGCCGATCTGCCTGCCGATCGTGTGGTAAGGCGACAGCGAGGCCAGGGCGTCCTGGAAGATCATCGCCATCTTGTTGCCGCGGAGCCGTTCCAGCTCACGCTCGGAGGCGGCGAGCAGGTCCTGCCCGTCGAGCAGGATCTCGCCGTCGACCTCGGTGTGGTCGGGATCGTGCAGGCCCAGGACCGAAAGGTTGGTGACCGACTTGCCCGAACCGGACTCGCCGACGATGCCGAGGGTCTTGCCCTTCTGCACGTCGAAGGAGAGGCCGTCGACGGCCTTGACGACGCCGTCCTCGGTCGAGAAGTGGACGTGCAGATCCTTGACGGACAGAAGAGGAGGCTGATCGGTGCTCGTCACGGGGACGCTCCAGGAGGACGGTGCGGGAGGCAGAGGGTGGGACCGGAACGGGCGAGCGGGGGTCAGGCGAGCCGGATCCGTGGGTCGATGAGGCCGTAGACCGCGTCCACGATGATGTTCGCGAAGACGATGGCACCGGCGGCGACCACGGTGACCCCCATCAGCATGGGCAGGTCGCTCGTGTCGACCGAGTGGACGGAGAGCTGGCCGAGGCCCTGGAGGCTGAAGGTCGCCTCGGTGATGATGGCGCCGCCGACGAGAGTGCCCAGGTCGATGCCGAAGATGGTGACGATGGGGCCCATCGCGCCCCGCCAGGCGAAGCGGAAGAAGACCGAGCTCCGGGACAGCCCCTTGGCGCGCGCCGTGCGGACGTAATCCTCGCTGAGCTGTTCGACCAGCTGGGAGCGGGTCATGCGGGTGTAGTTGGCGGTGAAGATGATCGACAGCACCAGCCATGGGAGCAGCAGCCCCGAGGCCCACTTCGCCGGGTTCTCGGTGAAGGGCGTGTAGGAGGGCTGGCTGAGCAGGCCCATCTGCTGGACCAGCAGGAACATGGCGATGTAGCCGACGAAGTAGATCTGCAGCGAAGACCCGAGCAGGGAGGCCGAGCTGGCGATCTTGTCCAAGGGCTTGCCGTGCTTGACGGCGGCGAGCATGCCCGCACCGACACCGAAGATCACGAAGAAGACGGAAGCGCCCAGTGAGATCGAGAGGGTCGTCGGGAGCCGGTCCATGATCGTGCCGAAGACGGGCTGGCGGTTGGTGAAGGAGTAGCCGAGGCAGGGGGCCGGGCAGTGGCCGTAGTTCCCGTAGTCCCGGCCGGTGAAGATGCCGGCGAGCCAGTGCCAGTACTGGACGGGCAGCGGGTCGGCGATCCCCAGGTTCTGCTTGATCTGGGTGAGCAGTTCCGGGGTGCAGACCTTGCCGCAGGCGAGCCTCGCGGGGTCACGGGGTATGGCGTAGAAGAGGTAGAAGGTGATGGCGCTGATGATCAGCAGAATGACGAGAGCGCCGGTCACGCGGCGGAGCAGGAAACGAAGCATGGATCGTGACTTTCCGGGTGTGGCGCCGTCGCCGGGGTGTGGGGAGCGGGGAAGGGAACCGGGAACGGGGGAGGGCGGCCGGTCGGGCCGCCCTCCCCGGCCGGGTTACGCCATCGCGAAGAGCTTGGTGATGGCGATGCCGGTGTTACCCGAGTCGTAGACCATGCCGCCGACCTTGGAGCCGTGGAACCAGTTGCGGATCGGCCAGTAGTCCGGCACGCAGGCGGCCAGTTCCATGATCTGGCGGTCGATCGCGCCCCAGGCCTTGTTGGCCTCCTCGACGTCGGTGATCTTGGCCGCGGCATCGATGGCCTTGTTGACGCCCGTGTCGTTCAGCTGCGGCCAGTTGGAGGCGCCGTTGGCGATGACCCGGCCGTCGAAGGTCGGCTGGAGGGCCGTGTAGCCGCCCGGCCAGTCGGCGGACCAGCCGGCCGCGAACATGTCGAACTTGTTGTCGATCTGGGCGATCTGGCTGTAGAAGGAGGTCTTGTCGACCTGCTTCGTCACCACGTCGAAGCCCGCCTTCGTCAGCGCGCTCTTGATGGCGACGGCCTGCTTGACCGCGTTGTCGGACTGCTGGAAGGCGATGACGATCTTCTGGCCCTCCGCGCCGGCCTCCTTCAGGAGCGCCTTGGCCTTGACCGGGTCGCCCGCGGGCTTGGCCTTCTTGCCGTAGAGGTCGAAGTCCGCGTGGCCCGGGGTGAGGGGGCTGATGACGGTGGTCGCGATCTCCGAGGACGAGGCGCCACCGCGGATGAGCTGCGTCTGCTGCGCCGGCCAGGCGTAGTTGAGCGCCTGGCGGACCTTGACGTCCTTGATGCGGGTCGTGTTGATCGCGTAGTAGTACGTCGCGGCGTCGAGGTGGGTCAGGACGCGCTTCTTCAGGGCCGGGTCGCCGAGGACCTTCTGGATGCGCTCGGGGGCGACCTCGTTGAGCATCGACAGGGTGTGCTGGTCGTTGCCCTGATCGGCGATGTAGCGGTCGGTGGACGCGAGGGACTGGAAGCCGAACTGCAGCTCGAACTTGTCCGGGTACGCGTTGCGGATCGGGTCGGTGGCCGGGTCCCAGTGCTCGTTGCGCGACAGGGACATCGACTTGCCGATCTTGCGGTTGTCGATTTTGTACGGTCCGCAGGAGAACGGCTGCTTGTCGTAGTCCTCCTTGGTGTCCTTCTTCTTCGGCACCATGGAGAACGCCCGCATGCTCAGGGTGAAGTTGAAGTCACCGCGGGCCTCGGTGAGGTGGAAGGTGACGGTCCGGCCCTCGATCTCGATCGAGTCGAGGTGCTTGCCCTCGTAAGGGCCCTTGTACTTGTCGCCGCCGACCAGCCACTGCTGCGGGTAACGCGGCCCGAAGGTAACGAACTTGGCGAAGAGGCGCTCGAAGGTGTGCCGGACGTCATCCATGCTGATGTCGGAGCCGTCCTGCCACTTCACGCCCTCCTTGAGCGTGAACGACCAGGTCTTGCCGCCGTCCTTGGTCGTACCGGCGTCGGTGGCGAGGTCGCCCACCAGCGTGGTCCCGCCGTCCATGGCGACCTTGTAGCCGACCAGCCCGCGCATGAAGAGGGGGGTGAGGTAGCCCTCGTACGACGACCAGATCTGCGCCGGGTCCAGGTGGTCGCAGTCGATCTGGTCCATCGTGTAGATGGTGCCGCCCTTGACCGCGCTCGGGACCTCGGGGGCGGGACCCGTGGAGTCGGCCTTGGTGCCGACCAGGATCGCCTCCTTCTTGGTGCCGCTGACCTTGGGCGCGTCCTTCTCGCCGGTCTTGCCGCCGCCGCCCGCGTCACCGCTGCTGCATGCGCTCAGGACCGTGGTGCTCGCGGCCGCCACACCGGTGGCTATCAGGAAGTTTCTGCGGGAGAAAGACATGTCTATGTGTCCTTGGAATCGAGGGACGGGCACGTACGACGGGCCGGACCACGGCGGCCGGACCGATAGGGCGTCGGATCAGCCCTTGGACTTCGGGTCCAGGGCGTCGCGTACCGAGTCGCCGAGCAGATTGAAGGCGAGCACGAACACGATCATGGAGATGCCGGGGAAGAGCATGAAGGTGATGTCGTCCGTGTAGAAGGACGCTCCGCGCTGGATCATCACGCCCCAGTCCGGGGTCGGGTCGATGATGCCGACGCCGAGGAAGGCCAGGCCCGCCTCCGCCGTCACATAGGCCGGCAGGGCGAGGGTCGCCTGGATCAGGATCGGCGTCCAGAGATTCGGAAGCAGTTCCTTGAAGATGATCCTGGTGGGCGAGGCGCCGGTCACCTTGGCGGCCTCGATGAACTCCCGTTCGCGCAGGGCGAGTACCTGACCGCGCAGCAGGCGGGCCATCGAGGCCCAGCCGAAGGCGGTGAGGACGAGGATCAGGGAGGTGGCCCGCAGCGACGTCGGGATCTCGTCGTCCGGTGCGACGAACAGGCTGTAGACGACCGGCATGAAGGCGATGAAGAACAGCGTCGACGGGAACGACAGCAGGATGTCGATGACCCGGCCGATGAAGTAGTCCGTCCGGCCGCCCAGATAGCCGGCCGTGATGCCGACGATCACGCCGACGACGGTGACGAGGATCGTGGTTGCCGCCGCGATGAGCAGCGACGTGCGGATGCCGTACAGCAGGAACGTGAAGACGTCTCGGCCCAGTTGTGGCTCGATGCCGAACCAGTACTCGCTGCTGATGCCGCCGTTGGGTTTGATCGGATACGCGAAGCCGTTGAGCAGCCCGGGTATGTCCTGGCCGTAGGTCGTGTACGGATCCTTGCCGTACAGCTTCGCGATCAGCGGCGCCGCCAGCGCGATCACGAAGAAGAACACGACGATGCAGGCGGACACCACGCCGGTCTTGTCGCGCTTGAAGCGGATCCAGGCCAGACGGCCCGGACTCCTGGCGGCCGCGCCCTTGTTGGTGCTGTCGGGCAGCCGGGACTCCCCGGTCAATTCGGTGGGCGTCATGTCCACCGAAAGACTGGGGGCCGGGGATGGCGTGGTCATCGTGCTCCTGTCCCCGTACGGAACGCGTCCTCCGGGTGGGAGGAGTGTGAAGAAGAGGTTGGGATGGACCCAATCAACCGAGTTGACAGCGGTCAATCAGCTGTGAAAGTCCATACGGGGTCTTTAGCTTCTTGACAGGAACTTGGCATGCACGGGGCGAGATCGGGGTGGACGGCTGCCGCGCGGACGCGACCTTTCGGGTCATCCCGGCCGCTTGCGTCCGATCACGCATGTGTCCTTTTCGTTATCCGGATTTCCTGGTCGTGCGTTCTGCCCTTCAGGTGGCGGGGTGACACATTCGGCCGTAGTGCGGGTGCAGTGATCCTCTTATGAGGTGATATTTGACCTCACGTAAGACGGAGCACTACGAGGAGGCACTCCATGCGCGGAGCCACACAGGTCAAGTGGGCCGCATGCGCGGTGGCCGTCGCCCTGGCGGCGACGGCCTGCGGCGGAGGGGACAGCGGCGGTGGTGGCGGTGGCGCGGATGGGATCGTGAGCTCCTCGTGGGGTGACCCGCAGAACCCGCTGGAGCCCGCCAACACCAACGAGGTGCAGGGCGGCAAGGTGCTCGACATGATCTTCCGGGGGCTGAAGAAGTACGACCCGAAGACCGGCGAGGCGATGAACATGCTCGCCGACAAGATCGAGTCGAAGGACAACCAGAACTTCACCATCACGGTGAAGGACGGCTGGACCTTCAGCAACGGCGAGAAGGTCACCGCCAAGTCGTTCGTGGACGCCTGGAACTACGGCGCCCTGTTGAAGAACAACCAGAAGAACGCCTACTTCTTCGGCTATATCGACGGATACGACAAGGTCCACCCCGAGACCGGCTCGGCGAGCGCCAACACGCTCTCCGGGCTGAAGCTCGTGAACGACAAGACCTTCACCGTCAAGCTGACGCAGAAGTTCTCCCTGTGGCCCGACACCCTCGGTTATCCCGCCTTCGCGCCGCTGCCCAAGGCCTTCTTCACCGACCACGACGCCTGGGTGTCCAAGCCGGTCGGCAACGGCCCGTACACGATCGACAAGTACACCAAGGGCTCGTCCATGAGCCTGCGCAAGTGGGACGACTACCCCGGTGACGACAAGGCGAAGAACGGCGGGATCGACCTCAAGGTCTACACCGACAACAACACCGCCTACACCGACCTGACGGCCGGCAACCTCGACCTCGTCGACGACGTGCCTGCGTCCCAGCTCAAGAACGTCAAGGCGGACCTCGGCGACCGTTACATCAACACCCCGGCCGGCATCATCCAGACCCTCGCGTTCCCGTTCTACGACAAGCAGTGGAACACCGCAGGCGCGATCAAGGTTCGCCAGGGCCTCTCCATGGCGATCAACCGGGAGCAGATCACCAACCAGATCTTCCAGAAGACCCGCACCCCCGCCTCCGACTGGACCTCCCCGGTCCTCGGCGCCGACGGCGGCTTCAAGAAGGGCCTCTGCGGCAAGGAGTGCACGTACAACGCCGCCGACGCCAAGAAGATGATCCAGGACGGCGGTGGCATCCCCGGCGGCCAGCTCAAGATCTCGTACAACGCGGACACCGGATCCCACAAGGAGTGGGTCGACGCCGTCTGCAACAGCATCAACAAGGTCATGGGCAACAACAAGGCGTGCGTGGGCGCCCCGGTCGGCACCTTCGCCGACTTCCGCAGCCAGGTCTCCCAGCAGAAGCTGCACGGCGCCTGGCGCGCGGGCTGGCAGATGGACTACCCGCTGATCCAGAACTTCCTGCAGCCCGTCTACTACACCAACGCCTCGTCCAACGACGGCAAGTGGAACAACAAGCAGTTCGACAGCCTCGTCAACAAGGCGAACGCCGAGTCGGACAAGGCCGAGGCCGTCTCCACCTTCCAGGACGCCGAGAAGGTCATGGTCCAGCAGATGCCCGTCATCCCGCTCTGGTACCAGAACGGCAGTGCCGGCTACTCGGAGAACGTCACCAACGTCTCGCTGAACCAGTTCAGCGTCCCGGTGTACGAGCAGATCGAGGTCAAGTGACCCGGTAGGCAGCCGGGTGGCCGGGGCGCTCACGCACCGGCCACCCGGCTTCCCCGTCCCCGGCCCCCGATGACACCTCAGCCACCCGCGACCCCCGGAGCCCTTCATGGGACGTTATGTGATCCGGCGGCTGCTGCAGATGATCCCGGTCTTCTTCGGCACCACGCTGTTGATCTTCCTCATGGTTAACGTGATGGGTGACCCCATCGCGGGTCTCTGCGGCGACCGCCAGTGCGACCCGGCGACCGCCGCCCAACTCCGTTCGGAATTCGGCCTCGACAAGCCGGTCTGGCAGCAATACCTCACGTACATGGGCAATGTCTTCACCGGCGACTTCGGCACCGCGTTCAACGGGCAGAAGGTCACCGAGCTGATGGCCACGGCCTTCCCCATCACCATCCGCCTCACCCTCATCGCGATCGTCTTCGAGATCGTCATCGGCATCACCCTCGGCGTCCTCACCGGCCTGCGCCGCGGCCGCCCCATCGACACCGGCGTGCTGATCCTGACCCTGGTCGTCATCTCCATCCCGACCTTCGTCACCGGTCTGCTCCTGCAACTCCTGCTCGGCGTGGAGTGGGGCGTCATCAAACCCTCCGTCTCCAGCGAGGCACCGCTCAACGAGCTGCTCATCCCCGGCCTCGTGGTCGCCTCCGTCTCGCTGGCCTACGTCACCCGGCTCACCCGCACCTCGATCGCCGAGAACGCCCGCGCCGACTACGTGCGCACCGCGGTCGCCAAGGGCCTGCCCAGACGCCGCGTCATCATCCGCCACCTGCTGCGCAACTCGCTGATCCCCGTCATCACCTTCATCGGTACGGACGTGGGCGCCCTGATGGGCGGGGCGATCGTCACCGAGCGGATCTTCAACATCCACGGCGTCGGCTACCAGCTCTACCAGGGCATTCTGCGCCAGAACTCCCAGACCGTCGTCGGGTTCGTCACCGTCCTGGTGCTGGTCTTCCTGGCGGCGAACCTGATCGTCGACCTGCTGTACGCCGTACTCGACCCGAGGATCCGCTATGCCTGAGCAGACACCGGACGAGGCGATCTCGTCCGCCGGAGCCGGCGGAACGATGGACCTCGCACTCGACGAGGGCGACACCCTCGAGAAGACTCCCGGCGGCCCCCGGGGAACGGGCCCCGACACCAAACCCCAGAGCCTGTGGTCCGACGCCTGGCGCGACCTGCGCCGCAACCCCGTCTTCATCATCTCCGCGCTGATCATCCTGTTCCTGGTGATCATCTCGATCTGGCCGCAGCTCATCGCCTCCGGCGACCCCCTCGACTGCGACCTGGACAAGGCCCAGGAGGGCTCCCAGCCCGGCCACCCCTTCGGGTACGACGGACAGGGCTGCGACGTCTACACCCGGGTCGTGTACGGCGCCCGGAACTCCGTGACCGTCGGCATCTGCTCCACCATCGGCGTCTCCCTGATCGGCAGCGTCCTCGGCGGTCTGGCCGGCTTCTTCGGCGGCTGGTGGGACGCGATCCTCTCCCGCCTCACCGACGTCTTCTTCGGCATCCCCGTCGTCCTCGGCGGACTGGTCTTCCTCTCCGTGGTGACCAGCTCCACCGTCTGGCCGGTCATCGGCTTCATCGTGCTGCTGGGCTGGCCGCAGATCGCCCGCATCGCCCGCGGCTCCGTGATCACCGCCAAACACAACGACTACGTGCAGGCGGCCCGGGCGCTCGGCGCCTCCAACGGACGGATGATGCTTCGCCACATCGCACCGAACGCCGTCGCACCGGTCATCGTCGTCGCGACGATCGCGCTGGGCACGTACATCTCCCTGGAGGCGACCCTGTCGTTCCTCGGCGTCGGCCTGAAGCCGCCGGCCGTCTCCTGGGGCATCGACATCTCGGCAGCGTCCCAGTACATCCGCAACGCCCCGCACATGCTCCTCTGGCCGGCCGGCGCGCTGGCGGTCACCGTGCTCGCGTTCATCATGCTCGGCGACGCGGTGCGCGACGCCCTCGATCCCAAGCTGCGCTGAGGAGTCCGCTGCCATGTTGCTCGAAGTGCGCGATCTGCACGTGGAGTTCCACACCCGGGACGGGGTCGCCAGGGCCGTCAACGGGGTCAACTACTCGGTGGCCGAGGGCGAGACGCTCGCCGTGCTCGGCGAGTCCGGCTCCGGCAAATCGGTCACCGCGCAGGCGATCATGGGCATTCTCGACATGCCGCCCGGAAAGATCAGCGGCGGCGAGATCTTCTTCAAGGACCGCGACCTGCTGAAGCTCAAGAAGGAGGAGCGCCGGAAGATCCGAGGCCAGGAGATGGCCATGATCTTCCAGGACGCGCTCTCCTCCCTCAACCCCGTGCTCACCGTGGGGGAGCAGCTCGGCGAGATGTTCGTCGTGCACCGCGGGCTGTCCCGCAAGGACGCGAAGGCCAAGGCCGTCGAGCTGATGGACCGGGTCCGCATCCCGGCCGCCAAGGAGCGGGTCGGCAACTACCCGCACCAGTTCTCCGGCGGCATGCGCCAGCGCATCATGATCGCGATGGCGCTGGCCCTGGAACCCTCGCTGATCATCGCGGACGAACCCACCACCGCCCTCGACGTCACCGTCCAGGCCCAGGTGATGGACCTCCTCGCCGAGCTCCAGCGCGAGCTGAACATGGGCCTCATCCTGATCACCCACGACCTGGGCGTGGTCGCCGACGTCGCCGACAAGATCGCGGTGATGTACGCGGGCCGGATCGTCGAGACCTCACCCGTCCACGACATCTACAAGGCGCCCGCACACCCGTACACCAAGGGCCTGCTCCGCTCCATCCCGCGCCTGGACCAGAAGGGCCAGGAGCTCTACGCGATCAAGGGCCTGCCGCCCAACCTGCTGCACATCCCGCCCGGCTGCGCCTTCAACCCGCGCTGCCCGAAGGCGCAGGACGTCTGCCGTACCGACGTGCCGCCGCTCTACGACGTGGCCGAGCACCGGCAGAGCGCCTGCCACTTCTGGAAGGAGACGCTCGATGAGCGCTGACCACACGGGGCGCAGGGAAGCGCGCGAAGAGGGCGAGGTGGCACGGGCGCTCCTGTCCAAGTCGCGGCAGGGCAGCGCGTACGCGGGCGGCGAGCCGATCCTGGAGGTGCGCGACCTCGTCAAGCACTACCCCCTGACCCAGGGCATCCTGATCAAGAAGCAGATCGGTGCCGTCAAGGCCGTCGACGGGGTCTCCTTCGACCTGGCGGCCGGCGAGACCCTGGGCATCGTGGGGGAGTCCGGCTGCGGGAAGTCGACCGTCGCCCGGATGCTGGTGCATCTGGAGCGGCCGACGGCCGGTGCGATCCGGTACAAGGGCGAGGACGTCACCAAGCTGTCCGGCCGGGCGCTCAAGGCCGTGCGCCGCAACATCCAGATGGTGTTCCAGGACCCGTACACCTCGCTGAACCCGCGGATGACGGTCGGCGACATCATCGGGGAGCCGTACGAGATCCACCCCGAGGTGGCTCCGAAGGGCGACCGGCGGCGCAAGGTCCAGGACCTGCTGGACGTCGTCGGCCTCAACCCGGAGTACATCAACCGCTACCCGCACCAGTTCTCCGGCGGCCAGCGCCAGCGCATCGGCATCGCCCGCGGCCTCGCGCTCAACCCGGAGATCATCGTCGCCGACGAACCCGTCTCGGCCCTGGACGTCTCCGTCCAGGCCCAGGTGGTCAACCTGCTGGACCGGCTCCAGGCGGAGTTCAACCTCAGCTATGTGTTCATCGCCCACGACCTCTCCATCGTCCGGCACATCTCCGACCGGGTCGGCGTGATGTACCTCGGCCGGTTCATCGAGATCGGCACGGACGAGGAGATCTACGACCACCCCACGCACCCGTACACCCAGGCGCTGCTCTCCGCGGTGCCGGTGCCGGACCCGATGGCGCGCGAGTACCGCGAGCGGATCATCCTGCACGGCGACGTGCCCTCGCCCGCCAACCCGCCGTCCGGCTGCCGCTTCCGCACCCGCTGCTGGAAGGCGCAGGAGCGGTGCGAGCTGGAGGTGCCGCTGCTGGCGGTCCCGGCCGCCTTCCGGCTGACGGACACCCCGGCCAAGCACGATTCGGCCTGTCACTTCGCGGAGGAGAAGCGGGTGGTGCCCCCGGAGGGGACGCTGGAGCAGGTGGGGGAGGGCGAAGAAGGCGGCGAGGGTGGCACGGGCGCCGCCGGGGCCGGGCCGGACGTGGAGACGGTGGACCGGGAGGCGCGGAGGCCACCGCAGGCCGCGCCGGGTGAGGGTGGCGACGACGGCCCGCCGCCGCCCTCCGGCAGCACCCGGGTCAGCTGAGCCGGCGGTCCGCGCGACCGCCCGCGAGGGCCGGCGGCGTCGCGCGGCCGGGTCGTTAACGCGAGGGCAACTCGGGCGTCTCACGTCCGATATACGGACCCGTCAGCATGGACCGCGTACGGCCGTGCGGGTGCCGTGGACCGGCCGGAAGGACGTCACGTCCCTCCGGCCGGTCGCCCGACGGGACCAGGCCGACGGCCCTCTTGTCGGGAGGGCGGGCGCGGTGGAGTATCGCTGAGGTGATACTCACCCGTGGAGCAAGAGTGACCGGCGCCGCTCTCTGCGCGGTGCTCGCCCTGATCGTCGCCGGCTGGCTCGTACGGGACATCAGGGCCGTGGACGCCGACGAACTGTGGCGCTACTGGGCCGGTTTCCAGGACGCGCGTCCCGAGGCGGTGCCCGCGACCTCGCCCCTGGATGTCGCCCTCCTCGTGGTGTACGCCGTCGCCACCGTCGCCGCGCTGCGCTCCTCGGTCGCCACCACCGCCCTCGTCGCCACTGGCGTCATCACCCTCGCCGTACGGCTGCCGGGGCTCTGGAACATCGGCAGCCGCCGGATGGAGACGTTGTTCTCCGACGATCTGCGCTCACGGGCGCTGATCTGCGCCTTCGTCGCCCTCGCCGCGGGTATCGCGCTGCTCATCACCGCCGGGGCGGGCCGCCGTCCGCCGGCCGGCTCCTACGAGCCGCTGCCCTCCCGGCCGGGGCCGGGGGCCTCGGTCGCCGCGTTCCTGATGCTGGGTGCGGCCGGGGCGGTGCTGATCGCCTGGGAGATCCGCCAGATGGTGCGATACCCCGAGATCTATCCCGCGTGGTACGTGGGCGGTGACGACCGGGTCCCGCACGGGGTGACCGACCCGCCGCCCGGCTGGGCGACCGCGGCGATCGCGCTGCTGTGTCTCGTCGCGGGGGCGAGCGCCCTCTTCCACGCCGTGCACGCGCGGCCGTTCGGGCTGACGGCCGCCGCGCTGCTGCTGCCGGGCGGGGTGCTGGGTGTGGTCAGGACCGTGCACTACGACCTGTTCGATCATTTCGGCTCGCTGCCGACCGACACCCAACTGACGGTGCTGAGCTGGTTCTTCGAGGTGTTCGCCGCGCTGGCGGTGCTGATCGCGCTGGCTCCGAGGGGGCTCGCCGACGTCCCCGACCCGTACGGGCCCGGGCCGGGGCAGGGGTACGGACCGGGGCAGGGGCCGGGGTACGGATCCCCGGGATTCGGGCCTCCGGGCGACAACCCGTACAACCCGTCCCCGTACGGCCCGGGGCAGCAGCAGCCGCCGGCCCCGGGGTACGGATACCCGCAGGGCGGCGGCGGGTTCGGGCCGCCCCCGCCGCCCTCCCAGCCGCCGCCGGGCTGGTAGCGGCCTACATGCCGAGTGACCGCTTCAGGAAGTCCACCTGGAGCAGCAGCAGGTTCTCGGCCACCTTCTCCTGCGGTGTCATGTGCGTCACCCCGCTCAGCGGCAGCACCTCGTGCGGGCGGCCCGCCGCCAGCAGCGCCGATGACAGCCGCAGGGTGTGCGCGACCACCACGTTGTCGTCCGCGAGCCCGTGGATGATCATCATTGGCCGGACCTGGTCTGCGGCGTGCGAGAGCCCCTCGTCGGTGAGCAGCGAGTTGTCCGCGTACACCTCGGGCTGCTTGGCCGGGTCGCCGAGATAGCGCTCCGTGTAGTGGGTGTCGTACAGCCGCTGGTCGGTCACGGGGGCACCCACGACCGCCGCGTGGAAGACGTCGGGCCGGCGCAGGACCGCCATGCCGGCCAGGAAGCCGCCGAACGACCAGCCCCTGATGCCCACCCGGCCCAGGTCCAGCGGGAACCGCTCCGCGAGCGCGTGCAACGCCTCGACCTGGTCGTCGAGCGTGAGGGCGAGACGGTGCTTGACGGCTTTCTCCCAGCCGGGCGAGCGGCCGGGCGTGCCGCGGCCGTCCGCGACGATCACGGCGAAGCCCTGGTCCGCGAACCACTGCGAGGTGAGGTGGGGATTGTGGGCGGCGAGGACCCGGCGGCCGTGCGGTCCGCCGTACGGATCCATGAGAACCGGAAGCGGACCATCCGACTCCTTGTATCCGGTGGGGAGCATCACGGCGCACGGAATCCGCCGTGCGCCCCCTTCGGTGAGCTGCGGCCGGGCGGACAGGACCGGCTGCTCCGCGTGACTGGCGACGGTGGCGATCTGCTTCCCGTCCCGGAACACCCGGACCGTCGATCCGGGCGTGTCCAGTGAGGTGGAGACCATGACGGTCACCCCGCCGGAGCGGACCGCCGTGTGGACGCCCGCACCTTCCGAGACCCGCTCGACGCCCAGCTCGTTGACCCGGTACACATGGCTCTCGCCGATCTCCGGCTCGGCGGCACGCTCGCCCGCCGTCGCCGTGACGAGCAGGTCGGACTCCCCGATGTCCAGCACGGTCCCGATCTGCAACTGCGCCCCGGTCAGCGGCCGGTCGCCGACCGCGAGCACCCGCGCCCCGCCCTCGTCCGCGATCCGCACCAGCCGCCCGTCCGGCGCCCACGCGGGCACCCCGGGGAACAGCTCCAGCCACACCGGGTCCTCGTCCGCGTGCACCGTCCGGGTCGCCCCGGTCTCCGGGTCCAGCGCCAGGTAGAGCTGGCTCTGCTGGTCACGGGCCTGCACCAGCAGCAGCGGCGCCCCGTCCGACGACCAGTGCACCCGCGCCAGATACGGGAACCGGGCCCGGTCCCACACCACTTCGGTACGTTCGCCGGCCAGCCCCACGACGAACAGCCGCACCTCGGCGTTGGGCGTGCCGGCCGCCGGGTACGCGACCTCCGCGGGCTTGCGGTCCGGATGCGCGGGATCGGCGATCCACCACCGCCGCACAGGGCTGTCGTCGACCCGGGCCACGAGCAGCCGGTCCGAGTCCGGCGACCACCAGAAGCCGCGCGAGCGCTGCATCTCCTCGGCCGCGATGAACTCCGCGAGGCCGTACGAGACATCCGCGTCCTCCGGCTCCGCGAGCGCCCTGTCCTCCTCGCCGCCGGCGCCCACGACGCGCAACGCGCCCTTGGACACATATGCGATGTGTCGCCCGTCGGGGGAGGGTCGCGGGTCGATCACCGGGCCCGGCACCGGCAGGGCGCGCGTCGTTCCGGCCCGCAGCTCGGCGACGTACACCTTCCCGGAGAGGGCGAACGCCGCCAACTCGGCCGCCGCGTCCACCGCGTAGCCCACGATCCCCGACGACCCCTCGCGGCTCCGCTCGCGGCGCGCCCGCTCCTGGGCCGAGAGCCGCTCCGCCGAACCGCCCAGCAGCAGTGCCGGATCGGCCACGACCCGTTCCCGCGGGGCCGCGGCGTCGCTCAGGTCCAGTACCCAGAGGCGGCCGGAGCGGTCGGTGCCCGACCCGGAGCGCACGAAGACGACCCGTTCACCGTCGGGTGAGACCGTGAACGCGCGGGGTGCACCGAGGGTGAAGCGCATGGTCCGGGCCAACTGCAGCGGAAAGGTGATCTCTGACGAAGTCATATGCCGAACCTATCGGCCGGCCCCACCGCCCGTGCGCCCCTCGTGCTGCTGTGCCCCGATCAATGCGTTGCCACGGATAGTTATGATCCGTAGCGCTCGGTGGGTATGAACCTGCTGGCTCCATGCGTGCTGCCCGTCCCGACCGTACAGATGGAGGTGAACCGCCGTGGCGCTCTCGATTTCGGCGGTGGTGCTGCTGGCGATCGTCGTCTTCCTGCTGATCCGGAAATCCGGACTGAAGGGCGGACACGCGGTCGTCTGCATGCTGCTCGGTTTCTATCTCGCCAGCTCGTCCATGGCGCCCACCATCTCCGAGCTGACCACGAACGTGGCCGGCATGATCGGGGGCATCAAGTTCTGACGGCTGCGGCCGGTGATCCGGAGGCGTCCGGGGGTGTGGCCGCCGTCGGGCGCGGGGGTCGTCGGCTCGTAGGGTGGTCCCCATGACGGACTTCCCCGCCCGGCGTCTGCTCCTGGTGCACGCGCACCCCGACGACGAGTCGATCAACAACGGCACCACCATGGCCAGGTACGCGGCCGACGGCGCTCTGGTCACGCTGGTGACCTGCACGCTCGGCGAGGAGGGCGAGATCATCCCGCCCGGACTCGCCCATCTCGCCGCAGACCGGGACGACTCCCTGGGCCCTTGGCGCCTGGGCGAACTCGCGGCGGCCATGAAGGAGCTGGGGGTCACCGACCACCGCCTCCTCGGCGGCGCGGGCCGGTACCGCGACTCCGGGATGATGGGCACCGAGCAGAACCTGCGCCCCGGCGCCTTCTGGTCCGCCGACCTCGACGAGGCCGCCGGACACCTCGTGGAGGTGATCCGTGAGGTGCGTCCCCAGGTCCTGGTGACGTACGACCCCGACGGGGGCTACGGGCACCCCGACCACATCCAGGCGCACCGGGTCGCGACCCGCGCCGCCGAGCTGGCCGCCGACCCCGCGTACCGCCCCGGCTCGGGTCCCGCGCACACGATCGCCAAGATCTACTGGAACCGGGTGCCGCGTCCGGTCGTCGAGGAGGGCTTCGCCCGGCTGCGGGCCACCGCCCCCGGCGCGTTCCCCGGCATCGCCGCGATCGACGACGTACCGGGTGTCGTGGACGACTCTCTGATCACCACCGAGATCGATGGCACCCGACACGGCGAGGCGAAGGCCGCGGCGATGCGGGCCCATGCCACCCAGATCGCGCTGGACGGCGCCTTCTTCACCCTGTCGAACAACCTGGGCCAGCCCGTCCTCACCACCGAGTACTACCAGTTGGTGAGCGGCGCACCAGGTGCCACCGGGGGAACCCGGGAACATGATCTCTTCGCGGGAGTCGCGGGAGTCGCAGAGGATACGGGCGTCACAGGCGTCACGGGCGATTCGGACGTCACGGATGCCAAGGAGGCGGGCAGGTGAGCGGCGGAAGGCCGCGGGCCGCGCGGACCAACGCCCCTCCGAGGGACATTCCGGCCACCGGCCTGGCCGCGCCCCTCAACCCCCGCCGGATTGCCGCCCTGCTGGGCCTGGCGGTCCTCGGCGCGCTCGTCGGCATCGCCGGAACACTCGTCCAATCCGCCTGGTTCCCCGGCGGATTGCTGCTGGCCCTGCTCGCGTCCGCAGGCCTCTTCCTCGGCGGCCGCATCCTCATGGGCGCGCAGTCCGGGGTGCTGGCGCCCGCAGCCGGGTGGCTGATTTCGGTCATTGTTCTGCTCGGTGGGAGACCGGAGGGGGACTACGTCTTCGGGGACGAACTGGGCCTCGCCCTCTTCCTGCTGGGCGGCCTGGTCATCGCTGTGATCTGTGCCACGATGTCGCGGGCGGCCCAACTGGGGGCCGACAGCGGCCGACCTGGCAAGTAATGTGCCACGTCCGATCCCGTAATGCCCCCTGTCCGTCCGGGGGGTGTGCAGCCGTTCCCCCCGGTCGCGGGGTGTGTGCCGGTCGCGGCCAGTAAAGTGGTCCGCGTGTCGAGCCGTCCCCTGGCCTGCGGCGCGGGGGAAGTACGGGCGGCGGAGCCAATCGGGAGAACTTGCTTTGAGTCGTGAAACTGACAGTTCGTCCTCCGGGCCCCAGGGCCGCGGGGGAGCCGCGTACCCCTCGGGCACGCCGCCGTACGGATCCCGCCAGTATCCGTCGCTGCATCCTTCGCAGGACGCCCCGGGGGAGTCCCCGGAGCCTGCGGATCCGCCTCAGCCCGACGAGCCGAGGACCGAGACGACGCTGACGACGCGTATCCGGATCAACATTCCGGGCTCGCGCCCCATCCCACCGGTGGTCATGCGTACGCCCATGAGCGACGTCGACGGCGGCGCCGGCGAGCGCACCGGCTCGATCCCGCGCCCGGGCGCCTCCACGGCCTCCACGGCCTCCACGGCCTCCACGGCCAACGGTGCCAAGGCGGCTCCGGCCGCGCCGGGGCCCGAGGCGCGGGAGACCGCGGTCGCGGCGGAGCCCGCTGCCGAGAAGCCGGCCAGGGAGAAGAGCGGCAGCGACTGGTTCGCGCCGCGCAAGCCCCCGACCGCCGCCCCGGCGGGCACGAGCGCTTCGTCGGACGCCCCGTCGGGCGACGGCACGGACGGGGCCGGCTTCCGGGCCGGCGGTCCGGCCGGCACGAATGGCGCCGGATTCAGGGGCGAGGGCCCCGCCGAGACGAACGGTGCCGGCTTTGCGGCCGCCGGTGGCCCCGGCGGCCGGCCGGACGGACCGGGATCAGGCCCGGCCACCCCGCCCGCGGGCGTCCCCCGCGCCGATCTGCCCTACTTCTCCGACGGTTCGCAGCGTGCCGGTGACCAGGGGTTCCCCGACGGACCTCAGCCTCCCGGTGACCAGGGCTTCTTCGACGGACCTCCGCGCGCTGGTGACCAGGGCTTCTTCGACGGTCCGCAGCGTGCCGACGATTCGGGCTTCTCCGACGACCCGGGCGCGCCCGGGTCCGACGGCTTCGGCGGCTTCGGTGACGACGGCCCCGGCGGTCCTCGGTCCACGCCGAACCTCGGTGTCCGTACGCCGGGGCCCTCCGGCCCCACCACGGGACCGGCCACCGGCAGCTCGGCCCTCACCCCGGACCTCGACGGCCGGGCGCCCTTCGGACCCGGCCCCGGCGGACCGGCGGGTCCCGGCGCCCCCGGCGGCGGCCCGCCGCGGATGTCGGACGACACCGCCGTGCTCACCCCGCAGTTCGGACCGGGCCCCTCCGGTCCGGGGGGCAACGTCTCGGGAGACACGCTGACCAGCGGCATCCCCGTCGTGCCCCCGGAGCACCGCTCAGGTGGACCGTCGCCGTTCCCCGGCACCGATTCCGGGCCGCGCACGCCGGACAGCCCGATGGGGACCGGACCGGCCGGCCCGGGCGGGTTCGCCGCTCAGGCGCCCAAGCCCGCCGCCCGTACCGCCCCGCAGTCCGCGAAGGCGAGCGCCCCGGCCAAGAAGGGCCGCTCGAAGCTGGTCATGCTCGGTGTGGCCGCTGTCTGCCTGCTCGGGGTCGCCTACGGCGCCGGGCTGCTGATGAACCACTCCGACGTACCCAAGGGCACCACCGTCCTCGGCGTCGACATCGGCGGCGGGACCCGGGACGACGCCGTCCAGAAGCTGGACACGGCGCTCGGCAAGCGGTCCAAGGCGCCGCTCCAGCTGACCGTGGACGGCAAGAAGACGCAGCTCACCCCCGACAAGGCCGGGCTCTCCCTGGACAGCCAGGCGACCGTGCGCGCTGCTGCGGGCAGCGACTACAACCCCGTCTCCGTGATCGGCTCCCTCTTCGGCAACGAGCGCACCGTCGACCCGGTGATCCCGGTCGACGAGGAGAAACTCGGTGTCGCGCTGAAGGACCTGGCCGGCGCCTCCGGCTCGTCCGCCGACGGGAAGATCAAGTTCGTGCCGGGCAAGGCCGTCGCCGTCCCCGGCAAGGCGGGCAAGGCGCTCGACGTCAACCAGTCGATGGTGTCGGTCCGCGACGCGTACCGTGCCCAGGTCGAGACGGGCAGGGTCAACACCGTCCAACTGCCGGTCACCACCCGCGAACCCACCATCAGCCAGGCCGAACTGGACCGGGCCATGAAGGAGTTCGCGGAGCCCGCGATGTCCGGCCTGATCGTCATCAAAGCGGGATCGAAGCAGATCCCGTTCGGCCCGGCCAAGTCGCTGCCGAAGATCCTTTCGATGGTGCCGATCGACGGCAAACTCGTCGACCACTACGACAAGAAGGCCATCGAAGAGCTCTGCGGAGGCGTCTTCGACGGGATCATGGTCACCAAGGGCGACGGTACGAAGCACCAGGTCGGCCCGGACGACGTGGCGTTCGCCATGCGGGGCGCGCTGCTCGGCAAGACCGAGGCCGAGCGGACCGTCACGATCGACCTCGGCGGCAACGGCTGACGCCGTTGTCCGCCCGCTCTCCCGCCCCCGTCCGGACCCCCGGCCGGGGGCGGGGTTTTTGGACGGGCGGCCGCTCTCACACGTACGGCATGACATCTGTCATCCCGGATTCACGACCCGTGACCCTGCCGGGCGCGCCCCCTGCTGAGCCAGGCTGGACGCATGACAACGACAGCCCCCGAAGCCGCCGCGGTGAAGACCGCCGTGGTCAGCTTCGACCAGGTCAGCAAGGCCTACGGAGACGTACGCGCCGTCGACGCGCTCACCCTCCACCTGCACCCCGGTGAGACCGTGGCGCTCCTCGGCCCCAACGGCGCCGGCAAGTCCTCCACCCTCGACCTCCTCCTCGGCCTGCGTACCGCCGACTCCGGTACCGTCCGCCTCTTCGGTACGACCCCGCAGGCGGCCATCGCCGCGGGCCGCGTCGGCGCCATGCTGCAGTCCGGCGGCCTCATGGAGGACGTCACGGTCGGCGAACTGGTCGGGCTCGTCAGCGGTCTGCACCCGAAGCCCTACCCGGTGAGCGAGGTACTGGCCCGGGCCGGCATCGCTTCCATCGCCGACCGCATGGTCAACAAGCTCTCCGGCGGTCAGGAACAGCGCGTACGGTTCGCGCTCGCCACCGCCGGGGCCAACGACCTGATCGTGCTCGACGAGCCGACCACCGGTATGGACGTCACCGCACGCCAGGCCTTCTGGGCCACCATGCGCGAGCAGGCGGACCAGGGCCGCACGGTGCTGTTCGCCACCCACTACCTCGAAGAGGCCGACGCGATCGCCGACCGCGTCCTGGTCCTGCACAAGGGCCGGATCCTCGCCGACGGCACCGCCGCGGAGATCAAGGCGAGGGCCGGAGCCCGCCGGATCTCCTTCGAGCTGGAGGGCGCGATCGACGAAGATGCCCTGCGCGCCCTGCCGTTCCTCTCCACGCTCGACATCACCGGCCACCGCGTCCGTATCCAGTCGCACAACGCCGACGCGACCATGCACGCCGTGTACGGGCTGGGCCTCTACCCGCGCGAGCTGGAAGTCGCCGGACTCGGCCTGGAACAGGCCTTCGTCGCCATCACCGAGGCCGAGGAGGCCAGGACCGCATGACGAATTTCTTCTCGTGGGCCCTCATCAGGCTCGAAGTCACCCGCACCCTGCGGAACAAGAAGTTCATGTTCTTCTCGATCATCTACCCGTCGGTGATCTATCTGCTGATCTCCGGTACCCAGAACACCACCGACAAGGTGCCGCACACCGATCTGACCCTGCAGTCCTTCTTCATGGTCTCCATGGCCTCCTTCGGCGCGCTGACCGCCGTCCTGATGGGCAACAGCGAACGCATCGCCAAGGAGCGCGAGAAGGGCTGGGTCCGCCAGCTGAGGCTGACCGCACTGCCGAGCCGCGGCTACGTCCTCGCGAAGATCGCCAGCGCGGCCATGGTCACCCTGCCGTGCATCGTGGTGGTCTTCCTCGTCGCGGCCTCGGTCAAGCACGTACGGTTCGACGCCTGGCAGTGGCTCGCCCTCACCGGCGTCATCTGGGCCGGCTCGCTCGTCTTCGCCGCGCTCGGCGTCGCCATCGGCTACCTCGCCAGCGGCGACGCGGTCCGCCCGATCAGCATGATCATCTACTTCGTCCTGTCGATCCTCGGCGGACTGTGGATGCCGAGCGCCACCTTCCCGCAGTGGATCCAGAACATCTCGGAGTGGCTGCCCACCCACGCGTACGCTGCCCTCGGCCAGGCCGTCGAAATGGGCGGCGCACCCCACGCCAAGGACGTCGCCATCCTCTGCGCCTACTTCGTGCTCTTCGCGGGCGGTGCCGCCTGGCTCTACCGGAAGGACACTCTGAAAGCGTGAACGAGGACGAGACGCACGTGAGCATAGGTCGGCCGCCCACCAACGCGAAGCAGGCACGGGCCAAGCTCCTGTGGATCGGTATCTGGCTCGCCTTCATGAGCGCGCCGGTCAAGGACCTCGCCGACGGCAACCACACCCCGTGGGCCACCGCTCTGGGTGTCCTCGGGCTGCTGGTCTTCGTCGGAAGCTACCTCGTCCTGGTCTTTCGCCACACCTCGAAGGCCCTGGACCCCTTCCGGGTCCGCGCCGCCCTCGCCTTCCTCGGCGCGCTGGCCGTCCTGCTCTCCCTGACGTTCGGCACGCCCTGGCTGGTCCTGTTCGTGTACGTCTCGGTCTCCGTCGGCGCCACCCTGCCGATGCGCACCGCCCGTTGGCTGATCCCCGCCGTCACCGCCGTCCTGGTGGCCATCGGCCTGAGCGGCGACCATCCCCGCGAGATCATCACGGCCCTGGTCTTCCCCGCACTCCTCGGCGGCTTCGCGATGTCCGGCGTACGGCAGATGATCCGCACCACGATCCAGCTCCGTGAGGCCCGCGCGACCGTCGCCCAGCTCGCCGCCAACGAGGAACGGCTCCGCCTCGCCCGGGATCTGCACGATCTGCTCGGCCACTCCCTCTCCCTGATCACCCTCAAGAGCGAACTGGCCGGACGGATGCTCCCCGGTAACCCGGAACAGGCGGCGGAGCAGGTCGCCGACATCGAACGGGTCAGCCGCCAGGCCCTCGTGGACGTACGCAGCGCCGTCACCGGCTACCGCAGGCCGACCCTCCCCGGCGAACTGGCCGGAGCCAGGACCGCCCTCGCCGCCGCCGGGATCACCGCCGGCATCCCGGCCGAGGCCCCCGAGGACCTCCCCGAGAAGGCGGAGGAGGTGCTTGCCTGGGCGCTGCGGGAAGCCGTCACCAACGTCGTACGCCACAGTGGCGCCGGCCGCTGCACGGTCACCCTCGTCCCCCGCCAGACCCTCGGCGGACGCGTCCTCGAACTCACCGTCGCCGACGACGGCCGCGGCGCCCCCGGCACGACGCGGGGCAACGGCCTGACCGGCATGGCCGAGCGCCTCGCCACCGTCGACGGCACGCTCATCACCCGTGCCACCGACGCCCGTTCGGGCAAGGGCTTCACCACCGTCCTCAGCGTTCCCCTCGAATCCGGCCTAGGATCCCGGGAATGAGCATGATCAGACTCCTCCTGGCCGAGGACCAGTCCATGGTGCGCGAGGCCCTCGCGGCGCTGCTCGGCCTGGAACCCGACATCGAGGTGGTCGCCCAGGTCGCCCGCGGCGACGAGGTGCTGGCCGCGGCCAGGGAACACGGCATCGACGTGGCTCTCCTCGACATCGAGATGCCCGGCATGACGGGCATCGAGGCGGCCGCCGAACTGCGCCGCGCCCTTCCCGACATCAAGATCGTCGTCGTCACCACCTTCGGCCGCCCCGGGTATCTGCGCCGCGCGATGGAGTCGGGTGCGGACGCCTTCCTGGTGAAGGACGCGCCCGCGTCCCAACTCGCCGCAGCCGTACGCAAGGTGCTCGCCGGTGAACGCGTCATCGACCCCACCCTCGCAGCCGCCGCCCTCGCCGAGGGCGCGAGTCCGCTGACCGCGCGCGAGCGTGAGGTGCTGCGCACGGCCGCGGACGGTGCGACCAACGCGGAGATCGCCGCGGCGCTGCACCTGTCCCAGGGCACGGTCCGCAACTACCTCTCCATGGCGATCCAGAAGATGGCGGCCCGCAACCGCGCGGAGGCGGTCCGCATGGCCCGGGAGAAGGGCTGGCTGTAGAGCCGTCCCGAGGCCGCCCCCTCGCCGGTCACCCGTCACCGGGCCGCCGTCACCAGCCCCGCCTCGTACGCGATGATGACGAGCTGCACCCGGTCCCGGGCGTCGAGCTTGGCGAGCAGCCGGGTCAGATACGTCTTGGCCGTGGCGACGCTGATGAACAGCCGCTCCGCGATCTCCGCATTGGACAGCCCGCTGCCGACCAGCACCAGGACCTCGCGCTCCCGGTCGGTGATCGTGGTGAGCGGGCGCTGCGGGACCGGTGAGCTCGGCCTGCCCGCGAACTCCTTGATCAGCCGTCGGGTGACGCCCGGCGCGAGCAGCGCGTCGCCGGCCGCCACCACCCGGACCGCACCCAGAATGTCCTCCAACGCCATGTCCTTGACCAGGAAGCCGGCCGCCCCGGCGCGCAGGGCGCCGTACACGTAGTCGTCGTCATCGAACGTGGTCAGGACCACCACATGGGCGGCGGTCGGGCCCGCCGCGATCCGCTCGGTGGCCTCGATGCCGTTCAGTCCCGGCATCCGGATGTCCATCACGACGACATCGGGGGCGAGTTCGGCGGTCAGCCGGACGGCCTCGTCGCCCGTCCCCGCCTCGCCGACGACGTCCATGTCGCTGGTCTCCGCCATGACCATGCGCAACGCGGTGCGCACCAGCGGCTGGTCGTCGGCGAGCAGAACACGGACCGGCTCCGCGGTTCGGTGCGTCCCGTCGCTCATGCCGTGCTCCCCGCGGGCGCCGCCGGTGCGGGCACCGGCAGCCGGGCCGTCACCCGGAACCCGCCCTCAGGGTGCGGGGCGGCGGTGAACTCGCCGTGCAGCAGGGCGACCCGCTCCCGCATCCCGACGAGCCCGAAGCCCGGCTCCCTCGCGAGACCCGTCCCCCGGCCGCGGTCGCAGACCTCGATGACGAGCTCCTCGGCGCCGTACACGATGGACACCCGGCAGGCGCCGGTCTCCGCATGACGGACCACATTGGTTACCGACTCCTGGATGATGCGGAACGCCGACAGATCGATGTCCGGCGGCAGCGGCCGCCGTTCGCCCTCCCAGTGCACCTCGACTCCGACCCCAGCCGCAGTCGTCGCCCGCGCCAGCCGCTCCACGTCGCCGAGGCCCTCCGCCGGACGCAACGGGGCAGCGTCCCGCCCGGCGCCCTCGTATCCGGGGTCGGTCTCCCTCAGGGCGCCGAGCATCCGGCGCAGCCCCGACAAGGTCTCCCGGCCCGCGGTCTCCACCGCGCTCATCGCCTCGCGGGCGGCATCGGGCTGAGTGTGCACCACACGGGCCGCGGCACCGGCCTGGAGGGCGATGATGCCGACGCTGTGCGCGACCATGTCGTGCATCTCGCGGGCGATCCGCAACCGCTCCTGGACCACGGCCTGTTCGGCTGTTCGCGCGGCCAGGCTCTCGCCGTGCCGGCGCGCCTCGTACGCCGAGCCGCCCACCAGCCAGGCGACGACCGCGGTCAGGGCGACGACCAGTTCCGCCGACGTGCCGACGACCCACCCGGCCAGCAGCCGCATGGCCAGAAAGCCGGCGAGGACGCCGAGCGCCATCAGGAGGGCTATGAACCCCGTCCGGCGCGACCGTGTCGCCGAGATGAAGTACAGCGCCACATCGGCGGCGAGGTACTGGGCGAGCGGAATCTCCGCCACACTCAGCGACATGGTGGCGAGCGCGGCGGCACCGAGCACCAGCGCCAGGCCTCTCAGCGGACGCCGTTCCAGCACCAGGCAGCCGGCCGCCGCCAGGGCCGTGGCGAGCAGTTGGGTCAGCAGACCGTCCCACCGGTAGAAGAGGGCCCCGGGGCGGACGGACGGCTCGTACTGGCCGGGCAGCCGCACCCGCACGAGGAACGTGAGCAGCACGCCCGCGTACCAGCCCGCACCCACCCACCAGCCCGATGGGATGAGTTTGAGTCGCGGCAGCGAGGGCGTCGGAGACATGCGCCGATCGTAGCCAGCGCCTCGCGGACAGGCATCGGACCACGGTTGTACACCCTGGGTCGACACCCGCCCCGGCAGATGTCACCGCTGGTCCGAAGACGCCCGAGGGCTCGGGCGGGACAGTTGACGGCGTGATCGAAGTCAACGGACTGACCAAGCGATACGGCGCCGCGACCGCCGTCAAGGACCTCACCTTCACCGTACGGCCGGGCGAGGTCACCGGCTTCCTGGGGCCCAACGGGGCCGGCAAGACCACCACTTTGCGCATGCTGCTGGGCTTGGTCGAGCCCACCGCCGGAACGGCCACCCTGCAAGGCCGGCCGTTCCGCGACCACGCACGCGGACTGCGGCACGTCGGTGCACTCCTCGACGCGGGCGATGTCCACGGTGGCCGCACCGCCCGCGCCCATCTCGCGATGCTGGCCCGCAGCAACGGCATCCCGCGCGCCCGGGTCGACGAGCTGCTCCAGGACGTGGGCCTCGCGGGAGCGGCCCGCCGTCGCATCGGCGGCTTCTCTCTCGGGATGCGCCAGCGCCTCGGCATAGCCACCGCGCTGCTCGGCGACCCACCGGTGCTGCTCTTCGACGAACCGCTCAACGGGCTCGACCCGGAAGGCGTGCTGTGGGTGCGCGGGCTGTTCCGACGGCTCGCCGCCGAAGGCCGGACGGTGTTCGTCTCCAGCCACCTGATGACGGAGATGGAGCACACCGCCGACCGGCTCGTCGTCATCGGCCGCGGGGAGCTCATCGCCGCCGAGAGCCTGACCGCGTTCGCAGCCCGGAGTACCCGCCTCAGCGTGACCGTGGGGACCCCCGATCCTGCCGCTCTGGCCGCGCTGCTCACCGACGAGGGCGCCGAGGTGGTCCCGGACGGCGACCGGCTCACGGTCACCGGGCTCACCGCCGCCCGCATCGGTGAACTCGCCCTGCGCCACCGCGTCCTGCTCCACGAGCTCACCACGCTCGGCGCCTCGCTGGAGGAGGCGTTCATGGAACTCACCGCCGACAGCGTCGAATACCCCGCAGGAGACCCCCGATGACCACGGCACCGGCCACGACCGCACCCCCCGCCCGCGTGGCGAACGACGAGCCCCGAGCCCGCTTCAGTGACCTGCTGGCCGCCGAGTGGCTCAAGACATGGTCGCTGCGCTCCACGTCCTGGATGTACGCGATCACCGCGCTGGCCGTCATCGCGTTCAACGCCGGCACGGCCTACGACCACTACAAGTACTGGAACCAGTACGACGATCGCGGCCGCGCGTCCTTCATCGCCAACGGCTCACCGCTCATGGACGCCTTCACGGGGAACGCCGCCATGGTGCTGGTGCTGGCCGTCGCCGCGATCGGTGCCGTATCGATCACCGGCGAGTATGGCACCGGCCTGATCCGCACCACCTTCACGGCAGTCCCGGCCCGCCGCTCGGTGACAGCCGCCAAGGCCCTCGTCCTCACCGCCGTCACCACGGTCTTCGGCACGCTCGTCGCCCTGGCATCATTCGCCTCGACGCAGGCGATCCTCTCCGGCCGGGACGCCTCGGTCACCCTCTCCCACCCCGGCGCAGTGCGCCTCGTCGTGGCCTCCGCACTGCTGGCGCCGGTGGCCGCGCTCGCGGGTCTGGCAATAGGCGCGGTGATCCGCCACACCGGAGGGTCCGTTGTCGGATGCGTGGTGGTGCTGCTCCTGCTGCCGATGGTCCTCAGCGACCGCCGCCACCTGACGGCGGTGCTCCAGCACACGCTGCCCTTCAGCGCGTGGGAGCGGCTGTCGGTCTCGGATCTCCACGCGACGGTCCTCTACCCGTGGACGGCCTCCGGAGCCTGGACCGTCTACGCTTTCTGGGCGCTGCTGGCGGGGGCGGTGGCGGTGCTCGCGGTGCACCGCCGGGACCAGTGAGCCCTTCCCCGATTCACCTGGAGTTGCTGGGGAGTGTCCGCAACGCATCGTCGTCCGCCCGCAGGCCGGGCGAGACCTTGCGGACACGACCTAGGGGTCGGGCGCTCACGGGGCCGGCCGCTGAGGCCGCTACGCGGACGGGGTGACGAAGTAGTGACCCTTGTCGAGGTCCTCGATCAGTCCCGGGTGCGTCGGCTGCCACCCGTACGACGCGCGGGTCACGGCGCTGGAGGTCGGGGCGTCCATACCCAGGAGGGGGCCCAGCCAGCCGAAGTGCGCGTCCGCGTCCTCCGGGGGGACGGAGGTGACGGGTAGGCCGAGGTTACGCCCGATGGCGTCGGCGACCTCGCGGATCGGGACGCCCTCCTCGTCGACCGCGTGCAGGATCGAGCCCGCGGGTGCGGCCTCCAGCGCCAGGCGGACGAGGTGGGCGGCGTCGGCACGGTGGACGGCCGGCCAGCGGTTGGCGCCGTCGCCGATGTAGCCGGAGACGCCCTTGGCGCGGGCGACGCCGACCAGGGCCGCCATGAAGCCGTGATCTCCCTCGCCGTGCACCGTCGGCGGGAAGCGCACAACGGACGAGCGGACCTTGCGCGAGGCGAAGGAGAGGGTCAGCTGGGCCGTGGCCAGACGGGCCCGCGCGGCCTCGGACGCTGCCGGCTGCCCGGCGTTCCGCCCGTCCTCCTCGGTGGCGACCCGGCCCGGTGCGAGGCCGATCGTCCCGGAGGCGAGCACGAACGGCTTGCCGGAACCCGCGAGTGCCTCGCCGAACGTCTCGACCGCGCGGCGGTCCGCGCCGGCGGCCTCCGCGAAGCCGCCCGAGAAGGCGATGTCGTGCTTGAACGCGAGGTGGATCACGCCGTCGGCGGCGGAAGCCGCCTCGCGCAGGACGCCGAGGTCGTCCAGATCCCCGCGCACCACCTCGGCGCCCGCGGCGGTGAGCGCCTGGGCCGAGGAGTCCGAGCGGGCGAGCCCGACGACCTGGTGGCCGGCGTCGATGAGCTCGGGAACGACCGCGGAACCGATCCAGCCGGACGCGCCGGTCATGAATACACGCATGAGAAACCTCCAGAAGGGGTCGGCCGTCCTGCTGCGCCCGTCAGAGGCGTCGGCAGCCGGACAGTCGATGTCAGCGACTGTCATCACCCTACTACTGATGGCAGGCGCTGTCATCACATAGAATCAGCGGCATGAGTCGATGGGAGCCGAACGCGCGCGGCCGGCTGGAGCAGGCCGCGATGGAGCTGTACGGCGAGCGCGGTTACGAGCAGACGACCGTGACCGAGATAGCCCGGCGCGCCGGTCTCACGGAGCGCACCTTCTTCCGGCACTACGCCGACAAGCGCGAGGTCCTGTTCGGTGGCTCGGTCCTGCTCCAGGATCTCCTCGTCAAGACCCTCGCCGAGGCGCCCGCGTCCGCCGCGCCGATAGACGCCGTGGCCGGGGCGCTCCACGCCGCGGCAGCCGTGTTCGACGCGCGGCGCGAGCAGTCCCGGCAACGTCAGAAGGTCGTCTCGGCCAACGCTGAACTGCGTGAACGCGAGCTCGTCAAACTCGCCTCGCTGGCCGCGGCACTCGGCGAAGCCCTGCGCGCCCGCGGTGTCCCCGAACCGTCCGCGAGCCTGGCTGGTGAGGCGGGGGTCGCCGTCTTCAAGGTCGCGTTCGAACGCTGGATCGGCGGGGCGGATGACCGGGCCATGGGCGCGTACATCCAGGAGTCCCTCGACGAACTCAAGTCCGTGACGGCGGCGGGCGAGGCGTGACGGCGGGCCGGGCCCCCGCGTGAACGGGCGCGTCGCAGCGTGACCTGGCCGGCACCTTGGTCAGGTGGGGTGCCGGCCAGGGTCCTGGGGCTGCGCGTCAGGGTCGTGGGGCTGCGCGTCAGGGTCGCGCGTCGTCGGCCCGGGTGATGCGGGCGATCGCCTCGACCGTCAGCGCCCGGTCGTGGGGCTCCGTCTCCAGGGCGCGGTGGATGGACAGGCCCTCGATCAGCGCGTCGAGCTGACGGGCCGTCGCCGGGGCGAAGTGCCACTCGAGGGCGACGCGGCTGCGCCGCATCCACTCCCGGGTCAGCTCGCGGTAGGCGGGCTTGCGGGCGGCCAGGGTGTACAGCTCGTGGGTGAGGACGAGTTCGCGCTGGTTGCCGCCGGACAGGTGGTGGACCAGATCGGCGACCGCTTCCCGGGCCTCGTCCCGCGTGGTCGCGGCGCCGAGACGCTCCTCGAAGACGGCGACGATGCTGCTGGAGAAGCGGATGAAGGCCTCCCGCAGCAGCTCGTCCATGCCGCCGAAGTGGTACGTCATCGAGCCGAGCGGCACACCGGCACGGGCGGCGACCTTGCGGTGCGAGGTCCCGGCGACCCCTTCCTCCGCGATCAGGTCGAGCGCGGCGGCGATGATGCGCTCCCGCCGCTCGGGGTCGTTCTGTCCGGTCGCCACGGTGCTTCTTTCTGCCGACATGTTCTAGATCGAGCGGATCACCCGGGCCGGGTTGCCGACGGCCACCACATTGGCGGGGACGTCCTTGGTGACGACGGCTCCCGCGCCGATGACGCTGTTGTCCCCGATGGTCACCCCGGCCAGCACGATCGCGCCGCCGCCCAGCCAGACATTGTCCCCGATCGTGATGGGCCTCGCCGCCTCCAGCTTGTCCCGGCGCGGCTCCGGCTCCACCGGGTGGGTGGGCGTGAGCAGTTGGACGTTCGGCCCGATCTGGCAGTCGCGGCCGATGGTGATCGGGGCGACGTCCAGGGCGGTGAGGTTGTAGTTGATGAACGTGTCCTCGCCGACCGTGAGGTACGAGCCGTAGTCCACGTACAGCGGCGGCCGGATGTGCGCACCGGCGCCGAGACCGCCCAGGAGCTCCGCGACGACGGGCTGCGCGGCGTCGGGGTCCTCGGTGTACGCCGCCAGATACCGGGCGGCGAGGCGCACGGCGCGCCGCTGGGCCTCCACGATCGCGGGGTCGTCGGCGATGTAGAGGTCCCCGGCGAGCATCCGCTCATGGTTCGTGCGCGGGTCTCCCGCGAAGTGATCCGTCATGGGTACGATCGTACACTTCGAGGCGTACGATCGTACGCTCCTGCTGAAATTCTCTTCCGGACTGCCGAGGCTCTCTCATGGATGCCGCAACACGCCGTCGGCGTGCCGCACTGTTCCTCTTCATGCTCGCCGCCGGAACCGGCATGGCCTCATGGGTGGCGCGCACCCCGGCCGTCAGGGACGGACTCGACGTCTCCACCGGCGCGATGGGGCTGGTGCTCTTCGGGTTGTCCACCGGTTCGATGGCCGGTGTGACCGCCTCCGGCCCGCTCGTACGCCGTTACGGGGCCCGGGCCGCCATCGCCTTCGGTGCGGCCCTGATCGTCGCCGGGCTGCTGGTCGTCGCGGCGGGCACGGCCTTCGCGCTGGCGGGCGGGGTCTTCTGCGGACTGGCTCTGTTCGGCGGCGGGATGGGACTGGCCGAAGTCGCGTTCAACATCGAGGGCGCGGACGTGGAGCGGGTCATCGGCCGGCCCGTCCTTCCGGTGCTGCACGGCTGCTTCAGCATGGGCACCGTGGCCGGCGCGCTGCTGGGCATGGCGCTGACCGCCGTCGCGTTTCCCGTCGGATGGCATCTGGGGGCCGTCTCGGTGCTCGTCGGGACCGCCGCGCTCGTGGCCGTGCGCGCGATCCCGCACGGCACGGGCAAGGAAGCGGCCGGTGCCGCCGGCCCGGGCGGGCGAAGCGGCCAGTTCGCGGTGTGGCGGGACCGGCGGCTCGTCCTCATCGGCGTCATCGTGCTGGCCATGGCCTTCGCGGAAGGGGCCGCCAACGACTGGCTGCCGCTGCTCATGGTGGACGGCTACGAGGTGAGCGCCACCGCCGGCTCGCTGACCTTCCTGGTCTTCGCCGCCTCGATGACGTTCGGCCGCTTCACCGGCGGCCCTTTCCTGGAACGCTTCGGACCCGTCAAGGTCGTCCGGATCAGCGCGGTCCTCGCCGCGCTGGGCCTTGCGGTGGTGATCGTGTCGCCGAGCCCGGTGATGGCAGGCACAGCCACGGTGCTGTGGGGACTGGGCGCCTCGCTCGGATTCCCGGTCACCGTGTCCGCGGCGGGCGACCACCCGCGCGACGCGGCGGCACGGGTCGCCGCGGTCTCCACCGCGGGCTATGTCGCCTTCCTCGTCGGCCCGCCCGCCCTCGGCTTCCTGGCCGACCACGTCGGGCTCCGGCTCACGATGACCGTCGTACTCGCCCTGCTGATCGTCGCGTCCACGCTGGCCGGAGCACTCGGCACCGGACGGGACGCCGACGCGGAGGCGGAGCCCGTAACGACTTAAGCCCCCTCCCACAACCCGGTGCCTTGCGCCGCGACCAGCGCACCGATCCGCGCCAGCACCTCGCCGCCCGGCAGCGGATCGAGACGGCGGCCGTCCCGCAGGCGCAGCGCCACCCGGTCGTCCGCGGCCTCCGCGGCGCCGATGACCGCCTGGTACGGCACCAGTCGGGCTTCCCGGATCCGGGCGCCCAGACTTCCGCGTTCCCGGCCGCTCACCTCCGCGCGCAGCCCGAGTGCCGCGCAACGCCCGGCGAGCGCCTCGGCGTTCGGCAGCTCGGCGTCCGAGACGGGCAGGACCACCACTTGGACCGGGGAGAGCCAGGCGGGGAACGCGCCGCCGTGCTGCTCGATGAGGTGGGCGACGGCCCGCTCCACGCTGCCGATGATGCTGCGGTGCACCATGACCGGCCGGTGCTTCGCCCCGTCCGCGCCGATGTAGTGCAGATCGAACCGTTCCGGCTGGTGGAAGTCGACCTGGACGGTCGACAGGGTCGACTCGCGGCCCGCCGCGTCGGCCACCTGGACGTCGATCTTCGGCCCGTAGAACGCCGCCTCGCCCTCGACCGCCTCGTACGGCAGCCCGGAGTCGTCGAGGACCTCGGTCAGCAGCGCGGTGGAGCGCTGCCACATCCCGGGAGCGGAGACGTACTTCCCGCCCGGGCCCGGCAGCGAGAGCCGGAAGCGGGCAGGACGGATGCCGAGTGCCTCGTACGCCCGGCGGATCATCTCCAGCGCGGCCCGCGCCTCTCCGGCGACCTGCTCCGGGGTGCAGAAGATGTGGGCATCGTTCAGCTGGATGGCCCGTACCCGGGTCAGTCCGCCGAGCACCCCGGAGAGCTCGGAGCGGTACATGCCGCCCAGCTCCGCCATCCGCAGCGGCAGCTCACGGTAACTGTGCGAGCGGGAGCGATAGATGACCGCGTGGTGCGGGCACAGGCTCGGCCGCAGGACGACCTGCTCGGAGCCCAGGTCCATCGGCGGGAACATGTCGTCTCTGTAGTGCGACCAGTGGCCCGAGATCTCGTACAGCTCCCGCTTGCCCAGCACCGGCGAGCACACGTGCCGGTAGCCCGCCAACCACTCAACGGTACGGATGTACTCCTCCAGGGCGTGCCGCAGGGCCGCGCCGTCCGGCAGCCAGTACGGGAGTCCCGCGCCGATCAGCGGGTCGGTGTCGAACAGCTCCAGCTCGCGGCCGAGTCTGCGGTGGTCGTGCATGGCGGTCTCCTCGCGTACGGAAGGTACGGAAGGGCGAGTGACCGCAAGCAGAAGCCCCGGGGCACTCGCCCCGGGGCTTCGGACTGGTCAGCAGTCAGCGCGCCGGGACACTCTCCGGCGTCGTCGTCATCGCAGCGCGCTTCATGACGGCGACGCTAGCAGCGGCCCGGGGCCCGGTGCACGGGGATTTCCGCCGGGGGAGCACGGCACTCATGCCTTCCCCGTCGAGTCGAGGTGCGCGAACACGACCACGTTGTCCTCGTAGTCCTTGACCTTCCTGTCGTAGTTGCCGCCGCAGGTGATCAGGCGCAGCTGGGCGTCCGGAGTGTCGGCGTAGACCCGCTTGTCGGGGAACTTCGCCTTGCTGAACGTCTCCACGGTGTCGACCTTGAACGTGGCCACCCTGCCGTCCGCGCGCGTGATGTCGACCGTCGCTCCGGGCCGCAGGAACTGCAGCTGGAGGAAGACGGCCGGGCCGGTCATCGTGTCGACGTGACCCGCCACGATCGACGCGCCGCGCTCGCCGGGTGTCGCGCCGCCCTGGAACCACCCGACCAGGTTCTTGTCGTTGAGGGGAGGGGCGTTCAGACGTCCGTCGGCCCCGATCGACAAGGGGGTGAAGGGCGCGTCCACCGCGATGGCCGGGATCTTGAGCCGGATCGGCATGGCACGGGACAGGGGCGGCGCGGGGTCGGCGCTCGGGGATGCCTGTCGGGGGACGGCGCCGGCCGGCGAGGAGGAGGGAGCCGCGGGCGCCGCCGCGGCGGGTGGTTTGTCGTCGGCCGCGGGCCCGATGGAGTTGTAGATGAGCAGCATGCCGAGCCCGGCCACTGCGGTGGGCCAGAGCAGGGCGCGGCCGAGCGTGACGGTGTCGGAGGCAGTCCGGGAGGAGGGGGAACCGGGAGACTGCGGGGCGGCCATGGGAACGTGCCTTTCTTCCGTACGGGGTCGATACGGGCGGTGCGGTGGGGGGTGAGGGCCCGGACGGCTTGACCCGGGGGCGCCCGAGCAGGAAGCGAAGGTCCTGGCCCGGGCGCCGCCCGAGGGGAAAACGAAGGCGCCGCGGCCGCCGTCCGGAGGGACGGCGGCCGCGACAGTGAAGCGACCGGCCGGGTACGGCCGGGTCAGGCCATCGCGCCACCCGTCGCCTGGCGACGGCGCACCTTGTACGCGCCGACGCCGACACCGCCGAGGAGCAGCAGCGAACCGGCCGCCAGGCCGCCGCCCGTCATGGCCATCGCGCCACCCCCGGTGTGGACGCCACCGCTGGGCTTGTCCTTCTTCCAGCCCTCGTCGCTCTTCTCGGTCTTGTCGCTCTTCTCGCCCGTCTCGGACTTGTCGGTCTTGCCGGCCTCGTCGCTGCCCGGCTGCCATTCCTTGGTGACCGTCATCGACATGGCACCGCCACCGGCGTGCATGCCACCGCTGGGCTTGCCCGCGTCCTCGTACTTGCCGCCCTCGTCGTCGCTGCCGGGCTGCCATTCCTTGGTGACCGTGCTCGACAGCGCGCCGCCACCCGTGTGGACGCCGCCGCTGGGCTTGTCCTTCTTCCAGTCGGACGAGCCGCCCTCGTCGTCGTTGCCGGGCTGCCACTCCTTGGCGACGGTCATCGACAGCGCGCCGCCGCCGGTGTGGACGCCGCCGTGAGGCTTGTCCTTCTTCCAGCCCTCGTCGTCCGACGCGCCGTGCTCGTCGTCGCCGGAGACCGTCTTGGCGAGCGCGCCGCCGCCGGTGTGGACGCCGCCGCTGGGCTTGTCCTTCGTCCAGCCACCGTCCTCGCTGCTGGAGGACGAACCGTTGTCGTGCTCCCAGTCGCCGGAGGCCAGGGCGTAGGCGGAGGGAGTGGTGATCGTGAGGACCGCCGTGACGGCGGCCGCAGCGAACAGTGTGCGGGCAGAGCGCATCTGAACACGTTTCCTTTCGTCGCGACTGCGAAGGGTGACGGGCTGTCGACCCGGAGTGGCGCAGTGGCTACGTGAACCACCGTCAGCCGAGAGCGGGGAGCGCGCCATCGGGGAGCCTCGCATTGGAGCTACGGCATGGGCTCATCGAGTGGCGAAGAGCGGAAAATCACCCATTGGACGGCATGGCGCGCGGGGGTGAGGTTTGGGCGCGGATGACCACCCGTTCGCTGACGGTTTCTCATCGCGCGGGCAGGGGTCGAGGGGCACAGGCCGGACGGGTGAGGGGCGCAGGCCGGACGGGTGAGGGGCGCAGGCCGGACGGGTGAGGGGCACAGGCCGGACGGGCGAAGGGCGCAGGCCGGACGCGCGGAAGCCGCCCCGCCGCCCTGCGCCCTTTGCCCCCGCCCTCGCCCCCGTCAGTTCAGCATCGCCCGGGCCGCCCGAGCGCTGCCGCGTACCGCCTCCGCGGCGGCCGGGTCGACGTCCGCGATGACCTGGGCGTACTCCTCCATCTCCGCGGCCCCGTGCAGGAACTCCCCGCTCCGGACCAGCAGCTGGGCGCGCTCGTAGCGCAGCCGGGCCGGGTGCGCAGGCAGGAGCAGGGACAGCTCGACCGCCCACAGCGCCACGTCGTTGCGCTCCGGGCGGGCCGCCGCCCACGCCCGGATGTTGTTCAGGATCCGCAGCACGATCTCCAGCGGCCGCGCCGGCACCAGCATCGACGCCTCCAGCGGCCCCCCGGTCGCGCCCACCACCAGCAGCTCCGCGTCCCGGTCCGTCAGCGGCAGCCCACCGGCGAACGGATCGGCCAGCACCCGCTCCGCCGGATCCCCGAAACCGACCACGAAATGCCCCGGCAGCGCCACCCCGTACACCGGGGCGCCCGCCCGCCGCGCCACCTCGATCCACACCACCGACAACAGGATCGGCAGCCCGCGCCGCCGCCGCAGCACCTCATGCAGCAGCGACGACTCCAGCCGCTGGTAGTCCGCCGACGTGCCCTCGAACCCGCACCGCTCACCGAGCAGTTCGGCCAGCGCCGAGGCCCAGGCGCGGCCGCCGCGCGCTCCGTACGGCAGCAGGCCCGCGAGCCGGTCCAGTTCGATCTGGGCCGCGTCCATGCCGTGCGCGTCCAGCGCGGGATCGGCCTCCGCGCCCAGCAGCAGGCACAGCAGCGCCAGATCCGGCCGCTCCGCCCGCGCCTCCTCGGCGAACCGGCGGCGCAGCTCGTCCCTGTCCTGCCTCCCGGGGGCCATCGCGCTACGCCGCCCGGAAGTGGTGGTACAGGTGATGCGTCGCGAAGCCCATCCCGTCGTACAGCCCCCGGGCGCCGTCGTTGGCGGCCTCCACCTGGAGCCACGCCGCCGACGCGCCCTCGTCCATCGCCTGCCGGGCCAGCGCGGTCATCACGGTGGTCGCGAGCCCCTGCCTGCGGTGCTCGGGAGCCACCTCGACGGCCATGAAGCCCGCCCACCGGCCGTCCACCACACACCGCCCGATCGCGGCGGGCGCCTCGTCCCCGGCCTTGCCCGGCACGGTCGCGAACCATACCGAGGGGCCGCCGCCCAGCACCGCCGCCACCTCCGGGCCCGGCGTCCCGACGCGCTGGTAGCGGGCGAACCACGCCTCGTCCACCGTGCGGCTCAGCCGCACCCGGGACACCTCGGCCGCCAGATCGCCGATCGGGGCAAGCGCCGCGATCCGCACCTCCGCGGTCACCTCACGCCGCCACCCGTGACCCTCCAGCGCCGCGCACAACTCCTCCTGCGCGCCTTCGGCGCCGGTCGCGGTCTGGATGTACGCGGGCAGCCCCCGGTCCGCGTACCACTGCCTGACCCGCCCGAGCGCGGCGTCGAGCGGCACGCCCGGATCGCCGAGCGGAAGTACGGAGTTGGCACGCCGGGTGAAGCCGCCGGCGGCGCGCAGGAGCCAATCGCCCAGGGGTTCGCTCTCCACCGGCTGCCAGGCGCGCGCGCAGACGGGGGCGAGCTCCGCGAAGGAGGCCGCGGGTCCGCGCCGGCGGGCCGGTGCGGCGGGGACGACCTTGCCCGCCACCAGCGCCGATTCCACGATCCGGACGGACTCGCCGCTCTTCGGTGTGACTGACAGCACACCCTCGTTCCAAGATGTGAGAACACCGACCGTGTCGGTGAATTTCGGACCCTGGGGACCGTCCTCGGTCAGGCGCCGGACCGATACCCGTTTACCCACGTCAGCCGGTGCAATTCGGACCTCCAGCCGTCCGCCCATGGTGAATTCCACAGCTCTGTCCGCCCCTCCTGTTCGGATCGTGCCCGGGAACGGAGATACTAGGTGCGGGCATCGACGACGCCGCGCTCCCGCGCGAGAGCCAACGCCCTACCGAGGAGGAACGACAGCGTGACCTACGTCATCGCGCAGCCTTGTGTCGACGTAAAGGACAAGGCCTGCATCGAAGAGTGCCCCGTCGACTGTATCTATGAGGGCCAGCGGTCCTTGTACATCCACCCGGACGAGTGCGTCGACTGTGGAGCCTGCGAGCCGGTCTGCCCGGTCGAAGCGATCTTCTACGAGGACGACACCCCGGAGGAGTGGAAGGACTACTACAAGGCGAACGTCGAGTTCTTCGACGACCTCGGGTCGCCGGGTGGTGCCTCCAAGCTGGGTCTGATCGAGCGCGACCACGCGTTCATCGCCGCGCTGCCGCCGCAGAACCAGTAGCAGCGTCCCGGCACGTGCGTCGCCCCGGTCCCGTACGGCTCGTCACCGTGCGGGACCGAGGTGTTTCCCGCGCCCCTTCCGGGCCGCCCGCGTGAATCCCGTACGAGAAAGCAGAGATCCGTGTCCGCAGTCTCCTCCCGCCTCCCGGTCTTTCCCTGGGACAGGCTCGCGCCCTACAAGTCGACGGCCGAGAGCCACCCGGACGGCATCGTGGACCTGTCCGTCGGCACGCCCGTCGACCCGGTGCCCGAGCTGATCCAGCAGGCGCTCGTCGCCGCCGCGGACAGCCCCGGCTATCCCACGGTGTGGGGGACGGCCGCCCTGCGGGACGCCCTCACCGGCTGGGTGGAGCGCCGCCTGGGCGCGGTGTCGGTGACGCACGGGAACGTGCTGCCCGTCGTCGGCTCCAAGGAGCTGGTGGCCTGGCTGCCGACCCAGCTGGGTCTCGGCCCCGGCGACAAGGTCGCCTACCCGCGGCTCGCCTACCCGACGTACGAGGTCGGCGCCCGGCTCTGCGGCGCCGAGCCCGTCGTCTACGACGACCCGACGGAGCTGGACCCGGCCGGACTGAAGCTGCTCTGGCTCAACTCGCCGTCGAACCCGACCGGCAAGGTGCTCCCCAAGGACGAGCTGACCCGGATCGTCGCCTGGGCGCGCGCGCACGACGTGCTGGTCTTCAGCGACGAGTGCTACCTGGAGCTGGGCTGGGAGGCCGAACCGGTCTCCGTGCTCCACCCGGACGTCTGCGGCGGTACGTACGAGGGCGTCGTCGCCGTCCACTCGCTCTCCAAGCGCTCCAACCTCGCCGGATACCGCGCCGCGTTCATCGCGGGCGACGCGGCCGTGCTGAGCGAGCTGCTGCTGATCCGCAAGCACGGCGGGATGATGACGCCCGCCCCGGTCCAGGCGGCGACCGTCGCGGCGCTCGGCGACGACCGCCACGTGGCCGAGCAGCGCACCCGGTACGCGGACCGGCGCGCGGCCCTGCGTGCGGCGCTTGAGGCCCACGGCTTCCGGATCGAGCACAGCGAGGCGAGCCTCTACCTCTGGGCAACGCGCGACGAGCCCTGCTGGGACACCGTGGCGTACCTGGCGGAGCTGGGCATCCTGGTGGCGCCCGGGGACTTCTACGGGCCGGCGGGCGACCGCTTCGTGCGCGTGGCGTTGACGGCGACCGACGAACGCGTGGCGGCCGCGGTCAAGCGACTGGGCTGAGCAGAGACGACAGGCACGCGCGAGGGCCTCGGGAGTGCGCACTCCCGAGGCCCTCGCGCGTCCGTGCAGCGTGTGGTGCGGATCAGCCGATCGGCAGGCCCTGGGTGGGCAGCCCCTTGGTCACGGCGCCGGTCGCGTCGCCGAGGGCGTCGCTCGCGCCGCCCTTCGCGGTCTTGCCGCCCGTCTCACTGAGGGTCTTGGCCGCCACCGGCAGCGTGGTCCCGACGACCTTGCCACCGGCCTTTCCGGCGGTGTCGGTGGCCGGCTGCGCCGCGCCTTCGACCGCCTTGCCGAGTCCGGCGCCCTCGACTGTGGTGAGACCGCCGAGCTCCGGGGCGTGCGGGAGCACCGCGGCACCGGCGGCACCGGCCGCACCGACCACGGGGGCCGCGCCCGCCGCGATCAGCAGCGCGGTACGGGCGATCCGACGGGTCAGGGGGAGGGACATGATGCTCCTTCGACGGGGTGGGAATTGCTGGTGTCCGTGGGCCGGACGCCATGACAACCGTCGTGGGGGAGGGAGAGGTTGCGGTGTGCCGACGTAAAGATCAGGTAATGCGTCACATAATCCGCAACGGAGGAACCCGGGCAAACACTGCAGGACGCCCCCACTCGGCGAACCGTCACTTCTCCCTCGCCGCAAGGGAATGGACGCCTGCGGGAGACCACGTACGGGAGCCCGTACGGGCAGGACGCGGGCCCCCTGTGCGGGTGACAGTTCGTACTACTGCGCGAGGCGCATACGGACCGCGCCGGTGCCCGATTCCTTGCGCTCCGTCCGCCAGCCCGACCCGGCGTCCCACGTCCGGCCGGCGTACGCGACCTCGTCGAGGCCGAGTGCCTCGGACTGGGCGACCGCCCAGTGCGCGAGTTCCCAGCCACGCTGCGGAGCACCGTCCTGGCCGGCCCTGAGGGCCGCCCGCACCGGTACCGACAGCGTCCCGGTGCCCGCGGCCGCACCGGCGGCCGGGGCCTGCGCGTCCGCCCCCTTCCCGGAAGGCAGGACGTCCTTGCCGAAGGAACGCAGCAGCTCGGCCCGGACCTTCGCCATCTCGCCCGTCCCGGCCGTCGTCCGCGGCGGGTCGCAGTTCAGCGCGGCCGGCGTCCGCCCGGTCAGCGCGGCGGCCAGCAGCGCGGCATCCGGCTCGTGCTTCGCGTAAGCCTGGGGGAAGCCGCTGCGCTGGACCCGCTGCGCGGCCACGGTGAGCGGCAGCCGCGAGTAGCCCGGCACCTCGGCCAGGTGCTGGTAGAACTTCCCGGACGAGTAGACGGGGTCCAGGATCTGCTTCTCGGTGCCCCAGCCCTGCGAGGGACGCTGCTGGAACAGCCCCAGCGAGTCCCGGTCGCCGTGCTCGATGTTGCGCAGCCCCGACTCCTGCAGCGCCGTCGCCAGCGCGATCGTCACCGCCCGCTCCGGCATGCCGCGCGTGGTGCCGACCGCGGAGATCACCGCGGCGTTCGCCGCCTGCTCCGAGCTCAGCCGGTAGGTGCGCCCCTCGCCCGCCGAACCGTCGGCCGACTCAACGGTGCACTGGTCGGAACCCTTGCCGCCCGTCACGTACTGCACGGTCAGATACCCGGCCACCGCCACGAGCACGGCAAAGGCCGCCGTGACGCGCAGGCGGCGGTTTCGGGCGGTGTGTCGGCGGGCTGGGGCAACGGTCCGGGGCACGGGGCCACCGTACGCGAGGCACGGTGCCTGTCCGGAGTCCCCCGTCGTTCGCGCGGAGCGCGGGCGTCGGGACGCAGGCGGGGGGCTACCGGACAGGCACTAGGGTCGTAGCCATGGCCGAAAGCACGCTTGACCTCACTCTGGACGGGCCCGCGCTCACCGCGTGGCTCGTCGACTTCCCCTCGGTCAGCGGGGAGGAGAAGGACCTCGCCGATGCCATCGAGTCGGCGCTGCGGACCCTTCCGCACCTGACCGTCGACCGGCACGGCAACAACGTGGTGGCCCGGACGAACCTCGGCCGCGGCGAGCGCGTCGTACTGGCCGGTCACATCGACACCGTGCCGATCGCCGACAACGTGCCTTCGCGCCTCGACGAGGACGGCCTGCTGTGGGGCTGCGGCAGCTCCGACATGAAGTCCGGCGTCGCCGTCCAGCTGAGGATCGCCGCGACCGTCCCCGAGCCCAACCGCGACCTCACCTTCGTCTTCTACGACAACGAGGAGGTCGCCGCCCACCTCAACGGCCTCGGACACATCGCCGCCGCCCACCCCGACTGGCTGAAGGCGGACTTCGCCGTCCTCCTGGAGGGCTCCGACGCCGAGGTCGAGGGCGGCTGCCAGGGCACGCTGCGCGTGTTCCTCCGTACGGAAGGGGAGCGGGCCCACTCCGCCCGCAGCTGGATGGGGTCCAACGCCATCCACGGCGCCGCCCCGATCCTCGCCCGTCTCGCCGCCTACGAACCGCGCAAGCCGGTCATCGACGGGCTGCAGTACCACGAGGGCCTCAACGCCGTACGGATCGAGGGCGGCGTCGCCAACAACGTCATCCCCGACGCCTGCACGGTCGTCGTCAACTACCGCTACGCCCCGGACCTCGGCCCCGAGGAGGCCCTGGCCCACGTGCACGAGGTCTTCGCCGACTGCGGCGTCGTCGAATTCACCGTCGACGACCACTCCGGCGCGGCCATGCCCGGCCTCTCGCACCCGGCGGCCAAGGCCTTCATGGCGGCGGTCGGCGGCACCGCCCGGCCCAAGTTCGGCTGGACCGACGTGTCCCGCTTCGGCTCGCTCGGGGTCCCCGCCGTCAACTACGGCCCCGGCGACCCGATCCTCGCGCACAAGCGCAACGAGCACGTGCGGACCGACCGGATCACCCACTGCGAGGACCGGCTCCGCTCCTGGCTCACGACCTGACCTCGGGTGTTCCCCTGTCCGTAACCTCCGGGGATCTACGCTGGCGTGAGACAGAGCGCCGAAGGGCGGCTCTGACGTCGGCGTAGGGAGCAGTCATGGGCAACCCGGAGGACGCAAGGATCCCTGAGGGCGCGGAGGTCCCCGAGGGAGCGGTCAAGCCCGAGGAACAGCGGCTCGGCCCGGTGCTGCGCCGCAGGGACCAGGTGCAGCCCGGCACGACCGATCAGCGGCTGCTGGACTCCGAGGGCGACTCCGAGTGGGTGCACACCGACCCATGGCGGGTCATGCGCATCCAGTCGGAGTTCGTCGAGGGCTTCGGCGCACTCGCCGAACTGCCGAGCGCGATCAGCGTCTTCGGATCCGCCCGCACACCGGCCGGTACGCCGGAGTACGAGGCGGGCGTGCGCATCGGCCGGGCGCTCGTCGAGGCGGGCTTCGCGGTGATCACCGGGGGCGGCCCCGGAGCGATGGAGGCGGCGAACAGGGGCGCACGGGAGGCGAAGGGCGTCTCGGTCGGCCTCGGCATCGAGCTGCCCTTCGAGTCGGGCCTCAACCCGCACGTCGACATCGGCGTCAACTTCCGCTACTTCTTCGTCCGCAAGACGATGTTCGTGAAGTACGCCCAGGGCTTCGTCGTCCTGCCCGGCGGCCTCGGCACCCTCGACGAACTCTTCGAGGCGCTCACCCTGGTCCAGACGGGCAAGGTCACCCGCTTCCCGATCGTGCTGTTCGGTACGGAGTACTGGGGCGGCCTGGTGGACTGGCTCCGCGACACGGTGGTGGCCCAGGGCAAGGCGTCGTCGAAGGACCTGCTGCTGTTCCACGTCACGGACGATGTGGAGGAGGCGGTGGGCCTGGTGACGAAGGAGGTCGGCCGCTAGCGCGACACGCTCCCGCGAGACCGGGACCGCCCGCGTATCGCCCAGCCCCTCCGGCGATTGAGGAGCGGGGTCCGGGGCGGAGTCCCGGTTACGGGAAGGGGCGGGGAGAAGGCCCGCCGCAGGCGCCCCGGCTCACCGCACGCCCCCCGCCCACGGCAGGCGCCGAGCCGGGCCCGGCGGCGCGGAGCCGAGCAGCGCCCCGCCCCCGAGGCGCGCCCACCGCAGGCGCACGCGCCCGCCCAAACTCGCTACGCGAGCCCCCGCCGCGCCACCGCCGGCGCCCGCCGCCCCGCGATGGACGCCACCATGTCCAGGACATCCCGCGTCTCCGCGACCTCGTGGACCCGGTACACCCGCGCCCCCAGCCACGCGGACACCGCGGTCGTCGCCAGCGTCCCGAGCAGCCGCTCCTTCACCGGCCGGTCCAGCGTCTCGCCGACGAAGTCCTTGTTGGAGAGCGAGACCAGTACGGGCCACCCCGTCTCCGCCATCTCGCCGAGCCGGCGCGTCGCCTCCAGCGAGTGCCGGGTGTTCTTCCCGAAGTCATGTCCGGGGTCGATCATGATCCCGTCCGGCCGGACCCCCAGTGCCACGGCCCGCTCGGCCAGCCCCACGGTCACCCGCAGGATGTCGGCCATCACGTCCTCGTACCCGGCCCGGTGCGGCCGGGTCCGCGGCTCGGCGCCGCCCGCGTGGGTGCAGACCAGCCCCGCCCCGTACCGCGCGGCGACCTCCGCCAGCTTCGGGTCGACCCCGCCCCACGCGTCGTTCAGCAGGTCGGCGCCCGCCTCGCAGACGGCCTCCCCGACGTCGTGGCGCCACGTGTCGACGCTGATCACCACGTCCGGGTGGCGGCGGCGGACCTCGGCGACGAACCCGACGGTGCGACGGGCCTCCTCCTCGGCGGTGACCTCCTCGCCGGGGCCGGCCTTGACCCCGCCGATGTCGATGATCGCCGCGCCGTCGGCCACGGCCTGCTCGACCCGGGTGAGCGCGGGCTCGTCGTGGAAGGTGGCGCCCTGGTCGTAGAAGGAGTCCGGGGTGCGGTTCACGATCGCCATGATCACCGGCTCGTGCGCACCGAATTCGCGCCGCCCCAGCCTGAGCGCACCGCTTCGCATCCCGCATCTCTCCCTGTGAATCCCCCGGCGGAAACCCCACCAGGACCGACTGCCGACCCTAACTGTCAGTCCCTCATGGCACGATCGGACCCGGACGAATTCCGCTCCCGGGGAGATACGCGTGTTCTGGTTCTTGCTGCTCGCGATGGTGGTGGTGGTAGCCGCGGTCACCCTTGCGGTGGTCGGCGGAGGGAAGAGTGCCATCCTGCAGGACGTGGCGCCCGAGCAGCTGACGGATCCGCTGCCCGCGACGCGCCCGGTGGGCCGCGCGGACGTCGAGGCGCTCCGGCTGCCCGTCACCGCGCGCGGCTACCGGATGGCCGATGTGGACGACGCGCTGGGCCGTCTCGGCGCCGAGCTCGCCGAGCGGGACGCCCGCATCGCGGAGCTGGAGTCGGCGCTCGCCGGCGCCCAGGCCACGCGGGCCGGCCGTCCCGATCTGCTGAAGCGGCCCGAGGAACGGCCACACGCGCCCTGGGAGTCACCGGAGCCGCAGGACGCGGCCCCCCAGCCCAATGCCCCGCGCCCCGACGAGGAGACCGGACGATGAGCGGCGGCGCCCAGCCGGCGGCGGACGGCGGGCTGCGCTGCCCCTGGGGCCTCGCCACCGAGGACTACCGCATCTACCACGACACCGAATGGGGTCGCCCGGTCCGCGGCGACGACGCCCTGTTCGAACGGCTGAGCCTGGAGGCGTTCCAGTCCGGGCTGTCCTGGCTGACGATCCTGCGCCGTCGCGAAGGCTTCCGCAGCGCGTTCGCCGGGTTCAGCATCCCGAAGGTCGCGGCGTTCACCGAGGCGGACCGGGAGCGGCTCCTCGCCGACGCGGGCATCATCCGCAACCGGGCGAAGATCGACGCCACCCTCGCCAACGCCCAGGTGCTGGCCGGCTGGCAGGACGGCGAGCTGGACGAGCTGATCTGGTCGTACGCCCCCGATCCGGCGAGCCGCCCCGCCCCCCGCGTCCTCGGGGACGTGGCGGCCGTCACCGCTGAGTCAACGGCGCTGTCGAAGGACCTGAAGAAGCGCGGGCTGCGGTTCATCGGCCCGACCACGGCCTACGCCCTGATGCAGGCGTGCGGCCTCGTCGACGACCACCTCGCCGACTGCGTGGCCCGCGGCGGCGGCGCCGCGTAGCGCGGAGCCCGACTACCGCCCGAGGTACTTCGGCTTCTCCTTGTCGAGGAACGCCTGCACCGCGATCGCGTGGTCCTGCGACGCGCCCGCCCTCGTCTGGAGTTCGTCCTCCTTCTCCAGCGCCTCGGCAAGGGTGTGACCTGCGCCGTAGGCGAGGGACTCCTTGAGCGCGGCATACGCCACCGTCGGGCCGTCGGCCAGGGCGCGGGCCACCGCGGCGGCCTCGGCGGCGAGGTCGGCGGCGGGCACCAGCTTGTTCACGATGCCCAGGTCGTGGGCGTCCTTGGCGGAGATGGAGCGCGGGAAGAGCAGCAGATCGGCGGCACGGCTGTGGCCGATCAGCCGGGGCAGCGTCCAGGAGACGCCCGAGTCGGCGGTGAGGGCCACACCGGCGAACGAGGTGTTGAACGAGGCGGTGTCGGCGGCGACCCGGTAGTCGCAGGCGAGGGCGAAGCCGAAGCCCGCACCGGCGGCGGCGCCGTTGACCCCGGCGACGACCGGCTTCGGCATCTCCGTGAGCGCCCGCACGATGGGGTTGTAGTGCTCCTGGACCGTGCTGAGCGCGTTGCCGCCCCCCGACGCACGGACCTCGGACAGCTTGGAGAGGTGTTCCTTGAGGTCCTGGCCGACACAGAAGGCGCGCCCGCCGGCCGCGGTCAGCAGGACCGCCCGCACGGCGGTGTCGGCACCGGCCGCCTGCAGGGCGTCACGCAGGGTCACCTTGGCCGCGGTGTTCATGGCGTTCATCGCGTCGGGACGGTTGATCGTGATCGTCGCGAGCCCGTCGCTCACTTCATAGAGCACGGCGTCCTCGTGATCGGCCATGTGCGGTCCCCTCTGTGCGTCTTCGACGCGTCTTCGAAATGCCCTGTCCAGGCCAGCATGACCGACGCCGGCGGACGCGAACATGTGACCTGCGTCTAACAATTCCGCCGCGATGGGGGGTGCGAAGGGACGGAGTATCGCAGTCGGATCGCCGAATTGGGTGGTTTTGAGAGAGCGCGTTGCGCAAGCGATGCAGAGCGATGTTGGTCATCGGGGTCTGTGATGCGGGATAATGACGTGGAAGCAACGTGTTCGATGCCGGTGAGGCAGCGCCTGTCATGGGGCCGCCGGTTGCGATTGAGCTGGTTTCAGGAAGGGGAACGAGCATGGCGGCCATGAAGCCGCGGACGGGCGACGGCCCGCTCGAGGTGACAAAGGAGGGGCGGGGCATCGTCATGCGCGTTCCGCTCGAAGGTGGCGGTCGGCTTGTCGTGGAGCTGACTCCGGACGAGGCCGATGCCCTCGGCGATGCCCTCAAGAAGGTCGTCGGCTGAGCTAGAGACGCCCACACTTCACCACTGTCCCGGCACGGTCTCCGTGCCGGGGCAGTGGTGCGTTCGGGGTGGTGTGCGGACGGGGTGCTGTCCGGGCAGGACGGGCTCAGCCCCGTCGTACCGCGCAGAGAAGGCCGTCGCCCACCGGCAGCAGTGTCGCCATCAGCTCCTGGCTCTCGCGGACCGCGCGCAGCAGCTCGCGCAGGCGCAGCACCTCCGCGGGCTGGGCGGCGGAGTCGACCGTACGGCCGTCCGCGAAGACGCCCTCGAAGCAGACCAGACCACCGGGCCGCAGCAGGCGCAACGATTCAGCGAGGATGTCCAGGCTCTCCAGCCGGTCGCCGTCGCAGAACACGAGGTCGTATCCGCCGTCCGCCAGCCGGGGGAGTACGTCGAGGGCGCGGCCGGGGATGAAGCGGGCCCGATTGGCGGCGAAGCCGGCCGCGCGGAACGCCTCACGGGCGAACTGCTGGCGTTCGGGCTCCGGGTCGACCGTGGTCAGCACCCCGTCGGGGCGCATGCCGTGCAGCAGATAGAGGCCGGACACGCCCGTTCCCGTGCCGATCTCGGCCACCGCCTTGGCGTCCGTCGTGGCAGCGAGCAGACGCAGCGCTGCGCCGGTGCCTGGTGACACCGAGCGGAGCCCCGCGTCGCGTGCCCGGTCCCGGGCCCAGCGCAGTGCTTCGTCCTCGGCGACAAAGGCGTCGGCGAACGCCCAGCTCGTCTGCCGGTTGGCGGTGATGACCCTCTCCTGTCCCCGTAGTTGGCGCAACGGTGACTGTATCCGCTGCACCCGGGAACCCGCAGATGGGACCGGGCGTTAGGGAAGAGCAGGGGAAAGCACGCCGATCGGGCCCGCGGACCGGGCCCGGAACCGGCGGGCGGCCGGTTCCCGGGGACATCCCCGGCCCCAGCAGGAAAAAGGCTTATCCGGAGCTAACGGGCGAGGTGGCTATGGTAGGGGCTCCACTGGACACCACCAGAGCCGATAGGGGAGGTGCGGCTGCGCCTGTGGATCGGGGAGGAGTGCTGTGGCGCTTCCTCAGGTCGGCGGGTGAGCCGAAATCCGTGACCAACATTGCTGACCGTTCTTCCAACGACTCCGCACCGACCGCGACCTTCGCCTCTGATGCGGACTCCCAGGCGTGGACGCCGCCCTCATGGGAAGAGATCGTCAGCACGCACAGCGGTCGTGTCTACCGCCTTGCCTACCGGCTGACGGGTAACCAGCACGACGCCGAGGACCTCACCCAGGAGGTCTTCGTCCGGGTGTTCCGTTCGCTGTCGACGTACACGCCCGGCACCTTCGAGGGCTGGCTGCACCGCATCACGACCAATCTGTTCCTGGACATGGTCCGCCGCAAGCAGCGCATCCGCTTCGACTCCCTCGGGGACGACGCCGCGGAGCGGCTGCCGAGCCGGGAGCCGTCGCCCCAGCAGGTCTTCAACGACACCCACTTCGACGCGGACGTCCAGCAGGCGCTGGACACCCTCGCGCCCGAATTCCGGGCCGCGGTCGTGCTGTGCGACATCGAGGGACTTTCGTACGAGGAGATCGCCGCGACACTCGGCGTGAAGCTCGGCACCGTGCGCAGCCGTATCCACCGCGGGCGCTCGCACCTGCGCAAGGCGCTGCAGCACCGCTCGCCGGAGGCCCGTGCCGGGCAGCGCTCGCTGGCGGGCGCCCTCGTCTCGGGGGAGGGCGGAACGGCGTGAGCGGCACAGGTCCGACCTCCGCGGAACAGCACCTGGGGGACCGTCTCGCCGCGCTCGTCGACGGCGAGCTGAAGCACGACGCCCGGGACCGGTGCCTCGCCCACCTCGCGACCTGCGCCAAGTGCAAGGCCGAGGCCGCCGCCCAGCGGCGCCTGAAGAGTGTCTTCGCACAGTCGGCCCCGCCCTCGCCCTCCGAGGGGTTCCTTGCCCGGCTCCAGGGCCTTCCCGGCGGACCGGGTGGTGACGACGCCGGCCGGGGAAGACCCATGGGCGGCTCAGGGCTGTTCGGTGACGGCGTCTTCCCCGTGATGCACCCCTCCGGCAGCCGTGCGGAATCGCCCTCGGACGGCTCCCCGCCGACCGCCTTCGGTTACCTTCCGACGCTCCACGGTCCGGCCGCGGTGATGCCCGCGGCTCCGGCCGGATCCGTCTTCCGGATCCACGAGGCCGGCCGCGAGGGCGACCGCTCGCCGTGGCGGGGACGCCGGTTCGCCTTCGCTGCGGCCAGCGCCGTCTCGCTGGCCGCCATCGCGCTCGGCGGCTCCCTGCCGACGGACTCGGGCACCGAGACGCCCACGCGCGCCGGCGGCCCGGGCAGTGCCGTGGCTCCGCTCGACGGCGACGCCCGTGCGGAGAGCGGCACCGTCAGCCGCCGAGGAGGCGGCAGCCACGGCACGCTCGCCGCGGCCGGCGCCGACCACCGGTTCTCGCTCGCGGTGAACGCGGTGAACGCCGCGCCGTTGGCGTTCTCCTCCGCGCCCTCCCTGCTCGGCACCGGGGGGTTCAACGGCAACCCGTTCGCGCTTCCCGTCCAGCACACCGTGTCCGCGCCCTCGCTGATACGCCCCGACGCGAGCAACCCACTGTTCGCCCGGGCACTCGGCAGCGGACTCGCCCCGTCCACCCCGGCGCCGTCCCGGACGCCCACCACGGCTGCCGGAGTGCCGGCCCCCGCCGATCACGGGCTGCCGCTTTCGCCCCGCCGCTGATGAAGGGCGGCGGCTGATGAAGGGCCGCTGACGAAGGTCGGTGTACGGGGCTGCGCAGGGCATCCGTAAACCTGGTTGAATTCCGGCAGGATTTCCGGAGGGCCGCCCCGTCGGGGGCGTGCAGAGGCCGGCTTACGGCAGTTGCGGGGAGAGCATGGACGACGGGAAGACCACCGAGCCGAAGGCGAAGTGGTGGAGCCGGCCCGCGCCGGGGCGCGCCACGCGCACGGCGCCCGAGGAGCCGTTGCCCGTCGAGGACGCGATGCCCCCGGCCGCCGAAGCCGAACACACAGCCGTGACCGTGACGCCCGAGACCTCGGGGCCGGCCGACGTGACCCCGGCCCCCGAGGACGCCGCGCCCGCGCCCCGGACGCCCGGGCAGCCGCTCCACGAACCCGACCCGTACGGCACCCCGCCCTACGGCGGCCCCGGCCCCTGGGCGCCCGCACCTCCCGTGCAGCGGCCGACCCCGGCACACGGCACCCCCGTGCCCCCGCCCCACGCGGGGACGAACGGCGCCGGCCTCACCGTGCCGCATACCCCCGCGCCCGCCTTCCAGGCCGCGCCCCCGATGCCGCCGCACCCGCAGGCCCACCCGCAGGCCCAGGCGCACGCCCCTCACGCCCAGGCCGCGCACCCGCAGCCGCACCCCCAGCCGCACTCACCGCAGCCCCCGTCGCCCCAGTGGCTCCAGTACGACCCCTGGAGCGCGCCCCGGCAGCCGCTCATCACCCAGCCAGGACCGCCGCTCGGCCCCGACGGCCGCCGGAAGAAGCGGCGCGGCCCGGTCCTCGTCGGCGCGCTGCTCCTCGCCCTGGTGGCGGGCGGCATCGGTGGCGGCATCGGCGCCTACGTGGAGCGCAACGGGGGCCTCACCGCCATCGAGCTGCCCCAGGACGAGCGCAACGGCGGTGGGCGCGCCCCCGACAGCGTCGCCGGCATAGCGGCGAGCGCCCTGCCCAGCGTGGTCACCCTGCACGTCAGCGGCACCGCCGAATCGGGCACCGGCACCGGCTTCGTCCTGGACGACCGGGGCCACATCCTGACCAACAATCACGTGGTCGCCCCGGCCGGTTCCTCGGGCGAGATCACCGTGACGTTCAGCGGCGGTGAGACCGCGAGCGCCGAGGTCGTCGGCAAGGACAGCGGCTACGACCTGGCCGTCGTCAAGGTCAGCGGCGTCTCCGGGCTGAAGCCCCTGCCCCTGGGCAACTCCGACAACGTGCGGGTCGGGGACCCTGTGGTGGCCATCGGCGCACCCTTCGACCTGTCCAACACCGTGACGTCCGGCATCATCAGCGCCAAGGACCGGCCGATCACGGCGGGCGGTGAGAAGGGCGACGGCAGCGACATCAGCTACGTCGACGCGCTCCAGACCGACGCCCCGATCAACCCGGGCAACTCCGGCGGCCCGCTGGTGGACACCGACGCGCATGTCATCGGGATCAACAGCGCCATCCGCGCCGCCGACACGGGCTCGACGACGGAGGGCGGCCAGGCCGGTTCCATCGGTCTCGGCTTCGCCATCCCGATCAACCAGGGCAAGCGCGTCGCCGAGGAGCTCATCAACACCGGGAAGGCCACCCACCCGGTGATCGGTGTGAGCCTCGACATGAAGTACACGGGGGACGGCGCCAAGGTCGGGCCCAAGGGCGCCGACGGCAAGTCCTCCGTCACCGAGGGCGGTCCCGGCGCTCGGGCGGGCATCCGTCCGGGCGACATCATCACCGAAGTGGACGGCAGGCGGGTGCACAGCGGGGAGGAGCTGATAGTGAAGATCCGCTCGCACCGGCCGGGCGACCAGCTGGAGCTCACGCTGACCCGAGGCGGTAAAGACCTGTCCATGACTTTGACGCTCGGCTCGGCAACCGGCACGTGACGGCCACGAGAAGCTACCGCCCGGACAGTTCCGGCGGGTACCGTGGTCCGTGCCCGGGCCCCATCCGACCTGGTCGCGGAGAACACGAGGAGCCGCAAGGTGTTCAATGACATAGGCCCACTGGAGCTGGTGGCGCTGGCCATCATCGGCGTACTCGTCTTCGGTCCGGAGAAGCTTCCCAAGGTCATCCAGGACGCCTCGCGCTTCATCCGGAAGATCCGTGAGTTCTCGGAGAGCGCCAAGGCGGACATCCGCACGGAGCTCGGACCGGAGTTCAAGGACTTCGACTTCGAGGACCTCAACCCCAAGACGTTCGTCCGCAAGCAGCTCATGGACGGCAATGACGATCTGGGGCTGAAGGAGATCCGGGAGAGCTTCGATCTCCGCAAGGAGGTCGCCGAGGTCACCGACGTGGTGAACGGGCGCGGGAGTTCCGCCGTCGAGGCGAAGAGCGGCGTGTCGGGCGGTTCGGCGGTCACCGCGGCCAATGGCTCCGCGGGCGCTCCCGACCTGCTCAAGAAGAGTGAGCAGCCCACGAAGACCGACCACCCGCCGTTCGACGCAGACGCCACCTGACACCGGTCAATCCCGGCGTGTCAGGACGGTATGGCTATTCTCCATCTGTCCGGTGATGTGTACGCCCGCGGGGGCTGGCCGCCCGGACCTTGATGATCGAGGAGGCGGCCGGGCAGATGGAGACGACGAGTCGGGTGGGCGCGGATGGTGCGCCGGACACAGCCACGGCGGAGGGGGTGCCGGCGGCCCGGCTCACGGTCGACGGCTATCTGCGGGCCCCTTTCCCCTGGTACGGACTGGACGAGGCCTTCACCGGGCGCCGCTGGCTGATGCAGGTGGGCACCGCGGCGGACGGCACGGTGCAGCACGGCTCCACCGGTCACGGTGACGAGCCTTCGGTACGCGGAGGCGGCGACTCGGGTGCGGACAAGCTGCGCTTCGCGGTGGTCGTGACCGTGGCCAGCAGCCCGGTACGGCGCAGCGGCGACGGCACGGGGGTGCTGGACGCGACGACTGTCTCCTCCGCGGCCTGGCTGGCGGGCTCGGGCCTGCTCGCCTGCACCTGGCCGCCGCAGCTGGACCACACCCTGCGCGACGACTGGCTGGACCAGCAGACGGAGACGGCGTTCGAACTCGCCGACGACCTGGACGGCCCCGCCTGGTCGGCGCTTTCGCTGCCGGTCGACGGGGTGCCGGTGCCCTTCCACTACCGCGAGTCCGAATTCGGCTGGGTGCTGGCGGGGTCGGCGCACGGCGTGCACATCGGCGCCTACGGGCGCGGGATGAGCGCGTACGGGCTGGGCTTCTCGGTCGTCGAGGACATCACCTCGTACGACGCGTAGGTCTAGTGCCTCACCGGCGTCCGAGGCGCGGGGGGACGGGGCGGAGCCCCGAAACCGGGCTCTGCCCGGACCCCGCGCCTCGAACGCCGGCGAGGCCGATTCCTCAGAACTTGTTGCGCGGGGTGATGCCCAGCGACATGCCGGACAGGCCGCGCTGACGGCCGCCCAGCTTGTCCGCGATGGTGCGCAGGGCCTTGCCGGCCGGGGAGTCGGGGTCGGACAGCACGACGGGCCTGCCCTCGTCGCCGCCCTCGCGCAGCCGTACGTCGATCGGGATGGAGCCGAGCACCGGCACCTCCGCGCCGACCGTCTTCGTCAGCCCCTCGGCCACCCGTGCGCCACCGCCCGAACCGAACACGTCGACCATCTCGTCGCAGTGCGGGCACGGCATGCCCGACATGTTCTCGACGACGCCGACGATCTTCTGGTGGGTCTGCACGGCGATCGAACCGGCGCGCTCGGCCACCTCGGCCGCGGCCTGCTGCGGGGTCGTGACGACCAGGATCTCCGCGTTCGGCACCAGCTGGGCCACGGAGATCGCGATGTCGCCCGTGCCCGGCGGCAGGTCGAGGAGCAGGACGTCCAGGTCGCCCCAGTACACATCGGCGAGGAACTGCTGGAGCGCGCGGTGCAGCATCGGTCCGCGCCACACCACCGGGGCGTTGCCCGGGGTGAACATGCCGATGGAGATGACCTTCACGCCGTGCGCCGACGGCGGCATGATCATGTTCTCGACCTGGGTCGGCTTGCCGTCCGCGCCGAGCATCCGGGGCACGCTGTGACCGTAGATGTCCGCGTCCACGACGCCGACCTTGAGACCGTCGGCCGCCATCGCCGCCGCGAGGTTCACCGTCACCGAGGACTTGCCGACGCCGCCCTTGCCGGAGGCGACCGCGTACACCCGGGTCAGTGACCCGGGCTGGGCGAACGGCACCTCGCGCTCCGCGGTGCCGCCGCGCAAGGAGGCCGCGAGGTCCTTGCGCTGCTCGTCGCTCATCACGTCGAGCGTGACCTCGACCCGTGACACCCCCTCGACGAGGGCGACCGCGTCCGTCACGTTCTTGGTGATCGTCTCGCGCATCGGACAGCCGGAGACGGTGAGATACACCGTGACAGCGACCACACCGTCAGGATCGATCTCGACCGATTTCACCATGCCGAGTTCGGTGATCGGGCGGTGGATCTCCGGGTCGTTCACTGTCGCCAGTGCCTCAAGCACCGCGTCTTCCGTAGCCATACGGACGATGGTACGGCGCCCGGTGCTACGCGTGGGTAGCCCTGTCAGCGGTCTTCGTCACTCTCGGCGGGCTGCAGCGCCCGCCGCTCGTCCAGGTCCTTCACCAGAACCTCCAGTTCGGAGCGGATCCAGTCGCGGGTGGCGACCTCTCCGAGGCCCATCCGCAACGCGGCGATCTCCCTGGACAGGTACTCGGTGTCGGCGATGGAGCGCTCGTTCTGCTTGCGGTCCTGTTCGTGGGTGACCCGGTCGCGGTCGTCCTGCCGGTTCTGCGCGAGAAGGATCAGCGGGGCCGCGTACGAGGCCTGGAGCGAGAGCATCAGGGTCAGGAAGATGAACGGGTACTCGTCGAACCGCAGCGGCTCGGGCGCGAAGATGTTCCACACCACCCACAGGATGATGATCAGGGTCATCCAGACGATGAACCGCCCGGTGCCCAGGAAGCGGGCGATCCGCTCCGAGAACCGGCCGAACGCCTCGGGGTCGTACTCCGGCAGCAGCCGCCGCCGCGGGGCCTTCGGCAGATCGAGCCGGGACCGGGCGGTGCGCGTCAGCGCCGTCGAGCCGTTCGACGCCCTGGAGCGGTCCTCACCGGTCACGGAGCACCCCCTCCCGCCCCTGGAAGTCGGTCTCCCGCCAGTCCTCGGGCAGCAGGTGGTCCAGGACGTCGTCGACCGTCACCGCGCCCAGCAGCGAGCCGCTCTCGTCCACCACCGGCACCGAGACCAGGTTGTACGCCGCCAGATAACTGGTCACCACCGACAGCGGCGTCTGGGGCGTCAGCGACACCAGGTCGCTGTCGACCAGAGAGCTGACCAGGGTGAACGGCGGGTCCCGCAGCAGCCGCTGGAAGTGCACCGTCCCGAGGTACTTGCCCGTGGGCGTCTCGTCCGGCGACCGGCACACGTACACCTGCGCGGCGAGCGCCGGGGACAGGTCCGACTGGCGCACCCGGGCCAGCGCGTCGGCCACCGTCGCGTCCGGACGCAGGATGATCGGCTCGGTGGTCATCAGACCGCCCGCGGTGCGCTCCTCGTACGACATCAGGCGCCGCACGTCGGCCGCGTCGTCGGGGCGCATCAGCGTCAGCAGCCGCTCCTTGTCCGCCTCGGGCAGCTCGGAGAGCAGGTCGGCCGCGTCGTCCGGGTCCATCGCCTCCAGGACGTCGGCCGCGCGCTCCTCCTTGAGCTTGCCGATGATCTCCACCTGGTCGTCCTCGGGTAGCTCCTCCAGGACGTCGGCGAGCCGGTCGTCGTCCAGAGCGGCGGCGACCTCCGCGCGGCGCTTCGGGGAGAGGTGGTGCAGGGCGTTGGCCACATCGGTGGGGCGCAGCTTCTCGAAGGTGGCCACGAGCGACTCCGCGCCCTGGCCGTGCTCCTCCAGCGAGAAACCCTTCACCGCCGACCACTCGACGGTCAGGGTCTCGCCCTTGCGGCGCAGGGCCCCGCCCCGGCCCTTGCGGACGAAGTACTTGTCGATCTCCCAGTCCCGGCGGGCCGGCAGCTGCTGGATGGCCACGTCCAGGATGGTGACCTCCTCACCGGTCTCGACCAGGCTGACCCGCCGGTCGAGGAACTCGCCGAGCACCAGACGTTCGGTGGGCCGCTGTTCGAAGCGCCGCATGTTGATCACGCCGGTGGTGATGACCTGTCCCGACTCGATGCCCGTCACCCGGGTCATCGGAAGGAAGATCCGCCGCCGGCTCACCACCTCGACGACGATGCCGAGCAGCCGGGGCGGCCGGCCGCCGACCCGGAGCATGGCGACCAGGTCCCGGAGCCGGCCCACCTGGTCGCCGTTGGGATCGAACACGGGTACGCCGGACAGGTGCGAGACAAAGACACGGGGCGTGCCTGGGGCCATGCCTGCGCCTCCTCGTTCGCTGCCGGCTGACGTCCGGCCTGCTGACGCTGCGGTCTGCTGACGCTGCTGTCTGTTGACGCGTGCGGTCGCTTCCGACAGTTCTTGCACCCTTATGACGTGATCAGGCTAGCCCGTACCGCTCCGTGCCGCCCCGGCGAACCGTCCGTACGGCTCTCTGCCGGAAGACGTAGGCCGCACGGGTACGCTGCCGTCTGCCATCCCCGCCATGCAGATGAGAGGCAGTGCGCCTGTGACCTCTTTTGTCCCGCCCGTCCGAACCCGCCGCCGGACCGCAGCCCTCGCTCTCGTGCTCTGTGCCGGGGTGACCGCGGGCCTGACCGCGTGCGCGGGTGAGGATCCGGATCAGGGGACCAACGGCGTCGGCAAGCTGACCGGGCCGGAGATCGAGAAGAAGGCCCAGGTGGCGGCGGACTCCGCCGACGCGGTCCGGCTGGCCGGCACGCTGGTCAGCAAGGGCGGCACGTACAAGATCGACATGAAGCTCAAGAACAAGGGCGGTGCGGGCTCCGTCACCTCGAGGAACAGCACCTTCGAGCTGCTGAGGATCGGCGACGAGCTCTACCTCAAGGCCGACGCCGGCTTCTGGAACCACGACGACGACAAGGAGTCGGGCGCGGGCGGCACCGCCGCCGACAAGCTGGACGACAAGTACGTGAAGGTGCCCGAGGACGACCCCACGTACAAGCAGCTGCGCGGCTTCACGGACAAGAAGGTGCTGCTCGACGGGTTGCTCACGCTGCACGGCAAGGTCGGCAAGGGCGACCGGGACAAGGTCGGCGGGACGCGCACCATCCGGATCCTGGGCGGCCAGGGCGAGGGCGGCGCCCTCGACGTGTCCCTGGAGGGCACTCCGTATCCGCTGAGCTTCGCCCGCGGCGGTGGCGGCGGCGTCATCACGCTCGCCGACTGGGGCGAGGACTTCGCGCTGGCGGCCCCGGCCGAGGACGAGACGGTCGACTACGGACAGCAGCTGCCGAAGTCGTCCTGACGTCGTCCTGACGGTCAGGGCGGCGTTGTCCTGACGGTCAGGACGGCGTCGTCATGACGACCGGCGCAGGGACCGCTTCAGCAGCCGCGGCAGCCCCGCCGGCACCGGGAGCCGTGTCGTCGCGGTGGTGGGCAGCGGAGCGGCCGCCCCCGAGGTGTCGGGCAGATCCGTACGCGAGTCGAGCGGCGTCAGCCGGACGATCCGGCACTCGCGCGCCCACCGCTCGGGCATCTGCTCGGCATCCGGTGCGTTGAGCCGCTTGCCCTTGAGCTCGGCGACCGCGGCCTCCCACTCCTCGGAGCGCGGGGCGAGCTCCGCCACCGAGGCCGGCCAGGCGACGAGCCGGCCGCCGTTGTCCTTGCTGCGGACGGTCACCTCCGCGGTGGCGCCGTCGGCGAGCCCGGCCGGGAGCGGCTGCTCGCCGGGGCCGTCCCCGACGAGATGCGCCGCACCCTCGTGCCACACGTGCCACAGCGCCCGCGCGGGGCCGGTGCCGCGCACCCAGATGAGGCCCGACTTCTTGGTGGCCTCCTCGACGAGGGCCGGCCCGAGCAGCGTGTCAGCAGCAGTCATGGGGCAGAGCTTAGACGGGCCCTGTCCCGGCGGGTTCAGAGCCAGCCGTTGCGCTTCAGCATGCGGTGGATGGAGAAACAGACCACGCCGATGAAGCCCAGCACCATCGGGTAGCCGTACGTCCAGCGCAGCTCCGGCATGTGCTTGAAGTTCATGCCGTAGACGCCGCAGATCATCGTCGGTACGGCGATGATGGCCGCCCAGGACGTGATCTTGCGCATGTCCTCGTTCTGCGCGACGGTCGCCTGGGCCAGGTTGGCCTGGAGGATGGAGTTCAGCAGTTCGTCAAAGCCGATGACCTCTTCCTGGACCCGGACCAGGTGGTCGGCGACGTCCCGGAAGTACTTCTGGATGTCCGGGTCGATCAGCCGCATCGGCCGCTCGCTGAGCAGCTGCATCGGGCGCAGCAGCGGGGACACGGCCCGCTTGAACTCCAGCACCTCGCGCTTGAGCTGGTAGATCCGGCCGGCGTCCGAACCGCGCGGGCTGCCCTTGTCCGGGGTGGAGAAGACCTCGATCTCCACCTCGTCGATGTCGTCCTGGACGGCGCCCGCCACCGCGATGTACCCGTCGACGACATGGTCGGCGATGGAGTGCAGGACCGCGGACGGGCCCTTGGCGAGCAGCTCGGGGTCGTCCTGCAGCCTGTGGCGCAGCGCACGCAGCGAGCCGTGACCGCCGTGCCGGACGGTGATGACGAAGTCCCGGCCGGTGAAGCACATCACCTCGCCGGTCTCGACGACCTCGCTGGTCGCGGTCAGCTCGGCGTGCTCGACGTAGTGGATCGTCTTGAAGACGGTGAACAGCGTGTCGTCGTACCGCTCCAGCTTCGGCCGCTGGTGGGCGTGGACGGCGTCCTCCACGGCGAGCGGGTGCAGCCCGAACTCGCGGGCGATCCCCGCGAACTCCTCCTCGGTCGGCTCGTGGAGGCCGATCCAGGCGAAGCCGCCCTTCTCCCGTACGCGCAGCATCGCCTCGTGCGGAGTACGGCAGGTGCCGTCCTGCTCGGCGATACGGCGGCCGTCGCGGTAGACCGCGCAGTCGACGACCGCGCTGGAGGCGGACGGGTCGCGGGTGGTGTCGTAACCGCTGTGCAGGGTGTTGCTCTTGCGCAGGGACGGGCGCACGACGGCGCGCAGGTCACGGATCATCGACATGGCTGGCTCCTTCACGGAGGGCCGTCTGCGCAGGCGTGGAACAGCCCGGAATGGGGACGTGGGCTCACGTCCGCAAAGCGGGCGGCACCGCGGAGGCACGACGACGGCGTTCGCTACAGACAGGCAAAAAAGGAGTGCTCTTCCGTCGTGCGAAATGCCATGCGCCTTGACCGAGAAGGCGTCAGATCACAGAAGAAAGGTGTCGAGCGGAAGAGCGGTTGTACTGCACGGTCGACTTGGATCCACTGCAGCCCCACCTCCTCCGGTCGGTCCCCCGTAGGGGATGACGTTTCGTCGGGACTTGAGAGCGACGCTTCTGCGTGCTGTCCCGACCGGCACCCCAGGCTAGCAGCCGGTGCAGGGCCAATCCCTTACTTTGCCCGTTCCATACGCGTCCTATGCTCGCGGCATGGCAGAAATTCTTGCTCTGGTCGAGGCACGTCTGCGGACGGCCCTGGGTGAACCGGACGCACGCGCGGCAGTGACGTTTCTCGGGACGGACCGGATCGAGGTGCTGCGGTTCATCGACGGCGACGTGGTGAGGTACGCCACCCTCGGCATGTCCGCCCAGCCGATGGCCGATCCGACCGCCACGCTCGCCGACCCGGTCAAGGGCCCGCGCGCCGAACTGGTCCTGTCCGTACGCGTCGGCCTCGCCGACACCGACCAGGTGCTGCGCAAACTCGCCGTGCTGGCGGCCTCGCCGCAGGTGGAGGGGGTGATCGTGGCGCCGGGTGCGTCGCTGGACGTGGGTGAACCGCTGTGGCCCGGCGCGCCGTTCAGCTCGGTGCTGGTGGCCGAGTCCGGGGGGCTGGTCGAGGATCTGGAGCTGGACGAGCCCCTGGAGCCCGTACGGTTCCTGCCGTTGCTGCCGATGACGCCCAACGAGGCGGCCTGGAAGCGGGTCCGCGGTGCGCAGGAACTCCAGGAGCGGTGGCTGTCGCAGGGGACGGATCTGCGGGACCCGCTGCGGTCGTCGGTCGCCCTGGACTGAGCCGGACGGGATGCGAGAGCCCCGCCGCGCGGCCAGGAGGGTGAGCCGTGGGCGGGGCGGTACGGGGCGGGGTGGCGGCCCGTCAGTTGGCGAAGACCGTGACGCCGTCCTCGGTGGCGTGCTTCGGTTCCAGCTCCTCCGCGTCGTGCGTCAGCGCCGAGCGCCTGCCCCAGACGACGACCGCACCGATCAGCGCGGCGGCGGCGGCGACCACGAAGGGGATGTGGATGTTGCTCCACTCCTCGATCTTCGGGGCCAGGTACGGAGCGGCGGCGGCCGCGAACCAGCGGACGAAGTTGTAGCCCGCGCTGGCCACCGGGCGCGGCGCGTCCGAGACGCCGAGCGCCAGTTCCGTGTAGACGGTGTTGTTCATGCCGATGAAGGCGCCGGAGACGATGGTGCAGACGATCGCCGTCGTGTGGTTGCCGTACCCGAGGATCACCAGGTCCGCGGCGAGCAGCACCAGTGAGGCGCCGACGACCTTGAGCGAGCCGAAGCGCTTCTGCAGCCGCGGCGCCACGAGCACCGAGAAGACCGCCAGCAGCAGACCCCAGGCGAAGAAGACGGCACCGGACTTGTACGGGGTCATGTTCAGGACGAACGGCGTGAACGCCAGGATCGTGAAGAACGCGTAGTTGTAGAAGAACGCCGAGGCCGCGACGGAGGCGAGCCCGCGGTGGCCGAGTGCCTTGAGCGGGTCGAGTAGGGAGGTCTTCCGGGCCGGCCTCGGCTGTTCCCCCAGGAACGCCGTGATGCAGACGAAGCCGATCGCCATCAGTGCGGCGGTGCCGAAGAACGGGTACCGCCAGCTGGCGTCACCGAGCAGCGCCCCGAGCAGCGGCCCGCAGGCCATGCCGAGGCCGAGCGCCGATTCGTACAGCAGGATCGCCGCCGAGCTGCCTCCCGCCGCGGCTCCCACGATCACGGCGAGTGCCGTCGAGACGAAGAGTGCGTTGCCCAGGCCCCAGCCGGCCCGGAAGCCGACGAGTTCCGCGACGGAGGAGGAGGTGCCGGAGAGCGCGGCGAAGACCACGACGAGCGCGAGACCGGCCAGCAGCGTCCTGCGTCCCCCGATGCGGCTGGAGACGAAGCCGGTGACGAGCATCGCCACGGCCGTGATCAGGAAGTACGAGGTGAACAGCAGGGACACCTGGCTCGGCGTCGCCTCCAGCCCCTTGGCGATGGACGGGAGAATCGGGTCCACCAGGCCGATCCCCATGAACGCGACCACGGAAGCGCCCGCTGTGGCCCAGACGGCCTTCGGCTGGCGCAGGATGCTCGCCGTTCCCTGTTCGAACGGATCCTCTCCCTGCATGGGACTTCTCGCTCTCCACTAGTTCGATGTGTTGTGCACAGAATAAGTTAGAGCGTCTAATAAATGCAAACTACATCTAAATCTCCTGGTGGGAGCCACGCTGCGGAAGGGTGATCGTCCTTGACGCGGCGACGGCCGGGGAGGACCGTTGGTCCTTATGAGGGGCGAACTCAGTTGCCCGAAGTGCGGAGGCCGGGTCGCAGCGCCCGGTCTCTTTGCCGATACGTGGCAGTGCGCCGCGCACGGCAGTGTGCACCCGCTGCAGCCGGTGATCCCGCCCAGCGTCGAGGCGCTCGGGGTGGTGGTGCACCGGGCCCAGGTGCCCGTCTGGATGCCCTGGCCGCTGCCGGTCGGCTGGCTGTTCACCGGGGTCGCCGCCGCCGGGGACGACCGCAGCGGGGGCCGGGCCACCGCCGTCGCCTGCTCCGGGCCGGGGCCGCTCGGCGGACTCGGTGAGCTGCTGCTGGTCGCCGAGGAGCTCGGTGTCGGGCTCGGGGCGCGGTTCGCCGGAATCGACGGCCCGGACCCGGGCCCGCTGCTGCGGGTCGACGGGCCGCCGGACGTCAAGGTGCTCGCCGCCGGGCGCCCGACCCCGCTCTGGCACGTGAAGGACGCCCCCGCCGACCGTGCGGTCTTCGCCGGTGAGGCGCGCGGGCTCTGGCTCTGGGCGATCGTCTGGCCCGAGCAGTCGGGACTCCTGATGTACGACGAGCTGGTGCTCACCGATCTCCGCGACGCCGGGGGAGAGGTCGACCTGGTGCCCTGCGGCGCGCTCACGCCCCGGCTGCTGACGGGACCCTGAGCGGCCGGGGCGGGCCCGGGCGCCGGTTATCCTTGAGCGTCCCCCACCCGGCTGCGAGCACTGGAGTACGTGTCGTGCGCATCGACCTGCACACCCACTCCACCGCGTCGGACGGTACGGACACCCCCGCCGAGCTGGTACGCAACGCGGCCGCCGCCGGCCTCGACGTCGTCGCCCTCACCGACCACGACACGGTCCGCGGTCACGCCGCGGCGCGGGCCGCGCTCCCCGAGGGCCTCACCCTCGTCACCGGAGCCGAGCTCTCCTGCCGCATCGACGGCGTGGGGCTGCACATGCTGGCGTACCTCTTCGACCCGGACGAGCCCGAGCTGGCGCGCGAGCGCGAGCTGGTGCGCGACGACCGGGTGCCGCGCGCGCAGGCCATGGTGCGCAAGCTCCAGGAGCTGGGCGTCCCCGTCACGTGGGAACAGGTCGCGCGGATCGCCGGGGACGGCTCGGTCGGGCGGCCGCACGTCGCCACCGCGCTGGTCGAGCTCGGCGTCGTCGCGACCGTCTCCGACGCCTTCACGCCGGAATGGCTCGCCGACGGCGGGCGTGCGTACGCCGGGAAGCACGAACTCGATCCCTTCGACGCGATCCGGCTGGTCAAGGCCGCCGGCGGCGTCACCGTCTTCGCCCATCCGGCCGCCGTCAAACGCGGCGAGGTGGTCCCCGAGTCGTCGATCGCGAAGCTCGCCGCCGCCGGACTCGACGGCATCGAGGTCGACCACATGGACCACGACGAGCCGACCCGGGCCCGGCTGCGCGGACTCGCCCGCGAACTCGGCCTCCTCGCGACCGGGTCCAGTGACTACCACGGCAGCCGCAAGGCCGTGGAGCTCGGCGCGAACACCACCGACCCGGAGATCTACGGCGAGATCACCCGGCGCGCCACGGGAGCCTTCCCGGTGCCGGGAGCCGGCGGACCCGTCATCCCGTAACGCCGCGCGCCCCCACTCGGGCGGCCCCTTCCCACCCCACGCACCGGTCACCCGCGGCCGCTGTCGGACCGTCCGACGGCTGCCTGCCCGGCCCGGCCGCGGTGCGTTCCTCCCCGCCGCATTTCCGCTCTCTCCTCGCAAGGCTCACTGTGTTCGACGTCGCTGTCTTCGGATCCCTTTTTCTCACCCTTTTTGTGATTATGGACCCACCCGGGATCACCCCGATCTTCCTCGCCCTCACCGCGGGCCGCCCCGCCAGGATGCAGCGCAGGATGGCCCTGCAGGCGGTCGCCGTCGCCTTCGGCGTGATCGCCGTCTTCGGGCTGCTCGGCCAGCAGATCCTGGACTACCTGCATGTCTCCGTCCCCGCGCTGATGATCGCGGGCGGACTGCTCCTGCTGCTGATCGCGCTCGATCTGCTGACCGGCAAGACCGACGAGCCGACGCAGACCAAGGACGTCAACGTCGCGCTCGTCCCCCTCGGCATGCCGCTGCTCGCCGGCCCCGGAGCGATCGTCTCGGTGATCCTCGCGGTCCAGCACGCCGACACCTTCGGCAGCCAGGTCTCGGTCTGGACGGCCATCATCGTCATGCACGTCGTGCTCTGGCTGACCATGCGCTACTCGCTGCTGATCATCAGGGTCATCAAGGACGGCGGCGTCGTGCTGGTGACCCGGCTCGCGGGCATGATGCTGTCCGCCATCGCCGTCCAGCAGATCATCAACGGCGTCACCCAGGTCATCCAGAACGCCTGACCGGCCCCGGACACCACAGCGCCCCCGCACGGATCTTCCGTGCGGGGGCGCCTCGTCTTTGTGACGCCGGCGTCTTCGTCCGCCGGCGTCGTCCACGTCCGTAATGCGTTACGAAGCCGAGTTCTCGGCCGGGCGGATATAGATGCGCTGGCCGATTGCGGCGGCCTGCTGCACGATCCGGTTGACGGAGGCGGCGTCCACGACGGTGCTGTCCACGGCGGTACCGTCGACATCGTCGAGTCGCATGATCTCGAAGCGCATATGGCTTCCCTTCGTCTGATCCTCCTGCTGGAGAACTACTGGGAGGACGGGTGGCCCGTCCGCAAGGATGGAGGACGCAGGCATCCCTGCCTCGCGCCCCACAGGGGGTACAACGGCTTGCCCTCGGCAATCATTCCCTACGCTAAGGAAATTTTTTGGATGTCTAAGTATCAGCAGGTCACCGAGCATGCGCGGACCACGGTTTCCGCGACGAGGCCCGCATGAGCGAGGCAGATATCGTCGATCGTCTGGACCGCACCAACGCTCTGCTCCAGCGGATGCTCGCCGAGGTGTCGAAGACCCCGTCGACCCACGCGATCTTCGTGGACGCGGGTTACGTGTACGCCGCTGCCGGGCTGCTCGTCACCGGTACCGAGGACCGGCGCTCCTTCGATCTGGACGCCGAAGGGCTGATCGAGGCCTTCATCGACAAGGCCCGCACCATCTTCGCGGACAGCCGGCTGCTGCGCGTGTACTGGTACGACGGGGCCAGGCGCCGGATCCACACCGTCGAGCAGCAGACCATCGCCGAACTCCCCGACGTGAAGGTCAGACTGGGCAACCTCAACGCCAACAACCAGCAGAAGGGCGTCGACTCACTCATCCGCACCGACCTCGAGTCCCTCGCCCGTCACCGCGCCATCAGCGACGCCGCGCTGGTCGGCGGCGACGAGGACCTGGTGTCGGCCGTCGAGGCCGCGCAGGGCTACGGGGCCCGGGTGCATCTGTGGGGCATCGAGGCCGCGGAGGGCCGCAACCAGGCCGAACCACTGCTCTGGGAGGTCGACAGCCAGCGCACCTTCGATCTCGACTTCTGCCGCCCGTACGTGACCAGACGCCCCGTCACCACCTACGAGGACGACACCCCCGCGCCCTCGCGAGAGGACGTCCGCTTCGTCGGTGCGCAGATCGCCGCCACCTGGCTCTCCGCACGCGGCCGCGAGTCCCTGGCCGACCTGCTGCCGGGACACCCGTATCTGCCGGGCTCCGTGGACCAGGACCTGCTGGTCGAGGCCGAGCGGCTGCTCCAGCACTCGCTGCGCGGCCACGCCCCCCTGCGCCGGGCGCTCCGTGACGGCTTCTGGCAGCACCTTCAGGCGCAGTACTGACGCTGCCCGGCCCCGTGGGCGCCGCCCGTCTCTCCGAGCCGCCTACAGGCTGTCCCAGAAGGAGACGAGCGCGGCGGCCGTCGGCTCCGGCCGGTCCGTATTGGGGGAGTGCTCGGCACCCTCGACCCGGGTCCGGCGCGCGCCGAGGCGTACCGCCGTCTCGTCGAGCAGGGGCACGGGCCAGACGTCGTCGCGCTCGCCGGAGATCACATGGACGGGCAGTCCCGTGGCGGCGAGCTCGGCCACCCGGTCCGGTTCGGTGGCCAGTTGCCGGCCGGTGGCGATCAGCTGCGCGGGCCGGTGGCGCAGCCAGCGCCGCCGGAGGTCCTCGCCGTCCGTCTCCGCCTCGGCCGGCGGGTCGAAGGCGCGCATCGCGGCCCAGACATCGTCCATGCTCATCGTCGCGAGGGCGTCACCGAGGATCTTCAGCTTCACCTGCTGGGCCTCGACGACCTCGGCGGGCCCGGAGGACATCAGGGTGAGCGAACGGAACGGTGCGGGGTCCAGGAGCACGGCGGCGCGCGCGATCTGCCCGCCGAGCGAGTGGCCGAGCAGGTCGACCGCGCCGTCGCCGAGACCGAGCGCGGCGGCCTGCGCGAGTACGTCCCGGGCCAACTCGACCTGTGCGTACGCCTCTTGACGGTCCGTCCCGTCGGTCTCGTACTGCCCGCGCCCGTCGACCGTGACGGCCCGGTAGCCGGCGTCGGCGAGCGGCTGCAGCAGCGCGATGAAGTCCTCCTTGCTGCCGGTGTACCCGGGCAGCAGGAGGACGGTGCCGCGCGGGGGCGTGCGCGGGACCGCGTCCAGCACGGCGAAGTCCCCGCGCTCGGTGTGCAGCGCGCGGGGGAGGGCGCAGGGGGGCGGGATGAAGGTGGGTGGCCTGCTCATGGCACGAGGTTACGACTCCGGCGACGGAACGAGGCCGTCACACGAACCGAGTCCATTGGCCGGGCGGACCGGGAACGCCGGGCGGGCGCCCGGGAACGCCGGACGGGCCCGAGGGAGAAATCCCTCGGGCCCGTCCGGCAGTCGTCACAGCACGGGCCGCGCTCAGCCCTCGGACTTCGCGGCGGCGGCGCGCGGGGCCCGACGACGGCGCGGCTTGGCCTCGCCCTCGGCGGCCGGGGTCTGAACCGCGGCCTCCGTCTTCGGCTTCGCGGCCGTACGCGGGCGACGGCGCGTCCGGGAGTCCGACTCGGGCTCGGCGATCGGCGCGATCTGGAAGTCGACCTCGTCCTCGACGGGCTTGATCACCCGGGTGCGGCGGCGCGGCTTGGTGACCGCCGGCGCCTCGGCCACGGGCTCGGCCACGGGAGCGGTCTGGAAGCCGGCCTCCTCCGTCACCGGATTGGCGACCCGGGCACGGCGACGGCGCGGCTTGGCCTCGCTCACCGGCTCGGCCTCGGGCACGGCATCGGCCACGACCTCGGCCACGGCCTTCGTCGCCCTGGTCCTCGTCCGCTTCTTCGGCTCGGCCTCGGGCTCGCTGACCACGACCGGAGCCGGAGCGTCCACCACGGCCACCGCTGCCTCGGCGGCGACGTCAGCGGCGGCGATCTCCGCGGCGCCCACCCGGCTGCGCCGGCGGCGGCGCGGGGTGCGCGGCTCGGACGGGCCGTCGGTGGCCTCGGGGGCCTCCACGATCTCCGTGGACGGTGCGGGCACCGTCACGGCGCCCTCCTCCGCGGCCGAACCGCCCCGGGTGCGACGACGCTGGCGCGGCGTACGCGGGGCGCGCTCCTCGCGGACCGCGGGAGCCGCGGCGGCGGGGGACTTGCGGCCGCGGCCGCCCGTCTCGCCCAGGTCCTCGATCTCCTCGGCCCGCAGACCCGCACGGGTCCGCTCGGTGCGCGGCAGGACACCCTTGGTGCCGGCCGGGATGTCCAGCTCCTCGTACAGGTGCGGGGACGTGGAGTACGTCTCCGGCGGGTCCGGGAACTTCAGGTCCAGGGCCTTGTTGATCAGCTGCCAGCGCGGGATGTCGTCCCAGTCGACCAGTGTGATCGCGATGCCCTTGGCACCCGCGCGGCCGGTGCGGCCGATCCGGTGCAGATAGGTCTTCTCGTCCTCGGGCGACTGGTAGTTGATGACGTGGGTGACACCCTCGACATCGATACCGCGGGCCGCGACGTCGGTACAGACCAGAACGTCGACCTTGCCGTTGCGGAAGGCGCGCAGCGCCTGCTCGCGGGCGCCCTGGCCGAGGTCGCCGTGCACGGCGCCGGAGGCGAAACCGCGCTTCTCCAACTGCTCGGCGATGTCGGCCGCGGTGCGCTTGGTGCGGCAGAAGATCATCGCGAGCCCGCGGCCGTTGGCCTGCAGGATGCGCGAGACCATCTCGGGCTTGTCCATGTTGTGCGCGCGGTAGACGTACTGCGCGGTGTTCTTGACCGTCGTGCCCTCGTCGTCGGGCGACGTGGCGTTGATGTGGGTCGGCTGCGACATGTAGCGGCGCGCGAGGCTGATGACCGCGCCCGGCATGGTCGCCGAGAACAGCATCGTCTGCCGCTTCGCGGGCAGCATTGTGATGATGCGCTCGACGTCGGGCAGGAAGCCCAGGTCGAGCATCTCGTCGGCCTCGTCGAGGACGAGGGCGCGGACGTGCGACAGGTCGAGCTTGCGCTGGCCGGCCAGGTCGAGCAGTCGGCCCGGGGTGCCGACGATCACGTCGACGCCCTTCTTGAGCGCCTCGACCTGGGGCTCGTACGCCCGGCCGCCGTAGATGGCGAGAACGCGGACGTTACGCACCTTGCCGGCGGTCTGCAGGTCGTTGGTGACCTGCTGGCAGAGCTCGCGGGTGGGGACGACGATCAGCGCCTGCGGGGCGTCGGTCAGCTTCTCGGGCTTGGCCCGGCCCGCCTCGACGTCCGCGAGGACGGTGACGCGCTCCAGCAGCGGCAGGCCGAAACCGAGCGTCTTGCCGGTGCCGGTCTTGGCCTGTCCGATGACATCGGAGCCGGAGAGCGCTACGGGGAGCGTCATCTCCTGGATGGGGAAGGGGGACATGATGCCGACCGCCTCAAGGGCTTCGGCCGTCTCGGAAAGGATCCCGAGGTCTCGGAACGTAGTCAGGGTGCTGCCTCTTCTGTGAAACGCGGTCCGAGGCGAACGAAGGGGGTCGTACCGTGCCGGGGTTGGTCATCCGGCCGTGGATGGGCCGGGTGGCGCGGGACCACTGCCGTCGCTCGAGCGCTCGTACCGCTGAGGGGGCCCCTCAGCTGCGGTCGTACGTGTCGTACGCACCGCGTGGAGGGCTGTCGGGTCGGAGCCGATCGGGCCTCCGACCGGGCATCCTCATTCAATTTCGCGCAACGAGCAGTTGCAAAATGCTCAGTAAGCGCAATACCACTGTACCCCGGATTCGCGCATCTGTGTTGGGCGAATTCATCGGAACGGTGTGACGTCAGTCGGCGGCCGGACCCCGCCACCCTGCGACGGGCGGGCTATTCTGCGGTTCATGGAGACGCCTGACAACGCCACTGAAGCCCCCGCATCCACCAAAATCGCCGACCAGGACTGGGCCACCGCGTCCGCCGAGCCGCAGTACCGGGCCGCCGTCGTCGATCTGCTGGGAGCGCTCGCCTACGGGGAACTGGCGGCCTTCGAGCGGCTCGCCGAGGACGCGAAACTGGCGCCGACCCTGGCCGACAAGGCGGAACTGGCCAAGATGGCGGCCGCGGAATTCCATCACTTCGAGCGGCTGACGGACCGGCTGACCGCGATCGAGGTGGAGCCGACGGGCGCCATGGAGCCGTTCGCCAAGGCCCTCGACGACTTCCACCGCCAGACCGCGCCGTCGGACTGGCTGGAGGGCCTGGTCAAGGCCTACGTCGGCGACTCGATCGCCAGTGACTTCTACCGTGAGGTCGCGGCCCGGCTCGACTCCGACACCCGCTCCCTCGTCCTTGCCGTGCTCGACGACACGGGGCACGGCAACTTCGCCGTCGAGAAGGTGCGGGCGGCGATCGAGGCGGAGCCGAGGCTCGGCGGCCGGCTCGCGCTGTGGGCGCGCCGGCTGATGGGCGAGGCGCTCTCGCAGGCGCAGCGGGTGGTGGCCGACCGCGACGCGCTGTCGACCATGCTGGTGGGCGGAGTGGCCGACGGGTTCGACCTGGCCGAGGTCGGCCGGATGTTCTCCCGGATCACCGAGGCGCACACCAAGCGGATGGCCGCCCTGGGGCTGGCGGCTTAGCACTCCCGGGGCGTCAGGCCGCCGCCGACCGGCCGAGCCGGCGGCTGCGCGGCCTCAGCAGCAGGGACAGCGTCACCGCGGCGATCAGCGCCGAGCCCACCAGCGTGGCCGCCGCATGACCCGGCCCCAGCACCGAGTGCGTGAGCCAGGCGCCGAACAGGGCCCCCAGCGCACCGGTGCCGAGCACGGCGCGCCGGGACGGGAGCCGGGGCGACAGGGTGCGCAGGGCCGCCCAGGCGAGGACGAGTCCCAGCACGACGGAGCCCAGGGTTTCCAAGATCACAGACGATCACCTCGCAGGTCGGGGAGCGGGCAAATCGGTCGTAGGCCGTACTACCCCCGGGCAGCGGAGGACAACCCTCCCGCGGACAGGCTTCGCTCAGCCGACGCACAGAAATGCCGACGCGCAACGGAAAGCGGCCCGGCGGGGAAAATCCCCGCCGGGCCGCTTCCACGGTCTCTGTGTCCGGGCCTACAGCGCGCCGAACCCCACCCGTCGCGTGCTGGGCTCGCCGATCTCCACGTAGGCGATCCGGTCGGCCGGCACCAGGACCTTGCGGCCCTTCTCGTCCGTGAGGCTGAGCAGCTGCGCCTTGCCGGCGAGAGCCTCGGAAACCGCGCTCTCGACCTCTTCGGCGGAAAGCCCGCTCTCCAGAACGATCTCCCGGGGCGTGTGCTGCACCCCGATCTTGACCTCCACGGCTATGTCCCTCCGACGGTCAGTCCCTGCGCGGTGAACCGCGCCGTACGCAGCACACATTAGCCCGCTGAGGGGACCGGGCAGGCCGCCGCGGGCAACGCCCGCAGCGAACACCGGCTCCGGCCGCCCCGCTCAGTGCTGATCGGGGCCGTGCAGCGGGAAGCCCGCGATGCCCCGCCAGGCCAGCGAGGTGAGGAGCTGCACCGCCGTGTCGCGCGGGATGGCGGACCGGCTGGAGAGCCAGTAGCGGGCGACCACCTGGGACACCCCGCCCAGCCCGACCGCGAGCAGCATGGACTCGTCCTTGGACAGCCCCGTGTCACCCGCGATCACGTCGGAGATCGCCTCGGCGCACTGGAGCGACACCCGGTCGACGCGCTCACGCACGGCGGGCTCGTTGGTCAGGTCCGACTCGAAGACCAGGCGGAACGCGCCGCCCTCGTCCTCGACGTACGCGAAGTAGGCGTCCATCGTCGCGGCCACGCGGAGCTTGTTGTCGGTGGTCGACGCCAGCGCCGTGCGCACCGCGAGGAGCAGCGACTCGCAGTGCTGGTCGAGCAGGGCCAGATAAAGCTCCAGCTTGCCCGGGAAGTGCTGGTAGAGCACCGGCTTGCTGACTCCGGCCCGCTCCGCGATGTCGTCCATCGCCGCTGAGTGGTACCCCTGGGCGACGAAGACCTCCTGCGCGGCCCCCAGAAGCTGATTGCGTCGGGCGCGGCGAGGCAGACGAGTGCCCCGCGGGCGCGCCGCCTCGGTCTGCTCGATGGCTGTCACGCCGCCTCCCAAAATCGTGATCGGACCCAGCAGTTTTCGTGCACGCTGCGCCATACCGACATCGTACTTTTGGGTAACCCGGGTATGCGCGGCGCGGACGCAGAATTTCACGGACCGGACGCCCGCGGTAGCCACAGTTTCCGCACCCCTGGTGCATAGCGGGGCGTATCAGCGGTAATCGTCCTCATCCTGAGGGACAACGCGGGCCTGCTCCGCCGCGTCCGCCTCGTTCGCGCGGTCCCGTGGGACGTCCGTCAGCGGTTCGTCGTCCTCCGGACGCAGATCGGCCTGCTGCTCGGCGGCGTCGGCGTCGGGCGCCTCGGGGCCGGGCTCGTCCGGCTGGACGTCGGCGAAGGTCTGCGGGTCACTGGGGTCGACCGTCATGGGGACTCCCTTCCTTGCCTCCGAGCCTAGGAGGTACCCCCCGAAGCCGCCATGTGATCTGTGACGGCGAACACATGAACCACCGTGTGATCGTCTCGTAACATTGCCGCATGTCTTCGACCGAGCTGCCGGGAGTCCGCGTCGCCGCCGCAGCGGTGGCCCCCACGGTGAGCGCCGTCAGAGTGGCGGAGGGGGAGAAGCTTCGCTCCGTCACGCTGCCCGGGCTGACGCTGACCGTCCGTTCGAGGCCGCCGGAGCGCACCGGGTTGCCGCCCGCGCTCTTCGTCCACGGGCTCGGCGGCTCCTCGCAGAACTGGACGGCGCTGATGCCGCTGCTCCAGGACCTGGTGAACTGCGAGGCGGTCGACCTCCCCGGCTTCGGAGACTCCCCGCCGCCGGACGACGGCAACTACTCGGTCACCGGCCACGCCCGCGCGGTGATCCGTTTCCTGGACGCCGGGGGCCGCGGTCCCGTCCACCTGATCGGCAACTCGCTGGGCGGTGCGGTGGCGACCCGGGTCGCGGCGGTCCGTCCCGACCTGGTGCGCACCCTCACCCTGATCTCGCCCGCGCTTCCCGAGATCCGGGTCCAGTTGTCGGCCGCGCCGACCGCACTGCTCGCCGTTCCGGGCATCGTGTCCCTGTTCGCCCGGATGACCCGGGACTGGAGCGCGGAACAACGCACCCGCGGAGTCATGGCACTCTGTTACGGCGATCCGGCACGTGTCTCCGCGGACGGCCTCCGTGACGCGGTGGCCGAGATGGAGCGGCGGCTGGCGCTGCCGTACTTCTGGGACGCGATGGCGCGCTCGGCACGTGGCATCGTCGACGCGTACACACTGGGAGGGCAGCACGGGCTGTGGCGTCAGGCCGAGCGGGTGCTCGCACCGACCCAGCTCGTGTACGGCGGACGGGACCGGCTGGTCTCGTTCCGGATGGCACGCAGGGCGTCCGCGGCCTTCCGCGATGCGCGACTGCTGACACTGCCCGACGCCGGGCACGTGGCGATGATGGAGTACCCGGAGGCGGTCGCCCAGGCGTTCCGGGAACTGCTGGACGAGTGCGGCGGGAGCTGATCCGGGGCGTGGGACGACACAGCCGAAAGGGCCCTGCGCCCAGGGCGCCCGAGAGCGGGCCCTCCGAGGCGAACGCGGAAGCGGGGCGCGAGGGCGCCCGGCCCGCAACCGGCAGCGGCCGGCGCAGACGGCCGGGCGACGCGGCTCCGGGCACGGACGGGCACACCCCGTTCCAGGGCACGCCCCAGGTGCGCGGCGGCCACCCCGAACAGCGCGAACCCGGCGGCGGCTGGGGAACCGGGCCCCGCGGACGGCTGCAGAGTCCGCAGGGAACGCAGAACCCGCAGGGGCAGCGGAGTACGCAGGAACCGCCGAACCCCCAGGGCCGGCGGAGTCCGCAGGCACCGCGCAACGCGCAGGCGACCGCCGCCAGGCCGCTGATACCGGGCCCGCGGCGCGAGTTCGTGGCGGCCTTCGACAGCCCGCCCGCTCCGGCTCCTTCCGGGCCGGCCGATCCGTATCGCTCCGTCACCGAGTGGGACGAGGGCCCGCCGGACGCGAAGGACCCCGCGGCGGCTCCTTCCGACGAAGCCGCCGACGCGGCCAAGGGCGGCAAGGGCCGCACCTTCACCGGCATCGCCGCGGCCGCGGTGACCACCGTGCTCGCGGTGATCGTGGCCGGCCAGGTCGCCCATGACAGCGGCAGCGGGTCCAGTGCCGCGCAGCCCGCGGGCGTCGACCGGAACGGTGGGAGCGACGCCTCCCGCTCCGACGTCCGCACGTCGCCCGCCCCCGAGGCCGCGGCCGTCAAGTCCCTTTCGTACGAGCAGCGAATGGCCAAGGGCTATCCGCTCGCGCCGAAACTCACCGCGTCGGGGAAATTCGAGACGGTCGCCGGGACGGCGAAGGCTCCGGGCAAGGGGCACAAGTACCGCTACCGGATCGATGTCGAGCACGGGCTCGGGCTCGACTCGGCACTCTTCGCCCGGGCGGTCCAGGAAACCCTGAATGATGAACGGAGTTGGGCCCACGACGGCGATATGACCTTCGAACGGATTTCCACCGGGAAGCCCGATTTCGTGGTCACGCTGGCCAGTCCGGGAACCACGGGCGAGTGGTGCAAGAAGTCGGGGCTGGACACGCTGGAGGACAACGTCTCCTGCGACTCCGCCGCCACCGAGCGCGTGATGATCAATGCCTACCGCTGGGCCCAGGGCTCGTCCACCTTCGGGCCGGACAAGCTCTTCGCCTATCGGCAGATGCTCATCAACCACGAGGTCGGCCACCGGCTGGGTCACAACCATGTGAGCTGCGGCACGAAGGGCGCCCTCGCCCCGGTGATGCAGCAGCAGACCAAGTCGCTCGACATCGACGGCATCAAGTGCCGCCCCAACCCGTGGGTGTATCCCAAGGGTTGAGCCCGAAGCGGGACTGCCGGGCGGACGTCTTGGCAGTCCCGGCGGCCGAACCGGGGCTGGTCCGCAGGACACCCGCCTTCCGCAGGCTGTCCGCATGGTGAGACGACCGTCTCATGTCGCGTTGACATCGGGCGGGCCGTGATCGATATTTCTCGGCATGTCACGCAGCCCTCTCACCACCGATCGCGCAGCCATCGAGCTGGCGCTCATCGGCGTGACCGGGCACTGCGTCGCCGACGTCGACTGTTGCTGACGCCCGCCCGCGTGCGCGTCGGCTTTCCGTTCGAGCCCTGAGGGGCCGGACCGCCTCCTTCCGACTGCCGCGCCCGGGCGTACTCCGTCCGCAGGCGCGGCAGTTCCCGTGTTCCGGTCACCTTCACCTGTCCTGACCGGTCGTACGCACATGTCTCTCGTCGCCGCCTGCGCGGAATCACTTGCTGTTTCCCTCATTCAGGCAGTTCTCCGAGAGGTCATCTTCCGATGCGTCATCCCTCCGTCATATCGCGCCGCGTAGCAGCGGCCGCCGCAGTGCTCGCCGTGGCCGCAGGAGCCGCGGCCTGCGGGCCCGAGGGCAGCAGCAAGGGCGGCGACGGCGCCTCCGGCGCGGCGGGCGCCCCCAAGAAGGGCGGCACGCTCACCGTCCTCAACAGCCGCCCGCAGGAGGACTTCGACCCCGCGCGGCTCTACACCTCCGGCGGCGGCAACGTCCCCTCCCTCGTCTTCCGTACGCTCACGACGCGCAACCGGGAGGACGGCGCGGCGGGTGCGAAGGTCGTCCCCGACCTGGCGACCGACCTGGGCACGCCCAGCAAGAACGCCACCGTCTGGACGTACACCCTCAAGGACGGCCTCAAGTTCGAGGACGGCACCGCGATCACGAGCGCCGACATCAAGTACGGCATCGAGCGCTCCTTCGCCGCCGAACTCTCCGGCGGCGCCCCCTACCTGCGCGACTGGCTGATCGGCGGGGCCGCGTACCAGGGCCCGTACAAGGACGAGAAGGGCCTCGACTCGATCGAGACGCCCGACGCGAAGACCATCGTCTTCCACCTCAACAAGCCCGAGGGCGAGTTCCCCTACCTGGCCACCCAGACGCAGACCACGCCGGTGCCGAAGGCCAAGGACACCGGCACCAAGTACGAGGAGCACCCGCTCTCCTCGGGTCCGTACAAGGTCGTCAGGAACGAGGGCGACGGCGAGCGGCTGGTCCTGGAGCGCAACCCGCACTGGTCGGCGGCCACCGACGAGGAGCGCAAGGCCTACCCCGACCGGATCGACGTCCGCTCCGGCCTCGACTCCGCCGTCATCAACCAGCGGCTGTCCGCCTCCCAGGGTGCCGACGCCGCGGCCGTCACCACCGACACCAACCTCGGCCCGGCCGAACTCGCCAAGGTCAGCGGCGACAAGAAGCTCGCCGCCCGCGTCGGCACCGGCCACTTCGGCTACACGAACTACATCGCCTTCAACCCGAAGGTGAAGCCGTTCGACAACCCGAAGGTGCGCGAGGCCATCTCGTACGCCGTCGACCGCACCTCCGTGATCAACGCCGCCGGCGGTTCCTCGCTCGCCGAGGCCGCCACCACCTTCCTGCCGAACCAGTCCTCCTTCGGCTACACGCCGTACGACGCCTTCCCGGCCGGCAAGAACGGCAACGCGGCCAAGGCCAAGGAGCTGCTCAAGGAGGCCGGTTACGCGAACGGGCTCACGGTCACCCTCACGCACAACAACGACAAGAACTTCGAGACCAGCCCGGAGATCGCCACCGCGCTCCAGGAGGCGCTGAAGAAGGCCGGCATCACCGTCAAGCTCCAGGGACTGGAGGACAACGCCTACTCGGACACCGTCCACAACCTGAAGAGCGAGCCCGGCTTCTTCCTCACCGGCTGGGGCGCCGACTGGCCCTCCGGCGGTCCGTTCTTCGCGCCGATCTTCGACGGACGCCAGATCGTCAAGGGCGGGTACAACTTCAACACCGCCCAGCTGAACGACCCCGCGGTCAACAAGGAGATCGACGAGATCAACAAGCTGACCGACCTGAGCGCCGCCGCCGAGCGCTGGGGCGCGCTCGACAAGAAGGTCGGTGAGCAGGCGCTGACCGTGCCGCTGTTCCACCCGGTCTACAAGCGCCTGTACGGCGAGTCCGTCAAGAACACCGTGATCAGCGACTGGACCGGCGTGCTCGACATCTCGCAGGCCGCGGTCAAGTAACCATGGCCGAAGCACTGCTGGTCAAGGAGGCGGGGGCCGTCCGGGCCCCCGCCCCCGGGGCCCATCCGTTCTGGCGGCGGCTGCGCGGCCGCCGCGCCGCCCTCGTGGCGGGCGCCGTCGTCGCCCTGCTGGTCCTCCTCGCGCTCGCCGCGCCCCTGCTCACGGGCATCGAGGGCCAGGACCCCACCACGTACCACCCCGGTCTCGTCGACTCCGCCACCGGCGGGGTCCCGCTCGGCTCCTTCGGCGGCATCAGCGCCGAACACTGGCTCGGCGTCGAACCGCTCACCGGACGCGACCTGTTCGCCCGCGTCGCCTACGGCGCCAGGGTCTCGCTCGGCGTGGCCCTCGGCGCCACCCTGCTCCAAGTGGCCATCGGGGTCCTCGTCGGCCTCTCCGCCGGTCTCGGTAACCGCTTCGTCGACCAGGCGCTCAGCCGGGTCACCGATGTCGTGGTCGCCCTGCCCGTCATGGTGATCGCCCTCGGCGCGCTCGCCGTCGTCCCGGCCGGCTTCCCCCGCCCGGTGCTGATCGCCGTGATCGTCGGACTCGTCGGCTGGTCCGGCATCTCGAAGATCGTGCGCGCCCAGACCCTCTCCCTGAAGTCGCGCGACCACGTCGCGGCCGCCCGGCTGAGCGGCTGGGGATCCTGGCAGATCGCCCGTCGCGAGATGTTGCCCTCGCTTGCCGCACCCGTCATCACCTACGCCGTCCTGCTCTTCCCCGGCAACATCGTCGTCGAGGCGGCGCTGTCCTTCCTCGGCGTCGGCATCAAGCCGCCCACCCCCTCCTGGGGACAGATGCTCAGCGACGCCGACACCTGGTACCAGGCCGCGCCCACCTACCTGCTGATCCCGGCGGTGCTGCTCTTCGTCACCGTGCTGGCGCTCACCGTCCTCGGCGAGGGCGTGCGCACCGCGCTCGACCCGCGCGCCGCCTCGCGGCTGCGGATCGGCACCGGGCGCAAGAAGGAGGCCGGAGCATGAGCCTGTTCCTGCTGCGCCGCCTCGGCGGGGCGCTCCTCGTCCTCCTCGCCCTCAGCGTCGTCGTCTACGCCGCCTTCTACGTCGCCCCGGGCGACGTCGCCCAGATCGCGTGCGGCCCGCGCTGCTCGCCCGCGCAGGTCGCCCAGGTCAGCGACCAACTGCACCTCGGCGACCCGGTGTACGTGCAGTACGGGCACTTCCTCCAGGCGCTGGTCACCGGCCGCGACTACTCCACCGGAACGGGTGTGACGCACTGCCAGGCCCCGTGCCTGGGCCTCTCGTACCAGAGTGGCCAGCAGGTCACCCAGCTGATCCTCACCAAGCTGCCCGCCACCGCCTCGCTCGCCGCCGGCGCGTTCGTGCTGTGGATGCTGCTCGGCGTCGGCACCGGACTGCTCTCCGTGTGGCGGCGCGGCCGCGCCACCGAGCGCATCCTCACCGGCATCACTCTCGCCGGCATGGCCACGCCCGTTTTCGTGATCGGCCTGCTGCTGATCATCATCTGCGTCACGGCGCTCCAGATCCTGCCGTTCCCCGACTACGTCCCGTTCACCGAGAACCCCGAGCAGTGGGCCTGGAACCTGCTGCTGCCCTGGATCTCGCTCGCCCTCGTCTCCGCCGCCCCGTACGCCCGGATGACCCGGGCCTCGATGCTGGAGACACTGGCCGAGGATCATGTCCGCACCTTCAGGGCGTACGGAGTGAGTGAGCGCGTGATCGTCGGGCGGCACGCGCTGCGGGGCGCCCTCGCCCCGGTCATCGCGCTCGGCGCACTCGACATCGGGTCCATGTTCGGCGGCGCCGTGCTCACCGAATCGCTCTTCGGGATCCCCGGCGTCGGCCGCGAACTCGTCGAGGCAGTCAAGCAGGTGGACCTTCCGGTCGTCGTCGGCCTGGTGCTCGTGACCGGGTTCTTCGTCGTCCTCGCCAATGCCGTCGCGGACATCCTTCAGGCGATGGCCGACCGACGGGTGGTGCTGTCATGAGTCTCGTCGAGGTTACCGATCTCTCGATCTCGTTCGGCGACGTGCACGCGGTGCGCGGGCTGTCGTTCTCGCTGGAGGCGGGCGGCGCGCTCGGCGTCGTCGGCGAGTCAGGCTCCGGCAAGAGCGCGTCGGCGTACGCCCTGCTCGGCCTGCACCGGGGGACCGGTGCGAAGGTCGGCGGCTCGGTCCGGGTCGCGGGCGTGGACGTCCAGGCCGCCGGTGACGCCGAACTGCGAGGGCTGCGCGGGGCGAAGGCCGCCATGGTCTTCCAGGACCCACTCTCCTCGCTCGACCCCTACTACGCGGTCGGCGACCAGATCGCCCAGGTGTACCGCGTCCACCACCGGGTCTCCCGCCGGGCGGCGCGGGCCCGGGCCGTGGAGGTGCTGGACCGGGTCGGGATTCCGGACGCGGTACGCCGCTCCCGGTCCCGGCCGCACGAGTTCTCCGGCGGGATGCGCCAGCGGGCGCTGATCGCGATGGCGCTGGCCTGTGAGCCGCAACTGCTGATCGCCGACGAGCCGACGACCGCGCTCGACGTCACCGTCCAGGCCCAGATCCTCGATCTCCTGCACGATCTGCGCCGCGAGACGGGCATGGGACTGCTCCTGGTCACCCATGACGTGGGCGTCGCGGCCGAGTCGGTGGACGAGGTGCTCGTCATGCGCGCGGGCCTCGCCGTGGAACGTGGACCGGTGGCCGAGGTGCTCGGCGCGCCCCGCGAGCCGTACACGAAGGCACTGCTGGCGGCGGTCCCGCGGATCGCAGCGTCGGCGGCGGTGCCGCGGGTCGCGCCCCAGGTGGACCCGCCGGCGCCCGAGCGGGGCGCAGCGGAGGGTGAGGTGCTGATCGAGGCCGAGGACGTGCGGCAGGTCTTCGGCCGGGGCGGATCCGCCCGAGCCGCGGTCGACGGCGTCTCCCTCACGGTGCGCCGCGGCGAGACGCTCGGTGTCGTCGGCGAGAGCGGCAGCGGCAAGACCACCCTCGGACGGATGCTCGTCGGCCTGCTGGAGCCCACGTCCGGCCGGATCCACCGGTCGGCCCGGGTGCAGATGGTCTTCCAGGACCCCGTTTCCTCGCTCAACCCGCGCCGCTCCGTCGGCGAGTCCGTCGCCGACCCGCTGCGGGCGCGCGGGGAGCGCGACGAGGGTGTGATCAGGGCGCGCGTACGGGATCTGCTGGAGCGCGTCGGGCTCGACCCCGAGCAGTACGACCGCTATCCGCACGAGTTCAGCGGGGGCCAGCGCCAGCGCGTCGGCATCGCACGGGCGCTGGCCGCCGAACCCGAACTCATCGTCTGCGACGAGGCCGTCTCTGCCCTCGACGTGACGACCCAGGCCCAGGTGACCGCCCTGCTGGCGGAGCTGCAGCGGGAACTGGGACTCGCCCTGGTCTTCATCGCCCATGACCTCGCCGTCGTGCGGCAGGTCAGCGACCGGGTCGCCGTCATGCGGCGGGGCCGCATCGTCGAGGAGGGCCCGGTGGAGCAGGTGTACGCCGAACCCCGCGATCCCTACACGAAGCAGCTGCTTGCGGCCGTGCCGGCGCTCGATCCCGCGCTCGCGGCGGTGCGCCGCGCGGCCCGCAAGGAGCTGGCCACAGCCTGACCGTCCGTAACCGAGTGCCTCTATAGCGCGACTGAACGCTACCGGAGCGCGAAAGTTACGGTGGTTCACCCCTTTCGGTGGTGCGACGGACAACCGTCCGTCGCGCCACCGGCGAATCCGCTTACGGTCGTCCCGCTGCGAGTCGCCGATTCAACGGCGGCCGCTCACAAGGGAGATCGGGGGTGTGCTCGTGCGGATCGGACTGCTCACCGACGGTGGTTATCCGTATGCGTCCGGTGAGTCCAGACTCTGGTGCGACCGTCTGGTGCGCGGGCTCGCGCAGCACGAGTTCGATCTCTTCGCGCTCAGCCGCAGCGCCGAGCAGGAGGCCCAGGGCTGGGTCCAGCTCCCGCCCCAGGTCAGCCGGGTGCGGACCGCGCCCCTGTGGACCGCCGACGAGGCAACCCTCGGCCTGCATGCCCCGAGGGGCCTGCTCTCGCGGCTGCTGACCGGCGGGGGCGCGCGGACGTACGGGCGGCGTGAGCGGCGGCGCTTCACCACCCATTTCACGGCGCTCGCGACCTCCGTGTGCGTCGCGGGAGCGGCGCGCGGCGAGCGGGGCGGCGCGGACGAGGAGTTCGCCGGGCCGCACACCGCGGACGGGCGGCTCCTGGACGCACGGTTCACCGAGGGCCTCTACGGCCTCGCCGAACTGGCCTGCGAGCACGGGGGGCTTCCCGCCGCCCTGCGCTCCGAGACGGCGGTGCGGATCCTGGAGGCCGCCTGCCGTGCGCCCGGCACCGGACGCACCGTGCAGACCGCCACCGTCCCCGATCTCCTCGCCTTCGCCGCCGAGCTCGACCGGGTGCTGCGTCCGCTCTCCCTCGACTGGTACGACGAGGAGGGCCTCGGCGCCGTCGACCTCTGCCACGCCGCGTCCGGCGGCGCCGCCGCGCTCCCGGGACTGCTGGCCAAGCGCTTCTTCGGGGTGCCGCTGCTCGTCACCGAGCACGCCGTGCAACTGCGCGCCCACTACCTCGCGGGCGGCGGTACGCCGGTGAGTGCGCCGGTACGCGCGCTGCTCGCGAACTTCCACGGGCGGCTCGCCACCGAGGTGTACCGGCAGGCCGCGCTCATCACCCCCGGCAACACCCACGCCCGCCGCTGGCAGGAGCGCTGCGGCGCCGAACCCGCCAAGGTGCGCACGGTCTACCCCGGCATGGAGTCCGGCCGCTTCACGGCGCTCGGTGAGAGCGAGGACGGCGGCGGCCCGGACACGCTGGTCTGGGTCGGCCGGATCGAGCCCGCCAAGGACCTGATCGCCCTGCTGCACGCCTTCGCCGAAGTGCGCCGGGCCGAGCCGGACGCACGGCTGCGGATCATCGGTGCGGCGGCCCAGGGCCCGGAGGGCGCCGCTTATCTCGCCCACTGCCGGGCGCTCGCCGATCAGCTGTTCCCCGACGAGGCCGTGGACGCCCACGCCGTCGGCGACAGCCCCGTCTCCTTCGAGGACATCGGTGGGGCCGAGGTCCCCGATCTCGCCCAGGCGTACGCGGCGGGCGGGGTCGTGGTGCTCTCCAGCGTGGTCGAGGGCTTCCCGATCAGCCTGGTCGAGGCGATGTTCTGCGGCCGGGCGACGGTGTCCACGGACGTCGGGGCGGTCGTCGAGGTCATCGGCGGCACGGGACTCGTGGTGCCGCCGCGCAACCCACGGGCGCTCGCGGATGCCTGCCTGGCGCTGCTGCGCGACCCGGAGCGCCGTGCGCGCCTGGGAGCCGCGGCGCGCGCCCGCGCACTCGAACTCTTCACCGTCGAACAGAACCTCGCGGCATTTCGCGGCATTTACCTGGAGCTGATCGCGCAGGCGCCGGTGCGCAGGCAGCCGGTGCCGGACGCCGACGAGGGGCCCCGCCCCTTCGCCACTCCGCCGGAGGCCCACGTCCTCGGCCTGTGGCCGGAGCCGGAGGGCGATCCCCGGCCGGGGCCGGCCGGGCGGCGGACGCCCAGCTGGGCCGTGCACGCCGGCGCGGGAGCGCGGGGCGCGGGGGACGGCGATGTCTGACCGGATGGCGGCCGCGCCGCGCCGTCCCGACCGGCCGGGGCCACCCGGTGCGATCGGCGCCTTCGGCGCATGCGGCGAAGAGCACGGAGGAACGACGATGAGCCCCGAAACCGACGACGCGCCGATCGCGGCCGAGGCCGCGGGGGCCGCCGGCCGCCCGGTGTTGATCACGGCGGACGACGCGGTGCCTCCCGGCGGCCGGACGCTGGTCACGGCGGAGCGCCCGGCGCCTCCTGGCGGCCCGGCGCTGGTGACGGGGCAGGACGCAACGCTTTCCGGCAGCCCCGCGCCGGTCGTGGCCGAGGGCCCCGCGCCGACCGCCGCCGGGGACGACCCCGCGCCGGCCGCCGCCCAGGCCCCGGCGCCTCCCGGCGGCTCGGCGCCGGTCGTGGCCGAGGGCGCGCTTTCCGGCGGCTCGGCGCTGATCACGGCCGACGACGCGGCGCCTACCGGCAGCCTCGCGCCGGTCCTGGCCAAGGGCCCCGCGCTGACCACCACCGAGGCCCCGGCGCTGACCACCACCGAGGCCCCGGCGCTGACCGCCGCCGAGGCCCCGGCGACCCAGCGCGGCCCCGCGCAGGACCCCGCTCCACGGGCCCCCGAGGTCGCCCACACCGCACCGGCGCGCAAGCTCGCCACCGGGCGGCGCGGGCCCGCCGACCCGGTCAAGTCCCTCATGCACCGGCACCGCGAGCTGTGCGAGCGTGCCGTCGACCCCCTGGAGATCGCCGCCGGCCTGGAGGCCCACGGGGTCACCGACCGCACCGCCGCCCGCTACCGGCACCGCGACGTGTTCTCGCTCGCCGAGGAACTGTTCGCACGGGTACCGGGTATCGCGGGGGAGCCCGTGAGGGCGGCGTGCACCCCGGCGCGCGACATCGAGACACGCGCCGCGTGGTCGCTCCGGGCCCTGCTGCCCGGCGCCGCCTGCCTCGCGACCCTCATCGCGCTGCGGCTCACCGAGGGCGTGCTCGACAGCGGGTCGCGGCTCGCCCTAGGCACCGGCGGCGGTCTCCTCGCGCTCATCGGGCTCGCCCTGGCCCTTCGTGCCGGGCCGCTCCGCGCCGACGGGCGGTCGTCGGGCGCCGCCGGCCTGTCCGCCTGCTGGCTGCTCGGCTACGTCCTGTACGGCGACGCCCTGCTCCACCAGGTCCTCAGCGGCGGCCCCGAAGGGCCCTGGGACATCACCCCGGCGCCGCTCCTCGGGCTCGCCGTCGCGGTCGCCCCCGCGGCCTGGTGCGCCCACGTCTTCGCCGTACACGCGCACCGCAAACTCAACGGCAGCCACGCACTGGAGGAGTTCGCCGCTGGCGTGCGCCCCCTGCTGTTCGCCGCCGTCGCCTTCTTCCTCTGCGTCCTCGGAGGGCTGCTGTACCTGGCCCGCCTCGGGATCGGCACGGGCGGCGCCCCCGCCGGGGCGGCGGCGCTCGGCGTGCTCCTCCTGCTGGCCCGGCTCCTCACCGTCCACGGCTTCCCCGAACCGGCCGCCACCGGCCTCGCCGCCGCCTGCGCCGTCGAGGCCATCGCCCCCGCCCTCGTCCTGGCCGGCCGGCTGCCCGGCCTCGACCCCCTCGCCCGGCCCGTCGAGGCGCTCGTGGCCGCGGGCGGCACCGGGGCCGTACCCGCCCTCGCCTGCGGCGCGGCCGCGCTCGGGCTGCTGACCACCGCCACCGTTGCCCTCTCCCGGGCATCCGCCCACACCGCCGCCTGACCGGCGCCCACGCCCCACACCCCCGCGGAGCCGACGCCGCGGGCCCCTTCCCGTACCGAACCCAACCGCCCCAAGGAGACACCGGACATGACCCACCGATCCCCCGCACCGGCAACCCGCCGTCGGCACCGAGGGGGCGCGCGATGAGGGTGCTGCTGCTCGGAGCCAACGGATTCCTCGGCCGGTTCGTGGCCGACCGGCTGCTCGCCGACCCGGCCGTCCACCTCACGGCGCTCGGCCGCGGCGACGACGCCGACGTGCGGTTCGACCTCGCCGGCGGCAGCCCGGGAGCGCTCACCCGCTTCCTGGACGCCGTGCACCCCGGAGTCGTCGTCAACTGCGCCGGCGCCACCCGGGGCGGGGCCCGCGACCTGACCCGTCACAACACCGTCGCCGTCGCCACCGTCTGCGAGGCGATGCGGCGCAGCGGCTGCACCGCCCGGCTGGTCCAGGTCGGCTGCTCCTCGGAGTACGGGCCCTCGCAGCCCGGCTCCTCCACGGCCGAGGACGCCATCCCGCGTCCCGGCGGCCCGTACGGGGTCAGCAAGCTCGCCGCGACCGAACTCGTCCTCGGCTCCGGCCTCGACGCGGTCGTGCTGCGGGTCTTCTCGCCGGTCGGCCCGGGCACCCCGGCGGGCTCACCCCTGGGCCGGCTCGCCGAGGCGATGCGCCGCGCCATGCAGTCCGGTGACGGCGAGCTGAAGCTCAGCGGTCTCGGCGTCCAGCGGGACTTCGTCGATGTGCGCGACGTCGCGCGCGCCGTGCACGCGGCCTCGCTCTCCGCGGCCCAGGGCGTCGTCAACATCGGCACCGGCCGCGCCGTGCGCCTGCGCGACGCCGCGGCCGTCCTCGCCAAGGTCGCCGGCTACGCGGGCGCACTCCACGAGCTGGACACGCCCCCCGCCCGGCTGCCCATCGGCGCTCCGCGCACCTCCGCCGAATCGGTCATGGAACACCTCTCGGTCACCCCGTCGCCCTACCCGGACGGCTGCGGAGCCTGGCAGCAGGCCGACGTCCGCACCGCCAGGGACCGGCTCGGCTGGCGCCCCCGGATCAATCTGGAGGAGTCCCTCGCCGACATCTGGATGGAGGCGGCGTGCCGCATCTGACCAGCACCGGCACGGCCCGCCGGACCAGCGGCGCCGAGCAGCTCGGTTTCGGCGTCCCCGGCTGCGCGCATCCGCTGCTCGCCCCCGTCGAATGGGCCGAACTCACCCGCCCCGGCACCCCGCTGCACTGGGCCGTCCTGGACATCGACAACGGCCCCGGCACCCGTCCCGACCCGCACTGCCTGGAAGCCGCGGGCCGGCTCCGCAACGCCCGCGAACGGGCCGTGCACGGCGAGGAGCCGCTCGACTCCGTGCGGGCCTCGGCCGGACGGCTGCTCGGCCGGCTCGATCTGGCCCACGGGGAGCGGCCCTTCGGCGAGCTGATCGCCGACGCGCGGTCCTACCAGGACTGGTACCGCGTCGACGGCTTCTACCTCGACCGCTGCCCGTCCGGACGCCCCGATCTCCCGGCCGTCCGCCGTCTCACCGGCACCCTGAGCACCCTCCTGGCGGGGAGCGACAGCGAGCAGGACGGCGGCTATCTCGTGCTCGGCCACGACACCCACCCGTATCCCGGCTACGCGGAGGCAGCCGACCAGCTCGTCACCTTCCGCGGGACGTGGGCCGACTACCGCTGGTCGCAGGTGGCGGAGTGGACCGCCGCCTACCCGCCCGGCCGTTTCGCCCACTTCGTCCACGGCGTCCCGCGCACGCACCTGGAGGAGGCGATGCGTATCGCCCGCTGGCAGGGCGCGGGGACGATCTTCTTCACGGACCGCACCGCCGAGGCCGATCACTTCAACGGGCGTGGGCAAAGCGATCCATTTGCGACACTGCCCAGGTACTGGGACGAAATCGTCTCGCGGATCGGACCTGCTATCTCGGAATGAGAGGGGGCGTGGCAGTGTTACGGCAAGAACAACCGTACGTAGCCGAAGTACGTAGAAACCGACCACCTGCATTGTTGAGGTTCCTGTGTCGCTGCCACCCCTGGTCGAGCCAGCTGCTGAGCTCACCGTCGACGAGGTCCGCAGGTACTCCCGCCACCTGATCATCCCGGATGTCGGGATGGACGGGCAGAAGCGGCTGAAGAACGCGAAGGTGCTCTGTGTGGGCGCCGGCGGTCTCGGCTCCCCGGCTCTGATGTACCTGGCCGCCGCCGGTGTCGGAACGCTCGGCATCGTGGAGTTCGACGAGGTCGACGAGTCGAACCTGCAGCGCCAGATCATCCACAGCCAGGCCGACATCGGCCGGTCCAAGGCCCAGTCCGCCAGGGACTCGGTGCTGGGCATCAACCCCCTGGTCAACGTGATCCTTCACGAGGAACGGCTCGAAGCCGAGAACGTGATGGAGATCTTCGCCCAGTACGACCTGATCGTGGACGGCACGGACAACTTCGCCACCCGCTATCTCGTCAACGACGCCGCGGTGCTCCTGAACAAGCCGTACGTCTGGGGTTCGATCTACCGGTTCGACGGCCAGGCGTCCGTCTTCTGGTCCGAGCACGGTCCCTGCTACCGCTGCCTCTACCCGGAGCCGCCGCCCCCCGGCATGGTTCCCTCCTGCGCCGAGGGCGGTGTCCTGGGCGTGCTCTGCGCGTCCATCGGCTCCATCCAGGTCAACGAGGCCATCAAGCTGCTCGCCGGCATCGGCGACCCGCTCGTCGGCCGTCTGATGATCTACGACGCGCTGGAGATGCAGTACCGCCAGGTCAAGGTCCGCAAGGACCCCGACTGCGCGGTCTGCGGCGAGAACCCGACCGTCACCGAGCTCATCGACTACGAGGCCTTCTGCGGCGTCGTGTCCGAGGAGGCCCAGGAGGCGGCGCTCGGCTCCACGATCACTCCCAAGCAGCTCAAGGAGTGGATCGACGCGGACGAGAAGATCGAGATCATCGACGTCCGTGAGCCGAACGAGTACGAGATCGTGTCGATCCCCGGCGCGAAGCTGATCCCGAAGAACGAGTTCCTGATGGGCAACGCCCTCCAGGACCTCCCGCAGGACAAGCGCATCGTGCTGCACTGCAAGACCGGTGTCCGCAGCGCCGAGGTCCTCGCGGTCCTCAAGTCGGCGGGCTTCGCCGACGCGGTGCACGTGGGCGGCGGCGTGATCGGCTGGGTCAACACGATCGAGCCCGAGAAGCCGGTGTACTAGAGCCTGAACGCTTCGAAGGGGCCGGTCCGCATCATGCGGGCCGGCCCCTCGGCGTGTGTGAGGCTGCGCGTTACGAGCAGGTCTTGCCGTCCGCCGGCACCTTCCCGTCCAGGAAGTACGCGTTCACGGTCGACGTCACACAGCCGCTGCCGCCGTAGGCGCCGTGCCCCTCGCCCTTGTTGGTGAGCAGCACGCCGACGCCCTTGCCCAGCTCGTCCGCCATCTTCCGCGCACCCTCGTACGGCGTCGCCGGGTCGCCCGTCGTCCCCACGACCAGGACGGGACCGGCGCCGGGCGCGCTGGCCTCCGGGGTGTCGTGCTCGCCGGCCACCGGCCAGTCGGAGCACCAGCCCGCGGTGTCCCAGGCCAGGAACGGGCCGAAGACCGGGGAGAGCTCGGTGAACTCGGGCAGCAACGCCCGCGCTTGGGCCGCCGTCGGCCTGGCCTTGCTGTCCGCGCAGGAGATCGCCCGCTGCGAGTGGCTCTGGGTGTCGTAATGGCCGTTCTCGTCACGCCCGTTGTACGAGTCGGCGAGCTGCAGCAGCGTGGAGCCGTTGCCGCTCTCCGCCTCGTCCAGGGCCTGCGTGAGCGTCGGCCAGTTGTCCTTGGAGTAGAGCGGCAGCACGATTCCGGTGATCGCCAGCGACTCGTTGAGCTTGCGTCCCGTACCGGTCGGCAGTGGCTCGGCGTCGATCCGCTTCAGCAGGGCGGCGATGCGCCGGGTGCCCTTCTCGGGGTCCTGGCCGCGGTCCTTGAGGTAGTTCTCCAGTGCCCGCTGGAAGCCGGTCGTCTGGTTGCGCGCGTGACCGGTGGAATCCGCGGTCGGGTCGACGACGGCGTCGAAGACGGTGCGGCCGACCTTGGCCGGGAAGAGGTGCGCGTAGGTGCCGCCCAGCTCGGTGCCGTACGACATGCCGAAGTACGTCAGCTTCCGGTCCCCGAGGACCTCGCGGATCAGATCCATGTCCCGGGCGGCGTTCGTCGTGCCGACGTGAGGCAGGACCTTGCCCGAGCGGCGTTCGCAGCCGGCGCCGAAGCCGGCGCCGTCCTTCATGAACGCCGTCTCCTCCGCCGCCGTGTCCGGCGTCATGTCGACGTCCCGGTTGGTGGTGTCCTGCTCCTCGTCCGTGCGGCACCGCACCCCGGCGCTCTGCGCCACCCCGCGCGGATCGAAACCCACCAGGTCGTAGCGGGAGTTGAGCGTCCCGTACGAGGCGGCGGCGCGAGGCAGTATGGAGACGCCCGACCCGCCCGGCCCGCCGAAGTTGAACAGCATCGAGCCGAGCCGCCGGCTCTTGTCGCGGGCCTCCTTGCGGATCAGCGCGATCCCGATCGTGTCGCCTTCCGGCTTCGCGTAGTCCAGCGGCACCTCGACCGTCGCGCACCGCCAGGCCGAACCCGGAGCGGTTTCGCCCTCGGCGGCCTTGCAGCGCCTCCAGTCCAGCCGCTGCGAGGTGAGGGCGGCGGGCAGGGGCTTGGCGCCGGCGTCGGCCGACGGCTCGGCGGACGACGGCGCGGTGGACGAAGCCGGCGTGCCGGCCGGCGACTTGCCCGCCTTCCCCGGCTTGTCGTCCGCGCCGTCCTCGCAGCCCGCGAGCACCCCCGTCAGCAGCAGCGCGGCAGCGGCCAGCGCCCCGGCCCGTACGTATGCGACCACGTGTACGTCCCTCCCCGTCGTACCTGCCGGTCCGGCAGTGCGCCCATGGTAGGCGGGCACCGGTGGCGGCTAACCGCAGACCGTGCCGTCGGCCGGGACCTTGCCGTCCAGCAGGTAGCCGCCCACCGCCTTCTGCACACAGGCGTTGCCGCTGTTGTACGCGCCATGACCCTGGCCCCTGTACGTCATCTCCACGCCGACGCCCTCGCCCAGCTCCCCGGCCATCGCCTTCGCGCCCGCGTACGGAGTCGCCGGGTCGCCCGTGTTGCCGATGACCAGGACGGGGGCCGCGCCCTTCGCGCTGACGTCCGGGGTGTCCCAGGCGCCCGCCACCGGCCAGTCGGTGCACGCCATCAGGCCCCAGCCGAGGTAGTCGCCGAAGACCGGTGAGGCGTCGCGGAAGGCGGGGAGCCTCTCCTTGGTCTCCTCGAGGGTGAACCGCTCCTTGGAGTCGGCGCAGTTGATCGCGGTGTTGGCGGCGGCGGAGTTGTCGTAATGTCCGTCCTCGGAGCGCCCGTTGAGGGAGTCCGCGAGGGCCAGGAGCAGTCCGCCGTTGCCACCGTCCGCCTCGTCCACGCCCTGCTCCAGCAGGGGCCAGGTCTCCTTGGAGTAGAGCGCCGCCGCGATGCCGGTGGTGGCCTGCGTCTGGGTGAGCTTGCGGGAACCGATGCCCGGCACGGGCTTCTTCTCCAGCCGGTCCAGGAGCCCGGACACCCCCTGCTCGACCTCCTCGGCGGTGGAACCGGGCAGCTTGCAGGCGTCGCCCCGCTTCACGCAGTCCTTGGCGAAGTTGTCCAGCGCGAGCTGGAAGCCCTTGGCCTGGCCGAGCGAGGACTGCTCCGCGTCCTCCGTCGGGTCGACCACCGCGTCCAGGACCGCCCTGCCGACGTGCCCGGGGAACAAGTGCGCGTAGACGCCTCCCAGTTCGGTGCCGTACGAGATGCCGAAGTAGTGCAGCTTGTCGTCGCCGAGGACCTGGCGCATGAGGTCCATGTCCCGGGCCGCGTTCGTCGTCCCCACGAAGGGGAGGTCCTTGCCGGAGTTCTTCTCGCAGGCATCCACGTATGTCTGGGAGTCCTCGGTGAACTGCTTCTCCTCCGCCGCGGTGTCGGGCGTGCCGTCCTCCTCGTACCGCGCGTCCAGCTGCTCGTCGTCCTCGCACTCCACGCCGGCGCTGCGGCCGACTCCGCGCGGGTCGAAGCTCACCAGGTCGTAGCGGGTGCGGAGCTTGTCGTAGTCCGTGCCGAACGCGGGCAGGGTGGCGACACCGGAGGCGCCGGGGCCGCCGAAGTTGAAGATGAGCGAACCGATCCGCTTCTTTTGGTCCATGGCCTTCGCGCGGATGAGCGCCAGCTCGATGGTGTCGCCGTCGGGGTCCGCGTAGTCGCGCGGGACATCCATGAACGAGCACTCCCAGACGGCCCCGCCGGGCAACGGGGTCGGCGACGCCCCGCCGCCCTGCGCCTGGGAGGGGGCCGGGCACCGCGACCACTTCAGCCGCTGGGAGGTGAGGCCGGAGGGGGTGGTGGCCGCGGCGGCCTCGGCCGCCCGCCGAGTGCTCTGCGAGCGGCCGGCCGTGTCCGCGTCACCCCCGTCCGAGCAGCCGGCGAGCGGAAACAGCACGGCCGCGGTGGCGGCGAGAGCGGCGGCGCGCAGGGCAGGGGAGGTCGGGGCGGGGGAGGTCCTCATCGCTCCATCGTGCGGGGGCGTGCCGGGGGCTGCACGGGGCGCCGGTCCAAGCGGGTGGACACGACGTTCTACAGCTCGCCCTTGCGCGTCAGATGGTTGAAGCAGAGCCAGCCGGGAAGCACCGGCAGCCACAGCGTCAGCAGCCGGTACAGGAGCACCGCGGGCGCCGCGACCTCCTTGGGCAGGCCGACCGCGATCAGGCCGAGGGTCAGCGCGCCCTCGACGGCGCCCATGCCGCCGGGCGTCGGCGCCGCCGAGCCCAGCGCGTTGCCCGCGAGGAAGACCACCGCGATGCTCGCGTAGCTGAGGTGAGGCGTGTCCGGACCGCTGAACGCCCTGACCGACGCGTCCAGGCACATCACGAACAGGCCGGTCAGCAGCAGCATCCCGCCGATGCCGGTGAGCAGCTTCTGCGGCCGCTGTACGACATCGAGCATGCGGGGTACGACCCCGGCGAACAGCGATCGGACCCGGGTCACGACGAACTTGCGCAGGAACGGGATGGCCGTCACCACCAGCACCAGCACGGCGACCGTCAGCAGCCCGGCGATCACGGTCCTGGACGGGGTGAGCGAGGACGGCGTCTTCTCCGTACCGGTCAGATAACCGAACGCCGCCAGCAGCAGGATGTGGCAGCCGAGCCCGAACAGCTGCGAGGCGCCGACACTCGCGACCGCGAGCCCTGGACGCACGCCGGCCCGCTGGAGGAACCGGGTGTTCAGCGCCACCCCGCCCACCGCGGCCGGGGCCACGATCTTCACGAACGAGCCGGCGACCTGGGCCAGCACCGTCCGGCCGAACGGCACCCGTTCGGGCACGAAGCCCAGCAGGCTCATGGCCGCGGCGATGTAGCTGAGCGCCGAGAAGCCGAGCGCGGCGGCGACCCAGCCCCACTCCGCCTCCTCGACGACGGCACCGAAGTCGGCCTCGGTGACCTGCGAGATCAGGAAGTAGGCGGCGATGGCGCCGGCGATGAAGCTGAACAGGGTGCGCGGCTTGATGCGCTCCAGACGGACCGGCTCGACCGGGGCCTGCGGCCGGATGAGCAGCACCTCCTGGCGGATCCGGGAGAGCAGGTCCTCCTCGCGGGCCCCGTCCAGGGCATCGTCGATGGCGCGCTTCTCGGCCTGCTTCTCGGTGCGCTGCGACTTGCGGGCGGTCTTGCGCCCGGCGTCGTCGGGGTGCTCCGCCTCCTGGGTCCGGGCGCGCTTCGCCGCGTCGGAGGCGTCCAGCACGGCCTCGCGTTCGCGCTGCGACCGTTCCCGGGCGAGCCTGCGCAGCTGGGCCCGGGTGGAGCGGCTGAGTGCGATCGGCTGGAGCAGTGGCAGGCAGTCCGCGACGGCGTCCGGCCCCAGCACCGCCAGCGCGGCTGCGACGGCCCGCTCGGGGCCCACCCGCAGACCCGTGGTGGTGAGCAGCTGGGCGATGTCCATGCGCAGGACCAGGTCCCCGGCCGCGATCTCGCCGCCTCGGAGATCCGTGACGAACACCTTGCCGGAACGATCCACCAGGATGGCGTCACCGGTGAGCCTGCGGTGCGCGATCCGCCGCGACTGGAGGGCCCGCACCTGACGCCAGGCGCCGCGCACCAGGTCGTCGGTGATCTCGGAGTCCTCCAGCGCGTCCAGGGAGCGCCCGCCGATGTGCTCGTACACCAGCATCACGGCGTCCGGGCCGAGCTCGGACGTGGCGATCAGCTTGGGGGCGTTGGCGCCCGCGGCGATGGCCGCGTACGCGAGCAGCGCCTCCTGCTCCAGTGCCTGGCGCAGCGACTGGATGGAACGCCGCTGGGTGATGCCGCGCAGGGTGAGCCTGCGCCACACGCGGTAGAAGAAGCCCTGGGCCTGCTGCTCGCGGTCCACGACCGTCACGTCGAGCGGTGGCCCGTCCTCCAGCGAGACCATGTAGCGGCGCCCGCGGTCGTTCTGGTCGCCCGAGTCGGGCGCGTCCTCGGCCCGCATCGCGGTGACCGGCCGGAAGCCGACGTGACGCAGACCGGCCATCAGGTGCTGGCCGGTCGGCCGGACGTTCGGCGAACCGACCGCGTACAGCGTGCCGTACGCGACCGTCCAGCCGATGAGCACCGTGAGGACGATCGAGAACGGGGTCGTGTAGCCGCCCACGAGCATGGCGAAGGCGTCGAGCAGCAGCACTACCCACAGCACGACCCGCCACCGCGGCCGTCTCGCCATGCCGACCGCCGTCATATAGGCGATCACGGGGGCGAGATAACCGTGTACGGGGTCGGTGAGGGCGTCACCGGGCTGCGGCTGGGTCAGGGCGTCCTGAATGGTGCCGGGCGCGGAATGGGCGACCCACAGATCCGTGGCGAGCGTCACCCCGTGCGCGAGCACGGCGGCCAGTACACCGTCCGCGATCCGCAGTCCGTCGCGTTTGATCAGCCGCTCGATGGCGAAGGCCACCGGGACGAGCAGCACGGCGATGCTGGAGACCAGTCCGGCGATCTTGATGAGTAGATCGGGCGCCTGTCCGGTGCCCTTGTTGATGTCCTGTTCGAGGCCGGCCGTCGTGCCGTGGGCGAAGGCGGCGACGGCGAACAGCACGACGACGGCCAGGACGCCGATGAGGAGCCGCATCAGATCGGAGGGGCGGTGCACCCGGGCGGGGAGCAGGGGCTCGTCGCCCGAGACGCGGTCCGACAGCGCCGCCTCGGAGGTCGAGAGGGTCGATCCGGCCAGGTGGTCCGGGGGCGTGTGCGGGCCGGCGCCGGGCTCCTGTGCGCCCCCCTCGGGGCGCGGCTCGTCATCAGAGGCGTCGGCCGCCTTCCGTGGCTGCACGCCCTGCTCCTTCGTCGCCTCTGATTGGTCTTCGTGTTCTCGTATCACCGGTCACCGCCCGGATGATGGTGGCACGGCCGGCGCGCGGAGGGGGGCATCAGGGTGCGATGCGGGGGCGCGCGATGGGCAAGATACGCCCCATTCCCCTCATGCACACAGTCCGTGTGCGGCCGGACACACAAGGGGCCTGACTGTCGGTGGCGTACGGCAGGATGGGCCGGATGAGCGAACACCCGACGAGCGACGCGTTGCCGGAGTACGCGGAGCGCGTGCTCGACGTCGCCGAACTGATCCCGCCCGGCCGCGTCATGACCTACGGCGACATCGCGGAGTGGCTGGGGGAGGGCGGCCCGCGCCAGGTCGGCCGGGTCATGGCGTTGTACGGGGGAGCGGTGCCGTGGTGGCGCGTGGTGCGGGCCGACGGCGCGCTGCTGCCCGGCCACGAACTGCGTGCGCTGGATCACTACCGGGCGGAGAGCACGCCGCTGCGCGAGGCCTCGCGGTCCGCGGAGGGCCATGTGCCGCGTCTGGACATGCGGCGGGCGCGGTGGGACGGCCGGGCCGTCGGGCCGACGGGCGGGCCGGGCCCGGAGGGCGACGACGGCGGGGGAGCTCACAACTGACAGCTTCGGCCATCCGGCAGCACAACGGGCGGAGCCGGGCCCGTACGACGTACGGGCAGCGCGGAGGAGTGGGGGCCGTGCCCGGCCGTATCCGCCGCGTGGAACGGCCGGACGTGACGATCGACGCAGCCGTCCTGCTCCGGTCGGCGGCCTCACCGGAGTACCGTCATCGGTTCGCGGTACGCTCCCGCACCCGCGGCGCACCGGAGTACCGTCATCGGTTCGCGGTACGCTCCCGCACCCGCGGCGCACCGGAGTACCGTCGTCGGTTCGCAGTACACCCCCGCGCACCCGGCGCACCGGAGTACCGTCGTCGGTTCGCGGCACGCGCCGCGGTCCCACCTCCCGTACTCCCAGCACACCCACCAGGACCGGCGACCCCAACGTGAGCTCCTCCTCCACCACCCGGAACAGTCCGCACCGTCAGGCACGGCGGGGGACCACGGGCGCGTACCGGCTGGTGCGTACCCTGCCGGGCTCCGTGGACCCCCCTCTCCTGGACGCGGCACAGCGGGCGGTGGTTGACCACCCCGGCGGCCCGCTGCTGGTCCTCGCGGGGCCCGGGACCGGCAAGACCACCACCCTCGTCGAAGCGGTCGCCGCCCGGGTCGCCCGGGGCGCGGACCCGGCCCGGATGCTGATCCTCACCTTCAGCCGCAAGGCCGCCGTCGAGCTGCGCGACCGGATGGCCGCCCGGCTCGGAGCAGCCCGCGGACCGCAGGCCACCACGTTCCACTCCTTCTGTTACGCCCTGGTGCGCGCCCATCAGGACGCCGACCTCTTCGCGGACCCGCTGCGCCTGCTTTCCGGACCCGAGCAGGACGTCACCGTCCGCGACCTGCTGGCGGGCCAGCTCGACCTGGAGAAGGAGGGCCACGCCCACATCCGGTGGCCCGACGAGCTGCGGGCCTGTCTGACCACGCGCGGCTTCGCCGACGAGGTGCGCGCCGTCCTCGCCCGCAGCCGTGAGCTGGGCCTCGGCCCGGACGCCCTCGCCGACTTCGCCCGGCGCACCGGCCGGCCCGACTGGGGTGCGGCCGCCGCGTTCCTCGCCGAGTACCTGGACGTGCTGGACGCCCAGGGGGTGCTGGACTACGCGGAGCTCGTCCACCGCGCCGTGCTGCTCGCGGAGCGGCCCGAGGTGTCGGCGCTGCTGGCCGGCGGCTACGACACCGTGTTCGTCGACGAGTACCAGGACACCGACCCGGCGCAGGTACGGCTGCTGCACGCGCTGGCCGGTAACCGGGGGAGCACCCCGGGCGGCGGCGGCGGTGGCCGGAACCTGATCGCGTTCGGCGACCCGGACCAGTCGATCTACGCCTTCCGCGGCGCCGATGTGAACGGCATCCTCGACTTCCCGGAACTGTTCCGGCGCGCGGACGGCGACCCGGCCCCGGTCGGCGTCCTCACCACCTCACGCCGCTCGGGCGAGGGCCTGCTCGCGGCGACCCGGCTCCTGACCCGCCGGATGCCGCTCACCCGGCTGCCGTCGGCGAAGGTGCGGGCCCACCGGGAGCTCGGCGCGGTCCGCGAGGGCGGCAGCGTCGAGACGTACACCTACCCGACCGCCTCCACCGAGCTCGACAACATCGCCGACCTGCTGCGCCGCGCGCATCTGGAGGACGGGGTGCCGTGGCACGAGATGGCGGTCCTGGTCCGGGCGGGTGGGCGCACCATCCCCGCCGTGCGCCGGGCCCTGACCTCGGCGGGCGTTCCGCTGGAGGTCGACGGCGACGACCTGCCGCTGCGGCACGAACCCGCGGTGGCCCCGCTGCTGACGGCCCTGCGCACGGTGGCCACGGCGGCGCTCCGCAGGGGGGCGGACGCGGGGGAGACCGCCGCGTCCGTCTCCTGGCTCGACACCGAGACGGCGCTCACCCTCCTCGCCTCCCCCCTCGGCTCCATGGACTCCGCCGACCTGCGCAGGCTCGGCCGGGCCCTGCGCGACGAGGAGCGCGCCGCCGGCAACCGCGTGCCCGCGCCCTCCGGCGAACTGCTCGCCCGCGCGCTCGCCGAACCGGAACGGCTCGTGACGCACGACCCGGCGTACGCCCGCGGCGCCCAGCGCCTGGGCGCGCTGCTGCGCACGGCGCGCGAGCTCCTCGAAGCCGGCGGCACCGCCGAGGAGGCCCTGTGGGCGCTGTGGTCCGGCACACCCTGGCCGGCCAGGCTGGAGCGCGCCGCGCTGCGCGGGGGCGCGGGCGGCCGTAACGCCGATCGCGACCTCGATGCCGTCTGCGCCCTGTTCGACACCGCGGCCCGGGCGGAGGAGCGCACGGGTGGCCGGGGCGCGCTCAACTTCCTGGAGGAGGTCGACGCCCAGGACATCGCGGCGGACACGCTCTCCCGGCGCTCCGCGCGGCCCGACGCCGTACGGCTGATGACCGCGCACCGCTCCAAGGGCCTGGAGTGGCGCCTGGTCGTCGTCGCCGGAGTGCAGGAGGGCCTCTGGCCCGACCTGCGCCGCCGCGGCTCGCTGCTCGAGGCGGACCGGATCGGCCGCGACGGCCTCGCCGAACCCCTCACTCCAGGAGCCCTCCTCGCCGAGGAGCGCAGGCTCTTCTACGTGGCGGCGACCCGCGCCCGCGAGCGCCTGATCGTCACCGCGGTCAAGGCCCCCGCCGACGACGGCGACCAGCCGTCCCGCTTCCTCACGGAGCTCGGCGTCGAGCCCCGCGACGTCACCGGACGGCCGCGCCGGCCCCTCTCCGTCGCCGCCCTCGTCGCCGAGCTGCGGGCCACCACCGTCGACCCCGCCGCCTCCGACGCGCTGCGCGAGGAGGCCGCCCACCGCCTCGCCCGCCTCGCGGCGCTCAGCGACGACGAGGGCCGGCCGCTCGTACCGGCGGCCCACCCCTACCGCTGGTGGGGCCTGTACGAACCGACCCGCTCCGCGGTCCCGCTGCGCGACCGGGACCAGCCCGTCGCCCTGTCCGGCAGCGCGCTCGACCAGCTCGCCAACACCTGCGCGCTGCAGTGGTTCCTGGGCCGCGAGGTGAAGGCCGACGCCCCGGCGACGGCGGCCCAGGGCTTCGGCAACGTCGTCCACGTCCTGGCCGACGAGGTGGCTTCCGGCCGGACGCCCGCCGATCTCGCCGTCCTCATGGAGCGGCTCGACTCGGTCTGGGACGGGCTGGTCTTCGACGCGCCGTGGAAGTCGCAGCAGGAGAAGGAGCAGGCCCGCATCGCCCTCGAACGCTTCCTGCGCTGGCACGTCATGGACCGCACCGGCCGCACCCCGGTCGCCAGCGAGCACGATTTCGACGTGACGCTGGAGGCGGGGGAGTACGAGGTGCGCATCCGCGGCTCGATGGACCGCGTCGAACGCGACGCCGACGGCCGGGCCTACGTCGTCGACTTCAAGACCGGCAAGCAGTCCCCGACGAAGGACGAGGTCGCCCGCCACCCCCAGCTCGCCGTGTACCAGCTGGCGGTCAGGGAAGGCGCGGTCGACGAGGTCTTCGACGGCACGCGCCCGGAATCCGGGGGCGCCGAACTCGTACAGCTGCGCCAGCCCGCCCTCAAGAAGGAGGGCGGCGACGCCGTGCCCAAGGTGCAGGCCCAGCAGCCGCCGGAGACCGAGTGGGTCTCCGATCTGCTGGCGACCGCCGCCGGACGGGTCCTGGACGAACGGTTCACCCCGTCGACCGGCCAGCACTGCACCCACTGCTCCTTCAGGGCGTCGTGCAGCGCGCAGCCGGAGGGGCGCCACGTGCTGGAGTGAGCGGGGACCGCCGCCGGGTCGCTCAGCGCTTGCGGGCCATCACTCCGTACACGCTGACGTCCGCGTCGGTGACGTCGTCGATCGGCTGGTAACGCGTACGGTCCAGCTCGTCCAGCCCCGCCACGAACTCCGGATCCGGGTCCGCCGCCTCGGGCAGATCGACGACGTGCTCGGGCCGCCAGCGGTGCACGGGAACGACGCCCGGGTCGAGCATCTCCAGACCGTTGTCCGTCACGAAACGCTCGACCTGCGCGTGCGAGCGGCGGACCATGGCGAAGCCGCGCTCCTTGAACGACTTCGTGATCCGGCCGACCTGCTCGGGGTTGAGGTCCGAGCTGACGTTGCTCAGTACGAGGTAACTGCCGGGTGCCAGTGCGTCGATGAGCTGCTTGACGATCGGGTAGGCCTCGTCGTCCTCGATGAAGTGGAGGACGGCGGCGAGGACGAGGGCGACCGGCTGGTCGAGGTCGAGGGTGTGACGGGCGGCTTCGAGGATCTTGGCGGGGTCGCGGAGGTCCGCCTCGATGTAGTCGGTGCGGCCCTCGGGTCCGCTGGTGAGCAGGGCCCGGGCGTGGACGAGGACGACCGGATCATTGTCGACGTACACCACGCGGGCGTCGGGCGCGATGGCCTGGGCGATCTGGTGCACGTTCTGCTGGGTCGGCAGGCCGGTGCCGATGTCGAGGAACTGCCGGATGCCGTCCTTCGCAGCGAGCGTGACCGCCCGCCGCATGAAGTCGCGGTTGTGCCGCACGGTGAGGTACCCGCGGGGGTTGGCGGCCAGGGCCATGGCCGCGGCCTCGCGGTCGGCCGGGTAGTTGTCCTTGCCGCCGAGGAAGACGTCGTAGACCCGTGCGGGGTGCGCCTTCGTCGTGTCGATGCGCTTCCTGAGCTCTTCGGCGTCAGGGGCGGGGGCGTCGGCGCTCATGGCTCCGTCCTTGTCAGTATGTTGATGCGTTCAGAGTCGCTCGATGATGATCGGGCTGTGGTCCGAAGTGATCGCCTTCAACCTAGACCGGACACGGGGGCTGGGGAGGCACTTCCCGGACTCTTCGACGGCGTAGGGGCGGCAGGGACTCGTAGGCGCGAGGAGGCAGACGGGCGGACGGGCAGCCGGTGTCCGGCGTGGAGCCCGTCACATCCCGGACGGCCCCTTCCGACGGCTTCGTGGGTTGTCAGTCTCTCCGGTTAGCCTCTGTGGAGTGTCCTCACGCCTCACCGATCCCGAGCAGCTCAAGGAGCTCCTCGGGATCCCCTTCACCCCGGAGCAGACGGCGTGCATCATCGCGCCGCCCGCCCCGCAGGTGATCGTCGCCGGGGCCGGGTCGGGGAAGACCACGGTGATGGCCGCGCGCGTGGTGTGGCTGGTCGGGACCGGCCAGGTCGCCCCCGAGCAGGTCCTCGGGCTCACCTTCACCAACAAGGCGGCCGGGGAGCTCGCCGAGCGCGTCCGCAAGGCCCTGATCGCCGCCGGGGTCACCGACCCGGACGTCATCGACCCGGACAACCCCCCGGGCGAGCCCGGCATCTCCACGTACCACGCCTTCGCCGGCCGGCTCCTGGCCGATCACGGGCTGCGGATCGGACTCGAACCCACCACCCGCCTCCTCGCCGACGCCACGCGCTACCAGCTCGCCGCCCGCGTGCTGCGCGAGGCGCCCGGCCCGTACCCGGCCCTGACGAGGTCGTTCCCCACCCTGGTCAGCGATCTTCTGGCGCTGGACGCGGAGCTCGCCGAACACCTCGTAGAGCCCGAACAGCTCGCGGAGTACGACACCGAGCTGCTCCGCACCCTGGAGACCGCCAAGCTCAGCAACGCGGAACTGCGCAAGATCCCCGAGGCCGCCGAGGCCCGCCGCGAACTGCTCTCACTGACCCGGCGCTACCGGGAGGCCAAGCGCAGCCGCGACCTCCTGGACTTCGGGGACCAGATCGCCCTCTCCGCCCGGCTCGCCCTCACCCGCCCCGAGGTCGGCGCCATCCTGCGCGACGAGTACCGCGTCGTCCTGCTCGACGAGTACCAGGACACCTCCGTCGCCCAGCGCCTCCTGCTCTCCGCCCTCTTCGGCAGCGGCCCCGACGGCATCGCGTCCGGACACGCCGTCACCGCGGTCGGCGACCCCTGCCAGGCCATCTACGGCTGGCGCGGCGCGTCCGTGGCCAACCTCGACGACTTCCCCAGCCACTTCCCGCACGCCGACGGCACCCCGGCCGCCCGCTACTCCCTCAGCGAGAACCGCCGCAGCGGCGGCCGCCTCCTCCGCCTCGCCAACGGGCTCGCCGCCCCCCTGCGCGCCATGCACGAGGGTGTCGAGGCCCTGCGCCCCGCTCCGGGTGCCGAGCGCGACGGCCTCGTCCGCTGCGCCCTGCTGCGCACCCACGCCGAGGAGCTCGACTGGCTCGCCGACTCGATCGCCCACCTCGTGCGCACCGGCAAGGCCCCCGGCGAGATCGCCGTCCTGTGCCGCACCGCGGGCGACTTCCCCGGAATCCAGGCCGCGCTCGTCGCGCGCGACATCCCGGTCGAGGTCGTCGGCCTGTCCGGGCTGCTCCACCTCCCCGAGGTCGCCGACCTCGTGGCCGTCTGCGAGGTCCTCCAGGACCCGGGAGCCAACGCCGCCCTGGTCCGGCTGCTCACCGGCCCCCGCTGGCGGATCGGCCCCCGCGACCTGGCGCTGCTCGGCCGCCGCGCCCGCCTCCTCGTCCACCGCGCCGCCCACGGGGACGAGGACGACTTCGACCCCGACCGCCGCCTCGCCGAGGCCGTCGAGGGTGTCGACCCGGCCGAGGTGATCTCCCTCGCGGACGCCCTGGACACGTTCCTCGACTCCGGCGGCGAGCAGGACGACCGCCTGCCGTTCTCCGCCGAGGCCCGCGTCCGTTTCGCCCGCCTCGCCACCGAACTGCGCGACCTGCGCCGCTCGCTCTCCGACCCGTTGATGGACGTCCTGCACCGGGTCCTCGCCACCACCGGCCTCGAGGTCGAGCTGTCCGCCTCCCCCCAGGCCCTGGCGGCCCGCCGCCGTGAGACCCTCGCCAACTTCCTCGACGTCGCCGCCCGGTTCGCCGCCGTCGACCCGGAGGCGACGCTGCTCGCCTTCCTCGGCTTCCTGCGCACCGCCGCGCAGTACGAGAAGGGCCTGGACAACGCGCTGCCCGGCGGCGAGAACACCGTAAAGGTCCTCACCGCCCACAAGTCCAAGGGCCTGGAGTGGGACGTCGTCGCCGTGCCCGGCCTGGTCACCGGCCAGTTCCCCAGCGGCCGGTCCCGTGAGGCCTGGACCTCGCAGTCCCAGGTCCTCCCGCACGCCCTGCGCGGCGACGCGGCCACGCTGCCCGTCCTCCACTCCTTCGACGCCAAGGGCCTCAAGGGCTTCAAGGAGGAGCTGAGCGAGCACCAGCACACCGAGGAGCTCCGCCTCGGCTACGTCACCTTCACCCGGCCCCGCACCCTGCTGCTCGGCTCCGGCCACTGGTGGGGACCGAGCCAGAAGAAGCCGCGCGGCCCGTCCGCCTTCCTGGAGGCGTTGTACGAGCACTGCGCGGCCGGACACGGTGAGATCGAGGCGTGGGCGGACGAGCCGGCCGAGGACGAGGAGAACCCGGCCCTCGGCGAGGCCACGGCCGACCACGCCTGGCCGCTGCCCCTGGACGCCACCGCACTGGCCCGCCGCCGGGCCGCCGCGGACACGGTGATGGCCCGTCTGGAGGCGCTGGCCCTGGCACCGTCGCCCCTTCCGGACGAGTCCAACGAGGTCTTCCCGGACGAGGAGCTGTTTCCCGACGAGGCGCCGTTCCCCGAGGACGACCCCTTCCTGGACGACGGACCCTTCCCCGACGACGCACCCTTCCCCGACGACGACGACGACGACGACGACGACGACGACGACGACGACGATGACGACGATGACGACGGCGTGCCCCGGGCCCCCGCCGCCCCGCACGTCCCCGCCGCCCGCGCCCCCGAGCGGCTCCCCGCACGGCTCACCCCCGAGGAGTCCCGGACCCTCGCGTCCTGGGACCGCGACCTCGACGCCCTCGCCGGGGAGCTGCGCCGCGCCCGCGCCACCGTGCGTGAGGTCCTCGTGCCCGCCTCGCTCTCCGCCACCCAGCTGCTGCGCCTCGCCGACGACCCCGACGGCTTCGCGCAGGAACTGGCCCGCCCCATGCCCCGCCCCCCGCAGCCCGCAGCCCGCCGGGGCACCCGCTTCCACGCCTGGGTCGAGTCACGCTTCGAGGAGCTGCCGCTCCCCATGCTCGGCCCCGACGAGCTGCCCGGCGGCGACGAGAGCGACGCCGACATCGCCGACGAGCGCGATCTCGCCGAGCTCAAGGAGGCCTTCGAGCGCACCCCGTACGCCCGCCGGACCCCGTACCGCGTCGAGACGCCCTTCCAGATCACCCTGGCCGGCCGGGTGATCCGGGGCCGTATCGACGCGGTGTACCGCACGGGCAACACGTACGAGATCGTCGACTGGAAGACCAGCCGCACCAACACCGCCGACCCCCTCCAGCTCGCCGTCTACCGCCTCGCCTGGGCCGAACTGCACGGGCTGCCGCTCACCGACGTCACAGCCACCTTCCTCTTCGTACGCAGCGGCGAGAGCGTCCGCCCCACCCGCCTCCCCGGCCGCCCGGAACTGGAGCGCATCCTCCTGGACGAGCCACCTCCCGTGGGCGGATAAGCTGAAGGTCATGAGCGACACCCCGGACAGTGCCGTCCGTACGTACACCGAGCAGCACCGCGCGGCCTTCCTCGACGACCTCGCCGAGTGGCTGCGCATCCCGTCCGTATCCGCACAGCCGGAGCACGACGAGGACGTACGGCGCAGCGCCGCGTGGCTGTCCGCCAAGCTGAAGGAGACCGGCTTCCCGGTCACCGAGATCTGGGAGACGGACGGTGCGCCCGCCGTCTTCGCCGAGTGGCCCTCCGACGACCCGGACGCCCCCACGGTTCTCGTGTACGGGCACCACGACGTGCAGCCGGCCGCCCGCGAGGACGGCTGGGACACCGAGCCCTTCGAACCGGTGGTCCGCGACGGCCGCATGTACGGGCGCGGCGCCGCCGACGACAAGGGACAGGTGTTCTTCCACACCCTCGGCGTCCGGGCGCACCTCGCCACCACCGGCCGCACCGCCCCCGCCGTCCACCTCAAACTCCTCGTCGAGGGCGAGGAGGAGTCCGGCTCCCCGCACTTCCGCGCCCTGGTCGAGCAGCGGGCCGACCGCCTCACCGCGGACGCCGTGATCGTCTCCGACACCGGCATGTGGGACGAGACGACCCCGACCGTGTGCACCGGCATGCGCGGCCTGGCCGAGTGCGAGATCGAGCTGCACGGGCCGGAGCAGGACATCCACTCCGGATCGTTCGGCGGCGCCGTCCCCAACCCGGCGACGGAGATCGCCCGCCTCGTCGCGGCTCTCCACGACACCGACGGCCGGGTCGCCGTCCCCGGCTTCTACGACGGCGTGGCCGAACTCACCGAGACCGAACGCGCCCTCTTCGCCGAGCTTCCCTTCGACGAGGCAACCTGGCTGCGCACCGCCAGGTCCGGCGCCGCCTCGGGCGAGGCCGGGTACTCCACGCTTGAGCGGATCTGGGCGCGTCCCACCGCCGAGGTCAACGGCATCGGCGGCGGCTACCAGGGCGCCGGAAGTAAGACGGTCATCCCGTCCTCGGCGCTGGTCAAGATCAGCTTCCGGCTGGTCGCGGGCCAGGACCCGGACCACGTCCAGAAGGCCGTGCAGGCTTGGGCCGAGGACCGTATCCCGGCGGGGATCCGCCACCGGATCACCTTCCTCCCGGCCACCCGCCCCTGCCTGACGCCTCTGGACCATCCCGCGCTGCAGGCCGTGGCCCGCGCCATGGGGCGGGCCTTCGGCAAGAAGGTCCTCTTCACCCGCGAAGGAGGCTCGGGACCCGCCGCCGACCTGCAGGACGTGCTCGGCGCACCCGTCCTCTTCCTGGGCATCTCCGTACCGTCCGACGGCTGGCACGCCCCCAACGAGAAGGTCGAAATCGACCTGCTGCTCAAGGGCGTCGAGACCACCGCCCATCTCTGGGGCGAACTGGCAGCCGCACTCCGCTGAATCCTCTGAACACCCGATCCATCCCGGGGGAGTAGGAAGCACCTGTGAGCACCTTCGACAATGCCACCACGGACCGGCCCATCGGCCTGACCGCGCCGAGCGGCATCGACCGCGCGGCGCACCACCGCCTCGACGAGGCCTGGCTGGCCGCCGCGTGGAGCCACCCGACGACCCGGGTCTTCGTCGTCTCCGGCGGGCAGGTGCTGATCGACGACACGGCCGACGGCACCGAACTCGTGATGACCCCCGCCTTCGAGGCGCCGGTCACCGAGACCCACCGCTACTTCCTCGGTACCGACGAGGACGGGGTCAGCTACTTCGCGCTCCAGAAGGACTCGCTGCCCGGCCGCATGGACCAGTCGGCCCGGCCGGCGGGCCTGCGCGAGGCGGGCCTGCTCCTCGGCGCCCGTGACGCGGGCCTGATGGTGCACGCGGTGGCGCTGGAGAACTGGCAGCGGCTGCACCGCTTCTGCTCGCGCTGCGGCGAACGTACGGTCATCGCGGCGGCCGGCCACATCCGCCGCTGCCAGGCCTGCGGCGCCGAGCACTACCCGCGTACCGACCCGGCGGTCATCATGCTCGTCACCGACGACCAGGACCGCGCCCTGCTGGGCCGCCAGGTCCACTGGCCGGAGGGCCGGTTCTCGACACTGGCCGGTTTCGTCGAGCCGGGCGAGTCGATCGAGCAGTCCGTGGCCCGCGAGGTCTTCGAGGAGGCGGGCATCGCGGTCGGCGAGGTCGAATACATCGCCAGCCAGCCCTGGCCGTTCCCCTCCAGCCTGATGCTCGGCTTCATGGCACGCGCCACGACGTTCGACATCAACGTCGACGGCGAGGAGATCGAGGAGGCCCGCTGGTTCTCCCGCGAGGAGCTGACGGCGGCCTTCGAGTCGGGCGAGATCCTGCCGCCGTTCGGCATCTCGATCGCGGCCCGCCTTATCGAGATCTGGTACGGCAAGCCGCTCCCCAAGCCGGTGCGGGCGGGCTGAGCGGGCGGGCTTCTCACGCACCACCACCCCCCGTCGGCCTCGGCGCAGCACCGCCCCCTCCGGTGGTCTCGACGCAGCACCACCACCCCGTCGGCCTCGACGCAGCACCGCCCCCTCCGGTGGTCTCGACCGGAGGGGGCGGTTGGGCGCCGGGCTGTCAGGCGGTGAGGGCCTGCTTCACCTGAGCCAGGCTCGGGTTCGTCATGACGACGTTCTCGCCACCGCCGGAGGGGGCCACCAGAACGGTCGGGACCGTCTGGTTCCCGCCATTCGCCTTCTCGACGAACGCCGCCGACTCCGGGTCCTGCTCGATGTTGATCTCGGTGTACGCGATGCCCTCGCGGTCCATCTGGCCCTTGAGCCGACGGCAGTAGCCGCACCACGTGGTGCTGTACATCGTCACAGTGCCCGGCATGTCTTCGCGCTCCTCTGTCTCATCGGTCACGGCAGTCCCGTCACGCCCCGTCGCGGTCTCATCCGTCACACTTCTGCGCCGGACCGAGATCCTGCGAGAAGCCGGGACGTGCGTCGCCGCACGGAAGGGGAACGTACGTGACCTGGCCACCATTCCCGGACCGCTCCCGTTTCGGCCGGGCCGCCTCCGTACTGCTTCGGACCGGCCACCCTCGTATTAGTACGACAGACGCACCTCCCCTGTGGACAACTTCCGCGGCCGCCCCTTTCGACCTGGCAGCATGGCGGGGTGACATCAGCAACGCATTCCACTCTCTTCCCGCAGGTCCCCGACTCCGCCGACGCCGTCCTCGACGGGCTCGACCCCGAGCAGCGCGAGGTCGCCATGGCCCTGCAGGGCCCGGTTTGTGTGCTGGCCGGAGCCGGTACGGGCAAGACGCGGGCCATCACGCACCGCATCGCTTACGGGGTGCGCGCGGGGATACTCCAGCCGTCGAGTGTGCTTGCCGTCACGTTCACCAACCGGGCCGCCGGCGAGATGCGCGGGCGCCTGCGCCAGCTCGGCGCGGGCGGGGTGCAGGCGCGGACCTTCCACTCCGCGGCGCTGCGTCAGCTCCAGTACTTCTGGCCGAAAGCAGTCGGTGGAGATCTGCCCCGGCTGGTGGAGCGCAAGGTCCAACTGGTCGCCGAGGCGGCTGCCCGCTGCCACCTCCGGCTGGACCGCAACGAGCTGCGCGATGTCACGAGCGAGATCGAGTGGGCCAAGGTCACCCAGACCGTGCCCGCCGACTATCCGGCCGTGGTCGCCAAATCCCAGCGGGACGCCCCGCGCGACCCGGCCGAGATCTCCCAGGTCTACGCGATGTACGAGCAGCTGAAGCGCGACCGCACGGTGATCGACTTCGAGGACGTCCTGCTCCTCACCGTCGGCATCCTGCAGGACCGCCATGACATCGCCGACCACGTCCGCCGTCAGTACCAGCACTTCGTCGTCGACGAGTACCAGGACGTCAGCCCGCTCCAGCAGCGGCTCCTCGACCTCTGGCTCGGTGACCGGGACAACCTCTGCGTCGTCGGCGACGCCAGTCAGACGATCTACTCCTTCACCGGAGCCACCCCCGACCATCTGCTGAACTTCCGCACCCGTCACCCCCGGGCCACCGTGGTCAAGCTCGTCCGGGACTACCGCTCCACGCCCCAGGTCGTCCATCTGGCCAACGGGCTGCTCTCGCAGGCCCGTGGCCGGGCCGCCGAGCACCGGCTGGAACTGGTCTCGCAGCGCGAGCCCGGCCCCGAGCCCGCCTACCTGGAGTACGCGGACGAGCCCGCGGAGGCCGAGGGCACCGCCCGGCGGATCCGGGATCTGATCGCCGCGGGCGTCCCGGCCGGTGAGATCGCCGTGCTCTACCGGGTCAACTCCCAGTCCGAGGTCTACGAGCAGGCCCTCGCGGACGCGGGCGTGCCCTACCAGCTCAGGGGTGCGGAGCGGTTCTTCGACCGCCCGGAGGTGCGGGAGGCGGGTGTCGCCCTGCGCGGGGCGGCCCGGGCGGGGGGCAACGACTCCCTGCTGGACGACGCGGAGGGCCTGCCCTCCGAGGTGCGGGCCGTCCTCTCCACCAAGGGCTGGAGCAGCGAGCCGCCCGCCGGATCGGGGGCGGTGCGCGACCGCTGGGAGTCCCTGGCCGCCATCGTCCGGCTGGCCGAGGACTTCGAACGCGCCAGGCCGGGTGCGACCCTCTCCGACCTTGTCGCCGAACTGGACGAGCGGGCGGCCGCCCAGCACGCCCCCACGGTCCAAGGGGTCACGCTGGCCTCGCTGCACTCGGCGAAGGGCCTGGAGTGGGACGCCGTGTTCCTGGTCGGGCTGACCGAGGGCATGATGCCGATCACCTACGCCAAGACGGATGAGCAGATCGAGGAGGAGCGCCGGCTGCTCTACGTCGGTGTCACCCGGGCCCGCTTCCACCTCTCGCTGTCGTGGTCGCTGGCGCGCTCGCCCGGTGGCCGGGCGAGCCGCAGGCCGAGCCGGTTCCTGAACGGGCTGCGCCCCGGCTCGGCGGCGCTCGGCGGGCGGGCGACGGCAGGCGGAAGCGGCGGGATCGAGCGCCCGGCCGCGGCCCGGCGCAAGCGGCGGGGGCCCGCGCTTTGCCGGGTCTGCGGCAAGACCCTGACCGACGCCGGCGAGATGAAGCTGATGCGCTGCGACGACTGCCCGTCCGACATGGACGAGGCGCTGTACGAGCGGCTGCGCGACTGGCGCGCGGCCCGCGCGCAGGACATCGGCCAGCCCGCGTACTGCGTGTTCACCGACAAGACGCTGATGGCCATCGCCGAGGCGGTGCCTGCCACCGAGGGCGAACTGGCCGTGATCTCCGGGGTCGGCGCGCGGAAGCTGGGCCGGTTCGGCGCTTCCGTGCTGGACATCTGTGCAGGTGGGGACGGGTCTGAGGGAGCCGCAGCGGCCGACGAGGAGATGTGAGAAAAACTCGTCGAAAAAATAGTTTGCGCCCGCCCCAGTCATCACCATAGGTTCTTAACCACGGGAACAGCGACTTCTCTGAAGCCCTGACCCTGTGCTGTACTTATCCGAATACGCAGGACCGGCCCGCCGGTCCCCAGAGACGCCGAGAGGAGGCGATTGAAGTGATCAGCATCATCAAGACCGACAAAATGACCGATCTTTCGGTCGTCTCCGCCTGCTCGCTCGGCCTCGCCTGCTCTTCGGCTTCCTCGCTTCGTGGCACCGGTATGTCCGGCATTTCCGCCGTCAGCCCGCTGTCCCTGGCCAGCCTGCCCGTGCGGGAGCGCAATGAGCGACCGACCCAGGCACCGGCAGCAGCAGTAGCGAAGGGACAGGCTCAGGCCTATGCCTTTGCGGCCGTCGGTGCGGGAGCGGAAGCCGGAGCCAAGAAGCAGACGACGCACCACCACACGATGTGGGCCTTCCGTGGGCCTGAACCCTGGAGTGATCCAGCCTGATCGACGATCAGGCCGGCGCCTTCAGGGCCGCGGAACCCCACTCGGGATCCGCGGCCCTTTTGTTTTGTCCGAACGGACGAGACAGCGTGAAGGAGCCTCGGGACAGCAAGACCTGGTACCAGCCGCCCCCCGGCCAACAGGCCGGAAACGACCAGACGAGGACACCACCACCGTGCAACTCGAAGCGCACGCCCCGTCCGTACCGCCTTCCGACACGATCTCCCCGCCCGGCCTCACGGAGGACTCCACCTTGATCCCCCTCACTGCGCTCACCGCGCTCGACGACGCCATCGAGAACCTCGGCGTGCCCGTCCCCTGCCGTTCCTACGACCCCGAGGTCTTCTTCGCCGAGTCGCCGGCCGACGTCGAGTACGCCAAGTCCCTCTGCCGCACCTGTCCGCTCGTCGAGGCCTGCCTCGCCGGTGCCAAGGAGCGTCGCGAGCCGTGGGGCGTCTGGGGTGGAGAGCTCTTCATCCAGGGCGTCGTCGTCGCTCGCAAGCGGCCGCGTGGCCGTCCGCGCAAGAACCCGGTCGCCGCGTGATCGCCGACCTGGGAGTCACAGCCCCCAAGCCCATGAATCGCATCGGAACCATCGACCGTCCCCTGACCCACGACCCACGAAACCAGGCACCCATGTCCATCCCCACGAGGGAGCCCGTCGGCTCCGCGACACCGGACGTCACCATCAGCGGCGCGAACGACTCGCGTCAGAACAGGAACCGTGAGATGCAACTCATCCCAGAAGCCATGGCCCGTGCGCATATGCACGACCGCCTGCGGGAAGCCGACGCGGAACGTCAGGCCGTGCGCCTGATCACCGCGCGGCGGATGCAGCGCAGGGCCGAGCGCGCCTCGATGCGCGCCCGCCGCGCGCTGGCCATGGCGGTCATGCACTGACCCCAGCAGGACCGCATGCCGGCAGTAACCGCCGAGGGGCAGCCGCTCTCTGCTCCCGGCAAGCAGTACCCACCGCAGCACCCATAGCAGCACCCCTACCGCGGGGCCGGTCCACTGGACCGGCCCCGCGGTCGTGCTGTGCCCACGCGGTCGGACTCTGCCCTCGCCCCGCCCCGCCCTGGCGGAACGCGCCGGCGGAGCGCCCGGGCCGGACAGCGGCTACTTGATGACCGCAGGGGCCGCGGCGTCGTCCGTCACGTCCTCCTCCGACGCCATCTCGCACACCTCCGACGGCAGGAACCCCGGGAGCCAGGACTCCAGTTCCTCACGCAGCCGGACCGTGGCACCGAGCTGGCACAGCACCCCGATCGTGCTCAGCGTCACCCGGTGTATCAGCAGGTAGGAGGGCGGCAGATTCAGCTGCTTGCCCAGCTGATGGGCGGGGGAACGCGGGTCCGCTATGCGGGCGGCCTGATGACGCATCCAGGCCCGGCTGAAGGTGAACTCCTCCACCTCGGCCGGTTCGATGATCGGAAGGAGGTAGTCCAGGACCGCGTCCGGTGCGAGGTCGATCGATTCCTTGACGAACCCCTCCTCACGCAGCAGTTCGTACACCGAGTCCGCGTCGCCCTGGAGGGTCAGCCGCAGGGAGTCCCCGATGGGCTGAGGCAGCCCTCCCGGCAGCCGGTCCACCGTCCCGAAGTCCAGTACCCCCAGGCGCCACTGAGCCGCACCGGCATGCACGGCGTCGCCCTGACCGGCGTCGCCGTCCGTCGCGGAGGAGGGGTCCGCGGGCAGCAGCCGGAAGTTGCCCGGGTGCGGGTCCGCGTGCAGCAGTCCGGTGCGCGCCGGGCCGGAGAACAGGAACCTGGCCAGCAACTGCCCGGCCCGGTCCCGCTGCTCAGGGGTCCCGTCGGCGATCACATCGGCCAGCGGCACTCCGTCGATCCATTCGGTGACCAGCACCTGATCGGCCTGGTGGACCACCCCGGGGACCACGACATCGGGATCGTCCGCGAACTCCTCGGCGTGCTCCCGCTGCGACCGCGCCTCCTGTGCGTAGTCCAGCTCCTCCGAGACACGGTCGCGCAGCTCCGTGATGAGCGGCTTGATGTCCATGCCGGGGATCAGCGGGCCGAGCAGCCGGGCGAAACGGCTGAGCTGTGTGAGATCCGAGAGCAGTGCCTCACCCGCGCCCGGGTACTGCACCTTCACGGCGACCTCCCGGCCGTCGTGCCACACCGCCCGGTGCACCTGCCCGATCGACGCGGCGGCCGACGGCTTGTCATCGAATGCGAGGAACAGCTCCCGCCAGTCCTCGCCGAGCCGCTCCGCCAGCACCGCGTGGACCGTGGCGCTCGGCAGGGGAGGGGCGGCCTCCTGCAGTTTCGTCAGGGCCGCACGATACGGACCCGCGACCTCTTCCGGCAGGGCGGACTCGAAGACGGACAGGGCCTGTCCGAGCTTCATGGCCCCGCCCTTCAACTCGCCCAGCACCTTGAAGAGCTGATCGGCGGTGCGCTGCTGGACCTCACGGGCCACCAGCTCCGCGGACTTCCCGCCGAGGCGCTTTCCCAGCCCCCACGTGGCACGGCCCGCGAACCCCAAAGGCAGCGCGGCCAGCTTGGCGGTTCGGGTGACCGCCTTCCGGGGAAGATCAGACATTTGCCCCTCCAAATCCCAGACTGCCGCGCTGCGTGCGGCGGTTACCCGGCCATTGTGTCGTGCGCCGTGCCGGCCCCGGAGGTGCGCACCCCCTCAGTGTGCCCACCCGCTCCACAGGAACAGTCGACGTGCGCCCGGATCTGCTCCGATCGCCAGTCCAACAGCGGCAGTGCCGCCTCCCACCGGGCCCCGGTACTGGCCGGCAGCTCGCCGTCGAGGAAGGCCAGCGCATGGGACGCCGCAAGCCCCGCCACCGCTGTCGCGAGTCCCAGATCGCACGCCTGCACGGCGGTGCGCCGTCCGGACTGCCACTGAGCCAGCATCCGCGGCCACTGCGGGTCCCGGTCCCGCCGGTTGAGATCGAGGCAGCCCGCACACGCAGTGCCGCCCGGCAGCACCAGTGGGCCGACGACCCCGGTGGCCTCGATGACCCCGGCGTACAGATGGGGTGTGCCCGAGGTGATCCAGGGTTCGGCGGTGCGCGGATCCGGCACGTACACGGACAAGCCGTCGCGAGGGGCGACGACGATCAGGGACAGGCCGGGCTCACCGTTCGCACAGCCTGCCGCCGGGTGCACGGTCCGAGGCGCGGGACCGGGGGAGGAGCGGCGCACCAGCTGGCGCGCCGCCGAGTCCCGGCGTTCACCCATCGCCGAAGCCGGCAGGCCCCCGGGCGCGACGTCGCACGGCTCGGCGCATCCGCCGTCCAGCACCTCGACCCTGCCCACCCCGGACCCGGAGAGCACCGCCGCGATCGCCGCGCCGACCCGGCCGGCTCCCCGCACCTGGACACGCATGGAGCGGCGGGCCGCCAGCCGTCGCATTCCGCCTCCCGGTTCGGGATGCACGACGGAGAGTGACGCCAGATCGGGCCGGTGACGCTCCAGCGTCTCCACTCGGGTCCGCAGCGCGTCGGCCTCCGGTCCGCCGGCCCGCACGTCGTCGATGAGCCCCGCGTCCATCAACCGCGCCACGAGCGTGTCCACTTGATGTTCATTCAGGTCCAGTGCCCTGGCTTCTTCGCGCAGGAGGGACATCCCGCGTGTCCCGTCGAGCAGTTCGAGGAAACAGCCCGTCGCGATATCCATCGGGCCGACCTTGACCGCATGTGCGGGCGTCACGCCGAATTGCACGGTGCCGCTGCCGCGCCATGCGCGGCGCAGTGCGGGCTTCAACATCGGATGCACGGCTTCCCCCGGTCTGTGTGGCTGCGTGAGATCCATTGCCAGAATGAGGTGCGGCGCGGAACCGTGCGAAAAGTTATCCACAGGCGGGGGGTATTAGTCGTTCAAATGGTGCAAGCCATGGGGCGGATCATGTGTGAACCGTCCCGGAGGCGGGACTTCCCCCACTGCCAGCGGGTAACGTCGTGGCGTGCCCGCCGACCCGTCACCCGGCTTCGCCGGGGAGACTTCCGCGCGCGGCGCCGGAACCCACCGGCGCAGTGCGGCCGACCATCCGCCCCGTGCCTCGGCGACGAGTGCGGTCGAGGTCCGCAGGAGCTCCCGCCGCAGCAGAACGGTCTCCGCGTACCGGGAGGGCGACCGCACGATCGTGCTGATTCCCGCCCGGATGTCCGAGGCCGAGGAGCAGCGCTGGGTGAGTGTGATGCTCGACAAGCTCGCCGCCCAGGAGAGCAAGCGGATCCTCGGCGACAGCGAACTCGCGGAGCGGGCGGAGCGGCTGTCCGCCCAGTATTTCGAGGGCAGGGCCCGGCCCCTCTCGGTCCGGTGGGTGACCAACCAGAACACCCGCTGGGGGTCGTGCACCCCGGCCGAGGGCAGTATCCGGCTCTCGCACCGCCTCCAGGGCATGCCGGAGTACGTCGTCGACTACGTGCTCGTCCACGAGCTGGCCCATCTCCTGGTGCCCGGGCACGGACCGCGCTTCTGGAGGCTGCTCGACGCCTACCCCCGTACGGAGAGGGCCCGGGGCTATCTCGAAGGGGTGGTGGCGGCCGACCGGCTGCCGCACCTGCCCGCCGCGCGCGGCGAGTGACGTTCGCGATTTTGTACCGGGTCTGTACCGGCTTGGCCCAATGCCGGAGTTTGCGGTTAGCCTGGCGCGACGCATTCAGCTTCCGGATGGGGGACGGTCGTTACGCATGGCCAGGGAATTCCAACGCGGCCACAAGGCCAAGATCAGCGATCTCACGCCGGGGACGGACCTGTACGTAGGTGTGCAGATCGCCGGCCCGGGACTGACTTTTGACATCAGTTGCTTCGGCCTCGATGCCAATGAGCAGCTCTCCGACGACCGTTATTTCATCTTCTTCAATCAGCCGAAATCGCCCGAGGAGTCCATTCAGCTCCTCGGCACACAGGCCGGTGACACGGAGTCGTTCCGCGTCACACTGGACCGCATTCCGGCCGGCATCCACAAGCTCTCCTTCACCGCGACGCTGGACGGCGCCGGGCAGATGTCGCAGGTCGGCCCCGGGTACATCCGGATCGTCGCGGGCGGCGAGGAAGTCGTCAGGTACGCCTTCACGGGTTCGGAGTTCACCACCGAGCGCGCCGTGATGCTGGGTGACTTCTACCTCAAGGACGTCTGGCGGTTCGCCGCCGTCGGCCAGGGCTTCGACGGCGGGCTCGACGCGCTGCTGAAGAACTTCGGCGGCGAGGTCGCCGAGGAGGCCCCCGCCGCCCCCCAGCCGCAGTCCCCGGCCCCGTCGTTCGCGCCGCCCGCCCAGGCGTCCGCCCCCGCGCCGTCCTTCGGCGCCCCGGCCGCACCGCAGGCCCCGCAGCCCGCGCCGTCCTTCGGCGCTCCGGCGGCCCAGGCGCCCACGCCGCAACAGCAGATGCACGCCGCGCCGACCATAGCGGCGCCGCTGGCTCCGCAGGGCGGCAGCGTTCCGCCCCCGCCCGCACCCGCGCCGTACGGGCAGCCGCCCCAGCAGCCGCAGTTCGGACAGGTCCCGGCCCAGGCGCCCGGCTCCTTCGGCCAGCCGGCCCCCGCGCCGTACGGACAGCCCGCTCCGGCCCCGTACGGACAGCAGCCGCCGGGTGTCCCGCAGGGTGTGCCCCAAGGCGTGCCGCAGGCCGGTCCCGGGCTGCAGGCCGCACTCCAGCCGTACAAGGAGACCGCCACCGGGCAGCGCTGGACCCCGCAGAACCGGCAGCTCATGCGCGTCGACCTCACCATGGGCGGAACCGGAGTGCTGGCCCGGCAGGGCAGCATGGTGATGTATCAGGGCAAGGTCGACTTCGGCTACAAGGGCGCGGGCTTCGCCGGCCGGATGGTCGGCAACGCCACCGGTCAGGAAATGCAGCTGATGCGCTGTACCGGCCGGGGGCAGGTCTTCCTCGCCGAGGACGGCTCCCATCTGCACGCCATCGAGCTCCAGGGCGACGGCATCTGCGTCTCGGCGGAGAGCGTCCTCGCCTTCGACGAGTCACTGCAGTACGAGGTCCGCAGGATCGAGGGCCACGGCATTCCCGGCGGCGCCCTGTTCACCATGCAGTTCCAGGGCACCGGCACCATCGTCGTCAAGACCCACGGTGTCCCTGTCGTCCTGCCGGTCACCCCCACCACCTTCGCCGACTGCAACGCCGTCGTGGCGTGGTCGTCCGCGTCCCAGGTGATCATCTCCAGCCAGGTCCGGCTGCGCCGCAACGCCTATCCCGGACACAGTGGCGAGACCGTGAACCTCCAGTTCCGGGGCGCCCCCGGCAACTTCATCGTCGTCCAGCCCTACGAGGTCTGAGGGAGCCCGTCATGAACCAGCAACTCGCGGGCTACGCCCCGACCCCCGTCACGGCCCGGATGGAGAACCACGGCCATTCGATGCTGAAGGTCGCCATGGCGACCGGCCAGGACCTGTACGCACGCACCGGCTCGATGGTGGCGTACGAGGGCTTCATCCAGTACGAGCCCAACCCGCCGGCCGTCCGCCAGATCGCCTCGCAGTGGATCACCGGCGAGGGCGCGCCCCTGATGAAGTGCGCCGGCGACGGACTGCTCTACCTCGCCGACTACGGCGCCGATGTGGTCGTCATCAATCTCAACAACGACTCCCTCTCGGTCAACGGCACCAACGTCCTCGCCTTCGACGGCCACCTCACCTGGGGCGTCGAAAGGGTCAAGGGGCTGGCCAAGTTCGCCGGCCAGGGCCTGTGGAACGTCTGTATCTCCGGCACCGGCTGGGTCGCGATCACCTCGCGCGGCACGCCCATCGTCGTCGACTGCGGACGCGGCGAGGACGAGACGTACGTCGATCCGGACGCCCTGGTCGCGTGGTCCCCGAACCTCAAGGTGAAGGGCAAGCGCAGCTTCAAGGCCTCCTCGCTCATCGGGCGGGGCAGCGGTGAGGCGTTCCAGATGGCCTTCTCCGGCCAGGGGATCGTCGTCGTCCAGCCGAGCGAGGACAGTACCGACCGCCTGCGGGTCCGGAACTGACGGGGAGGGAGAACACACCATGCAGAGTCCGCTTTTCAGTCACACGGAACAGCAGTCCCAGGAGCGGTACACGGTCCAGAACCCGCAGATGCTGAGGGTCTCGCTGACCGGCCACGACGACGTCCTCGCCCGTAAGGGGGCCATGGTCGCGTACCAGGGCCTGATGGAGTTCGACGGCGAGTACCAGTCGCACGGACAGCGCCGCGCCCGCGCCACCACCGGCGAGGGCCTCGACCTGATGCGCTGCTCCGGGCAGGGCACGGTCTTCCTTGCCAACCTCGCGCAGTACGTTCACGTGGTGGATGTCGACCGCGACGGTCTGACGGTCGACAGCTCCTACGTCCTGGCGCTCGACTCGTCCCTCCACACCGAGGTCATCGCGGTGGACAGCCAGTACGGCATCTCGGGCACCGGCAAGTACCAGCTGAACATCTCCGGTACCGGCAAGGTCGCGCTGATGACCTCCGGGCAGCCGCTGATGATGCAGGTCACGCCCGACAAGTATGTCAACGCCGACGCCGACGCGATCGTCGCCTGGTCCAGCTCCCTGCGGGTGCAGATGCAGGCCCAGACGCACTCCTCGGGTGTCTTCCGCCGGCGTGGCAACACGGGCGAGGGCTGGGAGCTCAGCTTCCTCGGCCAGGGCTTCGCCCTGGTGCAGCCGAGCGAGGTGCTGCCGCCGCAGAACGCCCAGATCGGCCAGGGCCTGGGGGCCCAGTTCGGCGTGGGTCAGCAGGGTGCCCACACGCAGAACCAGAACAACGCCTGGAACTGAGAGCGGCCACCCTCGCCCTGGTGCACGAGGGCTGAGAAGGGTGCGATGCGGTTGACGGGTAAGGGGCGCTCTCCATGGAGAGCGCCCCTTACCCGTGCGGGAGTGCTACCGGCCGCCGTCCAGCACGTCGCGCGTACGCTCCAGCAGACGGACCACAGAGGCGTCGGCGACCCCGGCGACCTCGTCGTAGGCGAACCAGCGCAGATCCAGCGACTCCTCGCTGATCCGCTCCGCCGCCCCCGGCGGCGCCACCGCCGCGTACTGGACGTCCAGGTGCCAGTGGCACGGTGCGGGGATCGGATGGCGGTCCAGGAGCACGGGGCCGCCCGCCGGCAGGGTCAGGCCGGCGATGCCGGACTCCTCCGTCGCCTCACGCAGCGCGGCGGCGGCCAGAGTGGCGTCCCCGGGCTCGCAGTGCCCGCCCATCTGCAGCCACATCCGCAGCTTCCGGTGCAGGGTGAGCAGAACCCTTTCGCGCTCCGGGTCGACGACCAGCGCGCTGGCTGTCAGGTGCCCGGCGCCGCAGGCCTTCCACAGGCCGTCGGGATGCCGCGCCAGATGGTCCAGGTAGGCCTGGCGCAGCTCCTCCTGGGCGGCGTCCGCCCCGGTTGCGTAGCCCTTCAGTACGAGGACGGCGTCGTCGTGCAGGCTCACTTGTCGGTGTCGTCCTTGCCGTCTGCGTCACCGGAGTCGGCGGCGTCGTCCGCGGACCCGGCCGCGGGCTTCTGCGGCCCGTTCGCCGCCTCGCCGAGCATTTTGTCCAGCTCGGAGAAGTCCAGCTGCTCGTGGTGGACGAACCCGTCCGGGTCGTCCAGGTCGTGGGCGGTGGGAAGCATGTCGGGGTGCTCCCACAGCGCGTCGCGCCCGTCGAGGCCCCGCGCGTCCGTGAGCGAGGCCCACAGCCGCGAGGCGTCACGCAGCCGCCGCGGTCGCAGCTGGAGGCCGATGAGCGTGGCGAAGGTCTGCTCGGCGGGACCGCCGGAGGCGCGGCGCCTGCGCATCGTCTCGCGCAGCGCGTCGGCGGAGGTCAGCCGGGACTTCGCGGCCTCGTGAACCACGGCGTCCACCCAGCCCTCGACGAGCGCGAGCGCCGTCTCCAGGCGGGCCAGAGCGGCCTTCTGCTCGGGGGTCTCCTCCGGCTGGAACATGCCCTGCTGAAGGGCGTCCTGCAGCTGCTCGGGCTGCGAGGGGTCGAACTGGCCGACCACGTCCTCCAGCTTGCTGGTGTCGACCTTGATGCCGCGCGCATAGCCCTCGACCGCACCGAACAGGTGCGAGCGCAGCCACGGGACATGGGCGAAGAGCCGCTGGTGGGCGGACTCGCGCAGGGCCAGGTACAGCCGCACCTCGTCCTGCGGCACGCTCAGGTCCTTGCCGAACCGCTCGACGTTCAGCGGAAGCAGAGCGGCCTTGCCGGCCGGTCCGAGCGGCAGTCCGATGTCGGTGGAACCGACCACCTCGCCGGCGAGCACGCCGACGGCCTGCCCGATCTGCTGACCGAACATCGCGCCGCCCATCGACCGCATCATGCCGATCAGCGGGCCCGCCATCGCCTGCATCTCCTCGGGCAGCACCTCACCCATGGCGAGGCCGACACGCTCCGCCACCGGGTCGACCAGCTTCTGCCAGGCGGGGAGGGAGGCCTCGACCCACTCGGCCCGGCTCCACGCCACGGTCGAGACGGAACCCGAGGGCAGCGACGTCGCGCCGTCCAGCCAGAGGTCCGCCAGACGCAGCGCCTCGTCGACCGCGGCACGCTCGGACGGGCCGACGCTCGCGTCCTTCGTGCCGTCCGGGGTGCCCTGGGAGACCGTCTGGCGGGCGATCTGCTTGGCCATGTCCCAGTTCACGGGACCGCCCTCGTAGCTCAGCATCTGGCCGAGCTGCTGGAAGGCGGCGCCCAGGTCGTTCGGATTCATCGAACCGAACATGGCGGCGAAGGGGTTGTCACCGCCCGCGCCCGGGCCGAAGCCGAACGGGTTCGCCGGACCGCCCGAACCCTGCCCACCTCCGGTGGGGTCGTTCTTCTTGCCCTTGTCGCCGTCGTCCGGCTCCTCCGGCGGAAGGCCGAATCCGAATGGGGTGTCACTCACGGGTTTCCTCGGCTCGTAGGGCCGCCGGCTCGAACCGACGGCGACTGCCCGACATCACCATCCAGCGTAGACACCAAGTCCGCTCACGGCCTCAGTGCTCCGCCTGCTCCCGGCCTGCGGCAGGATGGACGCCACCTGGTACGTACGCGTCATTCGGGTACGTACTGAAGACAACCGCTGGAGACGCCCGGTGAGTTCCCCAGATCCTCAGGTTCGCGCAGCGCGAAACCTGGCCGCCTCTTCCTCCGAGCACGAGCCCGAGAACGAGACCGAGAACAAGTCCGCCCGCAGCCGCTCCAGAAACCGCGGCCCCGTCGTGGCCGTCACCGGAGCCGCGACGGGTGTCGGTGAGCTGCTCACCGCACGTCTGGCGGCCTCCGAGGAGATCAAGCAGGTCATCGCCATCGACGAGCGCCGTGGAGAGGTCTCCGACGCGACGTGGCACATCCTCGACGTGCGTGACCCCGCCATCGCGGAGAAGCTGCGCGGCGCCGACGTGGTGGTGCACCTGGCGCTCGATCTCGACCTGGAGACCGATCCCGCCGCCCGCTCCGCGTACAACGTGCGCGGCACCCAGACCGTGCTGACCGCGGCCGCCGCCGTCGGTGTCCACCGTGTCGTGCTGTGCACCTCGGCGATGGTCTACGGCGCGCTGCCCGACAACGACGTCCCGCTCGCCGAGGACGCCGAGCTGCGCGCCACGGCCGAGGCGACCGGCGTCGGCGACCTGCTCGAGATCGAACGCCTCGGCCGCCGCGCGCCCCGCGCCCACCCAGGACTCCACGTCACCGTGGTCCGTCCCGCCGTGCTCGTGGGTGGGACGGACACCGCGCTGACCCGCTACTTCGAGTCGCCGCGCCTCCTGGTCGTCGCCGGGTCGCGTCCCACCTGGCAGTTCTGCCACGTCGAGGACCTGGTCACGGCGCTGGAGTACGCGGCCCTGGAGAAGATCGACGGAGAGTTCGCGGTCGGCTGCGACGGCTGGCTGGAACAGGCGGAGGTCGAGGAGCTGAGCGGCGTCCGCCGCATGGAGCTTCCCTCGGCGGTCGCGCTCGGCGCCGCCGCCCGGCTGCACCGGATCGGTCTGACCCCGTCCCCGGCCGGCGACCTGGCGTACACGATGCATCCCTGGGTGGTCAGCGTGAGCCGCCTGCACGACGCGGGCTGGCGCCCGAGCTGGACGAACGAGAAGGTGCTCGCGGCACTGCTCGAAGAGGTCGAGGGACGGCACACCGTCGCCGGGCGCCGGCTCGGCCGCAAGGACGCGACCGCGGCGGGGGCCGCCGGCGCGACCGTGGCACTGCTCGGCACCGCGGCCCTGGTACGCCGCGCACGCAAGGCCCGCCGCCGCTTCTAGGGGGCGCCCGGCCGGGACAGGCGCCACAGGGCTGCCTTCGCCGTCGAGGCGGCGGCTGTAGGAGGCTCCAAGGCGGCGCGCGGCCCGCCGGGTGAAAGCCGCATTCCGCGATGCCGGAGCGGTACGGCACGATGGTGGGCATGGCACCCACGTATGACCACCCCGGCGAGCAGGCGGCACAGGACCCCATCCGGCTGCTGGAGATCCGCGACACACCGCTGTCCGTGGACGAGGTCTTCCGCGCCGTCGGCGACGCGGCGGCGGGCGGCACCGCGCTCTTCGTCGGCACCGTGCGCAACCACGACAGCGGTCAGGACGTCGGGGCGCTGGGCTATTCGTGCCACCCCTCGGCGCAGGACGAGATGCGCCGGGTGGCGGAGAAGGTCGTCGCAGGGTTCCCGGTCCGGGCCCTGGCCGCCGTCCACCGGGTGGGTGAACTGGAGGTCGGCGATCTCGCGGTGGTCGTGGCGGTCTCCTGCCCGCACCGCGCAGAGGCCTTCGAGGCCTGCCGCAAGCTCATCGACGACCTCAAGCACGAGGTCCCCATCTGGAAGCACCAGCGCTTCTCCGACGGCACGGAGGAATGGGTCGGCGCCTGCTGAGCGCAAACCGTACGAGCGGACATCCACCCCGATTTGCGTAACCCCACCCCTGCCATGAGCGTTGGTTCAGCAGATGGTTAATCTGCTGATCATTCAGTTGCGGACGCTCATGGGGCAGGGAGGTCGTCATGGCAGCACTCGCCTGGTTGTTGATTCCGCTTTTCGCTGCGCTCGGTGCTGCGATATGGGGGAGCTGGGCTGCCCGTAATCGTACGACCGGCGATGTCACGGAACTCGCCGGCTATGCCCGGTTCCGGGAAGCGATGGAGCGCTCGCACTCCGTTTCCGAGCCGGTCGAGCAGATATCGAACGTCTGACGCCGCCTCGGTCGTACGCACTCGCCAATCCGCTGCCCGGTCCTCTGCGGAACCGCCGCCCGGCGTCCTCGCCACGCCAGGCCACGGCTCTCGTACCGACCGGCCCCGACAGTGCACGGACAGGCCCTTCCCGTACTGTCGTTCCATGCCACGCCGCACCGCGACGATGCTCGCCTCCACCCTGATCCTGATCGCGCTGCTCTGCGCAGGCGTGCTGATCAAAGTGCCGTACTCGGAGATGTCCCCCGGGCCGACCGTGAACACGCTCGGCAAGGTCGACGGCGCGCCCGTCCTGCAGATCACCGGGCACAAGACGTACGAGACCACCGGCAATCTCAATATGACGACGGTCAGGGTCACGGGCGCCGACTACAACATGAACCTCGTCGAGGCCGTCTACGGCTGGCTCGGCCACGACAGCGTCGTCGTTCCGCACGACACGCTGTACCCGGACGGCAAGACCGAGGAACAGTCGACGCAGGAGAACGCCGAGGAATTCAGCCAGTCCCAGGAGAGCGCCAAGGTCGCGGCCCTTACGGAGCTGGGCATCCCGGTCTCCTCGCGGGTCGTGGTCTCCACGGTCCTCAAGGACAGCCCCTCCCAGGGCAAGCTGCACGCGGGCGACGTGATCAAGGCCGTCGACGGTACCGCGGTCAAGCAGCCCGAGGACGTGGCGAAGCTCGTCACCAAGCACGAGCCGGGCGAGGACGTCACGTTCACGGTCATCCCCGCCAAGACCGCGGCAGCGGCCGAGAAGGCCGGCAAGGAGCCCGAGGGCGCCGAGAAGATCACCATCGCCACCGAGAAGGCGCCCAAGGAGAACCGGGCGATCGTCGGCATCCAGGCGGGGACGGACCACACCTTCCCGTTCGAGATCGACATCAAGCTCGCCGACGTGGGCGGCCCGAGCGCCGGCCTGATGTTCTCCCTCGGCATCGTCGACAAACTGACACCGGGGCAGCTGACGGGCGGCAAGTTCATCGCCGGCACCGGGACGATCGACGACAAGGGCAAGGTCGGACCGATCGGCGGGATCAACATGAAGCTGGTCGGCGCGCGCAACGCCGGCGCACGCTACTTCCTGACCCCCGACGAGAACTGCAAGGCGGCCGCCTCCGACACCCCGGACGGGCTCACGCTGGTGCGGGTCAAGACGATCGACGACGCCAAGAAGTCGCTGGACAGGATCCGCACCGGGGACGCGGCCGCGCTGCCGAGCTGCTCGGCAGGCTGACCGCATCCCCCAGGGCGGGCGGGAGGAGGGGTCAGGACTCGAAGGTCGCGGCCAGTGCCTCGGCCAGCCCCGGCACCAGGCCGGCGCCCGTCAGCACCTCGTTCGGCGAGTCCTTCTCCCGCAGGCGTACGGCCGACTCGCGGGCGCCGTCCCGCAGGACCGCCACGGTCATCCGCACCTCCTGCCTGTCGGGATGTCCGGCGACCCACTTGGTCAGCTGGGCGTCATCGAGACCTTCCGGGACGGAGGCCTCGGCGGACGGCGGCAGCATCAGCCGCTCGACCGTCATGGCGCACCCGACGACCGCGTCGGGCCAGGCGATCGTGGCGAGGAACTCGTCCAGTGCGGTACCTGCGGGAAGTTCCTCCTGCTCGATAGGGGTGAGTGCGGCGGCCTTCGAGCCGTCGTCGTCGAGGCCGAGCTGAGCGGCGAGTCCGGGCTCCTGGACCCGCAGCCGCGCGGTGTCGACCAGGGCGAAGAGCCGCGCGGGCTGGTCCCAGCCGAGGCCGGAGACGTACTGGTCGATTTCGAGCACGGCGACGGTGAGCGGGCTCGCGGCCATCGGGGGGCCTGAGGGGGAAACGTTGGGCATGGACGACATCCTGCCTCCTTCCACCCCGGGAACGGGAACTAGGTAAAGCCTCAGTAAGTTGCATAGGTGGGCTCTACGATCGCTGGGCCCGCTCCACACGACCGCGAACTTCGAGGTGCGCACGTTGGCTTTCCAGATGCCGGACCGCGGCGGAGGCCCGACAGGGCCACGGATCAGAGTCGGCCGCCCGTCCCGGCGCGCCCGAACCCTGCTCATGACACTGGGCGTCCTGGCGATCCTCGCCATGGCGTTCGTCATGTTCGCGGGGTTCTGGACGGACTGGCTCTGGTACAGGTCGGTCGCGTATTCATCCGTCTTCACCACCACCCTGTGGACCAAGATCGGACTGTTCCTCGTCTTCGGACTGCTGATGGCCATCGCCATCGGTGTGAACATCTGGCTCGCGCACCGGCTCCGGCCGCCGCTGAGCGCGATGTCGCTGGAGCAGCAGAGCCTGGACCGCTACCGGATGAGTCTCGCCCCGTACAAGAGGTGGGTCCTGCTCGCGATCACCGCGCTCGTCGGGCTGATCGCCGGAGCATCCGCTTCCGGCCAGTGGCGTACCTGGCTGATGTATGTGAACGGGGTGTCGTTCGGTCAGAAGGACCCCCAGTTCCACCTGGACGTGTCCTTCTACGCCTTCGACCTGCCGTGGTACCGCTTCCTGCTGGGCTTCGGCTTCGCGGCGACGGTGCTCTCGCTGATCGCCGCCGCGCTGACCCATTACCTGTACGGCGGGCTGCGCATCACCAGCCCCGGCGCGCGGGCGACGGGGGCGGCCACCGGCCATCTCTCCGTGCTGCTCGGCATCTTCGTCGCGCTGAAGGCCGTGGCGTACTGGCTCGACCGCTACGGGCTGGCCGTGAAGTCGAGCGACTTCAAGGCCACGGACAACTGGACGGGCCTGCGGTACGTCGACGCCAACGCCTACCTGCCGGCGAAGACCATCCTGTTCTGCATCGCCGCGATCTGCGCCGTGCTGTTCTTCGCGACGCTCTGGCGCCGCACCTGGCAGCTTCCGGTGATCGGGTTCGGGCTGATGGTCCTGTCCGCGATCCTGATCGGCGGGCTCTACCCGGCGATCGTGCAGAAGTTCCAGGTCCAGCCGAACGAGCAGGCCAAGGAAGCCCCGTTCATCCAGAAGAACATCAAGGCCACGCGGGACGCCTACGACATCGATGACGCACAGGTCACCGACTACGCGGGCAAGTCCACCACGGACGACGAAGCGAAGCTCCGCGCGAGCGCGGACGCCGCGGCCAGCTACCGGGTGATGGACCCCAACGTCGTCTCCCCGGCCTTCCAGCAGCTCCAGCAGAAGAGGAACTACTACCAGTTCCCCAAGACGCTGGACGTCGACCGCTACGAGGACGCGGCCGGCAAGGAGCAGGACACGGTCATCGGTCTGCGCGAGCTCAATCTCCAGGGCATCCCGAAGCGCAACTGGATCAACGACCACTTCACCTACACCCACGGCTACGGTGCGATCGCCGCCCGGGGCACCACCACCGGCAAGAACCCGAAGGGATCTCCCGACTTCACCGAGTCCGGCCTGCCGACCACCGGCGAGCTGGGCCAGTACAAGCAGGAGATCTACTACGGCGAGAAGACCGAGCAGTACTCCATCGTCGGCGGGCCCCAGAAGGAGCTCGACTACGAGGAGGACGGCGAGAAGACCACCAGCTACCAGGGCAAGAGCGGGGTCAGTCTCTCCAACGCCTTCAACCGCGCCGCCTACGCGGTGGCGTTCAGCGAGCCGCAGATCCTGTACTCCGGCGCCATCGGCGACGGCTCGCGGATCCTCTACAACCGCACGCCCAAGGAACGCGTCGAGGCGGTCGCCCCGTGGCTGACCATCGACGGCGACGCCTACCCGGCAGTGGTGAACCACCGCATCCAGTGGGTCATCGACGCGTACACCACGACCAACGGCTACCCGTACGCCTCGCGCACGACGCTCGGTGACACCACAGCCGACTCGCTGACCACCAACCAGCGCGCGGTCGTCGCCCAGCAGAACCAGGTCAACTACATCCGCAACTCGGTGAAGGCGACCGTCGACGCGTACGACGGCAAGGTCACGCTGTACGAGTGGGACACCGAGGACCCCGTCCTCAAGACCTGGCGCAAGGCGTTCCCCGGGACCGTGAAGTCCAAGGCGGACATCCCGCAGGACCTCATGGACCACCTGCGCTACCCGCAGGACCTGTTCAAGGTGCAGCGCGAGCTGCTCACCCGCTACCACGTCACCAGCCCCGCGCAGTTCTACAGCGGCAGTGACGCGTGGCAGGTCCCGGACGATCCGACCAACAAGGAGTCCGGCGCCGTTCCGCCGTACTACCTGAGCATAAAGATGCCGGACCAGACGGCTCAGAAGTTCTCGCTGACGACGACCTTCACCCCCAAGGGACGGCCCGACCTCGGGGCGTTCATGGCGGTGGACGCCGATGCGGCCAGCAAGGACTACGGCACGATAAGACTTCTGAGAGTCACCACCACGGTGAAGGGCCCGGGCCAGGTCCAGAGCGAGCTCAACGGCAACGACGACGTCGCCGAGTTCGTGAGGAACCTCAAGGGCACCGACTCCGACATCGAGTACGGCAACCTGCTCACGGTGCCGCTCGAAGGGGGCTTCCTGTACATCGAGCCGGTGTACACGCGCGGTGGCACGCAGAACTATCCGCTGCTGCGCAAGGTCGCCGCTTCGTACGGATCGAAGATCGTCTTCGAGAACAGCCTCGGGGAGGCGCTCAACGCGGTCTTCGGGGTGGACGGCTCCGATACGACCGAGCCACCGGCCGACACGACACGGCCACCGGGCGACACCACGGAACCGCCGGCCACCGGTGATGCCGCGCTCAAGAGGGCGATCGCCGACGCGCAGAAGGCCTACACGGCAGGTGAGACGGCCCTGAAGGAACAGGACTGGACCGCCTACGGCAAGGCCCAGGACGAGCTGCAGGACGCGCTGGAGCGGGCAGCGGCCGCCCAGTCCAAGCCCGGCAGTCCGAGCGCGACGGGTGAGGCGAAGAAGCCGGCGGCGTCGGCGAGTGCCGACAGCGGCGGCTGAGTAACCCGGTAAAGCTTCACCCCCGCGTCGTGGTACGGTTTGAACACAACGACGCGGGGTGGAGCAGCTCGGTAGCTCGCTGGGCTCATAACCCAGAGGTCGCAGGTTCAAATCCTGTCCCCGCTACTGAAAGGCGAAGGCCCGGATCCTCCAGAGGATCCGGGCCTTCGCCATGTCATGGTGACGTTTTTGTGCAGTCTGCGTGAAGTGCGGTTTGTGGGACGCGAGTTGGGCACGAGCGTGTTTGACTTGTCTCCCTGGGCATGTCGACAAAACGCTGAAGTGACCTCACTGGCCGCGATATACCAGGTGTACGCGGGTTGCGGGTGGTGCGACGATGGTATTTATGGGGGACAGGGCAACTCTGTTGGAGACAGGGCGGTTTGTGCAGCAGCGCGTCCATCCGGCGGAAAAAGTAGCGGATGTGGCATTTGCTGCTGCGGCCGCGCAGTACAACGACCACATCGAGACCGCCGAGACTGCGGGGTGTGCCGCGACCGTAGAGAGTGCAGAGAGCGCAGAGACCGCCGACGGCGTGGAGAACGCCGAGAGCGCGGAGACCGCTGCGAGCGCGGACAACGCCGAGAGCGAGGCACGCCACCGCCGTGCCGCCGACGCCGGAGACACGGTGTCGATGAGTGTGCTCGGCGCGCTCCTGCTGCGCCGGGGCGACCTGAGTGGCGCCGAGCGCTATCTGCGCGCGGCCACCGCCGACGGCGACCGGGCGGCGGCCAACAACCTGGGCGTCCTCCTGCACCAGCGCGGCTACGCGGACGAGGCGGCCGGCTGGTGGCGGATCGCCGCCGTCGCCGGCTCCGCCGCGGCCGCGCACGCCCTCGGACGCCACTACCGCGAGCGCGGCGACGAGCCCGGGGCCGAGTACTGGCTGCGCCAGTCCGCCGAACAGGGCCACGCGCTGGGCGCGTACGCACTGGCGGATCTGCTGGAACACCGCAGCGACGTGGGCGCCGAGCGCTGGCTGCGCGCCGCGGCCGAGCAGGGACACCGCGAGGCGGCGTACCGGCTGGCACGCCTGCTGGAGCGCAACGCGACGGACGACGCGCACGACGCGTTCGGCCGCCCCGGCCTGGGTCCGCACACGGGACCCGAGTCCGAGGCGGCCGCCGGGCCGCACGGGGACGTCCTGCGCAAGGACGACGGCCCGGTCGCGGGCCCGGACGCGGGACGCATGGGTGAGGCCGAGCAGTGGTACCGGCAGTCTGCCGCCCGCGGACACCGGCGTGCCGCCCTGCACCTCGGCGCCATCCTCGAACAGCGCGGCGAGCTCAAGGAGGCCGGCCGCTGGTACCTCATCTCCGCCAAGGCGGGCGAGGCGCGGGCCGCCTGCGCGCTCGGCTTCCTGCTGCGCGACGCGGGCGATCAGGAGAGCGCCGCCGTGTGGTGGCTGCGGGCCGCCCAGGACGGCGACGGCAACGCCGCCAACGCCCTCGGCGCGCTGCATGCCGCTCGCGGCGAGCAGCAGACCGCGGAGCGCTGGTACCGCGCGGCGATGGACGCGGGCGACGTCAACGGCGCGTACAACCTCGGGCTGCTCTGCGCCGCCCAGGACCGCACGCCCCAGGCCGAGCAGTGGTACCGGCGCGCCGCCTACGCGGGCCACCGCGAGGCCGCCAACGCGCTGGCCGTTCTCCTGCTCCAGGCGGGCGACGCGACCGGCGCGGAGCCCTGGTTCTCCAAGGCGGCCGAGGCCGGCAGCGTCGACGCCGCCTTCAACCTCGGCATCCTGCACGCCGGCCGGGACGAGGACCGTACGGCCCTGCTCTGGTACGAGCGTGCGGCGGCGGCCGGCCACACCGAGGCCGCGCTCCAGGTCGGCATGGCGCTGCTGCACCACGGCGAGGAGCGCGAGGCCGAGCGGCATCTGCGCTGCGCGGCGGGCGGCGGCAGCGCGGAGGCGGCCTTCCGGCTGGCAGGGCTGCTGGACGCCCGGCAGCCGCCGCCCGGACCTCCCGCGCTCGGCGAGCCCATGCCGGACAAGACCGAGTGCGAGGAGTGGTACGAGCGCGCCGCCGAGCAGGGGCACCGCCGCGCCCAGGTCCGCGTCGGCATGCTCGCCGCGGCCCGCGGCGACGTGGAGAGCGCCGGCCACTGGTACCGGCAGGCCGCCGAGGCGGGCAGCCGCAACGGCGCGTTCAACCTCGGACTGCTGCTCGCCCGTGAGGGCAGCGAGCGTGAGGCCGCGCTCTGGTGGAGCCGCGCCGCGAACGACGGTCACGGGCGGGCCGCACTGCGCCTGGCCCTGCTGGCCGCGCGCCGAGGTGAGCTCACCGAGGGGCAGCGGTGGTGTGCGCGGGCTGTCGAGCTGGGGCCGGCGGAGGTCGCGGAGCGGGCGGGGCGGCTGCGCGAGGCGCTGCACCAGGAGCTGACCGCGTAGCTAAGGCGGGCCCGCTGGGGCCCCGGCGGGCGCCGCTCCGGCGGGCTCCGGGGCCGCCGGAGCCCGGCCCAGGTGGCCCGTGGGAATGGATTTGCGCTGGTCCAGGGCGTGACGTAGAGTTGCAATCACAACGACGCGGGGTGGAGCAGCTCGGTAGCTCGCTGGGCTCATAACCCAGAGGTCGCAGGTTCAAATCCTGTCCCCGCTACTGAAGACAGAGGGCCGGATCCTTTCAAGGATCCGGCCCTCTGTGCATGTCGGCCCCTCCGCCCAGCCCGCCTCCGGGGCCGTGGACCCATGAACGCCCCAACAGAACGCCCCCACCGGAACATCCAGTGAGGGCGAGGGGCGCAGGCGTCGAACGGCGCCGGTCAGGCGCTCGCGGCGCAGTTCGGACAGATGCCGCGGTACGTCATCTCGACGCCGGAGATCGTGAAGCCGAAGCGCTCGCCGGCCGGCAGGTCCGCCAGCGGGTCGCCCGCCGGGTGCACGTCACGGATGGCGCCGCACTTCGCACAGACCAAGTGGTGGTGGGGGCGGTGCGCGTTCGGGTCGTAGCGCTTGGCCCGGCGGTCGGTGGAGACCTCGATGACCTCACCGAGGGTCACCATCTCGCCCAGCGTGTTGTAGACGGTGGCCCGGGAGATCTCGGGCAGCTTCGCCACGGCCCGGGCGTGGACCTCGTCGGCCGTCAGGTGGACGTGATCTCCGTCGAGGACCTCGGCCACGACGCGCCGCTGCGCAGTCATGCGCCAGCCGCGTCCTCGGAGTCGTTCCAGCAGGTCACTCATGGCTCAAGCCTAGCAGTGGCAGGGGCCAGGTCCTGAACAGGTGTGGCTTTGGATGGCACCTTGACTTGGACTTAGTCCATTGTAGGATCAGATCACAACATAGGCCAAGGACAGGCTGCGCTCGCCACGGCACGACGGACGTGGCGTAGATGCAGGAACGACGCAGGAGGCGCACGTGACACAGGGACCGCTCACCACGGAGGCCGGCGCACCGGTCGCCGACAACCAGAACAGCCAGACCGCGGGCGTCGGCGGTCCCGTCCTGGTGCAGGACCAGTCGCTTCTGGAGAAGCTCGCGCACTTCAACCGCGAGCGCATTCCGGAGCGCATCGTGCACGCTCGCGGCGCCGGCGCCTACGGCACCTTCACGCTGACCCGTGACGTATCGAAGTGGACGCGGGCGAAGTTCCTCTCCGAGGTCGGCAAGCAGACCGAGACCTTCCTGCGTTTCTCCACGGTCGCGGGCAACCTCGGCTCCGCCGACGCGGTACGTGACCCGCGCGGCTTCGCGCTGAAGTTCTACACCGAGGACGGCAACTACGACCTCGTCGGCAACAACACCCCGGTGTTCTTCATCAAGGACGCCATCAAGTTCCCCGACTTCATCCACACCCAGAAGCGCGACCCGTACACCGGCTCGCAGGAGGCGGACAACGTCTGGGACTTCTGGGGGCTGTCGCCCGAGTCCACCCACCAGGTGACCTGGCTCTTCGGTGACCGGGGAATCCCCGCCACGCTGCGCCACATGAACGGGTTCGGCTCGCACACCTACCAGTGGAACAACGAGGCCGGCGAGGTCTTCTGGGTCAAGTACCACTTCAAGACCGACCAGGGCATCAAGAACCTCACGCAGGCGGAGGCCAACAAGCTCGCCGGTGAGGACCCGGACAGCCACCAGCGCGACCTTCGCGAGTCCATCGAGCGCGGCGACTTCCCGTCCTGGACGGTGCAGGTCCAGATCATGCCGGCGGCCGAGGCGGCGACGTACCGCTTCAATCCGTTCGACCTCACCAAGGTGTGGCCGCACGGGGACTACCCGCTGATCGAGATCGGCAAGCTGGAGCTCAACCGGAACCCGGAGAACATCTTCGCCGAGACCGAGCAGTCGATCTTCAGCCCCGCGCACTTCGTGCCCGGCATCGGCCCGTCCCCGGACAAGATGCTCCAGGGCCGTCTCTTCGCGTACGGCGACGCGCACCGCTACCGCGTCGGCATCAACGCCGACCACCTGCCGGTCAACCGCCCGCACGCCACCGAGGCGCGCACCAACAGCCGTGACGGATATCTGTACGACGGCCGCCACAAGGGCGCGAAGAACTACGAGCCGAACAGCTTCGGCGGGCCGGCCCAGACCGACCGTCCGCTGTGGGAGGCCACCCAGGTCACGGGCGGCACCGGAACCCACGAGGCGCCGAGTCACGCCGAGGACAACGACTTCGTACAGGCGGGGAACCTCTACCGCCTCTACTCCGAGGACGAGAAGGGCCGGCTGATCGACAACCTCGCCGGGTTCATCGCGAAGGTCTCGCGTGACGACATCATCGAGCGCGCGATCAACAACTTCCGCCAGGCCGACGGCGACTTCGGCAAGCGCCTGGACGCCGCGGTCCAGGCGCTGCGCGCGTCATAGCGCCCAGGCTTGAAGTCCGGAGACGGCCGGTTCCCTGTCCGGGGGCCGGCCGGTCCGCTGTCCGGCCCCCTCAGACGACCAGCTCCACCGGATGACGCCTGGCCCGTGTCCAGCAGCGGATGATGTCGCGCACCGAGACGATGCCGACCGGCCCGTCGCCGTCCAGCACGATCAGATGCCGGAAGCCGCCGTGCGTCATGGCCTCGGCAGCCTCCTCCAGGGTCCAGACGGGCGCGGCGAAGACCACATCGGTCGTCGTGTGGGTGGAGGCGGTCTCCACGTCGGGGTCCTGCCCCGATCCGACCGCGTTGAGGATGTCGCGCTCAGTGATGATGCCGAACCCGCAGGTGTCCGGGTCGTGGACGACGGCTGCTCCGATACGGCGCGCCGACATCAGCCGGGCCGCCTGGCGGAGCGTGTGGTTCGGGCCGATGGTGAGGACCACCGTGCTCATGGCGTCACGGACGAGCATGAAAGGAGCCACCTCCTCGGTGAAGCGACTGCGTGAGCCGATTCACAAGTTCACAAGTGGGGGGACTCTCAGAGTTGCACCGATGTGGGGCGGCAACAAGGGGGAGCGAAGATCGTTCGAGGGGCGTGCGGTGGTGCGGCACGCCCCTCGTGGGTTCCCTGCGCCTGCTCAGGACCGTGGGCCCCGGTGCGGCGCGGTCAGTAGCGCTGGTTCAGATAGCCCAGCAGTTCGTGGTGGAGGATCCCGTTCGAGGCCGCCGCGTTTCCGCCCCCCGGTCCGCTGACCCCGTCCAGGCTGGTGAACCGGCCACCCGCCTCCTGCACGATGATCGCGTTCGCGGCCATGTCCCAGAGCGAGAGCTCCGGCTCGGCGCAGATGTCGACCGCACCCTCGGCGACCATCATGTACGGCCAGAAGTCCCCGTACCCACGGGTGCGCCAGCAGGCCCGGGTCAGATCCATGAGGCCGTCCAGCCGGCCCTGCTCCTCCCAGCCCGTCAGCGAGGAGTACGCGAACGAGGCGTCGGCGATGCGCTCCACCTTCGAGACGTTCAGCCGGGTCGCGGAGGTCAGGCTGCGGCCGGAGAACGCGCCCGCGCCCTTCGCCGCCCACCAGCGCCGCTGCAGCGCCGGCGCGGACACCACACCGACTACCGGCTGGAAGCCGTCCTCGCCCGCCTCCATCAGCGAGATCAGCGTCGCCCAGACCGGCACGCCGCGCACATAGTTCTTGGTGCCGTCGATCGGGTCGATCACCCAGCGGCGCGGACCCGTGCCCTCGATCCCGTACTCCTCGCCCAGGATCGCGTCGCGCGGCCGCGCCCGATGGAGGTGGCCGCGGATCAGCTCCTCGGCGGCCTTGTCGGCCTCGCTCACCGGCGTCATGTCCGGCTTCGTCTCGACCTTGAGGTCCAGAGCCTTGAACCGGTCCATCGTCGTCGCGTCGGCGGCGTCCGCCAGCACGTGGGCGAGGCGCAGATCATCGTGGTAATCGGGCATGCCGTCACAGTATCCACCGCGGGTGAACGGAGCCACAGGGCCCCGGAGCCCGCGTGAACCCTTGACAGTGCGGGGGAGCGCCTCAACTCTGAAACGCAGAGCCCTCGGTGCGGGAGGCGACGATGCCGACAGCGCGGGAAGCACTGCTCGACGCGGCACACACGGCGCTGGCCGACCGGCCCTGGCCCGTCGTGCGGATGGTCGACGTGGCGGCGGCCGCCGGGCTGTCCCGCCAGACGCTGTACAACGAGTTCGGCAGCAAGGACGGGCTGGCCCGGGCCCTGGTCCGGCGCGCAGCCGACAGCTATCTGGCCGGTGTCGAACGGGCTCTGGGATCCGCCGGCGGTACAGGTGACCGGCTGGCCGCCACCGCCGCCTGGACGGTTCGCGCCACCCGGGCGAACGCCCTGGTCAGGGGGTTGCTCACGGACTGCTGGAGCGAGCGGTTACCCCACCCCGGCGCCCTCGTCCCGGCAGGACGCCGCGCCTCCGCCGTGCCCGCCCAGCGCCGGGCCGACGCCGGAGCGCCTTCCCCCGCCGAACTCCTCGGCCAGGTCAGGGACCGCGCGGTGGCCGCTCTCGACGAGGGGCGGCCGCCGCACGACCGGGCGGCCCTGGCCGCGACCTGCGAGCTGGTGCTGCGGCTGGCCCTGTCCTACGCGCTGGTGCCGTCGCCCGCAGATGGAGTGGGGGACGGGGTGCCGCTGGTGCGGGCTGTCATGGACCGGCTGCCGGACATGGCCGCCTGAGGCTCAGTGGGACGAGCCCGAGAGCTGGAGCCCGATCACGCCGAGGATCACCAGCGAGATCGAGACCAGCTTGAGCGTGGAGACCACGTCGTCCAGGAAGACCATGCCGTAGATCGCCGTGCCCGCCGCGCCGATGCCGGTCCACACCGCGTAGGCGGGGCCGACGTCGAGCTTCTTCAGCGACAGGGTCAGCAGTCCGAAACTGCCGAGGGCGAAGATGCAGAAGGCGATGGTCGGCCAGAGCCGGGTGAAACCGTGAGAGAGCTTGAGGCAGACCGCGAAGCCGGTCTCCAGAAGTCCCGCGACCACGACCAGCAGCCACGCCATCGTCCGTGCCCCTCCCGCGTAGGTGACCGCCTTGTACCGCTGGGTGCGATTATGCACTTACCAGTGACGGGTGATCGCAAACGTGGCGGGGCAGCCGACTTCGCGTCGGGCCCAGGGCGCCGGGGGCCCGACGCCGGTCCTCGGACGGCCGGCCCGGACGCCCGGCGGCCACGCGGTCAGTCGCCCTCGCGTCGCTCCCGCGTCGACAGCAGCCGCCGAAGCGAATCCAGCCGTGCCGGATCGGCGTGCCCCGCCGCCACCCAGGCGTCCAGCGCGCATTCCGGCTGCTGGCTGTCGTGGGTGCAGCCGCGCGGGCAGTCCTCGGTGCCGGGCTGGAGGTCCGGGAAGGCGTTGATGACCCGTGACGGGTCGATGTGGTTCAGGCCGAAGGACCGCACCCCGGGGGTGTCGATCACCCAGCCCCGGTAGTCCGGCAGCGGGAGCGCCAGCGCCGAGGTGGTGGTGTGCCGGCCGCGGCCGGTGACCGCGTTGACGACCCCGGTGGTGCGCCGCCTGTCCTTGGGGACGAGGGCGTTGACCAGGGTGGTCTTGCCGACGCCGGAGTGCCCGACGAACGCGGTGACCCGGTCGTGCAGCTGCTCGCGGACCCGCTCCGCCGCGTCCCCGTTCTCCAGCTCATCGCGGCTGGTGACGATGAACGGCACGCCCAGCGGGGTGTACGCCTCCAGCAGCTTGTCCGGGGAGGCCAGATCGGACTTGGTCAGCACCAGGAGCGGGGAGAGCCCGCCGTCGTACGCGGCGACCAGACAGCGGTCGATCATGCGCGGACGGGGTTCCGGATCGGCCAGCGCGGTGACGATCGCCAGCTGGTCGGCGTTGGCCACGACCACCCGCTCGAACGGGTCGTCGTCGTCCGCCGTCCGGCGCAGCACCGAACGGCGCTCACCGATCCGGACGATCCGGGCGAGGGTGTCCTTCTCGCCGGACAGATCGCCGACGATGGAGACGGTGTCGCCCACCACCGCGGCCTTGCGGCCCAGCTCACGCGCCTTCATCGCGGTGACCGTGCGGCCCTCGACGAGGCAGGTGAGGCGGCCGCGGTCCACGGTGAGGACCATGCCCTCCTCGGCGTCCTCGTGCTTGGGGCGGGTATGCGTACGAGGCCGGTTGCCCTTGGGGTTGGGGCGGACCCGGATGTCGTCCTCGTCGGGGTTCTTGCCGTAGCGGCGCATGTCTCAGGCCCCGAGCATTCCGGTCCACATCTGCGGGAAGTCGGGCAGGGTCTTGGCGGTCGTCGCCACGTTCTCGATCTCCACTCCGGGGACGGCAAGGCCGATGATCGACCCCGCGGTGGCCATGCGGTGGTCGTCGTACGTATGGAAGGTACCGCCGTGCAGCGGCCTCGGCCGGATGTGGAGGCCGTCGGCGGTCTCCGTGACGTCACCGCCCAGCTCGTTGATCTCCTTGGTGAGCGCGGCCAGCCGGTCCGTCTCGTGCAGCCGCAGGTGGGCGACGCCGATCAGGGTCGAGGGGGAGTCGGCCAGGGCCGCGACGGCCGCGATGCCGGGGGTCAGCTCGCCGACCTCGCCGAGGTCGACGTCGATGCCGTGGATCCGGCCCGAGCCGGTGAAGGTGAGCCCCTGCTCGGTCAGCTCGCAGCTGCCGCCCATCGCGGTGAAGATCTCGCGCAGCGCGTCACCGGGCTGCGTGGTGCGCAGCGGCCAGTCCGGGATGGTGACGCGGCCGCCGGTGACCAGCGCCGCGGCCAGGAACGGCTGGGCGTTGGACAGGTCGGGCTCCACGGTCAGGTCGCGGCCCAGCAGTGCCGAGGGAGAGACCCGCCAGACGTTGGGCTCGCCGCCCGTCTCCGGCTCGTCCACCTGGGCGCCGACGGCCCGCAGCATGTCGACGGTCATCCGGATGTGGGGCATCGAGGGGAGTACGGCGCCGGTGTGACGTACCTCCACACCCTGGTTGAAACGCGGCGCCGACAGCAGCAGCGCCGAGACGAACTGGGAGGACGAGGAGGCGTCGATGGCCACCGGTCCGCCGTCCAGCGCGCCGCCGCCGTGCACGGTCATCGGCAGGGAGCCGCGGCCGTCGTCGTCGATCCGGGCACCGAGCACGCGCAGGGCGTCGATCACCCCGGTCAGCGGGCGCTCGTAGGAGCGGGGGTCGCCGTCGAAGTGGACCGGGCCGCTCGCCAGGGTCGCCACCGGGGGCAGGAAGCGCATGACCGTGCCGGCGTTGCCCACGTCGATGGTCACGGGTCCGTGCAGGCCGGCCGGGATGATCCGCCAGGCCTCGCCGGACCCGTCGGGGCCGCCGGCGACGGACGAGCTGGAGGACACCGTCTCCTCGATGCCGACGCCCATCGCGCGCAGCGCCTCGGCCATCAGCAGGGTGTCGCGGGAGCGTAGCGGCCGGCGCAGCCAGCCGGGTTCCGACGACAGCGCGGCGAGCACCAGCGCACGGTTGGTGACCGACTTCGATCCGGGCACGGTGACGGTCGCGTCGACGGCTCCGCTCGCGGTGGGGGCGGGCCAGAGGGCGGGCTGCACGGAGCTTTCGGTCATGGGGCTACTTTAGTGGCTCCTCACGCGTCCGGATTTTGACCAAACGGGATGAAACCGGGATGTAACGCAAGAGGGGGAAGGTAGTCGGGTCACAGCCCCAGCAGCCAGCGCCCACCGCCGATGAGCGAGCAGAGCGACACCGCGTGGAACAGGAACAGCCACAGCGCGGCCGGCACGTCCGTCAGCCGGGACAACTGGTCCGCGTCCGAATCGGGCGCCCCGCCGTGCCGCCGCTTGGACTGCAGCTCGAACGGCGGACGCACGCCGCCCAGCAGCAGGAACCAGACCGCGCTGTACGCGAACAGCGACTGCCAGGCGGGCGAGGCCAGCCATGACATCAGCAGGAAGAGCGAACCGGTGAGGATGACCGTGAGCGCCCCGTACACATTGCGGATCATCACCAGCATCACCGCGAGCAGCGCCGTGGCCACCCACAGCAGCAGCGTGATCCGGCCGTTCACCAGCAGCCAGGCGCCGCCCAGTCCCAGCAGGGAGGGCGCGGTGTAGCCCGCCGCCGCGGTCAGGACCATACCGATGCCGGTCGGCTTGCCCCGGCTCACCGTCAGCCCGCTGGTGTCCGAGTGCAGCCGGATGCCCGAGAGCTGCCGCCCGGTGAGCAGGGCGACCAGCCCGTGCCCGCCCTCGTGGGCGATGGTGATCGTGTTGCGCGACAGCCGCCATATGAAGTTCGGTACGACGGCGATGAGCGCGGCCGTGGCCGTCACCACGACCAGCCACTGCTCCGGGGCGGGCTGGGTGCCGAAGACGCGGTCCCACAGATTGCCGAGATCGGTGCTGTCCATGGTGTGGGCGGCTCCTTGCGGTAGGGGCGTCCGGCCGGGTTGACGATCGTGGCAGTCTGGCACCTATGTGCGGACGGTATGCAGCGAGTCGGCGGCCCGAGGATCTGACCGGACTCTTCCAGGTGGAGAAGTGGGAACCGGTCGAGACGCTGGAACCCGATTACAACGTGGCGCCGACCAAGGAGGTCTACGCCGTACTGGAACGTCCTGTGAAGGACGCCGACGACCAGCGTCCGGTTCGCCAGTTGCGCGCCCTGAAGTGGGGACTCGTTCCCTCGTGGGCCAAGTCACCCGAGGGCGGCGCCCGGATGATCAACGCCCGCGCCGAGACGATCCACGAGAAGCCGTCCTTCCGCCGCCCCTTCGTCTCCCGGCGCTGCATCCTGCCGGCCGACGGCTATTACGAGTGGGTGACCGGCGCCGAGGAGCGGCAGCTGGAGGAGAAGGGCCGCAAGAAGCGGCCCCGTAAGCAGCCGTACTTCGTCACGCCCGCCGACGGATCGGTCTTCGCCATGGCCGGTCTGTACGAGTTCTGGCGCGACCGGACCCTGCCGGACGACCACCCCCAGGCCTGGTGGGTGACCTGCTCGGTGATCACGACCGAGGCGGAGACGAGCCCGCTCGCCGTCGCCCCCGCCGAGGGCCCGGGCGCCCTCGCCGACATCCACCCCCGGATGCCGCTGATGCTGACCCCGGACCGCTGGGACGACTGGCTGGACCCCTCCCGCACCGACGTCGAGGAGCTGCGCGGGCTGCTCGCGCCCCCGCCCGGCGGGCTGATGCGGGCCTACCCGGTGGCCACCACCGTCAGCAACGTGCGCAACAACGGCCCCGAGCTGCTCGACGAGCTGGCCGCCCCCGAGGTGAGCACGCTCTTCTGAGCCACGCGCCGGACCCGGGACGGTCCGCCGCGCATTGGTTGGATGGGGGCCGTGAAACCCACCGAGAAGCCGACTGCGAAACCCCCCGAGAAGCCAAACGTGACAACCCCCGGGACAGCGCCGCGCACCGAGACGGTCGACACCGACACCGGAACCGCCCGGATCACCTGGTTCCCGGCACCGGAACCGCGCCTCCTGCTCGCGCTCGGACACGGCGCGGGCGGCGGCATCGAGGCCCGGGACCTGCGGGCCCTGGCCGGTGCCCTGCCCGCGCACGGCTTGAGCGTCGCCCTGGTCGAGCAGCCCTGGCGTGTCGCCGGCAAGAAGCTGGCCCCCGCCCCCAAGACCCTGGACACGGGCTGGCGCGGCCTGTGGCCGGCGCTGGCGGCCCCCGGGCTCCCCGTCGTCGCCGGCGGGCGCAGCGCAGGGGCCCGGGTGGCCTGCCGCACGGCGGCCGGGCTCGGGGCCCGCGCGGTCCTCGCGCTCAGCTTCCCGCTGCACCCGCCGGGCCGCCCGGAGAAGTCCCGGGCCGACGAGCTGCTGGCCTCCGGCCTCCCCACGCTCGTCGTCCAGGGCGGCAACGACCCGTTCGGCAGGCCGGCGGAATTCCCGCCGGGGGAGTACCGGATCGCCGAGGTGCCGCACGGGGACCACGGCTTCGCCGTACCCAAGCGTTCCGGGCTGACCGAGGATCAGGCCATGGAGATCCTCACCACATCCGTGACCGGCTGGCTGGCCGGAATCATGTGACGCACACCCCGGGAATGCGCGACGGGGGGTCGCTGTTGTGCCAGACGTCGGTACACCAACGTCGTATGTGGAGAGGGAGTCCGTCGCATGGGTTCGACCATCTGCCCGCGTCGCTCGAACGCCGCTGACCTGGAGTGGACGGTGCTGCATGCGGCCAGGACCACTCCCGAGCGGGCGCTGAGCGGATCGGATCGACAGCCCGCGTCGGACCAAGGTCGACTATTCTCCGATTCGAGCGGGTCCGGTTTCGGCTCCGCCACAGCGTTGGAGGAGGTGGGTCCGGTCACTGGGACCGACACAGGGACCGACGACGGCCGCCCGCAGGAGACGACGGCCGAGCGCAACGCGCGCTTCGAGCGCGACGCCCTCGGTTTCCTCGACCAGATGTACTCGGCCGCGCTGCGCATGACGCGCAACCCCGCGGACGCCGAGGATCTGGTCCAGGAGACGTATGCCAAGGCGTACGGCTCCTTCCATCAGTTCCGTGAGGGAACCAACCTCAAGGCGTGGATGTACCGCATCCTCACCAACACCTTCATCAACTCGTACCGCAAGAAGCAGCGCGAACCCCAGCGCAGCGCGGCCGAGGAGATCGAGGACTGGCAGCTGGCCCGCGCCGAGTCGCACATGTCCACCGGTCTGCGCTCCGCCGAGTCACAGGCCCTCGACCACCTGCCCGACTCCGATGTGAAGTCTGCGCTGCAGGCGATCCCCGAAGAGTTCCGCATCGCGGTGTATCTCGCCGATGTAGAGGGCTTTGCCTACAAGGAGATCGCGGACATCATGGGGACTCCCATCGGTACGGTGATGTCCCGACTGCACCGGGGCCGCCGTCAACTGCGCGGCATGCTCGAGGACTACGCCCGTGACCGCGGGCTCGTCCCGGCCGGCGCCGGTGAGTCGGACGATCGGAAAGGCTCGGGCTCATGAGCTGCGGAGAGCCGCACGAGACGGAGTGCGCCGAGGTACTCGATCACCTCTACGAGTTCCTCGACCGGGAGATGCCGGACAGCGACTGCACCAAGTTCGAGGTCCACTTCGGTGAGTGCTCCCCCTGCCTGGAGAAGTACGGCCTGGAGCAGGCCGTGAAGAAGCTGGTCAAGCGCTGCTGCGGTCAGGACGACGTCCCGGCCGACCTGCGCTCGAAGGTGATGGGCCGGATCGACCTGATCCGGTCGGGGCAGGCGGTGCCGGAACAGGACGTCACGGTCTCCGACGCCGAGCTGCCGGCCGCCGCCAACGAATGACGCATCACCCGAACGTGCTAATCGCAGTCGTCGGCACTCAGCCGGGACGCCCAACTCGCTAGCCTGGCGCCTCCATTGGCGATGCTGGGGGGCGGGCGGAACGGGTGAGAGCGACACGTGGCGCGGCGCGGGCACACATCCTGGTCGTCGCGCTCGGTGCCGCCCTGTGTGTGCTGCCCGCGCTGCGTCCGGGCGCGCAGACCCCGTGGACCACCCTCGGACTGCTCGCCGGGCTCTACCTCGTCTGTGAACTGCCCGGCCGCTGCCCCTTCTTCGGCAGCTACGTGCCGATCGGTGCCGGATCGTTCTTTCCCCTCCTGCTCGCCGCGGCCTTCCTGCTGCCGCCACCGGCCGCCGCGCTGGTCGCGGTCCCGGGCTCGCTCGTCGGCCGTGCCGGGAAGCCGCCCGCCGCCGCCCGGCGGATCTGGCGGGCCGGCCAGCTGCCCGTCACCGTCTGGGCGGCCTCCTCCGTGTACGCCCTGCTCGGCGGTCCCGCCGCGCTCGGCGGCCCCGGACCGGACGGGCAGCCCGACCTCCCCTACGCGTTGCTGCCCGCCTGCGCCGCCGCGCTGGCCTTCAGCCTCGTCCTGACCGCCCTGGACGGATCCATTCTCGCGGCGGCGGAACAGCTGCCCCTGCGACGCGCCTGGAGCGGGCTGCTGCCCCGCGCGCTCGGGCCGCACCTGGTGCACGGTCTCGCCGGGCTGATGATGGCCATCCTGTGGACCAGCTCGTACGGGCCGCTGGCGGCGCTCTTCGTCCTGCTGCCGATGTACATCTCCTGCTGGGTGTTCGCCCAGTACCACCGCGAGCACGCCGTGCACCGCGCCACGATCAGGGCCCTGGTGCAGGCCGTCGACATCAAGGACACCTACACCCGGGGCCACAGCGAGCGGGTGGGGCGCGCCTGCGTGCTCATCGCCCAGGAGCTGGGCATGGCACAGGAGCGCGTCGAGGTGCTCCGGTTCGCCGGGATCCTGCACGACGTCGGGAAGCTCGGGGTGCCGACGCGGGTGCTGCGCAAGGACGGGCCGCTGACGCCCGAGGAACGCCGGGTGATCGAGCTGCACCCGGAGTACGGGCACGAGATCGTCCGTGGCATCGGCTTCCTCGGCGAGGCCCGCGCCGCGATCCTCCACCACCACGAACGGCTCGACGGCAGCGGGTATCCGTACGGGCTGGCCGGCCGCCGGATCCCCGAGTTCGCCCGCGTCGTCGCCGTCGCCGACGCGTTCGACGCGATGACGTCGACCCGCTCGTACCGGCCGGGACGCCCGGTGCCGGTCGCCGTGGAGGAGCTCGAACGGTGCGCGGGCACCCAGTTCGATCCGCAGATGGTACGGGCGCTGGCGCGGGGCCTGGAACGGCACGGGTGGTCGGGGGCGGCGACGGCCGTGACGGCGGACGAGGCGGGGGTGCCGCCGCCGCGGGGCGGGGCGGCCGGGCGCGAGGACGGGGGCGCCGGGTCCGTCCGGGGGCTGGTGCGTCCTCAATCGCCGGACGGGCTTGATTCCGGCACCTCGTCGCCGCCGCGGTCCGCGCCGTCGCAGTCCTCGCCGTCCAGGATGCCGGACCGTCCCCGGTGAGCCCCCCGTGGGCACGGCTGTCCCCCGTCGTCCTCGCCGTTCGCGGCGCCGCCCTCGCGCTCACCGCCTTCGCGCTCGGGCACACCTTCTGGCACGGCGTCCGCGAACCGGGTCACGCCCTCGCCTTCGGGGTGCTCATCACCGTCGGTGAGCTGGCCCGCTGGGGCGCCCGGCCGGGGGAGCGGGAACCCGCGCCGCTCGGTGCCGCCGGGGCGCTCGCGTACGCCCTGCTCGGCCGCAGCGGCGGGGAGCCGACCAGCCACGGGGCGCTCCAGGTGATCGCCGTGCTCGTCGCGGCGCAGCTCGTCGCCTCCGTGCCCCACGTCGCGCGCGGGAGCGGGCCCGGCCCCGACCAGGTGGCCCGGCGCGTCCTGACCGTCGCCTTCGCCGCCGTCTGCTTCCAGCCGCTGTACAACTCCGGCCGGTCCGAGAGCTGGTTCGGCGACGGTCCGTACTACGCGGCCTTCCTGCTCGTCCTGCTCGGCCTCACCGCCCTGTGCGACGCGGTGCTGGGCGCCCTGCTGCTGCGGGCCCGCACGCTGCCCCGCGGCCTCCGTGCGGCCGGCGCCGCCCCCGTACCGTACGGACCACTGCTCCGCGACGAACTGCGGGCGCTGCGGGGCATCGGGTCGGCGGTCTGCGCGACCGGTGCCGTGATGGCGCTCGGGGTCGCCGTCGCCGGGCTGTGGGCGCTGCCCGTGCTGTGCGTGCCGCTGCTGCTCACGCACGTGTCCTTCCGCCGGTTCGCCGCCGTACGCACCACCTACCGGCAGACCATCGCCTCGCTCGCCCGGTCCACCGAGATCGCCGGGTACACCCCGCCCGGCCACGCCCGCCGGGTGGCGGCGCTCTGCACGGCCGTCGGGCGTGAGATGGGCCTCTCCGGGCCCGAGCTGACCGTCCTGGAGTACGCGGCACTGATGCACGACATCGGCCAGCTCTCGCTCGTCGACCCGGTGCCCGACGGGGCGACCGCCCTGCTGCCGGCCGCCGAGCAGCGCCGGATCGCCCTGCTGGGCGGCGCGGTGGTCCGCCAGACCGGGGTGGACACGAAGGTCGCCGTCGTCGTGGAGCGGCAGGCCGACCCCTACCGCGAGCAGCCGCTGTCCGCCAGGATCGTCCGGGCGGTCAACGCATACGACGACCTGTGCGGGGAAGGTCTCAGCGGGCCGCTCGGCGCACTGGAACAGCTCAGGCTCGGGACCGGCCGCGACTACCAGCCCCAGGTCGTGGAATCGCTCGCCCGGGTTCTGGCCAGGGGCGGTCTGACCCCCGTCCCACCTGGGTAACCCATGGGTAATGAGCGGGCGTCCGGCCGGGCATGGTTGGATGCGAAGAGAGCGGAAATACGAGGGTGTCCAGTCGGGACAGGCGGGAATCGTGAGGATCTTCGGGAAGGTACGGCATCGGCCCTCCGCCTCTTGGCGGCAGGCCACGGACCGCGCGTTCACGCTGATCGGCGACGGCCGGTACGAGGACGCGGGCGCACTGCTGACGCGTGCGGCGGACCTGGAGCCCTGGCTCTCCGAGTCGTGGTTCAACCTGGCGCTGCTGCACAAGTTCCGGCACGACTGGGAACAGGCGAGAGCCGCGGGCCTGCGGGCCGTCGCGCTGCTCGACAAGGAGTCCGGCGCCCCCGACTGGTGGAACGTCGGGATCGCCGCCACCGCGCTCCAGGACTGGCCGCTGGCCCGCCGGGCCTGGCAGGCGTACGGGCTGAAGGTGCCCGGCGGCGGCCAGCAGACCCCGGCGTCCGGCAGCGAGCCGGTCGGCATGGAGCTGGGCAGCGCGGCCGTGCGGCTGTCGCCCGAGGGCGAGGCCGAGGTCGTCTGGGGCCGCAGGCTGGATCCGGCACGGATCGAAGTGCTGTCGATCCCCCTGCCGTCTTCCGGGCGGCGCTGGGGCGAGGTCGTCCTGCACGACGGGGTTCCGCACGGTGAGCGGATCACCGCGGCCGGGCCCTCCTACCCGGTGTTCGACGAGATCGAGCTGTGGGCTCCGTCCCCCGTCCCCACCTGGGTGGTGCTCCTGGAGGCGGCCACCGAGGCGGACCGGGACGCGCTGGAGCAGCTGGCGTCCGACGCAGGCTTCGCCGCCGAGGACTGGTCTTCGTCCGTCCGGCTGCTGTGCCGGGCCTGTTCGGAGAGCCGGATGGAGAGCGACGAGGGCGACGGAGAGCACCTGGACCCGCACGATCACAGCGAGCCGGGCCATCCCGGGCCGCTGGGCCACCGCACGGCCGGCGAGCTGTGGGTGCCGGAGCGCGAGTGCGGCCTCGCGGCGCCCTCGGGGCTGGTGCGGGGGCTGCTCGACGGCTGGGTGGCGGACAGTCCGGACAGCCGCGAGTGGCGGGATCTGGAAGAGGTCTGCTGAGCGGTGCCGATCGGTGCCCGTAGGCTGTACGCGCACCGATTCCGGTGCTCGGGCGCCCCGGTTCTCGTGAGCGGCGGATCCCGGGTTTCACGTTGTGAGGAAGGCGTACGGCGGACATGGCGCAGCAGGAGACGGACGAGCAGATCAGCGTCGACGAGGACGGTTTCCTCGTCGACACCGAGGACTGTGAGGCACGTGAGGCGGCCCACCGCGAGCGCGGCACCTCCCGCCCGATCACGGTCGTGGGCAACCCGGTCCTGCACAAGGAGTGCAAGGACGTCACCGCGTTCGACGACGAGCTGGCGCAGCTGATCGACGACATGTTCGCCAGCCAGCGGACTGCGGAGGGCGTCGGCCTGGCCGCCAACCAGATCGGGGTCGACCTCAAGGTCTTCGTCTACGACTGCCCGGACGACGACGGCGTCCGGCACACCGGCGCCATCTGCAACCCGGTGCTCGACGAGCTGGCGCCGGAGGAGCGCGTCCTGGACGACTCCAACGAGGGCTGCCTGTCGGTCCCCACGGCGTACGCCTCGCTGGCCCGCCCGGACTACGCGGTGGTGCGCGGCCAGGACGCCAAGGGCAACCCGGTCAAGGTGCGCGGCAACGGCTACTTCGCCCGCTGCCTCCAGCACGAGACGGACCACCTGTACGGCTACCTGTACATCGACCGCCTCTCCAAGCGCGACCGCAAGGACGCGCTGCGGCAGATGGCGGAGAACACCCCGCGCTACGAGGTCGTCCCGAACGACTGACGCGGCTTTCGGCAGGGGCCTCGGACCGGTGCGCCGGGGCGGGGCCCCGCCGTCGATCTCTGTTCGCCCCACGCGTAGTTGACGCGCGTCGACTCGTCCGCCAGGCTCAGCCCCACACCTTCACCGCGGTAGGGAGCCCCCATGATCGGACGTCTCGCACGCCTCCTGCTCGGCCTTGTCATGACCATGGCTTTTGCGCTGGGCGGGGCGGTGGTCACCGCAGGCACCGCACACGCCGACGGCTGCTACACCTGGACCCGCACCCTGTCCCCGGGCGCCACCGGCAGCGATGTCGTCCAGCTCCAGCTCCGGGTGGCGGGATACCCCGGCTACAACTCCGTGCTCGCCGTCGACGGCTCCTACGGGCCCGCCACCACCGCCGCCGTCAAACGCTTCCAGGCCGCCTACGGACTGGCCGCCGACGGCATCGCGGGCCCCGCCACCCAGTCCAAGCTCTACGCCCTCCAGGACGACGACTGCACGCCCGCCCACTTCACGTACGCCGAGCTCAACCACTGCAACAGCACCTGGGCGGGCGGTGCCGTCGCTGCCGGTACGGCCAAGGCCAACGCGCTGAGCACCATGTGGAAGCTGGAGGCGCTGCGCCACGCCCTCGGTGACCGTCCGATCACCGTCAACAGCGGCTTCCGCTCCTACTCCTGCAACAGCGCGGCCGGCGGCGCGTCGAACAGCCGCCATCTGTACGGCGACGCGGCCGACCTGGGCGGCATCGCCTTCTGCACCCTCGCCCAGCAGGCCCGCTACCACGGCTTCAACGGCATCCTCGGTCCGGGCTACCCCGACCACAACGACCACGTCCACGTGAACCAGGGCCCCAGCCACTACTGGTCCGCACCCAACTGCGGCATCTGACAGGGGCGGCAAACGCCCCGGCGGCCGGCGGTCAGGCCACTTCGGTCAGCGCGGCCGCCGGACCGCGGAAGGTCCGGCGGTACGCGTTCGGCGTGGTGCCGAGGGAACGTACGAACTGATGCCGGAGCGCGGCCGCGTTCCCGAAGCCGGTCCGGCCGGCGACCGTGTCCATCGTCTCGTCGGAGGTCTCCAGGAGGTGCTGCGCCAGCAGCACCCGCTGGCGCAGCAGCCAGCGGTAGGGCGTGGTGCCCGTCTCCTGCTGGAAGCGGCGGGCGAAGGTGCGCGGTGACATGTGCGCCTGGGCCGCCAGTTGCTCGACCGTCATCTCCTGGTCGAGGTGCCGTTCCATCCAGGCCAGTGTGTCGCCGACCGTGTCGCAGCGGTTCCGCGGCAGCGGGCGCTGGATGTACTGCGCCTGCCCGCCGTCGCGGTGCGGTGGTACCACCATGCGGCGGGCGATGGTGTTGGCGGCGGCGGGCCCGTACTCCTGGCGGACCAGATGCAGACAGGCGTCGATCCCCGCGGCCGTCCCCGCCGAGGTGATGACGGAGCCCGCGTCCACGTACAGCACGTCCGGCTCGACGTTCGCCCGCGGGAAACGGCGGGCCAGTTCGTCGGCGTGCCGCCAGTGGGTGGTGCAGCGCCGGCCGTCCAGCAGGCCGGCAGCGCCGAGCATGTACGCCCCCGAGCAGACGCTCAGCACCCTGGCCCCGCGGTCCACGGCCCGGCGCAGCGCGTCCAGGGCCTCCTCGGGGAACTCCCGGTCACCGAAGCGGCTGCCGGCCGGGATGGCGATGAGGTCGGCCTCCTCCAGGCGGTCGAGGCCGTGCTGGGTGGTGAGGGTGAACCCGGCATGCGTGCGCAGCGTCGGGCCCTCGGCGGAGACCACGGCGAAGTCGTGCACCGGCAGACCCTCGTCGCTGCGGTCCAGGCCGAACACCTCGCACAGGACGCCGAGTTCGAAGGGGTGGACCTCGTCGAGCAGCAGAGCGGCGACATTTTTCAGCATGACCCCAGTGTGGCAGTAATTCGATGCTCCGCGACAGTCCTGCCACTGCCGCGATCGGCCGGAACCGGCGACAGTAGAGGCATGAACACATTCCTGAACTACCTGGTCGTAACAGCCGTTTTCGCCCTCTTCCTGGCGCCGGTGCTGGTTGGCATCGCCCGTGAACGCCGCATCGACCGCGAGCTGCGGGAGGCGGAACGGGCCCGGAGCGGCGAACCCCCGCAAACGGCGGACGCCGCGCGGCCGGTGGGGGCCGCACGGCGTCCGTACGTCAGGAGCTGGGCGAGGGTCTGACGGGCCCCGGCCCAGCAGACTAGAAGTCGTCGTCGAAGCCGACCGTGCCCTCGACGGCCACCTGGTAGGCGGACGGGCGGCGCTCGAAGAAGTTCGTCAGTTCCTGGACGCCCTGGAGCTCCATGAACGAGAACGGGTTCTCCGATCCGTACACCGCCGGGAAACCCAGCCGGGTGAGCCGCTGGTCGGCGACGCACTCCAGATACTGGCGCATCGACTCGGTGTTCATACCGGGCAGCCCCTCGCCGCACAGATCGCGGCCGAACTGCAGCTCCGCCTCGACGGCCTCCTTCAGCATGTCGGTGACCTGCTGCTGGAGTGCGTCGTCGAAGAGGTCCGGCTCCTCCTTGCGGACGGTGTCCACGACCTCGAACGCGAAGTTCATGTGCATCGTCTCGTCACGGAACACCCAGTTGGTGCCCGTGGCGAGGCCGTGCAGCAGCCCGCGCGAGCGGAACCAGTACACGTACGCGAAGGCGCCGTAGAAGAAAAGTCCCTCGATGCACGCCGCGAAGCAGATCAGGTTCAGCAGGAAACGGCGGCGGTCGGCCTTCGTCTCCAGCCGGTCGATCTTCTCGACCGAGTCCATCCAGCGGAAGCAGAACTGCGCCTTCTCGCGGATCGACGGGATCTCCTCGACCGCGTCGAAGGCCGCCGCGCGGTCGTCGGGATCGGGCAGATACGTGTCGAGCAGCGTCAGATAGAACTGGACGTGCACGGCCTCCTCGAAGAGCTGCCGCGACAGGTACAGCCGCGCCTCGGGGGAGTTGATGTGCTTGTACAGCGTCAGCACGAGGTTGTTCGAGACGATCGAGTCACCGGTCGCGAAGAACGCGACCAGCCGGCCGATGAGATGCTGCTCGGCGGGCGTCATCTTGGCGAGGTCCGCCACGTCGGAGTGGAGGTCGACCTCCTCCACGTGCCAGGTGTTCTTGATCGCGTCCCGGTAGCGCTCGTAGAAGTCCGGGTAGCGCATCGGCCGCAGGGTCAGTTCGAAGCCCGGGTCCAGCAGGTTCTTGTTGTCGTCGGAGCTCATTACTGACAGGCCTCGCAGGACTCGGGGTTTTCCAGGGAGCAGGCGATCGCGTCCGCGTCGGGCGCGGACGCCTGCGCGGGGACCGGGGCGGCGGACGCGGCACGCGCGATCCGGGTCGCCGGGCGCGAGCGCAGGTAGTACGTCGTCTTCAACCCCTGCTTCCAGGCGTACGCGTACATCGAGGAGAGCTTGCCGATCGTCGGAGTCTCCAGGAACAGGTTCAGCGACTGGCTCTGGTCGAGGAACGGCGTACGGGCCGCCGCCATGTCGATCAGACCGCGCTGCGGGATCTCCCAGGCCGTGCGGTACAGCGCCCGCACCTCCTCGGGGATCCACGCGAAGCCCTGCACCGAGCCGCTCGCCTCGCGCAGTGCCTCACGGGTCCGCGCGTCCCACACGCCGAGCTTCTTCAGCTCGTCCACCAGATACGCGTTGACCTGGAGGAACTCACCGCTGAGCGTCTCGCGCTTGAAGAGGTTGGAGACCTGCGGCTCGATGCACTCGTACACGCCCGCGATCGAGGCGATCGTCGCGGTCGGAGCGATGGCCAGCAGCAGGGAGTTGCGCATGCCGGTCTTCGCGACCCGGGCGCGCAGGGCGTCCCAGCGCTCCGGCCAGTTCAGCTCGGTGTCGTAGTGGTCCGGGTGCAGCACACCGCGGGCGGCACGCGTCTCGGACCAGGCGGGGAGGGGACCCGAGCGCTCCGCGAGGTCGCAGGACGCCTCGTACGCCGCGAGCATGATGCGCTCGGAGATCTTCGTCGACAGGGCGCGCGCCTCGGGGGAGTCGAACGGCAGCCGCAGCTGGAAGAAGACGTCCTGGAGACCCATGGCGCCCAGGCCCACCGGACGCCAGCGGGCGTTGGACCGGCCGGCCTGCTCGGTCGGGTAGAAGTTGATGTCCACGACCCGGTCGAGGAAGGTCACGGCGGTACGCACGGTGGCGTCCAGGCGCTCCCAGTCGATGGTGCCGTCGGCGACGAAGGCGCCGAGGTTGACCGAACCCAGGTTGCAGACGGCCGTCTCGCCGTCGTCGGTGACCTCGAGGATCTCGGTGCACAGGTTCGAGGAGTGCACGACGCGGCCGGGCTCGGCGGTCTGGTTCGCGGTGCGGTTGGAGGCGTCCTTGAACGTCATCCAGCCCTGGCCCGTCTGGGCGAGGGTCCGCATCATGCGACCGTACAGCTCACGGGCCGGCATGGTCTTGCGGGCCAGGCCCTTGGCCTCGGCCGCCCGGTAGGCGGCGTCGAACGCGTCGCCCCACAGGTCGACGAGCTCGGGCACGTCGGCCGGGGAGAACAGCGACCACGTGCCGTCCGCGTCCACCCGGCGCATGAACTCGTCGGGGATCCAGTGCGCCAGGTTGAGGTTGTGCGTGCGCCGCTGGTCCTCGCCCGTGTTGTCGCGCAGCTCCAGGAACTCCTCGATGTCCGCGTGCCACGTCTCCAGGTAGACGGCCGCGGCGCCCTTGCGCCGGCCGCCCTGGTTGACCGCGGCGACGGAGGCGTCGAGCGTCTTCAGGAACGGCACGATGCCGTTGGAGTGGCCGTTGGTGCCGCGGATCAGCGAACCCCGGGCGCGGATACGGGAGTACGAGAGGCCGATGCCGCCCGCGTGCTTCGACAGGCGCGCCACCTGGTGGTAGCGGTCGTAGATCGAGTCCAGCTCGTCCAGCGGGGAGTCCAGCAGGTAGCAGGAGGACATCTGCGGGTGCCGGGTGCCGGAGTTGAAGAGCGTGGGCGAGGAGGGCAGGTAGTCCAGCCGGCTCATCAGACCGTACAGCGCGGCAACCTCGTCCAGGGCGCGCGCGGAGGTGTCCTCGGCGAGACCGGAGGCGACGCGCAGCATGAAGTGCTGCGGGGTCTCGATGACCTGACGGGTGTGCGGGTGGCGCAGGAGGTACCGGCTGTGCAGGGTGCGCAGGCCGAAGTAGCCGAAGCGGTCGTCGGCGCCGTCGGCGAGCGACTGCCCGACCAGCGCGTCCAGGGCCCCCGCGTGCAGCGCCACGAACTCGGCGGTGCGGTCCGCGATCAGGCCCTCGCGGTGCCCGACGGCGACCGAGGCGGAGAAGGATGTCGCACCCTGGCCGGCCGCCTCGTCCGCGATGGTGCGGGTGAGGAGGCGGGCGGCGAGCCGGGAGTAGGCGGGGTCCTCGGAGATCAGGCCCGCGGCGGCCTCGGTGGCCAGCGAGCGCAGCTCGGCCTCGTCCGACCGGGCGTTGCGGCCGCGCAGCGCGGCGGCGGCGACGCGTCCGGGGTCGGTGTCGGGCAGATCGGCGGTGAGGCCGGTCAGGGTCCGCAGCAGTGCGGTCCCCGGTCCCTCGCTCGTGCTTCCCGTTGACTCGGCCACGGACACCGGATCGGCTGGCGCGATGGTCACGCGGTGCTCTCCCTCGCTCGGCTCGGGGCCTTCGGGGAGCGGAGGGCGGCCGGGCGGGGCGGGACCCGGCAGGGCAGCGCTCCGTGCGGCGTCCACCGGCCCATCCACGAGGCCCGGACGTCTGGGCATCCGGATCGGTGGAACCGGATGCGCTGTCGGCAGGACCTCGGACTCGGGGGTGCACAAAAGCGCACCGAACACACCGTTGCGGGACAGTTCCGGATTCGCACCGGATTTCCCTGCGGCGACAGCGAGCATGAGCATACATGTGGGGGCTGCCGGATGCGGCAGCCCCCACATGTTGTGTCGTGCGCGCTGTCAGGCGAGGGGAGGCAGCTCCAGCCGGTAGGTGAGCAGCTTGAGGTCGTCGAGGGGGCTCCAGTCCCTCTCGGGGGTCCGTACGAAGCCGAGGCGCCGGTAGATCCTATGGGCGCCGTGCATCGTCGGCTGCGTCGACAGGACGATCCCCGTGACCCCCGTGGTGGCCCGTGCGCGGTCGATACAGGCCCGTACGAGAGCCTCCCCGGCTCCTGCTCCCCGGGCCTCGCGGGAGACCGCCAGCATCCGGAACTCCGCCTCGTCCGCCGCGGCTATGTCGGCCCAGGCGTTGCCCGGCGGGGCGTAGGTGACCCCGCCCAGGACGCGGCCCCGCGCGTCGGCGGCCACCAGCACCTCGGCCTCGGCGGCGCGGCGGGAGACGTCGCGCAGCTGAACCAGATACGCATCGTCGGCGCCGAAGTCCAGGAGCCCGTCGCCGAGATAGGCCTCGGCGGTGATCTCGCCGAGGAGCGCGTACTCGGCGGGCTCGGCCGGCCGGATCGTCATGTCCATACGTGCAGTGTGCCGCACGCGCGGGCCGTGGCCGCAAGCACTTTTCCGCCGCGCGCGCGAACGGGCCGCCGCACCCCTGGCGGAGGAGTACGGCGGCCCGTTCGGTTCACCTACGCGTCGGTCAGTGGCCGCCCCGGCGCACCGGCGGTGGCCGGCGGGAGCTCCGTCACCACGCCCGGGTCACCCGCGTCAGCGGTGTAGTCGCCCGGAGAGGTCTCGTCGATCCCGGCGGGCGCCTTCACGGCGTTCAGGACGAAGGTGAGGACGACGACCACGACGACGTTCAGCACGAAGGCCGTGAGGCCGATGTAGCCGATCTCGCCGATGCCCGGGATCTCCTTGGAGGACCCGCCGAAGTGCTTCTGGGTGGGGCTGGCGACCCCGTACGCGGCGAGCGTCCCGTAGAGCATGCCGACCGCCCAGCCCGCGAGCAGCGCCCAGCGGTGGAACCACCGGGTGAACAGCCCGCCGACCAGGGCCGGCATCGTCTGGAGGATCCAGATCCCGCCGAGCAGCTGGAAGTTGATCGCGACCGTCTTGTCCATGGTGAGGACGAAGGCGAGCGCGCCGACCTTGACCAGCAGCGACACCAGCTTGGAGACCTTGGTCTCCTGCGCGGGTGTGGCGTCCGGCTTCAGGAAGTCCTTGTAGATGTTGCGGGTGAACAGGTTCGCCGCGGCGATCGACATGATCGCGGCGGGCACCAGCGCGCCGATGCCGATGGCGGCGAAGGCCACCCCCGCGAACCAGTCGGGGAACATGTTCTCGAACAGCTGCGGGATCGCCAACTGGCCGTTGTCCACCTTGACTCCGGCGGCGATCGCCATGAATCCCAGCAGTGCGAGCAGGCCGAGCATCAGCGAGTACAGCGGCAGGATCGTCGTGTTGCGGCGGATCACGTCACGGCTGCGGCTGGAAAGCGTCGCCGTGATCGAGTGCGGATACATGAAGAGCGCCAGCGCCGAACCCAGGGCCAGCGTCGCGTATCCCCACTGTCCGGCCTCGCCGGGTGCCAGTCCGGCCACCGGTTTGCCGGCCGCCTCGTTCTTCGCCGAGAAGGCCTCGCCCGCCTTGGCGAAGATGTCGTCGAAGCCGCCGAGCTTGATCGGGATGTAGATGATCGCCACGGCGATGACCAGGTAGATCAGCCCGTCCTTGACGAAGGCGATCAGCGCGGGCGCGCGCAGCCCGGAGGAGTACGTGTACGCGGCGAGCACCGCGAACGCGATCAGCAGCGGCAGGTCCTTGATGAACCAGTGGGTGTTCTCGCCGCCGCCGACGCCCATCACGTCCAGCACCGCCTGGATGCCGACGAGTTGCAGGGCGATGTACGGCATCGTGGCGAGGATGCCGGTGACGGCGACCGCCAGCGAGAGCCCCTTGGAGCCGAAGCGTCCGCGGACGAAGTCCGAGGTGGTGACATAGCCGTGCTTGTGCGACACCGACCACAGGCGCGGCAGGAACGTGAAGATCAGCGGGTACACCAGGATGGTGTAGGGCACCGCGAAGAAGCCGGCCGCGCCCGCCGCGTAGATCGCCGCGGGAACGGCGACGAAGGTGTACGCGGTGTAGAGGTCGCCGCCGAGCAGGAACCAGGTCACCCAGGTGCCGAACGACCTGCCGCCCAGCCCCCATTCGTCGAGGCTGGCCTCGTTCTCGGCCTTGCGCCACCGCGCGGCCATGAAGCCGACGACGGTGACGGCCAGGAAGAAGAAGACGAAGACGCCGAGCGCGACGCCGTTCACGCCGTCCTTCATGCGGACGCACCCCCCTTGCGGGAGCGCTGGTCACGCTGCCACAGCTTGTACGCGACCATGGTGAGCGCGGTGGAGATCGGCACCCAGAGCATCTGGTACCAGTAGAAGAACGGAATCCCGATGAAGGTCGGGTCGACCTTGGCGTACGAACTCACCCAGAGCATCGCCACGAACGGCGCGACGAGACAGAGGGCGATGACCACCCGCATCGGTGTGACGGTGGGTGGTTTTCCTTCTGGTTCTTCCGGCATGGCGGCGACTCCGTCCCCTCGCTGATCACCTCGTGTAATGGGCACGAAATCTAGGCGAGGGTTCCGGCCACCGTCACCCCCTGTCCGCATTGCGGTCCGGCAACGGTCTTGTGGGACCGGACTCCTGACCGAAATCACAGTAAAAGTCAGGGTGTTGGTCCAGACTAATCAGGCAGTGAACAGCCCCCGTGGGAACGCTTCCACGGGGGCTGTCCGGGATGCCGGCGACTTCAGTCCAGCGGCCGCTTCAGACGGGCCACGAACTTGTAGCGGTCGCCCCGGTAGACCGAGCGCACCCATTCGACCGGCTCGCCCTGGCCGTCCACCGAGTGCCGGGACAGCATGAGCATCGGCAGCCCCACGTCCGTGCCGAGCAGGCCGGCCTCGCGCGGGGTGGCGAGGGAGGTCTCGATGGTCTCCTCCGCCTCGGCCAGCCGTACGTCGTACACCTCGGCCAGGGCCGTGTAGAGGGACGTGTACTTCACCAGTGAACGCCGCAGCGCGGGAAAGCGTTTGGCCGAGAGGTGGGTGGTCTCGATCGCCATTGGTTCACCGCTCGCCAGGCGCAGCCGCTCGATCCTGAGCACCCGCCCGCCGGTGGTGATGTCGAGCAGCCCGGCGAGGGTGTCGTCGGCCGTCACGTAGCCGATGTCCAGGAGCTGGGACGTCGGTTCCAGCCCCTGGGCCCTCATGTCCTCGGTGTACGAGGTGAGCTGCAGGGCCTGCGAGACCTTCGGCTTGGCGACGAAGGTCCCCTTCCCCTGGATGCGCTCCAGCCGGCCCTCGACGACCAGTTCCTGGAGCGCCTGGCGCACGGTGGTGCGCGAGGTGTCGAACTCGGCGGCCAGGGTCCGCTCCGGGGGTACGGGGGTGCCCGGCGGCATCGTGTCCGTCATGTCGAGGAGATGGCGCTTGAGCCGGTAGTACTTCGGGACGCGTGCGGTGCGCGTGCCCGCTCCTGTCTCGTTCCCCGCACTGCCCCCGTCGGCACCCATGGCCCGCCTTCCCGACTGCTGCGTTGCTGCCGTCACCGGCTCCTCCGTCTGTCGCGGCTCACATGGTGGCACGGTCCGGTCACGGCTCGTCGCCCTCCCTCAGGTGTCGGTCCTGTAACGGACGCGAGTGCACTTCTTATACACCCTTGACACCCCTAAAGGTCTAGGCCAAGCTCCCGGTACTGGTCTAAACCATTAAAGACCAGGTCCCAGCCCCACGGGCAGTACCCGTCGCCTCATTGTGCGACGGTGGGCGTTCTCGGGTGGTGGGGGGAATCTCTTGCATCCCTGAGGAGGGTGTCGTGAAGCGCGGACTCATCGCGGCCATTGGCGTCGTGGCTCTGTTGGCCGGTGCCACTGCGTGCGGCTCGGACGACAAGACCGACAGCAGCAGCAAGAAGACCGGCCCCGACAGCTACAAGGGCCAGACGCTGACGGTCTGGGCCATGGACGGCTCGACGCCTCCCGGCTGGACCAAGGACCTGACCGCCGCCTTCGAGAAGAAGACCGGCGCGAAGCTGAAGTTCGAGACCCAGAAGTGGGACGGCATTCAGCAGAAGATCACGACGGCGCTCTCCGAGTCGACCCCGCCGGACGTCATCGAGGTCGGCAATACCCAGACCCCGGCCTACGCGGCCACGGGCGGTCTCTCCGACCTGAGCGACCTCAAGAAGGAGATCGGCGGCGACTGGGTCGAGGCACTCAACGAGTCCTCGGTCTTCGACGGCAAGCAGTACGCCGCCCCGTGGTACTTCGCCAACCGCGTCGTCATCTACAACAAGAAGGTCTGGGCCGACGCCGGCATCAAGGACACCCCGAAGACGCGGGACGAGTTCTTCAAGGACCTGGACGCCATCAAGAAGAAGGGCAAGGCCGAGCCGATCTACCTGCCCGGCCAGAACTGGTACTTCTTCGACGGCCTGACCATCGGCCAGGGCGCGGACCTCGTGAAGAAGGAAGGCGACAAGTACGTCTCCAACCTCTCGGACCCCAAGGTCGGCGCGGCCATGGAGCTCTACAAGAAGTACCAGGCCTACTCCAAGGCCCCCAAGGACAAGGACGAGGCCACCCCGCAGCAGGCCGAGGTCTTCGCCAAGGGCAACGTCGGCGCCTTCATCGGCATGGGCTGGGAGGCCGGCACGGCCATCGCGGCCAACAAGAAGATCGAGAGCGACATCGGCTACTTCACCATCCCGGGTGAGACCGCCGACAAGCCCGAGGGCGTCTTCCTCGGTGGCTCGAACTTCGCGATCGCCGCGGGCAGCAAGAAGCAGGACCTCGCCAAGGAGTTCCTGAAGCTCTCGCTGTCCGACCAGTTCGAGGGCCAGTTGGCCAAGGAGAACGGCGTCATCCCGAACAAGGAGTCGCTCAACTCCAACCTGACCGGAAACGGCGCCGCCGAGGCCGCCGCCCCGGCCGCCGCCGCCGGTGGCACCACCCCGCTCATCCCCGAGTGGGCCGCTGTCGAGAACGCGCCGAACCCGATCAAGAGCTACATGACCGCGGTTCTGAACGGAAAGTCCCCGGCCGAAGCCGCCAAGGCGGTCGAGTCGGAGATCAACAAGCGTCTCTCGCAGAAGAGCTGATCACACGCGCCGGGGGGCGGGCGACCGCCCCCCGGCGCACTCGCGTGACTCGACCGTACGGCCCAAGACAGAGATGGCGAGCATGTCAGTGCAGACCGAAAAAGTGGACTCGGTCCCGGCAGCCGGCGTCCGCAAGGATGACGCCCCCTCCGGTGGCCCCGCCGCATCGAGCAAGGAGCGGGCCGGCGGCTCCGCCCCCTACCTCCTCCTCGTGCCCGCACTGCTCGTCACAGCGGTGCTCCTGGGTTACCCCCTGGTCAAGAACGGCATGCTGTCGTTCCAGAACCTCAACCCGCGCCAGCTCATCCTCCACCTCACCGAGTGGAACGGCGTCGACAACTACAAGGAAGTCCTCGGCAGCTCGGACTTCTGGAGGGTCGTCGAGCGGTCGGTCGTCTTCACCGTCGCCAACGTCGTCCTGATCATGGTGCTCGGGATGATGGTCGGCCTCCTGCTCGCGCGCCTGGGCAAGAAGATGCGCCTGGTGCTCATGCTGGGCCTGGTGCTCGCCTGGGCCATGCCGATGATCGCGGCGACGACCGTCTACCAGTGGCTGTTCGCCCAGCGGTTCGGAGTCGTCAACTACGTACTCGACAGCCTCGGCTGGCACTCGATGGCCGACTTCAACTGGACCAGCAGCCAGCTCTCCACCTTCTCGCTCGTCACCCTGGTGATCGTCTGGCAGTCCATCCCGTTCGTGGCGATCAACCTCTACGCCGCGTCGACGACGATCCCCAAGGAGCTGTACGAGGCCGCCTCGCTCGACGGCGCCAACTCCTGGAAGAGCTTCACCCTCGTGACGCTCCCCTTCCTCAAGCCGTTCCTGCTGGCCACGACGTTCCTCGAAGTCATCTGGGTCTTCAAGTCCTTCGCCCAGCTCTTCGCGATCAACGGCGGCGGCCCGGACCGGCTCACCGAGACCCTGCCCGTCTACGCGTTCGTCGAAGGCGTCGGCAACCAGCACTTCGGCATGGGTGCGGCCATCTCGTTCCTGACGATCATCGTCCTGCTGGCGATGACCGCCTACTACCTGCGCACCGTACTCAAGCAAGAGGAGGACGAGCTGTGAAGCGCTCACTGTTCGGCCGGATCTGGCCCAACCTGACGGCTGTCGTCCTCTTCATAGGCTTCGCCTTCCCCGTCTACTGGATGTTCAGCACGGCCTTCAAGCCGACCGGCGACATCATCACCGACACCCCCGTGTGGTTCCCGACCGACATCACCTTCGAGCACTTCAAGAAGGCCATGGCGGCCGACCACTTCTGGACCCTGGTCGGCAACTCGTTCACGGTGACCGTCATCTCCGTGCTCGCCTCGCTGGTGATCGCGCTGCTGGCGTCCTTCGCGATGGCGCGCATGCGCTTCAAGGGCCGGCGCGGCATCCTGCTGACGTTCATGATCGCGCAGATGGCGCCCTGGGAAGTCATGGTCATCGCGATCTACATGCTCGTCCGCGACGCCGACATGCTGAACAGCCTGGTCCCGCTGACCGCCTTCTACATGATGATGGTCCTGCCCTTCACCATTCTGACGCTGCGCGGCTACGTCGCCGCCGTGCCCAAGGAGCTGGAGGAGTCCGCCATGGTCGACGGCTGCACCCGCCCCCAGGCGTTCAGGAAGGTGATCCTGCCCCTGCTCGGGCCCGGTCTGATGGCGACCTCGCTCTTCGGCTTCATCACCGCCTGGAACGAGTTCCCGCTGGTCCTCATCCTCAACAAGGACATCGAGTCCCAGACCCTGCCGCTCTGGCTCTCGCAGTTCCAGACCGCGTTCGGTGACGACTGGGGAGCGACCATGGCCGCCTCCTCGCTCTTCGCGATCCCGATCCTGATCCTCTTCATCTACTTGCAGCGCAAGGCCGTCAGCGGTCTTACCGACGGCGCAGTGAAGGGATAACGCCTCCCATGACCACCCTGATCTCCACCACGGACACCGTCACCCGCGACGCCCTCGCCGTCCTGCAACCGGGCTTCACCGGCACCACCGCACCGGACTGGCTGCTGCGCCGCGTCGGCGAAGGCCTCTCCTCCGTCGGCCTGTTCGGCCGCAACATCGTCACACCCGAGCAGCTCGCCGCGCTCACCGCGCAGCTCCGCGCCGAGCGGGACGACGTGCTCGTCGCGATCGACGAGGAGGGCGGCGACGTCACCCGGCTGGAGGTGCGCCACGGCTCGTCCTTCCCCGGCAACCTGGCGCTCGGCTCCGTCGACGACGTCGCCCTGACCCGCGCCGTCGCCCAGGAGCTGGGCCGCCGGCTCGCCGACTGCGGCGTCAACCTCAACTGGGCGCCCTCCGCGGACGTCAACTCCAACCCCGGCAACCCGGTCATCGGGGTGCGGTCCTTCGGCGCCGACCCCCACCTCGTCGCCCGGCACACCGCCGCGTACGTCGAGGGCCTCCAGGCGGCCGGCGTCGCCGCCTGCACCAAGCACTTCCCGGGGCACGGCGACACCGCGGTCGACTCGCACCACGCGCTGCCGCGCATCGACGTGGACCTGGAGACCCTGCACGCCCGCGAACTGGTGCCCTTCCGTGCGGCCATCGCGGCGGGCTCCAAATCGGTGATGAGCGCGCACATCCTCCTCCCCGCGCTCGACCCGCGCCGCCCGGCGACGCTCAGCCCGCAGATCCTTACCGGTCTGCTGCGCGAGGAACTGGGCTACGACGGCCTGATCGTCACCGACGCCGTGGAGATGCAGGCCATCGCCTCGACGTACGGCATCGAGCGCGGCTCGGTCCTCGCGATCGCGGCGGGCGCCGACGCGCTCTGTGTCGGCGGCGGTCTCGACGACGACAGCACGGTCCTGCGGCTCCGTGACGCGCTGGTCGCGGCGGTCCGGGCCGGCGAACTGCCCGAGGAGCGGCTGGCCGACGCCGCCGCCCGGGTACGGTCCCTCGCGTCCTGGACGCGAAGGGTTAGGGGGGCTGCCCCGGAGCCGGGCGCGGCAGTGCAGGAGGGGACCGCGCCCGGCACCGGACCCAGCACGGGCATCGGCTCCGACGTCGGCCTGGTCGCGGCGCGCCGCGCGGTGAAGGTGACCGGCACGGGCGAGCCGCTCACCGGACCGGCGTACGTCGCCGCGTTCACCCCGCTCGCGAACATCGCCGTCGGTGACGAGACCCCGTGGGGCGTCGCGGCCGAACTGGCCCGGCTTCTCCCGGGTACGGAGACCGGCACGTACAGCAGCGAGACCGAGGAATCCGCGGCCGGTGTGCTGCGGGCCGCGGGGGAGCGGCGCATCGTCGCGGTCGTCCGCGACGAGCACCGCCACCCGTGGATGACCGAGGCCCTCGACACGGTGCTCGCGGCGCGCCCGGACACGGTCGTCATCGAAATGGGCGTCCCCCAGGCACCCCCCAGAGGCGCCCCGCACATCGCCACCCACGGCGCGGCCAGAGTCTGCGGCCGAGCGGCGGCGGAAGCGATCGTGTAACCGAGCCGGCCCATTCAGGCCCGCCCATCCCAGCCCGCCCGTCCACTCAAGCCCGTCCGGCGCTTGAGAGGACGGAGCCCGCGCTGGGTGGGCGGCGCCGGCGCATCCAAGCCCGCCCACTTCAGCCGTCCGGCGCTTGAGGACGGAGCCCATGCTGGGTGGGCGGCGCCGCTGCATCCAAGGCCGCCCTTTCAAGCCCGTCCGGCGATTGAGGACAAAGCCTCCCGCGGGACGGGCGGCACCGGCACAATCAAGCCCGCCCGGCGATTGAGGGCAAAAGCGCACAGAGGGCGCACCCGCACGGTGTGAGGGCCGGGACACCCGCACGGTGTCCCGGCCCTCACACCGTACCGGCAGAACTACAGCCCCTGCCACACCGGCTTCGCCGCATACGTGGCGCGGAAGTAGTCCCCCAGCTTCAGCTTCGACGCCGCCGCCTCGTCGACCACGACCGTCGCATGGGGATGCAGCTGCAGCGCCGACGCGGGCACGATCGCTGCGACCGGCCCCTCGACCGTCTGCGCCACGGCGTCCGCCTTGCCCTCGCCCGTCGCGAGCAGGATCGGGTGGCGGGACTCCAGGATCGTCCCGATGCCCTGGGTGATGACGTGGTGCGGCACCTGCTCGATGTCGTTGTCGAAGAAGCGCGCGTTGTCCACCCGGGTCTGCTCGGTCAGCGTCTTGATCCGGGTGCGCGAGGCGAGCGAGGAGCACGGTTCGTTGAAGCCGATGTGCCCGTCCGTACCGATGCCGAGCAGCTGAAGATCCACCCCGCCGGCCTCGGCGAGCGCCTTGTCGTACGCCTCGCAGGCTGCCTGGACGTCCTCGGCGGAGCCGTCCGGGCCCATGAACGACGCCTCGGAGAGCCCGAGCGGCTCGACGACCTCGCGCAGCACCACGGAGCGGTACGACTCCGGGTGGCCCGCCGGCAGTCCCACGTACTCGTCGAGCTGGCAGATGCGGGCGCGCGACGCGTCCACCGCGCCCGAGCGGACCTTCTGTGCCAGCGCCTGATAGATGGGCAGCGGGGTCGATCCGGTGGCAACGCCGAGAAGGGCGTCGGGCTTACGGCTCAGCAGGGCGCCGATGGCCCCCGCGATCAGTTCGCCGCCTGCCTTGGCGTCCGGGACGATGACAACTTCCACGCGGGGCCTGCCGATCTGGAGTAAGAAGAGGACATGTGGTATAGACCAATCTAAGTCCCAATCTAGCAGAACCCGCGCTCCCGGACACGGCTCCCGGCCCCCGCCGCGCAGACGTTTCCGAGCCGCCCCGGCCCCGCGAACCCAGCCGGGTTCCAACGAAAGGCCCCACCCGCGCCGGGGCCGTCCGCTGGCGGCCCCGCGGCGCTCCGTGTTCGACTTGTCCGACGCAACGCGACACCCCCGGGAGGCACCAGACATGTCCGCCACACACCCGGCCGACGAGGGCGAGCAGCCGGGCCGGATCATGTCCGGCGAGATGGCCGAGCAGCCCGGGATGTTCCGGCGCATCCTCGACCGCGGGGCGCCCGCCATCCGGGCAGTGGCCGCCGAGATCGCCGCCAGGAAGCCACGCTTCGTCCTGCTGACCGCACGCGGGACGTCGGACAACGCCGCGCTGTACGCCAAGTACCTGCTGGAGATCACGCTCGGTCTGCCCTGCGGCCTGGCCTCGATGTCCACGACCACCGCGTACGGCGCGAAGCCGGATCTCAGGGATGTCCTGGTCGTCACCGTCAGCCAGTCCGGCGGATCGCCCGACCTGGTGGCGTCGACGCAGGCGGCCCGCGAGGGCGGCGCGGTCACGCTGGCGGTGACCAACAACCCGGACTCCCCGCTCGCCGCGGTCTCCGAATACCACATCGACATCCTGGCGGGTCCGGAGAAGGCCCTGCCGGCCACCAAGACGTACACCGCCTCGCTGCTCTCCCTGTACCTCTTCGTGGAGGGCCTGCGCGGCGGCGACGGCGCGGCGGCCGCGATCCTGCCGGAGCTCGCCGAGGCGATCCTGGGACGCAAGGACGAGGTCAGGACGCTGGCGTCCCGTTACCGCTTCGCCGAGCGCATGGTCATCACCTCACGCGGCTACGGCTACCCCACGGCCAAGGAAGCCGCCCTGAAGCTGATGGAGACGAGCTACATCCCCGCCCTGTCCTACTCGGGCGCCGATCTTCTGCACGGTCCGCTCGCCATGGTCGACAACATCTCCCCGGTGATCGCCGTGGTCACCGACGGCCGGGGCGGCGAGGCTCTCCAGCCGGTGCTCGACCGGCTGCGCGGCCGCGGGGCGGACCTCTTCGTGGTGGGCCCGAAGGCCCAGGTCGAAGCGGCCTCCGCGGGCTTCGTGCTGCCGACGGCCGGGGTCGCCGAGGAGATCCAGCCGATCCTGGAGATCCTGCCGTTGCAGATGCTGGCCTACGAGGTGACGATCGCCCGCGGTCAGGACCCGGACGCGCCGCGCGCGCTCGCGAAGGTGACGGAAACCCGCTGAGCCCCGGAAACACCCGCGGGCCGCGGCGCCGGGCCGGGACCCTCAGCCCGACCAGCACCGCAGCCCGGAGCAGGACCGCCCATGACGGGCGATCGGACCGGCCGGCGGTGTGCGGTGCCCCCGGCCGGGGGAGGCGCCCGCGCAGTCAGGGCAGAGAGCGCGGGTACCTCGTTCCGCTCTCCTGTGCGGGGAGAGCGGAGGCTGTGTCTTGAGCATTGTGGACTAGACCATTACTCGTGTCCATCCGTGCGGTGTGACGATTTCCGGTCCTTCTGCTTGCACGTACGCGCGGGCCGTCCGGTTCGGAACCCGTGCACATCCACAGGTACGCTCGCACACGTGCCCTCCATGAACGACCTCGTCCGCCAGCACACAGCCCTGAGTGACACCGACCTCGAGTGGCTCCATCTGCTGGTTTCGGAGTGGCAACTGCTCTCCGACCTGTCCTTCGCCGACCTCGTGCTCTGGGTCCCCACCCGTGACGGTACCCGTTACGTGTCCGTCGCCCAGATGCGGCCCAACACCGGCCCCACCTCCTACCAGGACGACATGGTCGGCCATCTGGTCCCGCGCGGCCGCCGTCCGCTGCTCGACGCGGCGCTCGACGAGGGCCGGATCGTGCGCGAGGGCGACCCGGAGTGGCGCGAGGAGGTTCCCGTACGGGTCGAGTCGATCCCCGTACGCAGGGAGGGCCGCGTCCTCGGCGTCATCGCCCGGAACACCAACCTGCTCACGGTCCGCACCCCGTCCCGGCTGGAACTCACCTACCTCCAGTCGGCCTCCGACCTCGCCCAGATGATCGCGGCCGGGTCCTTCCCCTTCCCCGGCCAGCAGGTCGACATGGACGCCTCACCGCGGGTGGGCGACGGGCTGGTCCGCCTCGACGCCGACGGCGTCGTCCAGTACGCCAGCCCCAACGGCCTCTCCGCCTACCACCGCCTGGGCCTCGCATCCGACCTGGTCGGGCAGCACCTCGGCAAAATCACCGCCGAACTCGCGCCCTCCCGCGGCCCGGTGGACGAGGCGCTGGTCAAACTGGCCAGCGGTTACGCCCCCCGGGAGTTCGAGGTCGAGTGCGCGGGCGGCGTGATCCAGCTCCGCGCGATCCCCCTGAAGCCCAAGGGCGTCCGCATCGGCTCCCTGGTCCTGCTGCGCGACGTCACCGAACTGCGCCGTCGGGAGCGCGAGTTGATCACCAAGGACGCCACCATCCGGGAGATCCACCACCGGGTGAAGAACAACCTCCAGACGGTTGCCGCCCTGTTGCGCCTGCAGTCCCGCCGGATGGACTCCCCGCAGGGCCGCGAGGCGCTCAACGAGGCGGTACGGCGCGTCGGTTCGATCGCCATCGTGCATGAGACGCTGTCCCAGAATCTGGACGAGCGGGTCGAGTTCGACGAGATCGCCGACCGGGTCATCGCCATGGTCTCCGAGATTTCACCGGGCAAGGTCACCTGCCGCCGCACGGGCCGCTTCGGCATCCTCGACGCCGAAGTGGCAACGCCCCTGGCGATGGTTCTCACCGAGGTGTTGCAGAACGCCCTGGAGCACGCGTTCGGCGTGGCGGAGTCCGGCACGGTCGAGGTCTCCGCGGTGCGTGGCGGTTCGCCCGCGGAGGGACGGTTGCTGATCACCGTTCAGGACGACGGCTGCGGTCTGCCCGAGGGGTTCGACCCGCAGCGCGCCGGAAATCTGGGGCTCCAGATCGTGCGGACGCTGGTGGAGGGCGAGCTGGGCGGCTCGTTCGGCATGGTGCCGGCGCCCGGGCGCGGCACGCAGGTGATCCTCGACGTCCCGGTCAGCGCCGACAAGTAGCACGTACGTACGCGCGGCAGGGAGCGTGGGCACGGCAGAGAGCCCGGACCGTGGGTGAACGGTCCGGGCTCTCTGGTCAAGCATGCGCTTCGGGGGTACTGCGCGCTGCGACTCGGGGGGCGGGGTGATGCGTACGCTCTGTACGCGCCGCCTGGCTGAGGCTCGTAGCGGTGGCGTCGGTCAGGCGCTGGCGTTACGCGCCCGGTTGCGAGCGGCGCGACGCTTCATTGCGCGGCGCTCGTCCTCGCTGAGGCCACCCCAGACGCCGGAGTCCTGGCCGGACTCGAGCGCCCACTGCAGGCACTGCTCCATGACGGGGCAGCGACGGCAGACGGCCTTGGCTTCCTCGATCTGCAGCAGCGCAGGACCGGTGTTGCCGATGGGGAAGAACAGCTCCGGGTCTTCCTCACGACAAACGGCGTTGTGACGCCAGTCCATGGCTGCTACCTCTCCTTGGTATTACGTACGGTGGCTTGTGAATGTGAACGCTTTCACGAATCCCCCCGCAAGTGTCGGGCCGACGCCCAGACGAACTGGTTGTGGTCCTGTGCAGTGAGGAGGGGTTCTGGCTTTCAGTGGAGGCCGTTGTTGCGGGCCGTCCCGATCGCCATGTAGAGATTCGCAAACCTCGGCGGCGGATACAACCCCTTCTGGAAAGTTTTTTTTGATTCCTCGGTGTCGACTAGGTCACAGCCGTACTTCTAGAGGGTGGAGGCCAGTCCAAACGTTCGAGTTAAAGGACTTTGGTCCCTTCCACTCACACAATCACACGCAGTGCACGGCGTACGCCTGTGAACGTCACACTGGTACGCAGCCCCAGGTGGTCACCGTCCATCTGGAAGGGCAGTGGGGCCTTTGAATGCAAGGTGAAGTCCGTGAGGTCATGCAGTGAAACCGCGTGCTTGCCGCGTGGACCCTTTTCCGGACTCGAGGTGAGCAGCTGGGTGGCGTACCGGGTGACCGCTGCGGTGGACAGACGCTGCAGGCCCAGGACGTCCAGGGCGGTGTCGAACGAGGCCTTCGGGGAGGCGTACATCGGCCGGTTCCCCAGGTAGGTCCAGGGGGCGGTGTTGCAGATTATGGAGAGCGCGAGGTCCGTGACCGGGTCCTGACCCGGCACCTGCAGCGTGATCAGCCCCTGTCGCCGGTGCGGCTCCTCCAGGAACTGGCGCATCACCTGGCGTACGTACAGGGCATGGGTCGAACGCTTGCCGCGCTCGCGCTGCTGTTCGACGCGGCCGATGACTCCGGCATCGAAGCCCAGGCCGGCGCAGAAGGTGAACCAGCGCTCCGGGACCGATTCGTCCTCCGTCCCGGCGGTGCCGGCCGCGAGACCGAGGCCCACGGTCCGCTCGGTGCGGTTGGCCAGCGCGTCCAGGATCGCGCCGGTCGCCTCCACCGCGTCGTTCGGGAGGCCGAGGGCGCGCGCGAAGACATTGGTCGAGCCGCCGGGGACCACGGCGAGTTTCGGCAGGTTGTCGATGTCGGGGCCCTTGTGGAGCAGGCCGTTCACGACCTCGTTGACCGTGCCGTCACCGCCGAGCGCCACCACGAGATCGATGTCGTCGCTGTCGGCGGCCCGTCGTCCCAGGTCACGGGCATGGCCGCGGTACTCCGTGGTGACGGCCTCCAGCTTCATCTCGCTGGCCAGCGCGTGAATCAGCACGTCACGGGTCCGCGCACTGGTGGTGGTAGCAGCTGGGTTGACCACAAGAAGTGCGCGCATGTCCGCCAGACTACCTACCGCGAGGTATCGGCCTGAAGTCCTGCCCGGAAGCCTTCACGCTGAGTGACGAGAAGGGCGCGGTCCGCCGGTCCGTGCGGGGCTTTTCTCCGGGCGCCCGGCGGCGTTCCGACCCCGGCTTCGCTTTCGGGTGCCCGGGATGCCAACCTGCATGAGTGAGTACTCAGCAGAACGCGCCCTCGTCGATGCCCTCGGCCCAGCCGCCGAAGCCGGCCAGGCTCACGCTCGTGGCCGGGCTCAGCGCCCTCGAAGGTGCGGCCCTCGTCATCGGCGGTGTCTCCATGCTGGTCATGGGACTGCTCGGCCGCCCCGACAGCCCGCAGCAGGCCGAAATGGGCGGCCTGACGGTGATCGCACTGGGGCTGATCCCGCTCTTCGCCGCCCGCGGACTGCTCCTGCGGCGCAGCTGGAGCCGCGGCCCGGCGCTCATCACGCAGATCATCGCGCTCCCGGTGGCCTGGACGCTGCTGCGCTCCCACGGGGCGCTGATCCCGGCCGGGATCGTGCTTGCCGTGGTGGCGCTGACCGCGCTGTACCAGCTGGTGAGGCCGGTGACCATCGAGGCGCTCGGCATCCGCAGGCCGGGCACGCCCGACACGGACAGCGCCGACGCCTGAGGCGCCGGCGGCCCTGGCGGACTCGGGGCGGACAGACGCCGTCCGGCCGCCCCAGGGCCCGCCTACTCCTCGACGAGCAGTCGCTCGCGCAACTGGGCCAGCGTGCGGGCCAGGAGCCGGGAGACGTGCATCTGGGAGATGCCGACCTCCTGGGCGATCTGCGACTGGGTCATGTTCCCGAAGAAGCGGAGCAGTAGGATCCGCTTCTCTCGCGGCGGCAGATCCTCCAGCAGCGGCTTGAGCGACTCCCGGTACTCGACACCCTCCAGCGCCTCGTCCTCGGAGCCCAGCGTGTCCGCGACCGCGGGGGACTCGTCGTCCGTGTCCGGCACGTCCAGCGAGAGCGTGCTGTACGCATTGGCCGATTCCAGGCCCTCAAGGACCTCTTCCTCGGAGATGCCGAGCCGCTCCGCCAGCTCGTGCACCGTGGGCGAGCGGCCGTGCTGCTGGGAGAGCTCCGCGGTCGCCGTGGTCAGGGAGAGCCGCAGCTCCTGGAGCCGGCGCGGCACGCGCACCGCCCAGCCCTTGTCACGGAAGTGCCGCTTGATCTCGCCGACGACCGTGGGCGTCGCATACGTCGAGAACTCGACACCGCGCTCCGGATCGAACCGGTCCACCGACTTGATCAGACCGATCGTGGCGACCTGGGTCAGATCGTCCAGCGGCTCGCCGCGGTTACGGAAGCGCCGCGCCAGGTGCTCCACCAGCGGCAGGTGCATCCGCACCAGCCGGTTGCGCAGCTCCGCCTTCTCGGGTGATCCGTCCGGCAGCTTGCCCAGCTCGATGAACAACGCCCGCGCCCCGCTGCGGTCGTGTGGATCGTGGTGCCCGTGCTCGCTCATCTGGCCTGCCCGCTCCGCCTGCGACTGCTCCACCGCGACCGTAATGCCGGCGAGCCCCTCGGCCCCGTCCACCGCACGGGGCAGATCCGCCCCGTCCACCGGATGAGGCAGGGCCTGCTGTTCCGGGATGCCTGCTGCGCGCACCACCCCTGGTCGGATCGTCTCGTCCCGCACAGGACCGTCCCCGTTCCCGTTGCTCACGCCGGCCCGGGTCCCGCGCCGCGCTGTTTGTACAGGCTGATGCTGACCGTACGGTCGACGGCGACCGAGGAGTCGACCTTTCCGGCCAGTGCGGAGAGCACCGTCCATGCGAACGTGTCGCGCTCCGGGGCCCGGCCGTCGGTCGTCGGGGCCGAGACGGTCACCTCGAGAGAATCGTCGACGAGCCGGAACACGCAGCTGAGGACGGAACCGGGCACGGCCTGCTGGAGCAGGATCGCGCAGGCCTCGTCGACCGCGATGCGAAGATCCTCGATCTCGTCGAGAGTGAAGTCCAAACGCGCTGCGAGACCGGCCGTGGCCGTACGCAGCACCGACAGGTAGGCACCCGCAGCGGGCAGCCGGACCTCTACGAAGTCCTGATTCCCGGGCTCGCCTGCGATCTGGGACACCCTCACCTCCAAGGTGGCACAAACTCTTCGAGGATCCGGGAAGGGTCGCCCGGAGCCATGCGGTACGTCTTCGGTTCTGGTCCGGCGACGCTATCGCGATCCATGATGCCGTGTCGCCGAGACCCCCATCCCATGACTGTCACTCATGGTAAGCCCATGAGTACACACAGTGGCTAGGGGTCTGCGCTGCTCAATTACGAACAACAAGCGCCGGTTTGACGTACCCAGACGTCAGACGATCGAACCGTCCTCGAAGCACCAGCGCCAGCTTTCGCCGGCCTCGAAGCTCCGCATCACCGCGTGGCCGGTCTCCTTGAAGTGCGCCGTGGCGTCCTGCCGGGGTGACGAATCGCAGCAGCCGACATGGCCACAGACCAGGCACAGCCGCAGCTGCACGGGGTGGGTGCCCGCCGCCCGGCATTCGAGACACGTCTCGGAGAGGGGCGCGGGCTCGGGGCGCGGCAGGTCCGGTACATGCGGGCACTCGCTCATGATGGCCAGGTTACGACGGATGAGAGGATCATGGGATGGACGCATTGCCCCTGGTGGCACTGGTCGCGGCCAGTGCGGCAGTGGCGGGTCTCGCCCGCCGCACCCCGGTCCCGCCCCCTCTCCTTCTCGTGGTTCTCGGGCTCGCCGGTTCGTACCTGCCGGGAGTACCGGCGTACACGCTGGACGCGCACATCGTGCTGCCGCTCCTGCTGCCGCCGCTGCTGTACACGGCGGCCGTGGACAGCTCGTACCTGGACCTGCGGGCCAATATCCGCCCCGTCGCCCTGCTCTCCGTCGGCTACGTGCTGTTCGCCACCGTCGCGGTGGGCTGGCTGGCCTACCGGCTGGTGCCCGACCTGCCGCTCACCGCGGCGCTGGTGCTGGGCGCCGTCATCGCCCCGCCGGATGCCGTCACCGCCGCGGCGATCGCGCGCCGGGTGGGCCTGCCCGCCCGGGTCACGACGATCCTGCAGGGCGAGTCCCTGGTGAACGACGCCACCGCGATCACCGCCTACAAGGTGGCGCTCGCCGCGGCCGTGGGCGAGGGCATGAGCTGGGGCGGCGGGATCGGCGAGTTCCTGCTGGCCTCGGTCGGCGGTGTCGGCGTCGGGCTCGTGCTCATGGTCCCGCTGCACTGGCTCCGTACGCACCTCAAGGAGCCCCTGCTCCAGAACACCCTGTCGCTCCTGATCCCGTTCGTGGCGTACGCCGCCGCCGAACGTGTGCACGCCTCCGGGGTGCTCGCCGTGGTCGTCGTCGCGCTCTACCTGGGGCACCGCTCCTGGCAGGTCGACTTCGCCACCAGGCTCCAGGAGGCCGCCGTCTGGAAGATGGTCGCCTTCATCCTGGAGTCCACCGTTTTCGCCCTGATCGGCCTCCAGTTGCCCTTCGTACTGAAGGGGCTCGGTACGTACGCCGTCGCCGAGGCCCTCTGGTACGCGGTGGCGGTGTTCCTCGCGGTCGTCGTGGTCCGGTTCCTCTGGGTCTATCCGGCGACCTATGTGCCGCGCCTGCTGTCGAAACGCATCCGGGAGAGGGAACCCGAGACCAACTGGACCTCGCCGCTGATCGTCGGCTGGGCCGGCATGCGCGGCGTCGTCTCGCTCGCCATCGCCTTCTCCATCCCGCTGGCCGCGAGTGACGGCGAGGCGTTTCCGGCGCGCAACCTGGTGCTGTTCCTGACGTTCACCACGGTCATCGGCACACTCGTCGTCCAAGGGCTCACGCTGCCCGTCCTGGTACGGGTGCTGAAGCTCCCCGGGCGCGACCTGCAGGCCGAGACGCTCGCGGAGGCGCAGGCCCAGAGCGAGGCGTCCACGGCCGCCGAGGCGCGTCTGGAGGAACTGCTCACCGACCGGCGCAACTGCCTGCCCCAGCCGCTCACCGACCGCCTCCGGACCGTCCTGGAGCGCCGCCGCAACGCCGTCTGGGAACGGCTCGGCGCGGCCAATCCGGTGACGGGGGAGTCGGCGGACGACACCTACCGGCGGCTGGCCGGCGAGATGATCGAGGCCGAGCGCGAGGTCTTCGTACGGCTGCGGGACGAGCGCCGGATCGACGACGAGATGATGCGGACCCTGCTCAGGCGCCTCGACCTGGAAGAGGCCGCGGCCTACCGGGAGGAGTCGGACGGCTGATCCTCCTCAGGCGCGTCCGGGCGCCCCGTGATGACGGCCGCGACGGCGGTTCCGGCGGGGAACGCGCCCTCTTCTGCCAGCACGGTGAGCGCGTACAGGAGTTTGGCCACATAGAGCCGCTCGACCGGCAGCCCGTGGCGGTCCTCGAAGTCGTCGGCGAAGGCGTGCAGCCCGGGCGTGGTGCGGGCGTGCCCGCCGAAGTGGAAGCGTTCGTCCAGGGACCACGTTCCGGCCGGGCCGCCGAACGCCTGCCGCTGCAGGCCCCGTACCGCGTCCCCCAGGAAGCCGCCGCGCAGGACCGGGATGCCCAGGGCGCGTTGTTCCGGTGCCAGGCCCGCGGCGAGACCTGCGAGGGTGCCACCGGTGCCGCAGGCCACCGCCGCGACGGCCACCGTTCCCCGCAGCTCGCGGCCGAGCTCTGCGCAGCCCTGTGCGGCCAGGGCGTTGCTGCCGCCCTCCGGGATGACCTCGCACTCCCCGTGGGCGCTCAGCAGGGCTGCCAGGGCCTGAGGATCGGCCTTGTCGCGGTACGTCCGGCGGTCCACGAAGTGCAGCTGCATGCCGTCGGCAGCGCAGCGGGCGAGCGAGGGGTTGAGCGGGCGGTGCGCGAGTTCGTCGCCCCGGACGACGCCGATGGTGGGGAAGCCCAGCAGACGGCCCGCGGCGGCCGTGGCCCGCAGATGGTTTGAGTACGCCCCGCCGAAGGTCAGCACGGGCCGGCCGGCCGCGGCACGGAGGTTGGGGGCGAGCTTGCGCCACTTGTTGCCCGGCAGGTCGGGATGGATCAGGTCGTCGCGTTTGAGGAGCAGCGTCACGCCGTGACGCGCGAAGCGCTCGTCCTCGGCCGGCTGCAGCGGCGACGGGAGCACCGGTTGCAGCCGGGAGAGGCCGGGCGCGCCGGGGGGCGAGGAGGGCATGCCTCCATTGTGGCCGCCCACGGCGGAGCGGGCCCCGGACTACTTCAGGCGCTCGTGGATCCGCGCCCGCATCGCGGTCATCGAGAAGCCGCGAGGGTCGACCTTGCCGGGCTGCCACTCGCGGTGACCGATGACCGACCGGGAGGTCCAGTGGTGGTGGCGGCAGATCGCGGCCGCGGCCTTCTCGATGGCTTCGAGCTGGACGGCGGGCCAGGGGTCCTCGCCGTCGCCGAGGTTCTCGCACTCGAAGCCGTAGAAGTGCCGGTTCCCGTCGGTGTTGGCCTCGTTGTCCGACGGCAGGCGCTTCTCGGCGACGACGGCGCGCAGTACGTCGTCGTCGCCGAGCCCGGCGTGGTTGGTCCGTCCGTAGCCGACCAGGTGGACCCGGCCGTCCTTGGCGATGACGCCGTGGCACAGCGGCCCCGGCAGTGACGGGTAGCCGTCGCGGCAGGTGCGGACCGTCGCTGCGGTGCCGCGGGTGACGGTGTGATGGATCATCACGCCGTTGACGGGCCCCCAGGGGCCCTTGTGGTTGCGGTTGTGGCTGCGCCAGTCGCCGACCTGGACGACGGTGAGCCCCTCGTCCTTCAAGGCGTCGAGAAAGGTGCTCGCGGACATGGGTGAGGACATGGCCGACTCCTTCGTGCGTGGGGGGAGTGTGTCCGTACAGCGCTTGTACCCGACGCACCGGGTCCCGGACCACTTACCGGCGGATTCCGGGGCCCTGTTCGGACGGTGTGCGAGCCGATCCGGTCAATTCCGCGAGCAGGGCCCCGTTTCAGCCCTTTCAGCCCTGGGCGAGCCACAGGTCGGGGCCGAACACCTCGTAGTGGATGTCGGCCGCCGGGACGCCCTTGGCGAGCAGCTGGGTGCGCACGGCCCGCATGAAGGGCAGCGGACCGCAGAGGTAGGCGTGCGTACCGGAGGGAATCACCACGCCGGTCAGGTCGACCAGGCCGGTGCGGTCCGCCGGGTGGCCTTCCTCGGGGATCTCGTACCAGAAGTGCGCCGCGGCTTCGGGGAGTTTGGCGGTGAACAGGGCGTGGTCGGCGCGCAGGGGGTGATCGGCGGGGGAGCGGTCGCCGTGCACCACGGTCACCGGCGCGCGGTGGCCGGAGTCCGCGAGGTGCTCCAGCATCGACAGCATCGGGGTGCAGCCGATGCCCGCGGAGGCGAGCAGCAGCGGGGCGTCGGTGGACTTCAGTACGAGGTCACCGTACGGGGCCGACACCCGGAGCCGGTCACCGGCGCGGACCTGCGCGTGCAGCTGCCGCGAGACCTCGCCGTCGGGGGCGCCGCCGCCGTGCACCCGCTTGACGGTGAACGAGCGCAGCGCCGAACCGGGGGAGCTGGAGAGGCTGTACTGGCGTATCTGGCGGGCGCCGTCGGGGAGTTCGACCTGCACGGACACGTACTGGCCGGGGCGGAAGGCGGGGGCCGGGGCGCCGTCGGCCGGGCGGAGCTGGAAGGTGGCGACGTCCGCGGTCTCCTCGACGCGCGAGACCACTTCCCAGTCACGCCAGACGTCGCCGGCGACGACGCCGTGCTGTGCGTACAGCCGCTCTTCGATGGCGATCAGGGCGTTGGCCATCAGCCAGTAGACCTCGTCCCAGGCGGCTGCGACCTCGGGGGTCACCGCGTCGCCGAGCGCTTCGGCGATGGCCGCGAACAGATGGGTGTGCACGACCTCGTACTGGGCGGCCGTGACGCCGAGCGAGGCGTGCTTGTGCGCGATGCGGTCGAGCATCACGTCGGGGCGGGTGCCGGGGTGCTCGACCAGCTGGGTCGCGAACGCGGCGATGGAGCCGGCGAGCGCCTGACGCTGGACTCCCGAGGCCTGGTTGCCCCGGTTGAACAGGTCGCTCAGCAGCTCGGGATGGGCGTCGAACAGCTTGCGGTAGAAGAGATCGGCGATGTCTCCGATCGCCGCGCCGACGGCGGGGAGAGTGGCACGGACGGTGGCGGTCGACGGCTCGGAGAGCATCGGTAACTCCTCTGATTCAGAATTGGCATCTGAGATGAGTATTTAAAGTCAGTGTAGGAACCGGGTCGTGGACCCGGTGCGGCGGGGGGTCGTTCAGCCTTGCGTCGACGGCCTGTTGCTGATGCTGAGCAGCAGGGGACCGGTCGGTGAGGAGACCAGTTCGGTGACGGTGAGCGGGTCGAGCGAGGCGTAGAAGGCCTCAGCCGCCGCACGCAGGGCGCTGCGCAGCCGGCAGTCCGACCGCAGCGGGCACGGGGCGGCGCCCTCGCACTCGACGACGTCGTCCGTGCCTTCCAGCTCGCGGACAAGTCCGCCGACGGAGGCGGTACGGCCGGCCGCGGTGAGGGCGAGCCCGCCGCCGCGTCCCCGCCGGGCCTCGACCAGGCCGAGGTGCTGGAGGCGGGCCACGACCTTCGCGGCGTGGGAGTACGGCACCTGCATGGTCGCCGCCACCTCGCGGGTGGTCGGCGGATCCTCGTGCTCCACGACGGCCAGGCGCATCAGCACGCGCAGTGCCACGTCCGTGAACCTCGTCAGCCGCATGGCCGTCACGGTAGGTGAATGCGCATCCCGCATGCAAATTAACCGGGCGGGCGGGCATCGCGCAGCGTTGTGCCCAGCCCAAAGCCCGATTAGTCACACTCTTTTGTGTAATGGCGCGCCGAGTCCCCATGCTGAAAGGTTGTTCTCGCAGGTCAGCCGATGAATCGAGAGGACCCACAGATGTCCGTTGGCGAAGAGGTTCAGAACGCGCAGGTGCCGCCGCAGCAGAGTCTGGGCACGGCAGCCGCGCGGAACCTCGCGACGACCACCAAGTCCGCTCCGCAGATGCAGGAGATCACCTCACGGTGGCTGCTGAAGATGCTGCCGTGGGTCCAGGTGCAGGGCGGCACGTACCGGGTGAACCGCCGGCTGAGCTACTCGGTCGGGGACGGCCGGGTCACGTTCGTACAGACCGGGGACCGGGTTTCGGTCATCCCCGCCGAGCTCGGTGAACTCCCGGCCCTCAGGGACTTCGGGGACGAAGAGGTGCTGGCCGAACTGGCCAGGCGGTGCGAGCAGCGCGACATCCCCGCAGGACAGCTCCTGGCCACCGCGGGAGAGGCGGCGGACCGGGTCTTCCTGCTGGCGCACGGAAAGGTCGAGAAGATCGGCACCGGGCCCTACGGGGACGAGACGGTGCTCGGGGTCCACGCGGACGGTGCCTACTTCGGAGACCACTCCCTGATCGAGGGAGACGCCCTCTGGGAGTACTCGGCCCGCGCGGTCACGGCGTGCACGGTCCTGACGCTGAGGCGGGCCGATGTGCTCAACCTCGCCGAGCGCGCGGAATCTCTGCGCACCCATCTCGCAGGGCTGCTCGCCATCCCGCACCAGCGCACCAACAGGTACGGCGAGGCGGAGATCGATCTGTCCGCCGGCCATGTCGGCGAGGCCGTCGTCCCGCACACGTTCGTGGACTACGACGCCGCGCCCCGCGAGTACGAACTGAGCGTCGCCCAGACCGTCCTGAAGGTCCACAGCAGGGTCGCCGATCTCTACAACCAGCCGATGAACCAGACCGAGCAGCAGTTGCGGCTCACGGTCGAGGCGCTGCGTGAGCGCCAGGAGTACGAGCTGATCAACAACCGGGAGTTCGGCCTGCTCAACAACTGCGACTACGGACAGCGGCTCCAGCCGCACGACGGGTCGCCCAGCCCCGACGACATGGACGAACTGCTGTCGCGTCGTCGCGGATCGAAGCTCTTCCTCGCCCACCCCCGGGCCATCGCCGCCTTCGGCCGTGAGTGCAACAAGCGGGGTCTGGTGCCGGAGAGCGTCGACATCGGCGGACACCATGTGCCTGCCTGGCGGGGGGTCCCCATCTTCCCGTCCAACAAGATCCCGGTCACGGACGCCCGGACCACGTCGATCATCTGTATGAGGACCGGCGAAGCCGAGCAGGGCGTCATCGGCCTCCAGCAGACGGGCATCCCGGACGAGATCGAACCCAGCCTGTCGGTCCGTTTCATGGGGATCGACGAACAGGCGATCATCTCCTACCTCGTGACGGCCTACTACTCCGCGGCCGTACTGGTCCCGGACGCCCTCGGGGTCCTGGAGAACGTCGAGGTCAGCCGCTGGCGGTGAGACCACGGGGTCCCGGGCCCGCCGGGTCCGGGACCCCGTCGGCCGCAGCCGGCGCACCACAGCAACCACCCACGTCCCGGCCCCGGGGCGACAGCCATCAGGGGCCGGGACGGCAATGACCGGGGTGACCGATTGACCATGACCCGTACCGACGCCGCCGCCACCGAGGGCAACGAGGCCGCGGCGCTCCTGGAGTACACCCGGACCCTCGTCGATCCGCATCTGCGGGCCGCGGTCGCCTCACTGCCGGGATCGATCCGGCGCGTCGCGATGTACCACTTCGGATGGGAGCACGCCGACGGCAGCCCCGCCGCGGGCGGCGCCGGCAAGGCGATCAGACCCGCGCTCGTCCTGGCCGCCACCCGGGCACTCGGCGGCGACCCGAGGGAGGCTGTCCGGGCGGCCGTCGCCGTTGAACTGGCCCACAACTTCACGCTGTTGCACGACGACGTCATCGACGAGGACCGCACCCGCCGCCACCGGGCCACGGCCTGGACGGTCTTCGGCATCCCCGACGCCGTCATCGCGGGCGACGCCATGCTCGCGCTCGCCCAGCGGCTCCTCGCCGAGGACGCACGCGCGGTGTCGGCCCGTGCCTCGGCCCGCCTCTCCACCTGCGTCATCGAGCTGTGCGCGGGCCAGCAGGCGGACTGCGCCTTCGAGGAACGAGGGCCGGACGAGGTCTCGTTGGACGAGTGCCTCACCATGGCGACGGCGAAGACAGGAGCGCTGCTCGGCTGCGCCTGCGCGCTGGGCGCGCTCTACGCGGGCGTGGACGAGCGTTCCGTCGGAGCGATGGACGGCTTCGGCCGGGAGGCCGGGCTCGCTTTCCAGCTCATCGACGACCTGATCGGCATCTGGGGTGACCCGGCCCAGACCGGCAAGCCGGTCGGCGCCGACCTCGCCGCACACAAGAAGTCGCTGCCCGTGGTCGCCGCGCTGACCTCGGGCACCCCGGCGGCGGCGGAGCTCGCCGCGCTCTATCGGGGCCCGATGAACACCGCCGGCGAGGTGAGCCGTGCGTCCGACGCCGTGGACCGGGCGGGCGGCCGCGACTGGGCGCAGGTCTGTGCCGCGGACCGGATGGCGCGCGCCGTGCACCACCTGTCGCGGGCAGTGCCCGATCTGTCGGCGGCGGGCGATCTCCTTGCCCTTGCGGAGTTCGTCACCCGCAGGACGCACTGAACGGACCGGCACGGAGGGAAGGGAAGGCAACGGGACGGAAGGGAACGGGGCGGAGGCAATGGGACGGAAGGGAGGGGAGGGGATAGGCCGAGGTCACAGGGGTCGGGCGGCTAAGCGGAGGGCGGCACGGGGAGTGTCCGAGCCACGGGCTACAGTCCCTGCCCATGACAGATGAGTCGTGGGCAGGGTGGTACCGGGACCGACAGGGCTCCGATGCCGTCATCCTCACCACCGACGGACAGCAACTCCGCCTTCGCATCAGGGGCGTCGATTTCGAGGGCGAGAGCTTTGACGGTCTGTGCCCGGTGGCGGGCATGCCGCCGGAGAGCGGGATGTTCGCCCTCGCCGACGGAATGCTCAACGACTGCGTCCTGGAATGGGACCTGCCGTTCCCCGTCACGGCGGACGGCGAGGTCCATCAGGCCACGCTGAGCTGCCTGTTGTCGCTGCGCCGGCCCGACCCGTACCTCTACCTGGAGCTGCAGTACGGCGGCGCGGCCTTCAGGTCCCACCGGGCCGAGAGCGACTTCGGGGCCGCACTGGCCACCATCCAGCGATCGCTCCCGCCCGGGATCCGGCTCCGGACGTGCATCGCGTGCGCCTTCTCGGACTACTTCCCGGCGCCCGGCCGCGGGCTTTCCGGCGGACTCGCCTGCTTCCGGGGCGCCAAGGAGGCCTACCGCGGGGCGGCCGGCGAGGACGACGTCCTCGACCTGTGGGACCGGCGCAGCGGATTCGTCCAGGAGGTCTGGAGCTGCCGCGAGTTCGAGCCTCGCCCGGAGGCGGGCGCCGGCACCGGCCACCGGGGAGCGTTCCCGCTCGAAACGGCCTGATCGCACCACGCGGGCGGGCCCCCGCTCGCGTGACACCCCCTCAGCCGCCCGGCGGATGGATCAGTCCCGAGGGCCGGTTCGTCGTTGCTGCCGGACGGCCGCGTTGATGCAGCCGCGTTGATGCAGCCCCGTCGATTCAGTCGCGTCGATTCAGCCGAGAGCGAGGACCATCCCGGACCGGGGCGCGAGCGGGCAAAGTCGGGGCATGAGGCTTCTGATACTGGGTGGTACGGAATTCGTCGGCAGGGCCGTCACCGAGGCCGCGCTCGCGCGTGGCTGGGAGACCACGGTGTTCCATCGCGGCCGTCACGCACCGCCGCCCGGAGTGGCCGAACTGCTCGGCGACCGCACGCAGGAGGGCGGCCTCGCCGCGCTCGCCGGGGTCGCGGAGCCGGGCGACGGTTCTTACACCTGGGACCTGGTCGTCGACACGTGGAGCGGCGCGCCTTCGGCCGTACGGGACGCGGCCCGGCTGCTCTCCGGCAGGGCCGCGCGGTACACGTACGTCTCCAGCCGGTCGGTGTACGACTACCCGACACCGGCCGGCCTGCCCGAGGACGGCCCGCTGGTGGAGGGTGCCTCGCCGGACGCCGACGGCGACGTCCCGTACGCCCAGGCCAAACGCGGCGGCGAACTGGCCGCGCTGGACGCCTTCGGGGACCGGGCGCTGCTGGGCCGCGCTGGATTGATCATCGGCCCCTGGGAAAACGTCGGCAGGCTGCCGTGGTGGCTGACCAGGATCGCCCGCGGCGGCCCGGTGCTCGCACCCGGCGCACCGGACGTGGACCTGCAGTACATCGACGTCCGCGACCTCGCCGCATGGCTGCTCGACGCGTCGGAGAAGGGCCTCCACGGCCCGTACAACCTGGTCAGCCGCCCCGGTCACACCACGATGGGCGAGTTCCTGAACGCCTGTGTGCGCGCCACCGGTTCCGATGCCGAGCTGCGCTGGACCGACGTCGACCGGATTCTCGCGGCAGGTGTCGAGCCCTGGACGGACCTGCCGGTCTGGCTGCCGCCGGGGGAGCTGTACGACTCCCTCCACCAGGGCGACGTCCGCCGGGCGTACGGAGCGGGGCTGCGCTGCCGGCCGGTCGAGGAGACGGTCGCCGACACCTGGGCCTGGCTCCGCGAGATCGGCGGTACCGCGCCGCAGCGCCCCGACCGGCCACTGAAGGGCATCGACCCGGCGACCGAGGCGAAGCTGCTGGCGGGCTGACCACCGGCCGAACACGGGCCGGCCACCGGCCGGACACGGGCTGACGGCGGCGGTCGACGGATCGGTCCGGCCTCCCGGCGTGGCACGCCGGCCGGGTACCCGCTCACGCTGCATATTGCGCTGTATGGGATCAAAGGAGCGCAAAAGCGGTAAAAGGCACCGCTTGGCGGTGACGGTGGCGGCCGCCGCAGCCATGGCGGGAGCGGTGGCCCCCACCGCGGCCGCCGATCCGCTGCCCCTCGTCGGCGTGGGCATCGGCCATCCGGTCAGGGAGCCCGCCGCTGAGGCCGGGGGAAGGACCACCCTCGGGAAGTCCGACACGGCGAACCAGAACGGCGTCTCACGGACCCACCCCGGCCGGCGGCTCCCGGACACGGGCTCGCGCGGCGGTGAATGGGTGATCGGCGGGATCGGCGCGGCCCTGCTGATCGCTGGAACGGCCGCCACGCTGGTGGCCCGCAGGACGCGCCGCCGCGGCTGACCGGGCACCAGCTCGTTAGTTTTGACCCATGGCCGAACTGCTGCACCTGACGGAACGCCCGTTGTGGGAGGCGGCCCGCGGGACCGGGACATACGAGATGTCCACCCGTGGCCGCACCCTGCACGAGGAGGGCTTCATCCACTGCTCACTGCCGCACCAGCTCGCCGGCGTGGCCGAGGTCCTGTACGGCGCCGGGAGCCGGGCCGGGGCCGGTGACCAGGACCTGGTGGTGCTCGTCATCGACACCGAACGGCTTCCCGCACCCGTGCGGTACGAGTCGCTCCCGCCCGGCGGCGAGGAGTTCCCGCACATCTACGGACCGGTTCCGGTCGAGGCGGTCGTGGAAGTGCGCCCCTGGCCGAACAAGGAAGGCAGCCCCGCATGAACCCCACCGACCGCACACAGGATTCCGGCGGCGTCTCGAACGGTCCCCTCACCGCCGTCACCGGAGCGAGCGGGGCGCTCGGCGGCCGGGTCGCGAAGCGGCTGACCCGGGCGGGCGTTCCCGTACGGCTTCTTGGCCGCGACCCGTCCCGGCTGCCCGAGCTGCCCGGCGCCGACGCAGCACCGGCCGCCCCGTACGGGGACGGGGAGGCCATGCGCCGCGCCCTGGCCGGGGCGCACACCCTCTTCCTCGTCTCGGCGCACGAGAGTCCGGACCGGGTGCACGAGCACACGACGGCCGTGGACGCGGCGGTCGCGGCGGGCGTCGAACGGATCGTGTACGTCTCCTTCCTCGGCGCCGCCCCCGACGCGACGTTCACCTTCGCCCGGGACCACTGGGACACCGAGGCCCACATCCGGGTCTCCGGCGTCCGGCACACCTTCCTGCGCGACAGCTGGTATCTGGCCGGCCTGCCGGCGATGACCGGCGCCGACGGTGTCCTGCGCGGCCCGGCCGGTGACGGCAGGGTCGCGGCGGTGGCCCACGAGGACATCGCCGACGCGGCGACCGCCGTCCTGCTGGCCGGTACCGACCCCACCGGCCCGACGCACGACGGGGAGACGTACGACCTGACCGGGCCCGAGGCGTTCACCCTCGCCGAGGCCGCCGAGGAGCTGAGCCGGGTCACCGGACGGACCATCACCTATGTGCCCGAGACCCGGGAGGAGGCCTACGCCTCGCGGTCCGGTTACGGCGCGCAGGACTGGGAGGTGGCCGGCTGGGTGACCTCGTACGAGGCCATCGCGGCCGGGGAGATGGCCACCGTCTCGGATGCCGTGGCCACCCTGACGGGCAGGCCGCCGATGAGCCTGGCCACGTACCTCCACGAACACCCGGACAGCTACCGCCACCTCCTCACCGGCGGCTGACCGGCCGGCCCGACGACCCGAGATCCGACGGGAACCATGCGCACGGAAACCCCCTGGGGCCCCTGGGAGCCGATGTCGCTCCCCGAAGCCGTACGCATGCTCTCCCCGCTGCGCACGCCATGGTGGATCGCGGGCGGGTACGCGGTCGAACTGGCCGTGGGCCGCGCCTACCGGGACCACGGTGACATCGACGTGCTCCTGCTGCGCGGCGACCAGCTCGCCGTCCAGCGGCTCCTGCCGGACGGCCAGTGGTGGGCCGCCGATCCGCCCGGCACCCTGCGGCCGTGGCTCCCCGGCGAGACCCTGCCGCCACAGGTGCACGACATCTGGTGCCGGCCGGGCGCGGGCGAGCCATGGCGGGTGCAGTTCATGCTCGACGACGCGGAGGACGGTGACTGGGTGTTCCGCCGCGACCCGAGGATCCGTCTCCCGCTGGAACGGCTCGGCAGGGTCTCCGGAGACGGCGTCCCCTATCTCGCGCCCCAGGTCCAGCTCCTCTACAAGGCCAGGTCCCGGCGGTCCAAGGACGAGCAGGACTTCGAGGCCGCCCTCCCCGTTCTCGGCGAGGACGGGCGCGCCTGGCTGACGGAGACGATCACCCTGGCCGAGGGCGCGGGCCATCCATGGGCGGCCCGGCTGCGGGCCGGCTGAACTCAGCTCACGTACGTACCGGCCTGCGCCGCCACGAACGCGGCCTCGGCGGCGCGGTCGGCGGCCGCCTCGTCGAGCGGGTCGCCGCTCGCCAGCAGGCGGTAGTAGAGGGGGGCGGAGACGGCGCGAATCACCTCGTGCGCGTCGGTGCCGGCCGGCAGTTCGCCGCGCTCCACCGCCTCGGTGACGCAGCCCGCCCACTCGCGGATGCGGACCGCGTAGAACCGGTGCAACGCCTGTGCCGTGCGCGCGTCACAGGTGGCCGCGGCGATCACGGAACGGAACAGGGCGCCCTGGCGCGGGTCGGTGAGCGTCGACAGCACGAGCCGGGCGTTGGCTCTGAGGTCCTCGGCCAGTGAGCCGGTCCTGGCGCGCGGCGAGGACTGCTCGGCCATGTCGTCGAGGAGGTCGGCGATCAGGCCGGTGGTGGTGGACCAGCGCCGGTAGACGGTCGTCTTGCCCACCTCCGCGCGGCGTGCGACATCGGCGAGGTCGAGCTGGTCGAAGCCCTGCTCGGCCAGAGTGTCACCCGCCGCGCGCAGGACGGCTTCGCGGACCCGGGCGGTACGCCCGCCGGGCCGGACCGTGCCGGGTTCCACGTTCTCCACGTTCTCCGGGCCCTCCGACGTCATAACGGGTCTCCAGTTCCATTAATGGGCGTTCCTCTGCTACGGTCACTCCATCTTAACGGAACCGAAGACCCGTTAAAGCCTCCGTCCGAGGAAGGGCGACCATGTCCGCACCCAGCCAGACCTCCCCGCGCACCACAACCACCACTCACCAGGCCGAGGCTCCGCAAGCCGACTCCCGTATGACCGGACGGCAGAAGCTCGTCCTCACCCTCCTCCTCGGCGCCCAGTTCATGATCGCCGTGGACTTCTCGATCCTGAACGTCGCGCTGCCCGTCGTCGGCGAGGGGCTCGGCCTCTCCCTCCCGAACCTTCAGTGGATCGCCACCTCCTTCGCCCTGGCCGCCGCGGGCTTCACCCTCCTGTTCGGCCGCATCGCCGACCTCGTAGGCCGCAAACGCCTCTTCGTGGGCGGCATGATCGTCCTCGGACTCTCCTCGGCGCTCGGCGGACTGGCGACCTCACCCGAGGTCCTGCTCACCGCCCGGGTCCTCCAGGGCCTCGCCACCGCGGCCGTCACCCCGGCCGGACTCGCCCTGCTGACCACCGCGTTCAAGGAGGGCCCCCTGCGCGAACGGGCCCTCGGTCTCAACGGCGCCCTGATGTCCGCCGGGTTCACCGCGGGTGCCATCCTCGGCGGACTCCTCACCGACCTGCTCTCCTGGCGCTGGGCCTTCTTCGTCAACGTCCCCGTAGCCGCTCTCGTCGTCGCCCTCGCCCCGTCCGTCATCACCGACTCGCGCCCCGCGGGCCGCCCCCGGCTCGACATCCCGGGCGCCGCGACGGTCACCGGCGGACTGCTGCTCCTGGTCTACGGACTGACCCAGGCCGGCGCGACCGGATGGACCACGCCCACCACCTTGGCCGCACTGCTCGCGGGCCTCGCGCTGCTCATCGCCTTCTGGTTCGTCGAGAAGAGGGCTGCCGCACCGCTCGTTCCCGTACGCATCCTCAAGCGACGCAGCGTCATCTGGGGCAACGCCACCGGTCTGATCGCCTTCGTCACCGAGACCTCGCTGGTCTTCCTGCTGACGCTCTACCTCCAGGAAGTTCTCGGCTACTCGCCGCTGGCGACGGGCCTCGCCTTCGGTGTCCTGGGCATCGGAACGGTGATCGGCGGCACGCTCGGCGGCCGGGCCGTCGGCCGCTTCGGCAACCGGACGACCATCGTGACCGGCGGCATCATCCAGGCCGTCGCCACGCTCTCCCTGGTGGCGCTCGGTACTTCCGGGGCCTGGATCTGGCTCCTGCTGGCGGCCACGTTCATCGGGGGCGTCGGCAACATGCTGATGATCGTCGGCTTCATGGTCACGGCGACCTCCGGCCTCCCCGACGACGAACAGGGCCTGGCCACCGGTCTCGCCACGATGACCCAGCAGGTCGGCATCACCCTGGGCATCCCGGTCATGAGCGCGATCGCCACGGCCCGCATGTCCACCCTCGGCGACGCGGGCCCCGAGGGCGTCCTGACCGGAGTCTCGCTGGCGATCCTGGTCAACTCCGCCCTGGTCCTGGCGGGAGCCCTGCTGGCCGGAGCGTTCCTGGGGCCGCGGCGGGCGCGGGGGTGACGGCGGGGAGGGCGCACTGTACGCAGCCCACCGACCGGAGACGCGGGGCCACGGCGGCTCCGCGTCTGCGGTTGTCCGTGGCGGGGCGGTGGCGCAGGCCTTGATCGGGGCCCGGGTTCACTGTGTCCATGGGAGGGGAGCCGGAGGTGTGATCCCCGCCCGCCGCTGCTGTCGCACCCGCCGCGTCATGAACACACCGGGAACGGCGACAGCGAGCAGGACCGGGGTCACGGCGGCAATCCCGAACCACAGGAAGATGGCGCCGTAGCCGTGGGCGCCTTTCGCCGGGTTCGCGTCCGCCTCTGCGAGGAGGACAAGGCTCATCACGAACGCGGCCACCATAAGGACAGCGATGATGACGGCGAGCCAGACGAAAAGCAGGGCCCATCGCCGGTAGGCGGCGCCGACCGCCCGGATCTGCGGTGGCGTGTACATGGGGCGCGGACCGGGCACCTGGGCCCGGTGAGGGCCGGGCTGCTGGTTGGACATGGGCCCAGTTCTACTGCGCGGATCCCGGAAACACCACACCCTGCCGACGCCGGCGGCCTTCCTGGCGGGGCAGGCCGGGTGGGGCGCGGCTGCGGTACGTTCGGCCCATGACGCCCTTCATGGCATCGGGGAAGGACCGGTGAGCGGCTGGTGGCCCTACCTGGAGGAACGGACCCGCCAGGAGGTCGACGCGGACGTGCGCCGCGACCGCTTCCTTGCCGCGCTCTTGGTCGTGAGGGAGGCTCTGCGCCCGCTGGACGTGAGCCTGCACGATGCGGAGAGGGTGGTACACGCCCGCTACGAGGCCCTCGGCGACCGGGTGCAGCGCACTCCGCCCGATCCGCTGGACGTCCCCACGCTCGCGGCCCGTGCTGCCGGCCACCCGGGCCGGGTGGCCGCGGTCGAGGCGCTCTGGGACGGCGACACCGTCCATGACTGGTTCGTGCGCTTGCTTGTGAACCTGGACGACCCGCCGGGAGAGGGCCACTTGGCGACCGTCTACCACCGCCGCGGCGGTCCCCGGCCTGCCACGGCAGCCGCCGACGCTGGACGGGCCCTGGCCCACCGCCTCGGGGTGCCGTTCCACTTCGCCTCCCCGGACGTCCCCGATGACCGGGCTCCGCGGTGGCGCACGGTCCGGCGTTCCGCCGGGAGAGCGTGACCGGGACCAGGACGACTCCGTGGCCGGCATGGAAGTTGAGAGTCAAAACGGTGGCGGCATCGACCTGGACAAATCGCTGGGCTACCTGCTGAAAGAGGCGTCGAGCGCCCTGCGCGCAGCCATGGAGGAGGTACTGCGGCCACTCGGAATGAGCGTGACGCACTACTCCTGCCTCGAACTGCTGGCCCAACGCCCGGGCTTGTCGGACTCCGAACTCGCGCGGGGAGCGTTCGTGACACGGCAGTCGATGAACGTGCTGCTTCAGGCGCTGGAACGAGACGGCTACTGGTCTCGGCGCATCGACGACGAGCATCAGCTGGTCTACCGAGCCCGACGACAAGATGGTGACGACCCTCAAGGTCCGCTACCACTAAGGGCGCTGAAGGCATCCTCGACCGCGTCGAGCTCACGCTCGGTGAGGCCCGGACCGGTGTCGGTTCGGAGCATCCCTTGCAGGGCACGGGCGGCTTGCAGGGTCAGTCGTGGGGGCGACGGCGGGTTCACGCCTGCCGACGTAGTGAGCGGTGCGGCCGCACATGCCAGGAGGTTGTCGCCGTCTGCTGCCTCATCGCGCCGGCCTGCGACCGCCTCGGTACTGTGGCGTCATGACGGACAGGGGAGAGCCGCCGGTCGTTGGGGACCGATGGGCGGATGTTTCGGATCCGGTGCCGGGAGGGCGCGTGGTTTTCCGGGACTTCTGCTCATGCATCGAGCAGTCCGGGCCCCATCCGCTAGCCCGCGTCGGGTTTCACGCGGAGCGGCAGGATCCCACCGCACCGGGCTGGCGGCGTCTTCTGGAGCTGGTTGAGGAAGCTGCCGCCGACGGGCGGGAAGAGTTCAAGCCGCTGATCGAGTTGAGCCCGGAGGAACGCCGGCAGGTCATCACCCTGCCGCCGAGCATTGCCAAACTGACGGCGGTCAAGCACCTCGTGCTCTACGGCAGCAACCTGGTTCGGCTCCCGCCCGAGATCGGGGCAATGGCCGGCCTGGAGGAGTTCACCCCGTACACCTCCTACCGGTTGCACTGGTTCCCCTACGAGATCACCCGTTGCCGACGGCTGGCCCGCAGTACGGTGAGCACGCGAACCCTCTTCGGCAACTTCAAGCTCCGCCCGCCCTTCCCGAAGCTGACCTCGTCCCCGGACTCCCTCACTGGCCCCGATCCGGAACGTCTGGATCCCGGGTGCTGGGGCCCCACAGCCCGCCATGGCTGCAGCGTCTGCGACGGCCCGATTCCACAAGGCAGCCTCCAGCAGGTGTGGATCTCCTTGCGCGTGGCCACAGACGTGCTGCCGCTGCTGGTCAATGCCTGCTCGTCGGAGTGCGTCGCCTCCCTCCCCGGCGGTGCGCGTGACCACATCTCCACAGCCCACAGAGGCGGTCGAGTCGACCAGCCGCCGTCCTCCTGGTGATGGGCAGGACGGCTTCGGAAGGTTCGTCACCGCCCGAAGCGCGGTCCGTCCAGGGACGGTGTGGTGGATGCGGCGTGAGCTGGGGGATGCGTTCGGCCGACGCCCACGGTCCCTTGTCGGCGTGCCGCTTGTACCCGCGTGCCGGGCTCGCCCCGCCCGCCACCGCTCAGGTGGAGGCGGTGCCCGAGGCCATGCCGCCGTACATCCGAGAGGCGATCGTCGTACCGGCTCCGGGTCACGCTTGCCGACAGGGCAGTTGCTCGGTCCGAAGGTGTCGGGCACCGGCTTCAGGGGCGGCGCGGCCTGCGATCGGCGAGGTCCTCGGCCCCGCGTCCGCCGCGATCACCCTGCGGACCCGCGCACACCTGTGGCCGCGAAAAAGAAAACCGCACCCGGTCCGACAAGAGCGCCGTAATCGGCGCCCCGTGGACCGGGTGCGGTCTGGTGTGAGCGGCGCGACCTGCGATACCGCAAGTCAGACGGCCCGACCGGAGATCAAGCCTTCTTGGTCTCCAAGTAATGGGTCGGGTCGGTGGCCTGCAGCGATGTCCGTTGTAGGCTGCTGACCTGGCCTTTTAGTGTTGGCAGACGATGGGCAGCGACGGTCTTGAACAGGTCTTTCGCGGACTGTGTGCGGACTGAGGGGTAGCTATGTCAGGGAACCCGGGGCCTGGGCAGAGCGAGTTGTCTGTCGGGTTCACACATGGCAGCGCTTACCTGCTGCGTGATCCATCGCTTGTGGGCCAAGTGACTTGGGTCCACCTGGAGGTGATCGTCAGCCACGGTGACCCTAACGGTGCCGACGCAAGACCGGGATTCCGCGCTGACAGCAACAGGGCGATTCAGTAAGTAGCCTCGATCGCCACTGGGGAGAGCGCCAGCATGGCAGTTCTCAGAAAGCTGCGTGCATGCGACGCGCATCTCCGGAAACGAACGGGTTATCTCCGCCACAACTTCGGGCAGAGGGTTCTTGAATACCCCGCGCCCCATGGAAAATAGGACCACTTCAGGAGAGACAGCGTCACACAGAGTTTTCGTGAATGCGTCTTCTGACCCTGCCCCGCTGTGGCCCCCGTGGTGTGGGTAGACGAGAACGTGTGCCGAGACGTCCTTATCTCGACTCAGTAGTTGTTCCAATCCCGCAGAGTCGAGATCTCCCGGGAGGAGTAGCGCAGGGTGCCCTTCGAGCGAGACGCGGAGTACAACGGACATTCCGTTGGTCGTGATCTCTGGGCGAACTTTTCCTCGTTTCCCGGGGCCGTGCCCGATGTCGGTCAGCGTTGGATGAAGCACATCGATTAGTACGTTATCGAGCGAGAGATCCGAACTGTCGAGGTCGCAGATGGCAAGTCTCGGCCTCAAACGCCCAGCCTGAGCCAGGGATGTTAGGAGCACCAAGAGCTCATGCCACTTCTGACTATCCTTCTGACTGTCGGAATTCACCCAAACTGTTCCGACTTCAAAATCTTCGTTTGGAAGTAGTCGTAGTGCGCCGGCAATATGGTCACTGTCCGCGTGTGAAAGCACCAGATGCTCGATTCGACGCACACCCGCATCTACGAGTTCTTGATAAAGTAACCTATCGGATTTCGCGTCTACGATGACGCACCTAGACCCATCGCGAAGGACAGTGCAATTTCCGTGCCCTACATCCAAAATCACCGCCTCGGTCGTGCCATTTGCGGTTCGTGGCATCGGATGGAGCGCCGATTGAACCGTCGTCATTCCATTTTCCAATCGAGGGGAATCTCCGGCGCGGGTCTTAGTTCATGAAAGAACAACTCGGACTCTTCTTCAGCGTAAAAGTTGACCTCGCCAAGGAAAATTTGCCCGATGAGTCCCGAGTGCAGATTTCGGTGCGAGGCTGGCAGTCGAGTCGCGGGAATCGTGACTCTGGCATCCTGCTTCCATGCGGTTACCGTCACCTCTACCGTTGGATATCCTGAATCTCGATGAATATCGACAACCCGAATTGGGGTAAGGAATCCACGCCGCTCGAGCGGGCGTGTCCCCTCCGATTCTTCCTTTGCGGCTTGCAGTGCTCCTGGGATCACTTTGATGGAGCCGGGACCCTTTTCTACAACGCGAGGAATTAAGTAGCGCCACTCTCGAATAGTTGTTGCCTCGTCGTCCTCGACGTATGCGCTGTATAGAATTGCTGGTAGTTTCTTTTCGTTAGCCCTATAGACCAGCTCCGCGCCATCGAACCCGACATGCGATTGATGACGCAGGCGGTGATCCGAGATCAAGGCGTTGCAGCCGCGGTCTAAGATCTCTTCCAAGACGCTATCGAGCGTCTGGGTCTCGCGCAGTAGCATGGATTCCACACTAAGGGGAAGGTCCTCCAAGAGATCGCAGGTCCTGGTCAGGGCATCCATACGGTCATCGACGAGGGCAACCTTAATGTTGTCGAGTTGCGGAAAGTTATATGTAGCCGTGCTGGGCATTTGATTAAGTGACCCCTATTTCTACCGTGTAGCCTGCTTTGGAAGCAGAATGTGGAATGTGGCGCCACCCAGCTCCCCGTGGACGTCAGCCGATAGTTCCCCGTCGTCCAGCACGTTCTTTTTCCCGTGAAGGTCGGCGACGATATCCCGGACAATTGTCAGCCCGAGGCCCGTCCCATCAGATCTCTGACCTCCCTCGCCTGGCAGCCACATGCTATCCACGGCTACATCAGTCAACCCCGGACCAGAGTCAGCCACATCAATGAACACGTGGCGAGTATCCGTTCGGGTGCGAATCAGAACCACTTGTTCACCTGACGGCTCCGTTGAGTGTGAAAATGCGTTGGCCGAATTGATTACCAGATTGGTGTAGATCGACTCAATGTCCGCTACGGGCGTGAGGACTTGCGCCGGTTCGTCGCATAGATCAAGCTCCAGCAAGATATTTCTATCGTTAAGGTACCCGCCGAACATCTCCGCGAATTCGCGGCAGGCATCATTCACGTCTACTATCGCAGCCCGGCGCTTACTGCGGCGCAGCATGCGCAGCGGAACCTTCGCAAAGGAGTGGATTGACGCGGCGCAGTCTTTGGCGCGACTAAGGATCTTTTCTACTCGTGCTTTATATGAGACTTCGTCGATGAGATCTCCCACTCGGCTCTCTAGTAGCTCCAAATCCTCTCCGAGCCCCGCAGATGTCGTCAGTGACTCATGGGCAAACACTGCGGTGCTGATGCCGACTGTCGCCAGTGACCTGTACAGGAGGCGGTCACGCTCAAGTGCCTGGATGTACCGCTCCTGGGTGTCGACTAGCTGGGATACTTCTGCCGCTTGAGCCGGATTGAAGCGCCGGATCTCGTTGAGTACTGTGTTGATCGATCGTTTCGCTTTCTCTTTCTCCTTCTTAGCTGCTGCCGCACCACCCACTCTTCCTTCTTCGCGAATTCGAAGCCGCTCGCGGGCAGCCCAGTCAGTCGCGCGTCGAGCGAACTCGCGCAAGTCGATGAAAGACAGATTCTCCTGAAACCCCATACGGTCTGTTTTAGGTGTTAGGGCGTCGCTTGGATCATCTACCGAGACGCGACCCACACTTGTGTTGCTGGACGGACGCAGTTCTGGGCTGCGCGATCGTAGAAGATTCAGCTCAAGCCAATCGAACCCGGGGTCGCCATACGGGTGAACGCGCAATCCACGGTGAAAAAGGTGCACTCCGCCGATCACCTTGAGCCACGGCCTGAGATCGGAATGTTTCTGCGGAGAAGCTCGGCGTGTAAACGATTTAGCATCCAAGAGGAACATCCACAGCTCAAATGTTGCTGCGGGCGCTTTATAGTCAAGTGGCGCTTGGAGTTGGCCTCGCACGCGGCCCTGGGCTACATCAAAATGATCGCCACGCGCGACCTCTTCGTTCTTCCAGTTGAAGAGGGAGGCCCTTGCGTGACCTTCTTCGTCCAGATGGGCTACCAGCCTGTATTCATATTCGTCAAAAAAGCCACGGTTTACGGCTGCTGCGACCTTTTCAAATTGTGGTGCTCTGAGGGTAGCCTGAAATCCAGTTTTTTGATCCTCAAAGAAACCCGTGAGAAGTCGCATGGCCCGTGCGAGCCGTTCCATTTCGTTATCATCAAAGCCTTGTCGGAGGCCGTGAATCGTCAGACTTGTTCCAGGGTCCTTCGTCGTGGACCGTGTCTCAACGTGTAACTGAACATCCTCCACGGTATTGACTGATTCGTAGTCAGCCCAGTCGATGTGGAGCACATGTTCGGTTCCGGGCTCCTTGCGTGGACGAGTGATCAAATCTATCCTGCGCCCTAGGCGCAAGGCCGCGAGCCGGCCGAGTCCTTTCTCGCCTACCTTGCGCCGGCCTTTGCGCGTTAGTGGCGAGCCAGGCTTCGCCGAGCGGCCGATCAGGAGAAAACCATCTCGGATGTCCGCGGCGCTCATGCCGTCACCATCGTCCTCGACAACCAGTGTCCCGCCCGGCTGCGATGCGTTGGTGAGGGTGACGTTGCAGACTGCGGCGTCAGCGTCATAGGCATTACGGACGAGTTCGATCACTCCCAGGTCTGGGTGCGGGATGAGCTCCTCGCCGAGCCGAACCAAGATCTCTGGAGCGAAGCGCAGGTGAGTAGTCAAAAGTCCCCCTCTGGGCCGGGCACCGCCCCGGGGTTCCGAGTGCTGGCCAGCCTGCTGCAGAATGGCGACACGCTGGTCGTCAATGAGAGCTACATATAGGGCAGTTGACACCATTAGGGAAGGGGACTGCGTGCGAACGGCCGAATATGATGTGTACGCCGACCGGTTGAGGATGCTTGCCTCGGACGTTGTGCGTGGCTCGTGGGGGCGCGTTGAGCAGGACGTTCACCATGCGTTGAACGGTCAAGCAGCTCAACAGCTGCGCTCCTTGGTGCCGCTGCAGGTGCGCCGTGACGAGGGGGCCTTCTTCACAGGTGGACCTGTACGAGCCAGGTTCGCTGAGCTGCTCAGCGGCACGGGCGGGTCTGAGACGCTGGATCGTTACTGGGACCCCACATGTGGAGCGGGTGATCTTCTCATCGCCGCTTCCGACCGCCTTCCCGTTGCTGCGACCATCAGCGATACAGTCCGCCTGTGGGGCCGTCAACTCCGTGGGCACGACCTTCATCGGCCGTTCGTGGATGCTGCCCGGTTACGTTTGTTCCTCGCTGCTGCTGCCCGTCATCAGGGTGACCTTCAGCCGCAGACCCTAAACCTTGATGCAGGGCTTCGGGCCTTCCGCGGAGTGGAGGTCGGAGACGGGCTAGCAGAGCTACGTTCCGCTGCCGGATATCGGGGCCATCTGCTGCTCAATCCGCCCTACGGGAATACGCCTGTTGATGCTGATTGCGATTGGTCGAGTGGTGCCGTGTCTCAGGCCGCTGTGTTCGTCTTGGCAGGTGCTCGCGCGCTAAAGGTAGAACAGCAGCTGTTTGCGGTGCTGCCAGATGTATTGCGCAGTGGAAGTCGATATGAGCCGTGGAGATCACGGATAGAGTCGGTACTGAAAGTGCATCGAGCTGAACTGTTTGGTCAGTTTGACTCTCACACTGATATCGATGTCTTCTTCTTGGCTGGGACTCGCAAGAGGAAAAGCCGACCAGGCCCCACAGTTGCGTCCTGGTGGCCGGCGCCCATAGCGGGCGCGAAAATTGAAGAGGCATTCGAAGTGCGTGTTGGTCCGGTGGTGGACAACCGCGACCCGCATGTAGGTCCGAATGTTCCTTTTCTTACTGCCCGAGATCTTCCAGTGTCTGGAGGCAGGGGGCTCCCAGGCCGTACGCGGGAATTTGCGGGACGCCTCGTCACTCCTCCGTTCGTTGCCATCCGGCGAACTTCGCGCCCCGGGGCCCGCGCGGGGGGTGAGGCTAGGGCAGCGGGCGTATTGATTACAGGTGTTGACCCCATTGCCGTGGACAATCACCTCATTACTGCCTCGCCATTGAGTGAAACCGAGGCTGATTGTGAACGACTGCTGGAAGTCCTGGACTCGGCCACCGTCTCGGATTGGCTAGACCAGAGAATTCGCTGCCGGCATCTTACTGTTGGTGTAGTTCGATCCCTACCCTGGGCCATCTGATTGTCTTTCGGTGTCTCCCTGTCCGGCAGGTGTTAGAGAAATGTCTGTTTTTTGATATGCCGAACAGTATGTAATCTTGCGTCGCCCTTGAGGGATGTCGGGATATGCCTGTAATATTCATGGCAAGGGTGACAGCTTGGCTGGGTATGCGAGGCAGTCATGAGGTTAATATTTTCGACGCGGGGGATTACAAACGCCACGCTAAATGAACTGAGGCACTCCTTGGTCTAGTAGCGAGTGCTACCGGAGCTAGGTACGCTGCCACACTCCGCGAGGCGGCCTGGTCTGCGCTGCCTCGGTGAGCTGGAACGCCGATGGCGACTTGAACTTGACGCTGGTCGAGTGTCGACCCACTCCTGGGCGGCAGAGTGGCCCTGCTGAATGTCACTGCCTCTGGGCCATGCATTCCAGTTCTCGGCGTCGTGGGCGACGAGAACTTCGAGAGAGTCACCGGTCTCGTACTCGTTGACGATGGCCCGGATGCGTTGTGCGACAGCAGGGTGGGTATCAGTGACCTGATCGGTGGTGACCGTGGAACTCCTCAGAAGCGATCGATTCGGTGCTGTTGCCAGTGCTGTGCGGCGTCAAGCAAGTTCACTGTCCAGTCGTCTGGGGCTGCGCCCGCGATCTCTTTCCAAAGGTTCGCGCTGGCGTGGGCGAAGGCGTCCACCGCTCGGGGTGGTGTCAATGCCCAGGCAGGAAGAAGCGCGACCGATTCCTCTGCGGCAGAAGGAGTATGGCCAGCCGCGATGAGCCAGATGACCCAGTGGGCGGGATCCAACCAGGCGGCTCCGCGGGTGGCCCAGCCCCAGTCCACGAGGTGAGCGCGGTCGTGGGTGATGAGAACGTTGTGGTTGTTCCAGTCGGTGTGGAGCAGCGCGTTCCCTGCGAAAGCTTCCGCGTCTGCGGGGTCGGCCACATAGCTGGCCAGACGTTGTTCGGCGAGCCGGAGTTCGATGTCAGGGCAGGGAAGAGTGGCGAGCTCTCTGAGGGCCCCGGTCACTTTGGGCAAGTCAGGGGAGCCTGGGGAGTAGTCGGCATGGTGTCCGTCGATGGCCTCAAAGCCGAGGAGATCCCAGCCGCCGGCGATGACGTGGAAGAGCAGGCGCGGGGCGAGCGGGGTCACGTACGGGTTGATGTCTGCCTCGCGTTGCTGCGTCCAGACCCAGCGGTGGTCGGAGCGCAGGCCCTTGAGGAAGACGGCTCCGTCGGCGGTGTGTGCGAGCGCGGAGAGGGAGCTGTTGAGACCGGTGCTGACGTCTTCGACTCTGAGAATCGAGCCGATCTCGGCTTCGATGGCGGTACGAGCGCCAGAGGGGAGACCGGCGAAGGTGATGGAGGGTGCGGGCATGGCCGTCAGGTTTCCAGATCTACGCGCCAACAGGGGCCTCCGGCGCGAGGTGCCGCCGAAAGCCCCTGAAGGGATGGTCAGTTGTACGGGTTGTCGTCCCCGCAGCCGGGCGTGGTGGCCGCAGCGAAGGCGTCCACGTCGTCGATGAGGATGATCTCCGCATCAGGCTCGGACGGCGGGCGGATGGGGGCGATCTCGACTGCTACGGCGGTCATGGTTCAGCTCCTTGTAGTCGCGTGTTGGCAGTACCTGTCCAGTGGTGCCTTCGCCTCCTGATAGACCTTGGCCAGCGGCCGGCAGACCCGGCAGGTGCCGGAGAGCTGGCAGCCGGTGCAGCCACCGGTGCGAAGCATCAGGGAGTCGGCGATGCCGCCGAGGCGGCTCAGGCCCTCGACTCCCGTAGTCATGAGGGGGATCGCGTCGTCGCGGCCGACCTTGCAGATGGAAGCCATGCCGTGCGGGTCGACGTGGAAAAAGGTGTGACCGGCGTTGCAGCCGTTGAAGGGGTCGCGATCTGCGAGGTGGTCCGGGGCCTGGGTGGCGAGAGTTTTCGCGCCGCCGTAGATGGTCGGCGACATGTGGGTGTACTCGCGGTACGGCAGCCCGTAGCGATCGGCGAAGGCGCGCATTAGGTCGGCCTCATGGGCGTTGTGCCGCGTGATGATCAAGGCAAGATCGAGGGGTAGTCCGGCTTCGTGGGCTGCGTCCAGTCCTTTGACGAACATGCGGTACGCGCCCCGGCGCCGGGTCAGCCCGTCGTAGGACTCTGCGGTGACCCCGTACAGGCTGAGTGTGATCCGGTTCGGCCTCAACCGAGTCAGCAGGGTGAGGTTCTTCGGTGCGGCAAGGCGCGAGCCGTTGGTGAGGATCTCGACCATCATGCCCAGCTCGTACGCCAGCCGGTACGTCTCAGGGAACAGCTTGTCGATCATCGGCTCACCGCCTGTGAGCTGGAGCCAGAGCACCCCGGAGTCCCGGATGGCGTGCAGCAGGCGCTCACGCTCAGGCCACTCCAGGCCGGCGAATTGCTTCAGGCCGAGGTAGCAGTGTTCGCAGTCGTAGTTGCAGCCGAGGTTCAGCTCGTACGAGGCGCGTCCGTATGCATACGGAGAGCGGGGACGGACCAGCACAGATTCACTGAGGCGTCGGTCGTTGAGATCGATCTTCCAAGCCTGACGGGCCACGTCGGCCAGCCACGCGGGCACTGCTGAGGTACCCGATGCGGTGTGCAGTTTGTCGTACCGGTGAGCGGGAAGGCGTGCTGCCTTCGGGCTGCCCGGCCGTACGAGGAGGTGGTGGTCGAGGTACGGGGCAGCGATCAGCTCGTGCATACGGACTCCTCGCTCGGGCTGTTGAGGACCAGGCGGGCCCAGACGGTCTTGCCGATCGGGTGGCGGGCGTGGTGGCCGATCTCTTCAGAAAGCGCAGCGACGAGAAGCAGGCCCCGGCCGCCTTCGTCGTCCTCCCCGGCTTGGGTGGGGCGGGGAGGGGTGCGGCTGGCATCGGAGACTTCGATCAGGCAGTGCGAGCCATCAATAGTCAGCCGAACTTCGAAGAGGTGCCCTCGTCTGCCGCCGTGCTCGACGGCATTGGCTGAGAGCTCTCCGCAGACGAGGACCACCCGGTCGATGTCCTCCTGGCCGTATCCCCAGCTCGCGAGCATCTTGGAGACGAGGGCGCGGGCCAGGGGCACGCATCTGCGTACCGGGCTGAACTGCATCTGCCACCGCAACGGGGTGGTCTGTCGGTCGTGCGTTGTCATCGCGTGCATCGCGTCCCCTCGTCGCGGGCGGGCTGTGAGACGCAAGTTCACCGCTGCAGCGATCACAGAATCAGGTCACAGTGATTACCCAACGTGGGTAATCTCATCAGCAACCGGTCCCATGCCGGTCCGGATGGACGGGCGAGTGAGGGGGATGAGTGGCACGCTCGCAGGCCCCCCGGGCCCTTCCGGCCGATCTGCTGGCTAGCGCGGCCTGGCAGGAAGCCTGTCGCGCTAGGGACTTCGCCCGCATCTTCCGGCTGGTCAAAGTCAAGGCCGGGATCTACCCGTCGCGAATCGCCGCGCTGTGCGGCATGACGCCGAGCAGAGTCGGCGAGATCATGGCGGGGCGGCGCGGCTTGGCGCACATCGACGTGATCGAGCGCGTCGCCGACGGCCTGCGCATCCCCGGTGCGATGCTCGGCCTGGCCCACCGACCCTGGGAGATCCCTGCCCCAGCTCGCACCGAGGAGAGGCCGCCCGAGCCCTCTCCTGCTGTACCGGGCGAACCTCAGCGCACCGAACCGGCAGAGGAATTGGACGACCTTCTCGCTCTGGTCGACGGCCGTGCCACCCGTTCCACCCTCACAGCCCTGCGCTCCTCGGTCCAGGACTACTGGCGGCGAGACAACGCACACGGCGGTGCGACCCTGCGGCCGGCCGTCGTGGGACACCTGCGCTATGTCGGCCGCCTCCTCGACTCTGCCGAGGGTGGCTTACGGCACGACCTCCAAGGGGTTGCGGCCGAGCTGGCACGGCTTTCCGGCTGGGCCTACTTCGACGCCCGTCAGTACAGCACCGCTCGCACCTACTTCACCCAGGCGCTCAAGCTCTCCCACACGCAAGGCGACAGCCTCTTCATGGCCAATGTGCTGTCCTGCATGAGCCTTCTGGCCACCTACGACGGCAACCCGAACGATGCCGTGGCCCTTGCCTGCCGTGCCCAGGACGCGGCCCGCGTCGCCGGCGAACAGCCGCTCGTCATGTCGATGCTGTACTTGCGAGAAGCGTTCGCCCATGCCGCCCTTCGAGACGCCCAGGCTTGCCACCAGGCCGTGGATCGCTCCCGTGACCAGTACGAACGCTCACGCGGACACGAATTCGAGGCGCCTGACTGGGTCCAGTACTTCGACGAGACGAAACTCCTCGTCGACACCGGCATCGCCTACGCGCGCCTCGGCGAACCAGCCCGCGCCGAACCCCTCATCACTGAGGGCTTACGTCGAGAAAATGCCGACCAACAGCGAGGCCGGGCCTTCCACGCTTACTGGCTGGCCAGCGCCCAGCTCCAGCTGGGCAAACTCGACGAGGCATGCACCAGCGCCAGCCTCGCCCTCGACCTCGCCGCAGCCATTGACTCGCCACGAGTGAGCAGCCACGTCCAGGAACTTCACCGCCGAATGCTGCCCTACGCACGCGAAGCCCCCGTCCTCGCCTTCGAGCAACGCATGCGTGAAGCCCTCGGCTGACCCCTTACGAGCTGCCGGTCGCCTCGTCCAGCAGCAGATACAGCAAACCGACCAGGCTGCCACTGCTGACGACCTCGCGGCGGTCGATCATGCCCCGGATCTCCGAGATCGGAATCCACTCGATTCGGTCGGACTCGTTCAACTCGGTCGGTGGGCCCGCATACGAGGCTGTCTCGGCACGGAAGACGAAGTGCTCGGAGTCCGTGATGCCGTTCGCCGGTTGCGCGTACACCAGCGGCTTGACGCCCTTCACACGCCAGCCGGTCTCCTCCTCGACCTCGCGGGCAGCAGCCTGCTCCGGGGTTTCGTCGGCCTCGATGAGGCCCATCGGAAGCTCCCAGCCCCAGGTGTCGGTGATGAACCGGTGCCGCCACATCATCAGCACGCGCTTTTGGTCGTCGACCACGGCCGCTACAGCCAGGTGCCGCATCCGGACCACATGGTGTTCCCACCGCCGGCCGTCAGGCTGCTGGACGTCCACAAGCCAGAGGTTCACCCATGGGTTGTTGTAGATCTGCCGCTCGCCATGGACGGTCCACTGCATGAGCTCAACTCCCTTGCTTCAGTGAAGTGTCCAGCATGTCACTTTGACGAGAATCCGTCTGCTGGCTTGGGGCATCGACGAGGTGGACCAGAGGGCAGAGCGGCGAGAGCGCCGCTCTGCCTGACCTCGTCTGCCGGACGTCTCCCAAACGATCTACGAACGACGAAGAGGCCCGACCGCTTAAAGCGGTCGGGCCTCTCTCATTCCTGCTCTGACCTGCAGTCCAGCCCGAGGCTGAACAGCGAGCCGATCAAGCCTTCTTGGTCTCCCAGAAGATGGCGTCGATCTCGGCGATCAGGTCGAGCGCCTTCTGGCCCGTGGCCGGGTCCGTGGAGCCCTTCGCGGCCGACAGCGCCTTGAGGGTGTCGTTGACCAGCTGGTGCAGCTGGGGGTACTTCTCGAAGTGCGGGGGCTTGAAGTAGTCGCTCCACAGCACCGAGACGTGGTGCTTGGCGAGCTCGGCGCGCTGCTCCTTGATGACCACCGCGCGGGCCCGGAAGTGCGGGTCCTCGTTGGCCTGGTACTTCTCCTGGACGGCCTTGACGGACTCCGCCTCGATGCGGGCCTGGGCCGGGTCGTACACGCCGCAGGGGAGGTCGCAGTGGGCGCTGACCTTCACCTTGGGGGCAAACAGGCGGGAAAGCATTGAGCTGTCCTTCCTCGTGATCGTCTTCTCAGGTGGGACATTACTCCGTGAGAAGCGTGTTTTTGCGGGTGCCCCCTAGGGCTTAGGCCAAAAGTCCAGGGTGAGGACGGGACCAGTGGCCGAATGTACGGAACCCTGTGAGGGATGGTGTGAGGACGGACCGGGGAGGTGCCGGAGAGATGCGGGAGGTGCCGGAGGTGCCGGAACGGACCGATGACCAGCCCGGACGGGGGCCGGCGGGGAGAGTTCCGTTCCAGGTGGTGGAGGTGACGGGGCCGTCGATGGTGCCCACGCTCCACCACGGGGACTGGCTGCTCGTGCAGTACGGGGCGCCGGTGCGCCCCGGTGACGTGGTGATTCTGCGGCATCCGTTCCAGCAGGACCTGCTGGTGGTCAAGCGGGCCGTGGAGCGGCGGGACGGCGGCTGGTGGGTGCTGGGTGACAACCGCTTCGCCGGTGGCGACAGTACGGACTACGGGACCGTGCCCGAGGAGCTCGTGCTGGCCAGGGTCCGGGCCCGGTACCGGCCCCTGGCGAAGGATCAGCGCTCGGTGCGCGGTGTGGCGGTCTGGGCGGTCTCCGCGCTGCGGCCGGTCTCGGCGCCGCGGCCCGTCTCCGCGGCCCGTTCCGTCTCCAGGCGCTTCCGGGCCCGGTAGGCCGCCACATTGGCGCGGGTCGCGCAGCGGTCCGAGCAGTAGCGGCGGGAGCGGTTGGTCGAGGTGTCGAGGTAGGCGTTGCGGCACGGCGCCGCCTCGCACAGGCCGAGCCGGTCCACACCGTACGAGGTGAGGTGGAAGGCCAGGCCCATCGCCGCGATCGCGGTGTAGCCCGCGGTGGCGTTGGACGGGTGGTCGGCCAGATGCATGTGCCAGTCCGGCTTGCCGTCCGCGTCCCGGATGTCGTGCCCCGAGATCTGCGGGCTGACCGGGAACTCCAGCAGCAGCGAGTTGAGCAGGTCGACGGCAAGCGTCTCGTCGCCGCCGTCGGCCGCCTCGAAGACCGCGCGCAGCCGGGCCCGTACGGACCGGAAGCGGGTCACGTCCGCGTCGGTCGCCCGCCGGGCGGCCTGTGCGTTGGCGCCGAAGAGCTCGCGCACCGCGTCGACCGAGGTGAGGGCGTCCTTGTTGCGGGCCGGCTCCTCGGTGTTGACCAGGCGCACGGCGTAGTCCGAGTAATAGGCCAGTTCCACTTGTAGTCCTTACGGCGTCGGTCTAAGGTCGATGCGGCGATGAAGTAATGGGCTTCTGTGGGTCCAGGGTATTACATGGCCCAGGCTATTACGTGGGAGGTTTCGAATGACGGAGACAGCGACGGGCGCCGACTGGCAGGCCTGGCAGGCGAGCTGGGACCGGCAGCAGGAGTGGTACCTGCCCGACCGCGAGGAGCGCTTCCGGGTCATGCTCGACATGGTCGAGGCCCTCACGGGCCCGGAACCGCGGGTGCTCGACCTCGCGTGCGGTACGGGAAGTATTACGGACCGGCTGCTGCGGCGGTTCCCGAACGCCACCAGTACCGGCGTCGACCTCGACCCCGCACTGCTCGCCATCGCCCGCGGCACCTTCGCCGGCGACGAGCGCGTCAGCTTCGTGACCGCGGACCTCAAGGACCCGCGCTGGACGGAGCGGCTGCCTCACGACTCGTACGACGCCGTCCTCACCGCCACCGCCCTGCACTGGCTGCACAGCGAACCGCTCACCGCCCTGTACGGGCAGATCGGCGGCCTCGTCCGGGACGGCGGCGTGTTCATGAACGCCGACCGCATGATCGAGACGGGGACTCCCCGGATCAACGCCGCCGAACGCGCCCACCGGCACGCCGGCATGGACCGGGCCAAGGGCGCCGGAGTCCTGGACTGGGCGCAGTGGTGGGCGCTGGCCGCGGCGGACCCGGTGCTCGCCGGGCCGACCGCCGAGCGGTTCGCGATCTACGGCGATCACGCCGACGGCGACACGCCGTCCGCGGCCTGGCACGCGGACACCCTGCGCGCCGCCGGGTTCGCCGAGGCGCGGCCCGTCTGGTGCTCGCCGTCGGACAGTCTGGTGCTCGCGGTCAAGTAGGGGCACCATGCGGGGCGGGGCGGTACGGACGACGGTCCGCGCCGCCCCGCCAATTTTTTGTGGCCCACTGCCGCAACCCGCCTGGCGTCCCACCGCACTGGAAGGGTGAGACGGTCCGCGCCCGCGGACCGGGGAAGGGGCGCTGACGATGCGGAGCGAGGACGGCGACGCGCTGCACGCCTTCGTCGAGAGCAGACGCACCGCACTGTTCCGCAGCGCGTATCTGCTCTGCGGCGACCGGCACGAGGCCGAGGACCTGGTCCAGGCCACGCTGGTCAAGGTAGTGCTCGGCGGCCGGCGGCACGGACGGCTCGACAACATCGAGGCGTACGCGCGCAAGACGCTGGTCAACACCTTCATCGCCGGCCGCCGCCGGTTCTGGCGGCGCGAGCAGTCGTACGGCGAACTGCCCGAACGGGCGGCCCACGCACCCGACACGGACACCGGCCTCGCGGTACGGGCGGCACTCGCCCGGCTGACGCCCAGGCAACGGGCCGTGCTGGTGCTGCGCTACTGGGAGGACCTGAGCGTCGAGGCCACGGCCCAGCTGCTCGGGATGCGGGAGAACACGGTCAAGAGCCATGCGGCTCGGGGTTTGGCGGCGCTGCGCGCCGAGATGGCGGAGGAATTGGTATGAGCGACGTGCGTGAGCTTTTGGGGCGGGCCGCAGAGGACGCGGGGCAGCCGGTCATCAGCACCGAGGTGGTCTACGCGAAGGCGGCCCGGCTCCGCAGCCGCCGCCGGGCCGCGGTGTCGGCCGCGGCGGTGTGCGCGGTGGCGGCGGGGGCGTTCGTCGTCCCCGGGCTCTCGGCGCAGACCCCCCAGAAGACCTCGGTGGCGGCCCCCACCGAGCTGGTCGGCAACAGCGGCCGGGCCCAGCAGCTGGTCAAGCTGCTGCCCGCGGACGTGGGAACCGTCGAACAGGTCTCACTCGCCGTGATCATCAAGCACGCGACGGCGGAGCAGGCCGAGGAACACCCGGTCGGGCCGCTGGACGGGCACTACGCGGTCCGCAGGGACGGCGGCGTCGGCTACCTCACCGTCTCCGTCATGGACGCGAAGACGCTGGACAAGAAGCTCGGGGGTGGATCCGCGGACACGAACCTGTGCAAGCCCGCGACGAGGGAGCCGCAGCGTACGGACTGCGTCCGCGAGGAACTGCCGGACGGGCGGGTGCTGACCATCTGGAGCGATGCGATGGACTACGGGGACGGCACCCCGCAATGGGGGCCGGAACTGACCGCCCGGCTCACGCTCAAGGACGGCGGGCAGCTCGCCGTACGGGACAGCACCGGCTTCGAGGCCGACACCGCGCAGGGGCCGCTGCTGAAGACCCCGCCGCTGACGCGGGCGCAGCTGCGGGACCTGATGCTCAGGTCGGAGCTGCTGGCGAAGTAGAAGCGCCTACGTGCACGAGGGCGGTGCGCGTACGCACGTGAGGGCGGTACGGACCGTGTCGGTCCGTACCGCCCTCACGTAGGGGTTCGGCGCCTACAGCACCTTCGACAGGAACGACTTCGTCCGGTCGTGCTGCGGGTTGGTCAGCACGTCGCGCGGGTGGCCCGACTCGACCACCACGCCGTCGTCCATGAAGACCAGCGCGTCGCCGACCTCACGGGCGAAGCCCATCTCGTGGGTGACGACGATCATCGTCATGCCGTCCTCGGCGAGCCCGCGCATGACGTCGAGCACGTCGCCCACCAGCTCCGGGTCGAGCGCCGAGGTGGGCTCGTCGAAGAGCATCAGCTTCGGCTCCATGGCCAGCGCCCGCGCGATGGCCACCCGCTGCTGCTGTCCGCCGGAGAGCTGCGAGGGGTAGTTCTTCGCCTTGTCGGACAGGCCGACGCGGTCCAGGAGGCGTTCGGCCTTCGCGCGGGCGACGGCCTTCGTCTCGCCCTTGACCTGCATCGGGGCTTCCATGACGTTCGCCAGCGCCGTCATGTGGGGGAACAGGTTGAAGCGCTGGAAGACCATGCCGATGTCCCGGCGCTGCGCCGCGACCTCGCTGTCCTTCAGTTCGTAGAGCTTGTCGCCCTTCTGGCGGTAGCCCACCAGCTTGCCGTCGACGGAGAGACGGCCGCTGTTGATCTGCTCCAGGTGGTTGATGCACCGCAGGAACGTGGACTTGCCGGAGCCGGACGGGCCGACCAGGCAGAACACCTCACGGGGGGCGACCTCCAGGTCGATGCCCTTGAGGATGTGTGCGGCGCCGAAGGACTTGTGGACGCCTTCGGCCTTCACCATGGCGGTCATGTCACACCCCCCTGGGGCTGGTGAGGGAGCGCATGTTCATCTTGACCTTCTGCCATGGAGTCAGCGGCAGCTGCCGCAGTGACCCGCGGGCGTAGTACCGCTCGACGTAGTACTGGCCGATGCTGAAGACGCTGGTCAGCGCCAGATACCAGATGGAGGCGACCAGCAGCATCTCCATGACCGCGAACGAGGTGGCGCCGATGTTCGTGGCGGCCCGCAGCAGGTCGGTGTACTGCACCGCGGAGACCAGGGACGAGGTCTTCAGCAGGTTGATGAACTCGTTCCCGGTCGGCGGCACGATGACCCGCATCGCCTGCGGAAGAACGATCCGCCGCATGGTCTTGCCGGTGGACATGCCCAGCGCGTGCGAGGCCTCGGTCTGACCCTCGTCGACCGACTGGATCCCGGACCGGACGATCTCCGCCATGTAGGCGCCCTCGTTCAGACCGAGGCCCAAGAGGGCGACGGCGAACGGCGTCATGACGTCGACCATCTCGTCCTTGTAGAACCCGATGTTCAGGATCGGGAAGATCAGGGCGAGGTTGAACCACAGCAGCAGCTGTACGTAGACCGGGGTGCCGCGGAAGAGCCAGATGTAGAGCCAGGCGACCGCTCCGGTCACCGGGTTCTTCGAGAGCCGCATGACCGCGAAGACGACACCGAGCACCAGCCCGATGATCATCGAGAGCACGCTGATGATCACCGTGTTGACGGCGCCCTTGATGATCCGGTCGTCGAAGACGAAGTCCCCGACCGTGTCCCAATTGATGTCGCCCTGCGCGAACGCGTAGACGAGCATGCCGAGCACGGCCACCACGACCACACCGGAGAGCCAGCGGCCCCAGTGGCGTACCGGAATGGCCTTGATCTGGGGCGGGGGCACGGTAGCGCCCTTGGAGACCGCCGAGTGCATGGGTGGTTCGTCGGCGGGTGTCTTGTCGAACTTGTCAGTCACGGTGACTGCCCTTCAGTGAAACGCTTGAGGCGAGAACGCCGTGACCTACTTGCCGGCGTTGATCGCTGCCTCGGTGACGGCGCTGTTCTTGACGTCCCACTTCTCCAGGACCTTCGCGTACTCGCCGTTCTTGATGATGGTGGCGAGCGCTTCCTTCAGCGCGTCACGCAGCTGCGCGTTGTCCTTGTTGACGGCGATGCCGAAGGGGCCGGCGTCGGTCTGGTTGCCCGCGACCTCGAAGGTGTTGCCGCCTCCGGCCGTCTTCGCGATGTGCGCGGCGACGGGGTAGTCGTTGAGGTCGGCGACCGCGCCACCGATCTTCACGCGGTTCTGGGCCTCGGCGTCGGTGTCGAACGGCTCGATGGACAGCTTCTTGTCGCCGCACTTCTCGGCCTGGGCCTTGAAGGTGTCCTCGTAGATCGTGCCGCGCTGAACGGCGACCGTCTTGCCGCAGAGGTCGTCCAGGGAGGTGATCTTCTCGGGGTTGCCCTTCTTCACGAGGAGCGAGACGCCGGAGGTGAAGTAGTCGACGAAGTCGACGCCCTTGCCGACCTTCTTGCCCTTGTCGTCCAGACCCTCCTGGCGGGCCTTGGTGTCGCTCATGGCGGACATGACGACATCCTGGCGCCCGGTGTTCAGGGACGAGATGAGGCCGTCGAAGGTCCCACTGGTGAACTCGAACTTCACGCCGAGCTCCTTGCCCAGCGCGGCGGCGATGTCGGGGTCGATGCCCACGATCTTGCCGCCCTCCTCGTACTCCATCGGAGCGTAGGAGGCGTCCGTGCCGACCTTGATGACACGGGAGTCCTGGTACTTCTTCGGCAGCTTCGCGAAGAGCGGGGCCGCGGACGACGTGGCGGTGTCGCTCTCCTTGGTGCCCGAGCCCGAGCTCGTCTGGTCACCGCAGGCGGTGAGCAGCAGCGCGCCGGCGACCGCGAGGGCGCCCACCGCGGCGATCCGGGACTTGGCGGTGGTCGTACGGCGGGTGGTGCGTGCGGTCATGATCGGGGTCCTCCGGCAGGTGAGGGGCATTGCCAGCTAGGTCGGAACTCTTCTTCGAGTCTCGCGACCTTGTGTGTTTTCGGCATCTTGCCATTCGGACTAGCCCAAACAGGGGGCGCAGCATGTCAAAATCGGGTAACGGGACACCCCCGAACCCAGTGGGCCGGCACATCAAGGCCGGACCTTTCCCTGGAATCGCGTCTTCCTGCCGGAAGATCCCCTGCCTTGGCCCTGCTCTGGGCGGGTTTCGTGTTGCCTGGCCGACTTGTCTGTATGCCCCACTATGAGACGCGTCACCGTGGGGATACCGACTCGTCCGCGGCACCGCGTGTCCGGTAAGAAGGACGTTTACACCCCTCATCCGGGGCTCAGGGCGCGTGTGCGGCGCGCCCGCGCGTATGAATCTCCCCCTGCCGGGACGGACCAGTCGCCCGGCGCAGGGGACGTACGCGGTGCCCACCCACCCCTCCTCAACCAGGAGTGGCCACCCTCGAACGATGAAGACTTAAGGGGTCAACACCATGGCAGCGGAGATCGTCAATCCTCGCAGCGACAGCAATACCGACAGCACGAGCGACAGCGCGACCGACGAGCCGTTCGATCCGGCCTTCGCGCTCCACCGGGGCGGGAAGATGGCCGTGCAGGCCACCGTCCCGATCCGGGACAAGGACGACCTGTCCCTCGCCTACACCCCCGGTGTGGCGAAGGTGTGCAGCGCGATCGCGGAGAATCCCGAACTCGTCCACGACTACACCTGGAAGTCGCAGGTCGTGGCCGTCGTGACGGACGGCACCGCCGTGCTCGGTCTCGGCGACATCGGCCCCGAGGCCTCTCTCCCCGTGATGGAGGGCAAGGCGATCCTGTTCAAGCAGTTCGGCGGCGTCGACGCGGTTCCGATCGCCCTCGCGACCACCGACGCGGACGAGATCGTCGAGACCGTCGTCCGGCTCGCCCCGTCCTTCGGTGGCGTGAATCTGGAGGACATCTCGGCGCCGCGCTGCTTCGAGATCGAGCGCAAGCTCCAGGAGCGGCTCGACATTCCCGTCTTCCACGACGACCAGCACGGCACGGCCGTGGTCACCCTGGCGGCCCTGCGCAACGCCGCGAAGCTGTCCGGGCGGGACCTGGGCGAACTGCGCGGAGTCATCTCGGGCGCGGGCGCGGCCGGCGTGGCCATCGCCAAGTTCCTGCTGGAGGCGGGGCTCGGCGATGTCGCCGTCGCCGACCGCAAGGGCATCGTCAGCCGGGACCGCGAGGACCTGACCGACGTCAAGCGGGAGCTGGCCGAGCTCACCAACAAGGCCGGGATCTCCGGATCCCTCGCGGACGCGCTCGCCGGCGCCGACCTCTTCATCGGTGTCTCCGGCGGTACGGTTCCGGAGCCGGCCGTCGCCTCGATGGCGCCCGGCGCCTTCGTCTTCGCCATGGCGAACCCGAACCCCGAGGTGCACCCCGACATCGCGCACAAGTACGCGGCCGTCGTGGCGACCGGGCGTTCGGACTACCCGAACCAGATCAACAACGTGCTGGCGTTCCCCGGCATCTTCGCGGGCGCGCTCCAGGTGCGGGCGTCGCGGATCACCGAGGGCATGAAGATCGCCGCGGCGAACGCGCTGGCCGATGTGGTGGGCGACGAGCTGGCCGCCGACTACGTGATCCCGTCACCGTTCGACGAGCGGGTCGCCCCGGCGGTGACGGCCGCGGTGGCCGCCGCGGCTCGGGCGGAGGGTGTCGCCCGGCGCTGAAGTGAGTGAGGGTGGGGTTCGGGCGCGGTGCCTTTTCGGGGGCGCTGCCCCCGGACCCCCGCTCCTCAATCTCCCCAAGACTTCGTCCGCGGGGACCCCCAGGGGCTTGATTTCGCCCCTCCGGCGCTCGAAGGAACTGGCCGGGGCCGGTCGCTGCCACACGCGGCGCGTGTCACACCCGCAGCCGGTTACGGCCGGCCGGGGCCCCGCCTATCGTCGGGCCCATGTTCGCCGCCTACGCATCCCGCCTCGACCGCGACCACCCCCTCAACGGCCTTGAGCTGGGCGAACGCCCGGCACCCGAGGCCCGTCCCGGGTGGACCACCGTCAACGTCCGGGCCGCCTCCCTCAACCACCACGACCTCTGGTCCCTGCGCGGCGTCGGCCTCGCCGAGGACAAGCTGCCGATGATCCTCGGCTGCGACGCCGCCGGCACCGACCAGGACGGCAACGAGGTCGTCCTGCACTCCGTCATCGGCCAGACCGGGCACGGAGTCGGCCCCGACGAGCCGCGCTCCATCCTCACCGAGCGCTACCAGGGCACCTTCGCCGAGCAGGTGACCGTCCCCAGCTGGAACGTGCTGCGCAAGCCGAAGGAGCTCACCTTCGAGCAGGCCGCCTGTCTGCCCACCGCCTGGCTGACCGCGTACCGCATGCTCTTCACCAACGCCGGGGTGCGGCCCGGCGACTCCGTCCTGGTCCAGGGCGCCGGGGGTGGCGTCGCGACCGCCGCGATCGTCCTCGGCCGGGCGGCCGGGCTGCGGATCTACGCCACCAGTCGCGACGAGGCCAAGCGTGCGCGGGCCGTCGAACTCGGGGCGATCGAGGCGTACGAGCCGGGCGCACGGCTGCCCCATCGGGTCGACGCCGTCATCGAGACGGTCGGCGCCGCGACCTGGTCGCACTCCGTCAAGTCCCTGCGCCCCGGCGGCACGCTGGTCATCTCCGGCGCCACCAGCGGCGACCGTCCCTCGCACGCCGAACTGACCCGCATCTTCTTCCTGGAACTGAAGGTCGTCGGCTCGACCATGGGGTCCAAGGACGAACTCGAGGACCTCCTCGCCTTCTGCGCGACCACGGGGGTGCGCCCCGTCATCGACGAGGTGCTGCCGCTGGACCGCGCCCGCGAGGGGTTCCAGCGGCTCGCCTCGGGCGGCCAGTTCGGAAAAATCGTGCTGACTGTCAACCAGGGTTGACGTGCGGTCGGGTGTCAACCATAGTTGACATCATGACCGATGCAACGGATCTCGCCGAGCGCGCCGGCGACCGCGACCCCCGGGTGGGGCTGCGGTCGGTGGCCGCGCTGCGGCGGCTGCTGGAGCAGCTCGAAGCCGTACAAGTCAGAAGCGCCCGTGTCCAGGGCTGGTCGTGGCAGGAGATCGCGGCCGAACTGGGCGTCAGCCGGCAGGCCGTGCACAAGAAGTACGGGAGGCATTGATGTTCGAGCGATTCACCCAGGGCGCCCGCGCCGCGGTGACCGGCGCGGTGACCCACGCCGAACGGTGCGACGCCGGTTCCGTCACCGAAGAGCATCTGCTGCTCGCGCTGCTGGACCAGGAGGGCAGCCGGGCCTCGTTCGCCGTCGCCGCGCTGGGCCTCAAGGCCCGCAGGCCCTCGGTGGAGGCCGCGCTCGCCGACGCGCGCAGGCGCGGCGGCATGACGAAGGCCGACGCCGACGCCCTCGCGGACATCGGCATCGATCTCACCGCGATCGTCTCCCGCATCGAGGAGGCGCACGGCGAGGGGGCGCTGCGGGGCGACCGCACGGGCCGGCGCCGCTGGTCGGGCGACCGTGCGTTCACCAAGGAGGCCAAGAAGATCCTGGGGAAGTCGCTGCGGATCGCAGTCGGCCGCGGTGACCGCTTCGTCGGTGAGGAGCACCTGTTGCTCGCTCTCACCGCGTCCCCCGGAATCGTCGCCGACGTGCTCGCCGAGCACGGTGCGACGTACGAGACGGTCAACCGTGCGCTGTACGGGGACGGCGACGCGGGCCAGGACCGCCGGGCGGCCGGGTAGTTGTTTCCCCGGCCGCCCCGCTGCCACCGTCGTCGTCCTGCTACTTCGCCTCGTCGCCGGCGTTCTTCCGCAGCAGCGCCCCGATGTGGGCGGCCGCCGTCGAGAGGTGCCGGCGGGCCTCCGCGAGCTGGCCCTCCGTCACCCCCCGGTCCCTGGCGGCGTCCCGGATGTCGTCGCGGAACCGGTCGAGCAGGCGGTCCAGATCGCGGGCCGGGTCACCGGTGCCGCCGGCGTCCTTGCCCCAGTCGGGGTCGGCGTCCGCCGCGTCCGGCTTCACGTACGGCGGCCAGTTGCCCGTACGGGCGAAGCCGCCCAGCTGGCCGGTGATCTCCGCGAGCCCCTCCCGGACGCCGGCCGGCCAGTCGCCCCGGGCGAAGTGCTCCTGGACCTGGCGGGCGGCGTTCTGCATCTGTTCGCGCGCCCGGTCCTGGGCCTCCTTGGCCTGGCGGCGGGCCTGCTGGGCCTCCTCGCGGGCGCGGCGGGACTCGTCCTTCGCCCGGCGGGCCTGCTCCTTCCACTCCTGCTTCGCCTTGCGCAGCTCCTCCTTCGCCGTGCGCCAGGCTTCCTTGTCGCCCAGATCGCCCAGGTCGCCGAAGTCGCCGAGGCCCCCGAAGGGGGATGCCTTGCCGCCCGGCCGGGAAGGACCGGTGTGCCGCGACTCGTCGGCTGCGGCGCGCATCTCGCTGCGCAGCTTGCCCGCGGCGCCCCGGACGTCGTCGCGGATCTCGGCGGCCAGCTCGGAGACCGAGTCCCTGATCTCCAGCTCCAGATCGGCGAGCTCACCGGTGCGGCCCGCCAGTTCGGCGCGGCCGGCGTCGGTGATCGAGTAGACCTTGCGGCCGCCCTCGGTGGCGTGCGTGACCAGGCCCTCGGCCTCGAGCTTGGCGAGCCGCGGGTAGACGGTGCCCGCGGAGGGGGCGTACAGGCCCTGGAAGCGTTCCTCGAGGATCCTGATCACCTCGTAGCCGTGACGAGGAGCCTCGTCGAGCAGCTTCAGCAGGTAGAGGCGCAGGCGGCCGTGGGCGAATACGGGGGGCATGTCAGAGCACCTTTCCGGTCGGCTCGGCATCGCGCGGATCGTCCTTTGCCGGTGGGCGGCGCAGCAGGGCGATCGATCCCGAGACCGTCGTCGCCCTCAGTGTCCCGGTTCCGGAGCCCAGCGTGCCGGTGATCTTCTTCGCACCCCACTGGCCGCTGACCCGCAAGTCCTCGAAGCCGTTGGAGACGGAGCCGCTCGCGGTGTTCGCCTCGACCTTCGCGTCGGCCGGGTGCGGCAGCCGGATGGCGAGCTCGCCGGAGACCGTGGCCAGCCGGACGTCGGTGGGACGGCCGGTCGCGTCCAGGTCGAGCACCATGTTGCCGCTGACGGACTCCGCCTTCACCGAATCCCCGGCGCCCTCGACGACGGTCAGGTCGCCGGAGACCGAGTGGAAGCGCAGGTCGCCGGTGACGGCCTGGGCCTCCACATTGCCGGACACGGTCTCCGTGCCCACCGGCCCGGCGAGCCCGACGAGCGTGGTGTCGCCGGTGACGCCGCGTACGTCCGTGCGGCCGCGGATCCCGGAGACGAAGGCGCCCGCGCCGACCACGCCGACCTCTACCGCCGACCCGGCCGGGACCGCGAGGGAGACCACCGCGCGGCGGTGCCAGCCCTTGCGGTCGAGCCACTTGAGCATGTGCTGCCAGGCCAGGTCCTCGTACGCGACGGTCAGGACACCGTCCTGCAGCGTGACGACGAGGGGCGGCCCCTCGATGTCGGAGACCTCGAGCCTCGCGGTCGGCTCGTCGGTGCCGACGACGTTGACCGTTCCGTTGACGATGCGCACGCTCAGCGCGCTCACGGGTTCGTCGAAGGTGAGTTTGCGAGGCTCGGCGATGGCCCACGTCGACACAGGCATGGTCTGACCTCCCGGGGAACGCGGCGACGCAACATATCGCGTCTCTTGCTCAACACGATATATCGCGGTTACGGGAAGTCAAGGCGATGGCGGGGAAGGTGGTGGGGCGATCAGGCGTACAAAGCACCTCAAACCCGGGCATTCTGTCCTACGGTGTGGGGCATGGATGCGACATCACGCGTGGGAGCACTGCTGCTGTGCCGGGTCGAACCGGAGACGGTCCGGCCGGTCGCCCCTCTGCTGCGTGAGCGGATGCTGCTCGTACCGGCCGGGGAGAGCTGGAGCGTCCTCGTACCGGAGGGGAAGCCGTGGCACGGCGGGCCTGCCGGGCAGCCGGCGGGGGGTGAGGCCGCCGAGCCCGTCGACCGGGTGCTCGGGGGCTGGGCCGCCGCCCTCGCCGTCGGCTCCACCTGGCCGGTCCTCGCGCTGTGGTGGGACGGCGACCGGGCCGGGTACACGCTCGCCGCGGGGTTCCGCCGCCCGGTCGGCTACGTCTGGCTCGCCGACGGAACCCCGGCCGGTGAGGACGAGGCGATGCGTACGTTCGCCGAGCGGCTCGGTCTCGACCCCGTGCTGGACGTCCAGGCCCTCGAAGCCCTGACCCGCCCCGATCCGGAGACCGACGCCCGGGCCCGGCTCCGCGGACTGCTGGCCGTCCTCACCCGCATCGGGCTGGAGCTCCCGCCGGGCCTGGACCCCGGCGAGCCGTCCGCCCGGCTGACCGCGCGGGCCGACGTGGGGCCGGAGGCCGAACGGATCGCGTGGACCGGCTGGCGCGAGGCCGTCAAGGCCGAACTCGCCGCGGTGGAAAGCAGCCGCCTGGGGCCCTGGATGCGCGGCCCCCGCGCCCGCGCGCTGGCCGGCGCCCAGCTGGCGGCGGGTCTCCCGCTCGCCCTGTGGGGAGCGGGCCGGCGCAGCGGCGGATGGGTCTTCGCCGGGGCGTTGCTGATGGTGCACGGTGCGCTCGGCCTCGCGTACGACCGGATCAGGGACGAGGGGCCGGAGCTTCGCTGACCGTCGCGGCCGGAGCTTCGCCGACCGTCCCGGGCCGATCAGTCCTCGTCGTCCTCGTCGTCGTCCAGCCGGGCCAGCCAGGTGGCGAGGCGCTCGACCGGCACCTCGAAGTCGGGGTTCAGATCGACGAAGGTGCGCAGCTGCTCGGCGAGCCACTCGAAAGTGACCTCTTCCTCGCCACGCCGCTTCTCCAGCTCCTCGATACCGCGGTCGGTGAAGTACATAGCCCGAGTTTACTGCCTGGTGACAGCCCTGCGACGGCCGGGAGAAGGCCCGGCGGCGGCCGTGCCGGACGGCCGAGAACCGGGCGGCGGGCCCCCCGCGTCATGGTCCATGTCCCTCGCGCCGGGGGCGTACGGCCGTTAACCTGCGGGGAGTTGGGGAACGGGGGGTGTCATGGGTGACGGTGGGGCCCGTATCACGCGCATCGAGATGCCGGACGGTACGCCGGTCTGGGCACGGATCTCCGGGGCGGAGGAGCTGGACCGCCCCGAGCCCGGCGGTCTGACGTTCACGGACACCGGGTTCGGGGACATCGCCGACCGGGTGCAGGCGCGGGTCGAGAGCCTGCACTCCGTGGTGACCAGCGTGGCGCGCTCGCTCGCCGTGCCGCTGCGCGCCGTGCGACCGGACGAGGTCAGCGTCGAGTTCGGGATCGAGCTCACCGCCAAGTCGGGCAAGGTCGTCGGACTCCTCGCGGACGGTGAGGCCAAGGGAGCCATCAAGGTCACCCTCACCTGGAACGGGGGAGGTCCGCCCGTCGACCCGCCCGCCCCGGAGCCCGCGCCCGTGCCGGCACAGGCGCCCGCGCCTCCCGGCCCTTCCGTGCCGTTGCCGCCGGTTCCGTTCGCGCCCCCGCGGGTGCCCCCGGCCGCACCGGCGCCCGCGCCCCCCGATACGCCCGCCGGGGCAGACCCCGGCGCACCGGCGCACCGTGACGCAGCGGACGGCGCCGACGGCGGCGGAGCGTGACCTCGGAGGGCGGCGGGGGCGCGGAAGGGGGTCTGGGCGGGCCGCAGGCCGCTCTCATGGACCTCGTGCGGGATGCCACGGTGCGCATCCATGGGCCGGGGTCCGGGTATGCCCCTGACGGACAGGGCGGACGGGGCGGAGACTTCCTGGGGAGCGGCTTCTTCATCGCACCCGGCTGGATCCTCACGTGCGCGCACGTCGCGACGCGGGGGGAGGGGGGCAGGGTGAGCGTGTGGTTCAAGGGGGACCGCTACAGCACGGAACTGAGCGAGGCGCCGGGCGAGGTCGTCGTCGCGATGCCCGGCGCGCGGCCGCCCGGCGCCACCGGCTGGCCCGCCCCCGACCTCGCACTCATCAAGCTCCGGCGCCCCGTCAAGCACACCTGCGTGTACGTTTCCGAGCGCTCGGAGGCCATGCTCCGCAGCCGTGAGATCCACTGCGTGGGCTGGGCCCCCTCGCAGGGCGGCGGACTGCTCAAGCGCAGCGGCGTCTGCGTGGTGAAGGGGGCCTACGGCGCGTCGGACGACGCCGAACAGGTCGTGCGGCTCGACGGGGACTGGCTGGAGCCGGGCATGTCCGGCGGCCCCGTGGTGGATCTCGTCCGGGGCGAGGTGGTCGGAGTGATCAAGTCGCGGCTCGACCACCATCAGGGCGGGACGGCCGTGGGGACCGAGCGCCTGCGCACCCTGAACGTGCCGTCCGGACCGGTGGTGACCGAAGCCGACGACCTGTACCAGTCCGTCTTTCACGCCCACGACCGCTACCACGCGGACCAGCACAACAGCTCGGCCGGCACGGAGCGGACCTGGGCCGATGTGCAGAGCGAACTGCCGGCGCCGCCCGGCGGGATCCTCGGCCCCAAGCAACGGGCCGAGCTGCTGGGCCAGCTCGCCGAACTCCCGCCCCCGGCCAGCACCCGCAGTCTGCTCGTCCTGCTGGACGCCCTGCCCGGCGTCCACTCCCGGGAGCACCGCCCCGCACCGCGCGGCTGGCGTGACGGGCTGGCGGCGCTCTACGACACGCGCGCCCGTGAGCGGGCGGCCCAGTTCGAGCTGGTCCTGCGCTACTGCATGGGGGTGCTCGCGGCCGACCGGACCGGCGGCGGGCTCTTAGCCGCTACCGCCGAGTCGCTGTGGGAGTGGGTGCGGCAGGTGGCGAAGGCCGAACTGCCCCGCGACCTGCGCCGCCAGTTCGACGTGGAGTGGGCGGATGTCCACGTGGCTCTGGAGGAGAGCCGTCAGCCGGCTCGTCCGCCACTGAGCGAGCCCCCCGCACCCGTGGAGCAGGAACGGGACTGCGTCGTACTGGAAGTGGAACGGCAGCTCTGGGCGCCTGGGCAGTACGACTGGCGGATCGCCGTCGCCCGGCACACCGGAGAGATGTCGCGCATCCGGGACGGCCAGGGGGCCCCGCTCGAGTCCCTGCCCGACCAGCTGTCCGCCGCGCTGACCGAGGCCTTCCGGGAGTGCGACGAGCCGGGCAGCCCCGCGATGCTCCAGGTCGTGGTGGACCCCCGGCTGTTCGGTCTGGAGGTCGACCGCTGGGAGCTCCCCTGCGACGGCCGTCCGCTCGGGGCCGTACGCCCCGTGGTCCTGCGCAGTTCGGAACACGGCCCCACCGCCGAGCGGCTGACGCGCTGGGACGCCACGCCGGACACCGGGCTGCGCGCCGAAGTCGTCGACTGCGAGAACGAGTTACGGGTGCGGGTGGCGGAGACCGCCAAGCTGCGCAGGCTCGCCCGCGAGACGGTTCCGGTGCTCTGCCGCTACGGCAGCCGGCCGGACCCCGGGATCAGGGCCGGGGTGGGACGGGTCCTCGACGCCGGCTTCGGCGTGGCGCTGTTCCAGCGGAGGCCGACGGAGGACGACACCGTCTGCAAGGACTTCCACCGGCGCGTGACCGAGGGCGTCTCGGACGTCCGGGTGCGGGACGGGCTGCCGCGATGGGTCCATGAGCTGAGGCGCGGGGTGAGCACGTCTGCCCTGGAGACGTACTGGTCCGACGGAATGGCCCTGTACTACGACAACCCGCACCGGCCCCTGCCTCGCTCCGGGTACTTGGAGGCGCCGTGACGGGATGCCTCGGCCAGGCCCCCGAGGGCCGTGCCGCTCCGCCTCTTTCGAGGGTTGCCCCGGGTCGATACGGTGTGGCACGTTCGACGGCTGCTCCCTGGCGAATGAATGACGACGAGGAACGCTATGAGTGAACCCAGTGAGTGGCTCATCTACCGAGGGATCGGCGAACCGCACGACGGCGTACCGCAGTTGCCGCCTCCTCCGCCCTGGCGGGACTTCGCGGGAGGCCGGTCGGCGCCGGTGGGCGGGGACGATTCGGCCGACCGCCGGCTCGGCATCCCCGGGCGCATAGCCGAGGAGCACCGGCCGGGGGCCGAGGAGCTAGAAATGATCAACGCCGCGCTGTATCTGCGGCGTCCGCTGCTGGTCACCGGGGACCCCGGTGCCGGAAAGAGCACCCTGGCCCACTCCGTCGCCCGTGAGCTGGAGCTGGGCAAGGTCCTGCGCTGGCCCATCGTCAGCCGCTCCACCCTGCTGGACGGGCTCTATCACTACGACGCGATCGCCAGGCTGCAGGATGTGCAGATCGCCTCGCACGCCTCCGCGTCGGCGGACGCCGCCGGTTCCGACGCGGCGCAGAATGTGGGGAGTTACATTCGGCTCGGCCCGCTGGGCACCGCGCTGCTGCCCTCGGACCGGCCGCGGGTGCTGCTCATCGACGAGCTCGACAAGAGCGACATCGATCTGCCCAACGACCTCCTCAACGTGCTGGAGGAGGGTGAGTTCGCGATCCCCGAACTGGAGCGGATCGCCGACCGGCTGCCCGACGGTGAGGCGGACGTGCTGGACCACGACGGCAACAAGGTCCGGATCAGGGGCGGCCGGGTGCAGTGCCGGGCGTTCCCGTTCGTGGTGCTCACCAGCAACGGTGAGCGGGACTTCCCCGCCCCCCTGATGCGCCGCTGCATCCATCTGGAACTCGACCGCCCCGACCACCAGCGGCTTGCCGCGTTCGTGAAGGCCCACCTGGGCGAGGAGGCGGCCCGTTCCAGTGAGGATCTCATCGCCTACTTCCTGGACCGCTCCCGCAGCGAACTCCTGGCCACCGACCAGCTGCTGAACGCCATCTACCTCACCCACGCCGCGGCCCCGGCCGGACGGGACCGACTGGCCGAACTGCTCATCCAGCGACTCGACCGGCCGAGGTGAGGGGCTGATGCCGGGGGTGGACGGGACACCGGGCGCGCCCGGAGCGGGCGGGCCGCCCGACGGGCCCGCGGGGGCCGGGCCACGTGACGCCCGGGCGGCGTCCGACGGCACGAACGCGTCCGACGGCACGAACGCGTACGACGGCGGGTTGCTGCCGACGCTGATAGCCAGGCTGCGCGAGGTCGGGCTCGATCCGGACGTCGGGCAGCTTCGCGACGCGCTCTGGCTGGCCCGCTGGACCCGTACCGACGACGAACCCGAGGGCGGTCCGGCCGAGGCCGGGCCCGCGTCCTCGCAGGCCCCGGGCCCCCGGGAGGACACCGCCCAGGGCCCCGCCGCTCCGGCGGCGGCCCGCGACGGCCGCGTCCCGGAGACCGGCGCGGGAGCCCGGACGCCCGGGGCGCCGGAACCGGCGGGCGACCGCCAGATCTCCCTCTACCCCTTGCCGCGTTCCGGGCGGGACGGCGGCGGGCGGGGTGAGGGCGAGAGCGCGGCCCCGGCCGGCCGGAGACCCGGCGGCAACGCCCGTGCCACGGCGGTCACCCTCGGGGTCCCGGCCGCCCCCGTACTCCCGGCCCCGCTCGAACTCGCCCGCGCCCTGCGTCCGTTACAGCGCTACCACCCGGCCGCCGCCCCGCTGCGCCGCGTCCTGGACGAGACGGCCACCGCGGAACGCAGCGCCCGGGCCGGCGGCATGATCATGCCGGTCTTCCGGGGAGTCCGGCGGGCCGACGCCATCCTGCAGTGCGTCATGGACGCGTCCTCCTCCATGCTCGTGTGGGACCGGATGTTCGGTGAGCTCCAGCAGATCTTCGGCCAGTTGGGAGCCTTCAGGGACGTCCAGGTGCGCTATCTGCACCGGGGCCCGGACGGGGGCTGCACGGTCAGCCGCAGTTCCGACCCGGTCGCGGCCCCGCTGCACTCCACGGACCGGCTCAGCGACCCGACCGGACGCCGGGTCACCGTCCTGATCAGCGACTGCGCCGGGCCGCTCTGGCACAGCGGGCGGGCCCACCGGCTGCTGCACCAACTGGCCCGCCAGGCCCCGGTCGCCGTGCTGCAGCCGCTGCCCCAGCGCATGTGGAACCGGACCAGGCTGCCCGTCACCTTCGGTTCGCTCTCACGGGGCGACGGCCCCGCAGGAGCCGCCCTGCTGAGAGTCACCGAGGAGGGCGGAGAGGGCCCCGCGGTGCACCCCGGGGCCTTGGCGGTCCCGGTCCTCCCGCCGGTCCCGGACGCGCTCGCCGCCTGGGCCAGGCTGCTCTCCGGCACCGGCGCGGCACAGATATCCGGAGCCGTCGGGTGGGTGCGGGGCGACCACGCCGCGGCCGCCGCCCAGCGCTCCGGCAGCACGCTCTCCTCACTGCAACTGGTCAGCCGCTTCCGCTCGGTGGCCTCCCCGTCCGCCGGACAGCTCGCCGTCTACCTCGCGGCGGCCCCGCTCTATCTGCCGGTGATGCAGCTCGTGCAGCGCACGATGCTGCCGCACTCGGGCCCGTCGGAACTCGCCGAGGTGCTCCTGAGCGGGCTGCTCTCACGCATCGACGGCGGCGGAGGCCGCGGACAGTGGTACGCGTTCGAACCCGGCGTCCAGGAGGCGCTGCTCGGTCCCCTGAGCCGGGACGAGGCCCTGCTCGTACTCAAGCACTGTTCGGAGTACATCGAGCAGCGGTTCGGCAAGGGCGGACCCAACTTCCCCGCCCTCGCCTTCGCCCAGCTCGGCGACGGGGCGTGGCACGGGTCCCCGTACCGGGCCGGCCACGGCACGGCGCTTTCCGGGGCCGGCGTCGAGGCCGCCGAGGAATCCGAGGACGGCGAGGAGAACGGAGGGGCCGCCAGGCGCGCCCCCCACGCCTTCGCCGAAGTCGCGGCCCGCGTACTGGAGCGGTTCATGCCCCTGCCCCCCGTGTCCGAAGAGGCGCCCGCCGGACCCTCGGCGCCCGATTCCCGTCCGACGGTGGAGCGGGCCCGGGCGCTCGTGCGGAACTTCGAGGGGGACCGGATGGTGCAGCGCCTGATCGACGCCGTCCAGCTGCTGCGCGGAGCCGCCGAGAACGGTCCGCACCCGGCAGCCGACCCCGAACTCTGGGCGCAGTACGCGCGCTGCGTCCTGCGGCTGTGGGAGGTCCAGGGCGGCGCGGAGCTGCTGCGCGAGGCCGAGCACGCCGCCGGACAGGCCGCCGCACATCCCGGCGGGGCACGCGAACGGGCCGTGCTCGCCGAAGTGCTGCACGCGGCCGCCGACGACCGGCGGCGGCACGGCGACCGGCGGGGCGCCCTGGAGCTGCTGCGGCGCGCCGACCGCGAGTACACCGCGGCCTGCGCGGCACCCGGCCTGGAACCCGCCGAGGCACTGCAGCTGACCCTGGAGCGGGTGCGGGCGCTGGAGGCGCAGTGGCGGCTCGACGGTGACACCGCCTTGCTGCAGAGTGCCTGCGGCATGCTGGAGGCCTTCGCGGACGCCTGGCCGGATCAGGAGAACCGGCCGGCCACCCTGCCGCTCCAGCACGGCCGCACCCTGCTGAAGCTCGCCGGTGCCACCGAGGACGACGAGCAGTCCAGGGCGTACGCGGCGCAGGCGGCCCGCTCGTTGCGCACGGCCTTCACCCAGGGCGGCCCGCACACCACGACCACCGGGATCCGCGTCGTGCTCGACCTCGTGGACGCGCTGCTGGCCTCCGGCGCGGAGCCGGACGAGGCCGCGGCCCTGACCGGCCAGGCGCTGGAGACCGTACGGGAGCAGCGGCAGCGCGCCCAGCTGCAGACCCGGGCCGGGCGGGTCCGGGTGGCCCGCTACGAGCACACCGGCGACCCGGACGAGCTCGTCGCCGCGGCCGAGTGGTTCGCCCGGGCGGCACGGGGCACCCCCCGCGACTCCCGGGCCCACACCGACGTGCTCGCCGAATGGGGCGCCACGCTGCTGCGCCGCGCCGAACTGCCCGACGGGTCCGCGCACATCGGTGCGGCCGTGCGGGTGCTCCGGGACTGCCGGGCCGAGACGCCGGACGCCGCCGCGCACCAGTCCGAACGGCTGCTGATGCTCGGCCGGGCCCTGATGCTCAGGCACCGTGCCACCGCGGACCGGGTCGACCTGCGGGAGGCCGAGTACCTCTTCGGGCTGGCCGCGCGGGAGGCGGCGGACCCGCTGACCGCGGCGCGCTGCTGGCTGGAGCTGGGCAGGGCGCACCTGGAGGCTGCCGAGGCCCTGGGCAGACCGGCCAGGCGCGACGAGGCGGCGGAGGACTTCCGTTCGGCCGCCGAGGCCGCCGGAGAGGCGGAAACGGAGCTGAATACTCCACAACAGCGCCAGTCTGCGGTGGAGTTGGGTGCTACAGCCAACCACTGGCGGGGTATGACCTATGAGGAGGCGGGGCGTCCCCGGGCCGCGCGCGCGGCATACCGGGCCGCCCTTCAGGAGTGGCGCAAACTGCCCGACGGCGGTGGCGCGGCGGGCGAGTCGACCGCCGCGCGGCTGGCCGGGCTGGAGCGCTGAGCGCTCGACCAGGAGCGTTCGGCACCCCGGCACGACAGCGGGCCGGACCGGAGCCGGCGCGGGGGACGACGGTCTCCGGCACCGCAGGACAGCAGGCCGAACCGGGCAGGTCGGAGACACAAGCAGGACGAGGCAGGTCACAAACGCGGGACCGACGGCAGCGCTCAATGGCGAGCGCCGCACGGCGGGCCCGGTGCTGCGGTACGGGGAGGCGTGATGAACGAGGCGACACGGAACGACCGGTTCGGCGGACCGGATGAGGCCGCCGGCGGCCCGCAGGACGGTGCCGGCGCACTGCCGGACCTGCTGGGGCTCGATCTGGAGACCCTGCGGACGCTGGACCACCCGGTGCTGGCCGAGGTGGTCACGGATCTGCGCGGCCGGGCCGAGCAGCCGCGAGAAATGCTCTGGGGGTTCCAGAGCGCCTTCTGAAGGCCGTGCCCTCGACGACGCGGCAACGCGACGTCGCATCGGATCCGGCACCGCTCGCCCGGCTTTGGCCGGGGGCGCGACCGGTCAGGACATCATCGACCGGGGCGGACCCTCCCTCGCCGTGCGCCCGGGCCTCCCGCCCCCGGACGGCGCCGGGAGGCGCTCCGGCATACGTAGAGCACGGGGGTGCCGGAGTGGTGCGTCGGACGACGGAGCGGTACGACACGGAAGGCGTGCCGGGGCGAGGAATGCGCGGGGTCCCCGGCCATGACGCCGGCACGTCGTCGCCCGTACCGTTCGGGCAGTTCATCGTGAAGGTGCACGGCCGCTGCAATCTGGCCTGCACGTACTGCTACCTGTACGAGGGGCCCGACCGGACCTGGCGCGGCAGACCGGCGGCCGCCGCGCCGGCCGTCCTGGAGCGCACCGCCGACCGCATCGCCGAGCACGCCGCCGCCCACCGGCTCCGGCACGTCGCTCTCGTCCTCCACGGCGGCGAACCCCTGCTCGTCGGCCCGGACCGGCTGGGCGCACTCGCCGACCGGGTCCGGGACAAGGTCCCCGACGGCTGCACCGTCCACACCACCGTGCAGACCAACGCCACCCTGCTCACCGATGCCGCGGTGGCCACGCTGGCCCGCCACGGCATACGCGTCGGGATCAGCCTGGACGGCGGCCTCGCCGCCCACAACACCCAGCGCGTCGACCACGCCGGCCGCCCCTCCTGGCCCGCCGCCTCACGCGGCGCCCGGCTCCTCGCCGACCGCCACCCCGGGGCGTACGCGGGCATCCTCACGGTCGTGGACCCGCGCACCGACCCCCTGGAGATGTACGAGTCGCTGCTCGCCCTGCGTCCGCCGGCCCTGGACCTGCTGCTGCCCCACGGCAACTGGACCCGTCCACCGCCCGGCCTTCCGGACCTGACGGGGACGCCGCCGGGCCCGGGATCGGGCCGCCCCACACCGTACGGCGACTGGCTGTGCACCGTCTTCGACCGGTGGTGGCCGGCCGCCCGCCGCGAAACCCGGATCCGCCTCTTCGAGGAGTGCGTCGCCCTGCTCCTCGGCCTGCCCGGCGCCACGGAGCTGCTCGGTCTCGACCCCCTGGACGCGGTCGTGGTCGAGACCGACGGATCGATCGAACAGGTCGACTCCCTCAAGTCCGCCTACGACACGGCCGCCGCCACCGGACTCGACATCTTCCGTCACACCTTCGACGACGCCCTGCGCCACCCCGGGGTCGCCGCCCGGCAGGCGGGAGTCGGTGCGCTGGCCGCCGTCTGCCGTGCCTGTCCGCTGCTGCACGTCTGCGGCGGCGGGCACTACGCCCACCGCTACCGCGCAGGGAGCGGCTTCACCAACCCCTCCGTCTACTGCGCCGACCTCGAACGGCTTGTCCGCCATGTGGCGGCCCGGCTCGCCGAAGCAACCGCAGGAGACCCCCCATGAGTGCCGCCATCCCCGACCGCGCCCTGCGCGAACTCGGCCGTACCGAAGGCGGGACCGACGCCCTCGGCCTGCTCGTACGTGATCAGGACACCCGCCGTCTCGTCCTCCTGCGGGCCGTGCTCGACGCGGCGGCCGCCGCCCCCACGACCATCTGCCCACCCCGTCTGCTCGACCGGCTGCGCGCCGACTGGGCGCTGCTCGAAGCGGCCGAACGCGCCGACCGGGCAGCCGTGCGCACCGTGCTGTTCCACCCCATGGCGGGCCCGTGGGTGCAGCGGCTGCTGAGCGGCCTCTCCTCGACAGCCGCCGGACCCGGCCTCGCCGCGGACCTCGCCCACCTGACCGCGCTCGCCGCGGCGGCCGCGATCCGGGCGGGGGTGCGCTGCACCGCGAGGCTCGACCCCCGCGGCGGCCTCGTCTCCCTGCCCACGCTGGGGGCGGTCCGCGTGGACTTGGGCCCCGTCGAACTCGTCCACATCGACGGGGAGACGGCGATCCGGCCGGCCAACGGGCCCTGGCTGGTGGCCCGGACCCAGCCGGACGCCACCGTGACCTCGGCCGATCCCCGCTGGCTGCCCGTGCTCACCCTTCCCGCACTGCTGCCCGGAACGGGCAACGTGCCGCTGGACGACCTCGACCCCTACGGCGCCGAAGGGGGTGGGCTCCCGCGCCACGGGCTGAGCGCGGTCGTCCGCATGGACGACCACGAACGCAAGGCATGGGCCGAGTGCTGGTCGGGAGTGGAGCCCCTGCTCCGGGCCGGCGGCAAGCACCGCCTCACCGAAGCGGCCGTGCTGCTGCGCTGTGTCGTGCCGCTCGGACACCCGCCCGGCTCCGGGGCCGACGCCGGTGGCGCGGCCCACTGCAGCGGCACCCGGCGGGAGGCGTTCGGCGCGGTCCTCAGCAGCAGGCCGGCCACCCCCGTGTACTTCGCCTCGACCCTCGTCCACGAACTCCAGCACACCAAACTGTCCGCGCTCGGCGCCCTCGTGCCGCTGCACCACGAGGACCCCGCGCCACGGTACTTCGCCCCGTGGCGCTCCGATCCCCGGCCCTTCGACGGCCTGCTGCAGGGCGCCTACTCGCACCTCGCCCTGGCCGACTACTGGCAGCGGTACGCGCTCGGGGCGCAGCGAGTCACCTCGCGCGACACGGCCTGGGCGGAGCACGCCCGCTGCCGCGAACAGGTGGGGGCGGTGCTGCCCGCGCTGGCCGGTTCGGCGCGGCTGACCCGCGAAGGCCGAGTGCTGGTCAACGAGATGATCACGCTCTACCACCGTATGGACGATTGTCCGCCTCCCCCGGGTCATCTCGCCCGTGCGCAGGCGTACGTGAGCACGGTGAAGGTGATATGGCAGCAGAGGAACGGCTCGCGAAGGCAGTGAGCGGCCACTGCGATACCGGCCGGGGCGACCATGCTCCGGTGTATGTTGACAAGGCTCGTATCGAGGCAGGGAGACGGTTGAATGCCCGGAACGGCTAGGCAAGTTGGGGTAACCGGGGCGCGTACCGTCACCATCAGTTTCGCCGGTTACAACCGCGCCTGGGCGGCGTGGATCGCCGACCGTCTGGAGCGCCGCGGTGTGACGGTCTACCAGCAGCGCTGGGACCCGCCGGTGGAGATCCCGCTGGAGGAGTCCCTGCGCGATCTGAGGCTCTCGCACGGCACCGTCATGGTGATCCTCAGCGACTGGTACTTCCAGCTCGGCCCCCGCAGCCACGACGAGTGGAACAGGGCGCTGCGCGCGGAGGTGGCCCCGGAGCCCGACCGGTTCGCCGCGGTCTGCGTCACCACGTCCGCGTTGCCGGGTGCCACGTCGGTGTTCGGCGCGGCGGATCTGACCAATGTCGGCGCCGACGAGGCGGAGCGGCGGCTCCTGGCCCGCCTCGGACTGCCCGCGGACCCCCTGCCCGACGCGGCCGAGGCCCGGCCAGGCCCGCGCTATCCGGCCGACACCCCGCAGGTGTGGGGAGGGGTGCCGCGGCGCAACATCCGGTTCACCGGGCGTGAGGAACTGCTCAGCCAGGCGTACAGCGCCCTCCAGGACTCCGGCCGGGGCGCCGGCGTCGTGACCCTGCACGGCATGTCCGGCGTCGGCAAGACCCAGTTGGCCGCCGAGTACGTCTACCGCTTCGGCTCCGAGTACGACGTGGTCTGGTGGGTGCCCGCCGACCGTCGTGCGCTCTACCGCCAGAAGCTCGCCGAACTCGCCCCGGAACTGGGCCTGTCCACCGGCGCCGAGTACGGCGAGCGGCTGCGTGCGGTGCGCGACTCGCTGCGCCGGGGCGACCCGCACGCCCACTGGCTGCTGATCCTGGACGGGGCCGACGAGCCGGACCAGATCTGGGACCTGGTGCCGACCGGCCCGGGACACGTCCTCATCACCTCCCGCAACCCGGAGTGGAGCGAGCACAACAGCCACCTCGTCGAGGTGCCCGTCTACACCCGCGAGGAGTCGGTGGCCTTCATCCGGCGCCGGGCCGCCCGTCTGACGCTTCCCGAGGCCGACCAGCTGGCCGACGCGCTCGAGGACCTTCCGCTGCTGCTGGACCAGACCGCCGGCTGGCTGAACGACTCCGACATGTCGGTCGAGGAGTACATCGAACTCCTCGAGGGCGGGATCGACCAGGACGTCGTCAAGGTCTCCGCGGACTTCCCGCTCGCGTTTCAGACGGCCTGGTCGATACTGCTCAACAAGCTCAAGGACACGGTCCCCGAGTCCGTCGACCTGCTGCGGCTGTGCAGCTTCTTCGCGCCCGGATCCATCCCCGTACGGCTGTTGAAGGACATGCCGCCCGGAGAGCTGCCGGAGCAGGTGTCCGGTCTGATGAACGATCCGCTGCTCTGGAACAAGGCGATCGGCCAGCTCCGCCAGTACTCCGTCGTCCGGCTGGAGTCCCACGAGGCGGCCGACGACGCGGCGTCGTCCGGCGAATCGCTCTACATGCACCGCATGGTCCACCAGATCGTCGGCCACGACATGACGGAACGGGACCGCCAGGAGTTCATCGGCGTCGTCCGCCGGGCGCTCGCCGCCGCGGACCCGGGGCGCCCCACCGAACCCAGTCACTGGCCCACGTACGCCGAGATCACCCCGCACCTGAAATGGGCGGACGTGCTCAAGAGCACCGACCCGGCGGTGCAGAACCTGGTGCTCAACTGCCTGCGCTACATGTACGTCTCCGGGGAGTACCGGGCCGGCATCAAGCTGGGCGAACGCGCCGTGAAGGCCTGGCAGGAACTCCTCGGCGAGAACCACCCCAGGATCTGGGACGTCAGCTACCACTACGCCAACCTGCTGAGGGCCGTCGGTGACTACGCCGGCACGGAGGCCATCGAGCGCGCGGCCGTGGACCATCTGCGCGAGGAGCGCGGCGCCCAGGACCTGGAGCACCTGCGCGCCGCCGCCGGTCTCGCCGCCGACCTGCGGGGCCTCGGCCGCTACGACGAGGCCTGGGAGATGTCCGGCTGGGTGCTCTCCGGCTACCGTGAACTGCTGGGGGACCAGGACGCGCGCACCCTCGCCGCACAGAACAACCTGGCCGTCACCCTGCGGCTGCTGGGCCGGTACCCGGAGGCCCTGGACCTCGACGGGCGGACGCTGGAGTCCCGGCGGACGCTCCTGCCGCGGCGCCACTCCTGGACTCTGGACTCCGAGATCCACTACTCCACCGACATGCGCCTGCTCGGCCGCTACGACGAGGCGATGTCGCTCCAGAACCAGAGCGTCCAGGTGCACCGGAACGTCATGGGGCCGGACAACCCGCAGACCCTGCGGGCCGAGTTCAACCTCGCGCTGTGCCACTACCGTTCGGGGGAGCGGACCAAGGCCGCCACCCTGTTCACCCGCGTCCTGGAACGGGCCGAACGGGTCCTCGGCGAAGCCGCCCCGCTGACCATGATGTTCGCGGCCGGCCAGAGCTGCTTCGCCCGCGAGCACGCCAGCATCGACCAGGCCAGGGCCATAAGCGAGAAGGCCGTCGCCGCCTACGCCGACATGCTTGGCGAGGAGCACCCCTTCGCGGCGGGGACCCGGGGCAACCACGCCCTGATCCTGCGCAACGTGGGGGAGCGGGAGCAGGCCCACGCGCTCGTGGAGGAGGCACTGGCCGCCATGACCCGGGCCGTGGGCGAGAACCACCCCTGGACCCTGGGCTGCGCGATCAACGCCTCGGCGCTGCGCAACCTGGTGGGGGACACGGAGTCCGCCGCCGCGCTGACGGACTCGGTCGTCACCCGGGCCACCGAGATCCTCGGCCGCACCCATCCGCTGACACTCTCGGCCCGGATCGCCCACGCCGCCGACCTGCGCGGCCTGCGGGAACGGCGGAAGGCCGAGAAGACCGAGGGCGAGGCGCTCGAAGACCTCGTCTCGACGCTGGGCCCCCAGCACGTCCACACGGTCTCGGCCCGTTCCCGCAACCGTCCGTACTGGGACTTCGAGCCCCTGGTCATCTGAGAGCGCGCGGGGCACCACGGCCCCGGCACACCGCGCCGAAACCGAAGGGGCCCGGCCCGCGAGAGAATCGCGGGCCGGGCCCCTTCCGTGCGTACGGCTGCCGGTCAGGCCTCGAAGACCTCCGCGACCAGCTGTGCCTGCTCGGCCTGGTGGCGCTTGGCCGAGCCGACCGCCGGGGAGGAGCCGCGCGGCCGCGAGATGCGGCGCAGGCGCTCACCGTGCGGGACGTCGGCGCCGACGGCCAGGTCCAGGTGGTCGATCAGGTTCAGGGCGATGAACGGCCAGGCGCCCTGGTTGGCCGGCTCCTCCTGGGCCCACAGGTACTTCGCGGCGTTCGGGTACTTGGCGATCTCGGCCTGGAGCTCCGCACCCGGCAGCGGGTACAGGCGCTCCACGCGGATGATCGCGGTCTCCGTGTCGCCGCGCTTCTGACGCTCGGCGTCCAGGTCGTAGTAGACCTTGCCGGCGCAGAAGACGACCTTGCGGACGGCGTTCGGGTCGACCGAGTCGTCGCCGATCACCGGGCGGAAGCCGCCGGTGGTGAACTCCTCCGCCTTCGACGCCGCCGCCTTGAGGCGGAGCATCGACTTCGGGGTGAAGACGATCAGCGGCTTGTGGTGCGGGTTGTGCACCTGCCACCGCAGAAGGTGGAAGTAGTTCGACGGCAGGGTCGGCATCGCGACCGTCATGTTGTCCTGCGCGCACATCTGGAGGAAGCGCTCAGGGCGGGCGGACGAGTGGTCCGGGCCCTGGCCCTCGTAGCCGTGCGGCAGCAGCAGCGTGACGCCGGAGGTCTGGCCCCACTTCTGCTCGGCCGAGGAGATGAACTCGTCCACGACGGTCTGCGCGCCGTTGACGAAGTCACCGAACTGGGCCTCCCAGATGACCAGCGACTCCGGGCGGGCCAGCGAGTAGCCGTACTCGAAGCCCATCGCCGCGTACTCGCTGAGCAGCGAGTCGTAGACGTTGTACCGGGCCTGGTCGTCTGCCAGGTAGAGCAGCGGGGTGTAGTCCTCGCCGGTCACCTGGTCGACCAGCACCGCGTGGCGCTGGCCGAACGTGCCGCGGCGGGTGTCCTGGCCGGCGAGCCGGACCGGGGTGCCCTCCATCAGCAGCGAACCGATGGCCAGGGTCTCGCCCATGCCCCAGTCGATCGTGCCGTCGTCCACGGAGGCGGCACGGCGCTGCATCTGCGGCATCAGGCGCGGGTGGACGGTGATGTCGTCCGGGATGTTGACCTGAGACTCGGCGATCCGCTTCACGACCTCCTGCGAGACCGCGGTGGTCACGGCCACCGGGAACGCGGCCTGCGGGTCCGAGATGTGCGGCTGGGTCGGCTGCGAGGTGGCCTCGCGGACCTCCGCGAACACCTTCTCCAGCTGGCCCTGGAAGTCCTGGAGCGCCTGCTCCGCCTCTTCCAGCGTGATGTCGCCGCGACCGATGAGGGACTCGGTGTACAGCTTGCGCACCGAGCGCTTCTTGTCGATCAGGGTGTACATCTGCGGGTTGGTGAACTGCGGGTTGTCGCCCTCGTTGTGACCGCGGCGGCGGTAGCAGATGAGGTCGATCACGACGTCCTTGTTGAACGCCTGACGGAACTCGAAGGCGAGCCGCGCGACGCGGACGACGGCCTCGGGGTCGTCACCGTTGACGTGGATGATCGGCGCCTCGATCATGCGCGCCACGTCGGTGGCGTACATCGAGGAGCGCGAGGACTCCGGGGCGGCGGTGAAGCCGACCTGGTTGTTGATCACCACGTGCACGGTGCCGCCGGTGCGGTAGCCGCGCAGCTGCGACATGTTGAGTGTCTCGGCGACGACGCCCTGGCCCGCGAAGGCCGCGTCGCCGTGGAGCGCGACGGGCAGGACCGTGAAGTCCGTGCCGCCCTTGTTGATGATGTCCTGCTTGGCGCGGGCGATGCCCTCCAGGACCGGGTCGACCGCCTCCAGGTGCGAGGGGTTGGCGGCCAGCGAGACCTTGATCTGCTCGCCGTCCAGACCGGTGAAGGTGCCCTCGGCGCCCAGGTGGTACTTGACGTCGCCGGAGCCGTGCATCGACTTCGGGTCGAGGTTGCCCTCGAACTCCCGGAAGATCTGCGCGTACGACTTGCCGACGATGTTCGCCAGCACGTTCAGCCGGCCGCGGTGGGCCATGCCGATGACGACCTCGTCGAGGCGGGCCTCGGCGGCGGAGTCGATGACCGCGTCGAGCAGCGGGATGACGGACTCGCCGCCCTCCAGCGAGAACCGCTTCTGGCCGACGTACTTCGTCTGCAGGAAGGTCTCGAACGCCTCGGCGGCGTTCAGCCGGCGCAGGATGCGCAGCTGCTCCTCGCGCTCGGGCTTGGGGCGCGGACGCTCCACCCGGTCCTGGAGCCACTTGCGCTGCTTCGGGTCCTGGATGTGCATGAACTCGATGCCGGTGGTGCGGCAGTACGACTCACGCAGCACGCCGAGGATGTCGCGGAGCTTCATCATCGTCTTGCCGGCGAAACCGCCGACCGCGAAGTCCCGCTCCAGGTCCCACAGGGTGAGGCCGTGCTCGGTGATGTCCAGGTCGGGGTGCTTGCGCTGGTGGTACTCCAGCGGGTCGGTGTCGGCCATGACGTGGCCGCGGACCCGGTAGGAGTGGATCAGCTCGAAGACCCGCGCGGCCTTGGTGACGTCGTCGTCGTGCGAGGCGTCGATGTCCTTGAGCCAGCGGACCGGCTCGTAGGGGATGCGCAGCGCCTTGAAGATCTCGTCGTAGAACTCGTTCTCGCCGAGCAGCAGCTGGGAGAGGATCCGCAGGAACTCGCCGGAGGCGGCGCCCTGGATGACCCGGTGGTCGTACGTCGAGGTCAGCGTCATGACCTTGGAGATGCCCAGCTTGTTCAGGGTGTCCTGCGACGTGCCCTGGAACTCCGCCGGGTAGTCCATCGCGCCGACGCCCATGATGAGGCCCTGGCCGGGCATCAGGCGGGGCACCGAGTGAACGGTGCCGATGCCGCCGGGGTTGGTCAGCGAGGCGGTGACGCCGGTGAAGTCGTCCATGCCGAGCTTGCCGTTGCGGGCCCGGCGGACGATGTCCTCGTAGGCCTGCCAGAACTCGAAGAAGTTGAGCGTCTCGGCCTTCTTGATGGCCGCGACGACCAGCTGGCGGTCGCCGTTCGGCTTCACCAGGTCGATGGCGAGGCCGAGGTTGACGTGCTCCGGCTTGACCAGGGTCGGCTTGCCGTCCTTCTGTGCGAAGGAGTAGTTCATCGCCGGCATGGCCTTGAGGGCCTGCACCATCGCGTACCCGATGAGGTGCGTGAAGGAGATCTTCCCGCCGCGGGCGCGCTTGAGGTGGTTGTTGATGACGATGCGGTTGTCGAAGAGAAGCTTCACCGGGACGGCGCGGACGGACGTGGCCGTCGGCAGTTCCAGCGAGGCGTTCATGTTCTTCGCGACAGCGGCCGAGGGGCCGCGCAGCGTCACGTACTCCGGGCCGGCCGGGGCCTCGGCGGCCGGGGCGGCCTTCGCGGCCGGAGCCGGAGCGGCCTTCACCGGAGCCGCCGGGGCGGCGGGTGCGGGCGCGGCCGGAGCGGGTGCCGGGGCCGCGGGTGCGGCCTGAGCCTGAGCCGCGGGTGCGGCAGGCGCGGCGGTGGGGGCCGGTGCGGTGGCGGCCGGTGCCGCGGGCACCGCAGCCCCCGCGGCTGCGGCGCCGGGAACGGGCTTGTCCGCCGTGCCGGACGTTCCCGGCTTGTAGTCGGCGAAGAAGTCCCACCAGGCGCGATCGACCGTATTGGGATCCTGGAGGTACTGCTGGTAGATCTCGTCGACGAGCCACTCATTGGGGCCAAAAGCGGCAGCCGGGTTCGTACCCGGGCTGGCTTGGTCGGTGGAGATGCTCGAGTTACTGGGGGACTGAGACGACACGGCGGCAACCGCCCTCTTCCGCTTCACAAGGTGATGGACAGCGGAAATCAAGGCTACGCCTCCCCGGCCGTTCCATGCAGGCCGGGCCGGTCTTCGTCGTGCAAGTCACATCGAAAGTCGGGTTTCGGGGCAGGAAATGGCGGGAAACAAGCTTGGTTCCGCTTCAGTCCGGGTACGCGAGACCGCAGTTACGGCCCCTTGGACCGTACCCCTTGAACAGAACACGTAGAACGCGCCCTTCCGGTTCGAACCCTATGTCAACCTCGCGGCTGAGGGATCCCCGGAAGAGTGACGCGTATGCGGCATCCGCGAGCGGATTCGGCCACACCGATCCGGCCGCCGTGCAGATCCACTGCCCAGCGGGCGATCGCCAGGCCCAGTCCCGTACCGCCGTCGCTGCCCGGACCGTGCGGAGAGGGCACCTCGCCCCGGTTGAAACGCTCGAAGACCCGGTGCCGTTCGGCCTCCGGGATGCCGGGGCCCTCGTCCACCACCTCCAGATGCAGCGACTCGGGCAGGCTGCCGCGCCGGGCGCGCACCGTGACCCGGCCGTGGGGCGGGCTGTGCTTCACCGCGTTGTCGATCAGGTTGGCCACGACCTGGTGCAGCCGCTCGGCGTCCGCGTGCGCGGTCAGCTCCGGCGGGGACACGTCCAGGTGCAGATGGACGTCCTTGCGGGAGTGGTTGCCGGAGCCCGAGGAGAGCCGGCGGTGGGCCGCGGCGAGGTTCGCCTCCTTCAGCACCCCCGACAGATAGGGCCACACCTCGAAGCGGCGGGCCTTCAGGGTGACCACGCCGTTGTCCAGCCGGGACAGGTCCAGCAGCGTCTCCACCAGCCTGCCGAGCCGCTCCGTCTGTTTCAGCGCCGTGCGCATCGTCTCGGGATCGGCCGAGGACACCCCGTCCACGACGTTCTCCAGCACGGCTCTCAGTGCCGCGATGGGCGTGCGCAGCTCGTGTGAGACATTCGCCACCAGTTCCTTGCGGTGCCGGTCCACGGCCGCCAGGTCGTCGGCCATCAGGTTGATCGTCTGCGCCAGGTCGCCGAGCTCGTCGCGCCGGTCGGCGCCGCTCACCCGTCTGGTGTAGTCGCCGTGCGAGATCGACCGGGCCACGGCTCTCATCTCGTCCAGCGGCGCGGTCAGGCCGTGCGCCACGAACTGGGTGATCAGCAGGGTCGCGATCACCGAGAACACCGTGATGAACCGCAGCTCGGTGCGCGTGCGCACGGCCACCATGATCAGCCCGGTGGTGATGAACACCGAGACGACGACCAGTGTGCCCAGCTTGGCCTTGATGGAGAACGGCCGAAGCCCCGGTCCGGGGGCTGTCATGGCGCCGGGGTCTCCAGCGCGTAGCCGACGCCGTGCACGGTACGGATCCGCTCCGCGCCGATCTTCCGGCGCAGCGCCTTGATGTGGCTGTCGACGGTCCGGGTGCCCGAGGCGTCCGCCCAGTCCCAGACCTCGGCCAGCAACTGCTCCCGGGAGAGCACCGCGCGCGGGGTGTTGGCCAGGCAGACCAGCAGGTCGAACTCGGTCGGCGTCAGGTGTACGTCATCGGCGCGGACCCGCACCCGGCGCTGCGCGTGGTCGATCTCCAGCTCGCCGAGGCGCAGTATGCCGCTGCGGGGCGTCACGGCGGCCAGTGCGGCCCGCTCCACCCGGCGCAGCAGGACATGGACCCGGGCCGCCAGCTCGCGCATGGAGAACGGCTTGGTCATGTAGTCGTCGGCGCCGACGCCGAGGCCGACGAGCATGTCCGTCTCGTCGTCGCGGGCGGTCAGCATAAGGACCGGCACCGGGCGCTGGGCCTGCACGCGCCGGCAGACCTCCAGGCCGTCGAAGCCGGGAAGCATGATGTCGAGCACCATCAGGTCCGGCTGCCAGGCCTCGGCCGCGTCCACGGCCGCCGGGCCGTCGAGCGCGGTCTGCACCAGGAAGCCCTCGGCCCGCAGCCGGGCGGAAATGGCATCGACGATCGTGGCGTCGTCCTCGACCACCAGCACGCGGCGCTGCGCGCCCGGGGTGGCCGCGACACCTGTGTGGGTGGTGTGTGTCTGTTCCATCGCCCCGCCCCTGCCCGTTCTCACGGAGGCCATTCCCCCGGACGTACGGTTTTCGCTCGTGAATTTCGTGGGTGATCCCGCTATCGGTCAGCAGCGTAAAGGCAGTGGACGGCTCCCGGCTACGCAGGGTGCAAGGCTGCGGCGGCGCGCCGGGGGAACAACGGGGGCGGAGTGTCGCAGTTGTGGCGCTTGGCCCCCGGGCGTCCCGGGGGCTCACATACCCGGCGGGGGGATCTCAGGCTGCTCGAATTGCGAGATGGACCACGTCGGGCACACCTCGGGCAACGCCCACTTCTTCGGTCCGTACCCCACGGAATCCGGCATTCCGCAGGTCCTGCTCGAATTCCGCGGACGGTTGTGCGGACCACACCGCGAGCACACCGCCCGGCGTGAGGCGTGCCCGGCAGTCGGCGAGCCCGGCGGGGGAGTACAGATTTCCGTTGCCCTCGGTGACGGTCCAGTCGGGCCCGTTGTCGATGTCCAGACACAGTGCGTCGTAACGGTCCGTAGTCGTACGGAGGTGGTCGACCAGGTCCGTCGTGAGGACCACGGTCCGCGGATCGGCGAGCGCCGCCCCCGAGATCCCGGCCAGCGGCCCCTTACGGTGCCAGTCGACGATGGCCTGCTCCCGCTCGGCGACCGCGATCCGCCCCCACCGCGGCTCGGCGGCGGCCCGGGCGAGCGAGAACCCGACGCCGAGCCCGCCGATGAGTACGGCCGGGGCGGGCCGGCCGGCGGGCAGTGCGTCGAGCGCGGCGTCGATCAGCAGCCGCTCGGAGCGCCCGTCCGACGTGTCCATCAGGAAGCACCCGTTGGCGATGATCTCGAAGTCGTCGCCCCGCCTGCGCAGGACGACCTCTCCGTACGGTCCCTCACGGCGGTCCAGGGTGACGGGGGCGAGGGCGTCGGGGCCGAAGGCGAGGGACATGGCGCTGATCTCCGGTGATGGCGGTCGGTGTTCCCGCCATCCTGGCCGGTCCGGCCACGGCCCGGCCAGCGGTTTACCCGAACGGGAGCGGGCTTCACCCGCGTTCGCGCCGCGGCCCGCGTACGACGGACAGAGCGGCCCCCGCCGCGTACGCCATCGAGGCCACCACCCACGCCCCGGGCTGCGGCCGGTTCACGCAGGGCGGGGCCGGACGCGCTCAGGGGCATGGTGCCTTCTCGCCGTGCAGCGCGATGTGTTCGGCCGCGAGCCACGGAGCGAGGTCGTCGACGAGCATGGACAGGATTGCCGGGTCGGCGGTCGGAGTGCGGCCGGCCCGTGCGGCCAGCCGCATCTGCGCTGCCCGCTCCGGAAGGTCCGGGCGGTAGCGGGCGAAGGGCTCGGCCGACTCGGCCAGATCGCTGGTCCAGCCGCCCCGCTGCGGCATGACCAGGGTGAAGCCGGTGCGCACGATGCGGCGGGCGACATCCCGGCTCAGCGAGCGGCGAGCGGCGTCGGTGGTGGCCTCGGCGGCCCGCCTGCGCCGGCGCGGGAGCGCCAGGCACAGATCCCCGTTGGTCTCGCGGGCGAGCAGCGAGGCCGGCCGGTAGTGCGGCAGCCGCGCGGCGAGGTCGTCCCCGGGCAGCGGGGTGCACAGGCAGGCGACGAAGAAGCCCATGTCATGGCGCTCGAGCGGGCTGAGCTGCGTGTCCGCGCCGAAGAGCAGGATGCCGGCGCCGTCGATCTGCTCGTACGACGCGTCCAGTCCGGCCTCGACGGCGTCGGCGTCGGCGCGGTCCGTCGCGGTGGGTTCGCCGCGCAGCGCGAGCAGCAGGTCCAGGCCGGAGACGCCGGGCGTGGCCGTGCGGCGCGGAATGCTGCCGTAGACGTAGGCGCTGTCGAGCCGGGTGGGGCCGAAGACCTCGGCGATCCGGGAACGGGCCGCCGCGACGACGGGCGCGAACTCCGCCCGCGCGCGGCTCAGTGAGCCCTCCCGGGCGATCGTGCTGTGTCACGGTTCAGCCCTCGGTCGTCGTTCGTGAGGACACTCCGCCTGCGGCCGGGCGACCGCCCGGGACCATTTCCGGCACGCGGCCGTGGTGGAGGGAGTAGGCGCGCCCCGCTGGGCGTTGCACCGAGAGTGCACAGCGGCAGTCATACCGTGATCGCTCACAGCGAACACCACCCCGGGAACACAGAGCGGCTCACAAGCATTGAGTCAGTACAGCTCAACTTGAATGCCGAAGGGGAGATCATGGCTACTGAGTCCAATGCGGTCACTCCGCTCACCCTGCCTGTGCTGCCGCTCGACGACGAGGTCGTACTGCCCGGAATGGTGGTGCCTCTGGACCTGTCCGACCGCGAGGTACGCGCAGCGGTGGAGGCCGCGCAGGCCGCGGCCCGCGAGGGTGGCGGCAAGCCCGAGGTGCTGCTCGTTCCGCGTATCGACGGGACCTACACCGGGATCGGTGTCATCGGGACCGTCGAGCAGGTCGGGCGGCTCTCGGACGGTGACCCGGGCGCCCTCATCCGCGGGCGCGGACGCGTGCGGATCGGGGCCGGGACCAGCGGGCCGGGCGCCGCGCTCTGGGTCGAGGGGAGCCGGGTCGACGCCTCCGTCCCCGACCCCGTCCCCGGAGCCGTCGCCGAACTGGTCAAGGAGTACAAGGCGCTCGCCACCAGCTGGCTGAAGAAGCGCGGCGCCTGGCAGGTCGTGGACCGGGTCCAGCAGATCGAGGACGTCTCCGCGCTCGCCGACAACTCCGGGTACTCACCCTTCCTCACCACGGCCCAGAAGGTGCAGCTGCTGGAGACCGCCGACGCGGTCGCCCGGCTGAAGCTCGCCATCCAGTGGCTCGGTGAGCACCTCGCCGAGCAGGACGTCGCCGAGTCCATCGCCAAGGACGTCCAGGAGGGCGTCGACAAGCAGCAGCGCGAATTCCTGCTGCGGCGCCAGCTCGACGCCGTACGCAAGGAGCTCTCCGAACTCAACGGTGACCCGGAGGACGAGTCCGACGACTACCGGGCGCGCGTCGAGGCCGCGGACCTCCCCGAGCACGTCCGCGAGGCCGCGCTCAAGGAGGTCGACAAGCTGGAGCGCTCCTCCGACCAGAGCCCCGAGGGCTCCTGGATCAGGACCTGGCTCGACACCGTCCTCGAACTGCCGTGGACCGAGCGCACCGAGGACGCGTACGACATCAAGGGCGCCCAGGAGATCCTGGACGCCGAACACGCGGGCCTGCAGGACGTGAAGGAGCGCATCACCGAGTACCTCGCGGTGCGCAAGCGGCGCGCCGACCGCGGGCTCGGCGTGGTCGGAGGCCGGCGCGGCGGCGCCGTGCTGGCCCTGGTCGGGCCGCCCGGCGTGGGCAAGACCTCGCTCGGCGAATCCGTGGCGCACGCCATGGGCCGCAAGTTCGTCCGCGTCGCCCTCGGCGGTGTCCGGGACGAGGCGGAGATCCGAGGCCACCGGCGTACGTACGTCGGCGCGCTGCCCGGACGCATCGTCCGCGCCATCAAGGAGGCCGGTTCGATGAACCCGGTCGTCCTCCTCGACGAGATCGACAAGGTCGGCTCCGACTTCCGCGGCGACCCCGCCGCGGCCCTCCTCGAGGTGCTGGACCCGGCCCAGAACCACACCTTCCGCGACCACTACCTGGAGGTCGAGCTCGACCTCAGCGACGTCGTCTTCCTGGCCACCGCCAACGTCCTGGAGTCCATCCCGGAGGCGCTGCTCGACCGGATGGAACTGGTCAGGCTCGACGGCTACACCGAGGACGAGAAGGTCGTCATCGCCCGCGACCACCTGCTCCCGCGCCAGCTGGAGCGGGCCGGTCTGGAGCCGGCCGAGGTCACCCTCGACGAGTCCGCGCTGCGCAAGCTGGCCGGCGAGTACACCCGGGAGGCCGGGGTCCGGAATCTGGAACGGTCCGTCGCCCGGCTGCTCCGCAAGGTCGCGGCCCAGCACGAACTGGGCGACCGCGAGCTGCCGTTCACGGTGACCGAGGATGACCTGCGCGGCCTCATCGGCCGGCCGCACCACGTGCCGGAGTCCGCCCAGGACCCGGCCGAGCGCCGGACCGCGGTGCCGGGCGTGGCCACCGGACTCGCGGTGACCGGGGCGGGCGGTGACGTGCTCTTCGTGGAGGCGTCGCTCGCCGACCCGGAGACCGGGGCGTCCGGACTGACCCTCACCGGTCAGCTCGGTGACGTCATGAAGGAGTCCGCGCAGATCGCGCTGAGCTTCCTGCGCTCGCACGGCGCGGAGCTGGAACTGCCGGTCGCCGACCTCAAGGACCGGGGCGTGCACATCCACTTCCCGGCGGGCGCGGTGCCGAAGGACGGTCCGAGCGCCGGCATCACCCTGACGACCGCGCTGGCCTCGCTGCTCTCCGGACGGCTGGTCCGTACGGATGTGGCGATGACCGGTGAGGTGTCGCTGACCGGTCGCGTCCTGCCGATCGGCGGCCTGAAGCAGAAGCTCCTCGCCGCGCACCGGGCGGGCATCACCACCGTGGTGATCCCGCAGCGCAACGAGGCCGACCTGGACGACGTTCCCGCCGAGGTGCTGGACACCCTGGAGGTCCACCCGGTCACGGACGTCCGTCAGGTGCTGGAGATCGCCCTCGCCCCGGCCACGGCCCCGGCGGAGCGGAGGATCCCGGCCGCGGCGTAGGCGCCACGGCGTGACGGGCGTGGCACTGCGTGCGCGGCCGGTACGGGCGGCCCGTCTCCCCCTCGCGGGGAGGCGGGCCGTTTCGCGCGCACACGGAGCAGCAGCCGGATCAGGGGCGGTAGATCGTGCCCGGGACCGGCTCGGCGGGTGCCATCAGCTGAGGGACGGTGACGAAGGTGTAGCCGCGCTTCTTCAGCTCGTGGATGATGCCGGGCACCGCGGGCACCGTGCCCTTGTAGATGTCGTGCAGCAGGATGATGCCGTCCTTGGTCGCCTGGTCGAGTATCCGCTCCTGGATCAGGGCGGAGTCCGTCGTCGAGTAGTCCTTGGCGGTGGCGTTCCACAGGATCTGGGAGAGCCCCAGGTCCTTGCTGATCCCGGAGACGGTGTCGTCGGTGCGGCCCTGCGGCGGGCGCATCAGCCGCGGCTTCCTGCCGGTGACCGCCTCGATCGCGTCCTGCGTCTTCTCCAGCTCGGCGCGTATCTCCGCGGGCTTCTTGTCCGTCAGGATCTCGTGTGACCAGGTGTGGTTGGCGACCTCGTGCCCCTCCGCCGCGATCCGGCGGACGGTGCCGGGGTGCTTCTTCACATGGTTCTTGCCCAGCAGGAAGAAGGTCGCGTGGACCTTCTCCTTCTTGAGGATGTCCAGCAGGCGCGGGGTGTCCTCGCCCGGGCCCGCGTCGAAGGTGAGGGCTATGCACTTGGCCTCACGGCAGTCCACCGGGCCGAACGAGCCCTTGGCGTCCGAGCCGGCGTCGCCGCGGGCGGATCCGGGGGCCGTGGTCTCCATCGAGCAGCCGCTCAGTGTCAGTGTGAGGGCCGTCACCAGAGCGACGGCCAACCCCGTGCCGATCGACTTCGTCCTACTGCGCAAGGCAGGTCACTCCCTAGGGGCTCATGCCGCGCTCGGCCGCGGACGAGAAGGACTATACATAGGGTGTATACACCTCGTGCATAGAGGGGGGTCCGCTGTGGCCCGTCGAGGGATTCCGTGCCTGGCCGAAGACGCCGAACGGGGCAGAGCCCGGAGACGGGGTACGTCACCGGGCTCTGCGGGGAAAACGGCCGGCGGCCTCAGCCGTTGGCCAGCGCCTGTACGCGGTCGAGGGCGCCGTTGAAGTGGTTGTGGTCGCCCACGGTCGGACCGGACGAGGTGTACTGCCAGATCGTGTAGTAGCCCCAGCCGGCCGGGAGCGTCCCGACCGTGGTGTTGTAGCGGGCCACCCAGAGCGGGTTGGTGGTGCCGAAGCTCGCGCTGTTGCCCGTGCAGGTCTGCCACCAGCTGGTCGCGGTGTAGATGACCGCGTCCCGCCCGGTGCGGGCCTTGTAGGTGTTCACGAAGTCACGGATCCAGGAGACCATTCCGGCCGCGGTCTTGCCGTAACACTGCGCGCCGTACGGATTCCACTCGATGTCGAGCACGCCCGGCAGCGTCCTGCCGTCCCTGGACCAGCCGCCGCCGTGGTCCACGAAGTAGTTGGCCTGGGTGGCGCCGCTCGTCGTGTCCGGGGTGGCGAAGTGGTACGCCCCGCGGATCATTCCGACGTTGTACGAGCCGTTGTACTGCTGGGCGAAGTACGGGTTCGTGTAGTACGTGCCCTCCGTGGCCTTGGTGTAGGCCCACTTCACACCGCTGTTCCAGAGCGTCGACCAGGCGACGTTCCCCTGGTGGCTGCTCACGTCCACGCCTTCGGTCTGGACGGCGCGGGTGGTGGGGAGGCCGCCCTGACCGTCGTGGGCGATGACGCCCATGCCCATGGTGGCCGTGCCCCGGGCGGGCGCGGTGGGATCGCCGGAGGCGGCGGACGCGCCGGCGGCGCCGGGCAGGGCGATGAGGAGGGAGAGAGCTGCGAGCAGGGTTCCCGCTGCGGCGAAGCGCGAGCGGCGGACTGTCGTGGAGCCGGATCTGTGCACGGGCATGAGCGTGCCTCCGAGGCCTCGGTGGGGGGACCTGCTGACCCGGGGCGCGACGGACGCGCCCCTGGTGGCATGCCATGGTGTGAACATGCCATGCATGACGCTACGCACGTAGACCCGGGTGGCGGAAGAGGGCCTGGGCGGTGCCGTTGGTCTACTCCTGCGAAATACTGGTGGAGCTGCGGTGATGACCGGCGGCGAAAGAAACTTTCAGCGGCGGGAAAGCTCATGAGGGGTGTTGACGTGCACGGGAGCGAAGGCGGCAGTGAACCCGACGCAGCCGGGGGAAGTGGTGTGGACCACGAGTTCCTCGCGCTGGAACGGGAGTTGGCGGTCTTCCTGCGCCGCGCCCGCGCCAACTCCGGTGAGATGGCCCGCGAGGTGCACCCCGAACTGGAGGCGGCGGCCTACGGGCTCTTCGTACGGCTGGAGTCGGCCGGACGTCAGCGGGCCACCGACCTCGCCTCGTACTTCGGTGTCGGCAAGGCCACCATGAGCCGTCAGCTGCGCGCCCTGGAGGTCCTCGGACTGGTGGCGCGCGAGCCGGACCCGGCCGACGGCAGGGCCTCGCTGGTCCATCTCACCGACGAGGGCCTCGCCCGCTTCCGCAGCGTCCGGGACGCGCGCCGGGACCGCTATGTGCGCAAGCTCGCCGACTGGGACCGTGCGGAGGTCGCGGAGTTGGCCCGGCTGCTGCACCAGCTGAACGCCCGCGCCGAAGGCTGAGGTGGCCGCGGCGGGGCGCCCGGCGGCATCCGGTGGCGGCACGGGTTGTTCACAGCTGCGCGTAGACCGCCGTCGCGTCGTCGTGCCGCTTGCTCCGTCGCAGGTGCGTACGGTCCGTGTCCGAGTCCTCCAGGGTCCGGACCCGGTCGATCAGCCCCTGGGGGCCCTCCTTGTGGAGCACCCCGAGGCAGGCCGCCCAGTCGCCCTCGCCGAACATGTCCGTCCAGCGGCTCGCCCCGTCCGTCAGCGCGGCGACCGCCCGCACCCCGGCGCGTGGGGTGCGCCCGGTGACCGCGCGGTCCGCCACGGCCGGGTCGGCCGCGGCGGTGAAGAAGCCGCCCTCCGCGTTCCGGTACGCGTCGGCGGTCTCCTCGGAGGCCAGCGCGCCCGGCGGCAGCCGGTCGAGCCGGTCGTCCAGCACGGCGCCGACGGCGCCGTCCGGCGACTCGAGCAGCAGCACCGAGTCGGACAGCACCAGGTGTTCGATCTCCGCGTCGTCCCAACGCACGAGGACCACGGTTGCCTGTGGCGTGCGTACGTGAGAAAGGTCACACAGGGAACGGTGTGTGTCGGCGGTGCGCCGGATGGACTCCGCCAGGATCTCCCGCAAGGTCATATCCCGGCGCGAACCCGACAGTTCCACCAGCGCGCCGCCCAGCCGTGCCGTGAACCAGGGGACCGAATGCGCACAACCGTCGTCACCGGGCGGCGGGGTCACGCCGTCGAGCAGGACGAGCCCTCCACCCTGGCCGGAGGCAGGCAGGACCGTGGCCGCCCAGTCCTCGTTCGGGCGCCCGGGGAGACCGGCGGCGGTGGCGAGTTCGATGCGCATGCGGCCAGTCTGCACGACGCCTTCACGGAGCCTGCACGGGCCGGGGATTGGACCGTACCAGCAGGTCAGGCGGGCGGTTGGAACGGAAGGAATCACTCCGGGAAGTGTGCGGGCGGGCATCCTGCCAAAGCCTGACCCGAAGATCCAGCCGGGTGTCCAGATGCGCCGTCGGCGGTCCGGGGAGTGACTTGTTCGTCAACTCAGGAGTGTTGTTCACTCGTTCGGGTGGCGGAGCGGGTGATGCGCGCCCCCCTCTCAAAAGCACTGGAATGGTCGGAAGCCGTACCAGGGGTCGGGGCGCTCGTTCACGTGACCGGGCGTCACCTCTGCTTCAAAGGCGGACGAGTCGAGATTGCGAGCACCGGTGCAGAAGAAGCGGCCTCGGAGCAAGGGCAGCATGAACAGTGGTTCCGAGGTGGCGCCTTCGGCGCCGGCTGAGCGCGGGCGCACCGTCCGTGTCCGCAGCCGGCTCGTCGCGGGCGTCGCCGTCGTCGGGATCACCGTCATCGCCGCGGGAGCGCCGGCGGCCCTGAGCGCCTCCTCCGACCTGACCGAGTCGCAGCGGCTGGTCACCCTCGCGGAGCTGAACCAGCAGGCCGTCGCGCTCGCGCACTCCCTGGCCGACGAACGCGACGAGGTCACCGCCTTCATCGCCGCCGGCCGGGAGGGCAAGCCCGGTGCGGCGAGCGGTTCCGCGGGAAGCCGCAGCGCCCGGGTCGACCAGCAGGTCGACGAGATCCGGGACGCGGCCTCCGCCGTCCTGCGCCGCGACCTGGCCACCATCCCCTCGCTGCGCCGCGACGCCATAGGCGGCAAGGGCACGGCGCTGGAGGCCCACCAGGCGTACACCGAGGTCATCTCCAAGCTCCAGGACCTCTCCGACGAGCTCGCCGACAGGACCCCGCCCCGCGCCGCCGAGGCCGTCCGTGCCCCGCTCGCGCTCGGCCGGGCCACCGAACAGGCCTCCGCCACCCGCGGGCTGCTGCTCGCCGCGCTCGCCGTCCCCCGCAAGGAGCCGGCAGCCCCGCAGACCGACCCGTTCACCGGCCTGCCCGTCCAGGCCGAGGACGAGGGCGAGACCAAGGAGGACCGCACCCGCGACCAGCTGAGCGCCGCCGCACAGCAGTCCCGGGTCGGCGAGCTCTCCGCCCTCTCCGACTTCGACCAGGCCGCCGGCGCCACCGCCCGCGACAAGCTGGCCACCACCGTCACCGGCCCCGAGGTCAACAGCGCGGAGAAGTACCTCGCCGGACTCACCGACCGTCCCGAGCTGTCCGCGTCCGACCAGAAGGTCTCCCCGAAGAAGCTCGGGGCGGCGCTCTCCGCCCGGATCGACCGGATGCGGGGCGTCGAGTCCGCCCTCGGCACCGCCCAGGTGCAGCGGCTGGGCCAGTTGCGCGACGACGACGTCACGGCGCTCGAACTGAGCATCGCGCTCCTCGGCGGCTGTCTGCTCGTCGCCGTCGGCGTCTCCACCGCGGTGGCCCGCACCCTCACCCAGCCGCTCGCCGTCCTGCGGATCGGCGCGGGCCGCCTCGCCGCGGAACCCGAGACGGCCGAACCGGTCCGCTACACGGGCCGCAACGACGAGTTCGCCCAGGTCGTCCGGTCCATCAACGCCCTGCACGGCCGGCTGCACGGACTGCTCCACGAGTTCAACGGACGGTTCGAGCAGCTGGAGAGCGAACGCGGCGAACTGATCGCCGGCCGCGAGGCACTCACCCTTCAGCGCGCCGAACTCCAGGTACAGACCGCGGACCTGACGGCGCAGCTGGAGAAGGTGAAGAACACCGTCCACCACACCTTCGTCAACCTCTCGCTGCGCACCCTCGGTCTCGTCGAACGCCAGCTCGGCGTCATCGAGTCCCTGGAGGAGCGCGAGCAGGACCCGGAGCGGCTCGCGACGCTCTTCAAGCTCGACCACATGGCCACCGTCATGCGCCGCCACAGCGAGAACATGCTGGTCCTCGCGGGCTCCGATCACGGACACGGGCACCCGGGGCCGATCCCGCTGGTCGACGTGGCGCGCGCCGCGGTCAGCGAGATCGAGCGGTACGAGCGGGTCACCATCCAGTCCCTGCCGCCGCACGCCCAGATCGCCGGTTTCGCCGCCGACGACCTCAGCCACCTCGTCGCCGAACTCCTGGAGAACGCCACCTCGTTCTCCCCGCCGGACTCCCATGTGCAGCTCTCGGGCTGGCTGCTGGAGACCGGCGAGGTGATGCTCTCCGTGCAGGACGAGGGCATCGGCATGTCGTCCGTACGGATGGGCGAGCTCAACACCCGCCTCGGCGACCCGGCGCTCTTCGAGGCGGGTGAGCAGAGCGCGGACGGGGCCGGCCTCGGCCTCCAGGTGACCTCGCTGCTGGCCGCGCGCCACGGCGTACGGGTCCAGCTGCGCGAGCAGAAGGGCAGCGGGGTGACAGCGGTCGTCGTGCTGCCCCAGGCCCTGCTGCCGAAGGCGCCGCCGGCCGCGACCCCGCCGCCGGTCACGGCCCCCGGGGACGCGCCCACGCTGAATCTTCCCGGGTCGGTCGCCGAGGCCAACTCCAACGCTCTGCCCCGCCGTACGCACGCGCTGCCCGGCGACCCACTGCCCGGCGACCCACTGATCGCGGCCGCCGAGAAGGCGATCGCGGGGACCGGCACGACGGCCGCTCCCGCTCCCGGGCCGGACGCGCAGGCCCCTGTGGAGGACCAGGCCGCCCCCGACCACCTGCCTCCGACGGCCCCCGAGCCGGAGACCGCTCAGGCGCCGCAGCCCTCAGCAGCCGCCCCGGCCCCCGAGCCCGCCCGGCCCGCGGAGTCGGAGGCCGAGACCACGATGCAGGTCCGGCTCCCGCGCGTGCCCGAATTCGAGGACGTACCCGAGTTCACCCACGCCCCCGTCTTCGGGGACGGCCCGGAGCCCACGACCGCCGCCGGCCCGTACGCCATCGGCCCCGACCGCCACGAGCGCACCCCCGACGAGGGCCCGCAACCAGAGCAAACCCCGACGCCGTCCGCCCCCGCCACGACCCCCGTGGCCGACGCGCTGCCCGGGCCGCGCCGCCCGGAGCCGGAGCCGCAGACCCAGCCCGGCCGGATCACCGACAAGGGCCTGCCCAAGCGCACCCCCAAGGTCGTCCGGCCCGCGTCGGCCCCCGCGGCCGAGCGCACGGGCAGCGTCGACAAGGAGGCCCTGCGCCGCCGGCTCGGCGGCTTCCACCAGGGCGCGAAGGACGGCCGCAGGGACGTCGAGGCGGAGATCGCCGAGGCCACCGCTCCGGCCACCGGCACCACACGTACCGAGCACACTGAGCCGGCCGGCCGTACCGATGGCCGAACCGGAGAGACGGGGGACACAGTCGAGGAGGCACGCAGTTGACTGCGCCCAGCACGTTCGGGTTGAGCACCGAAGCCCGGAACCTTCACTGGTTGCTGAGCAATCTGGTGGAGGAGGTGCCAGGGGTCCGCTCGGTCACCGTCGTCTCGTCCGACGGACTCATGCTGCTCTCCTCCGATCCCGGCCACCAGAGCGCCCCGGCCGCGGACAGGCAGGACGGCCCCCGCGGCTCCAGCGCGGACCTGGCGACCATCGTCTCCGGCATCGGCAGCCTCACCGTCGGCGCCGCGAAACTGATGGACGGCGGCGGCGTCAAGCAGACCATGGTCGCCATGGAGGAAGGCAGCGTCTTCGTCATGTCGATCAGCGACGGATCGCTGCTCGGTGTGCACGCCACACCCGACTGCGACATGAGCGTCATCGCCTACCACATGGCGCTCTTCGTCGGCCGCGCCGGACACGTACTCACCCCCGAACTCCGCAGTGAGCTGCGCAAATCGATGGAGAGCGCCCAGTGACCCACGCTGCCGCCGAACCCGCCCCGAGGCTCCCCGTGCGCGGGGCCGACAAACGGCCCGCGCGGGTGCGCCCGTACTCGCTCACCGGCGGCCGGACCCGCTTCGGCCACGTCCTGCTCGTCGAGACGTTCGTCGCCGCGCTCGACGCCCCCGACGAGCGCCGCGAACTGACCAACGGCAACCTGGCCTCGCGCGTCATGCCGGAGCTCCAGGCCATCGTCGAGATCTGCCGCCGGATGCGTACCGTCGCGGAGATCTCCGCCCTGCTGAGGATGCCGCTGGGCGTGGTCAGGGTGCTGCTCAGCGACTTGGCCGACCAGGGAAAGATCCGCGTGTACGGAACCGGTCACGGCACCGGCCAGCCCGACCGCGCACTGCTGGAAAGGGTGCTCAATGGACTCCGTCGTCTCTGAGCCGCCGCTGTTCGCCCCTCGTCAGCCGGGGCCGGAGGACCAGCCCGATGAAACGCTGCAGGCGTGGCAACTCGACCGCACCAGGGCCCCGATCGCCACGAAGATAGTGGTCGCGGGCGGCTTCGGCGTGGGCAAGACCACCTTCGTGGGCTCCGTCTCCGAGATCACCCCGCTGAAGACCGAAGCGATGATGACGCAGGCCAGCGAGGAGACCGACGACCTCAGCTCCACGCCCGACAAGGTCACCACGACCGTCGCCATGGACTTCGGCCGCCTCACGCTCGACGACGACCTCGTGCTGTACGTCTTCGGCACACCGGGCCAGCAGCGCTTCTGGTTCATGTGGGACGACCTCGTGCGCGGCGCGATCGGCGCGGTCGTCATGGCCGACACCCGGCGGCTCGCCGACTGCTTCCCCGCCCTCGACTACTTCGAGAGCTGCGGGCTGCCGTACATCGTGGCCGTCAACCACTTCGAGGGAACACCCGGGTTCGAAGCCGAGGACGTCCGGGAGGCCCTGACCGTCCCGCCGCACGTGCCTGTGGTGATCATGGACGCGCGTAACAGGATCACCGTCGTCGAGTCGCTCCTGGCCCTCGTGGGCCATGCTCTCGACGCCACCCCGGCATAGCTCGCCGTCACACACCACGGAGAAACCGCGATGCGGAAGATACTGATAGTCGGAGCCGGTCAGTCCGGGCTCCAGCTCGCCCTCGGCCTGCAGTCCAGAGGCTACGAAGTCACCCTCATGTCCAACCGCACGGCCGACGAGATCCGCTCCGGCCGGGTCATGTCGACGCAGTGCATGTTCCACACCGCGCTCCAGCACGAGCGGGACTACCAGCTCAACTTCTGGGAGTCCCAGGCACCGCGCATCGAGGGGCTCGGCGTTTCGGTCGCCGCGCCCGACTCCTCCCGCGCGATCGACTGGGTCGGCAAGCTGGACGGCTTCGCCCAGTCCGTGGACCAGCGCGTGAAGATGGCCGGCTGGATGGACACCTTCGCCCAGCGCGGCGGGCAGCTCGTCATCCACGGTGCGGCCGTGTCCGACCTGGACTACTTCTCCCGCACCTACGACCTGGTGATGGTCTCGGCCGGCAAGGGCGAGCTGGTCTCCATGTTCGGCCGGGACGCCTCCCGTTCGCCGTTCGACGCCCCGCAGCGCGCCCTGGCCGTCGCGTACGTCCACGGCATGGGCCCGCGCCCGGAGCACCCCGAGTTCGACGCGGTCCGCTGCAACCTGGTCCCGGGCGTCGGCGAGCTCTTCGTGATGCCGACCCTGACCACGTCGGGCCGCGCCGACATCCTGTTCTGGGAGGGCGTCCCGGGCGGACCGCTCGACGCGTTCCAGGGCATCAAGGACCCCTCGGAACACCTCGCCACGACGCTGGAGCTCATGGAGCGGTTCACCCCGTGGGAGTACGCGCGCGCCACCAAGGTCGAACTGACGGACGCCAACGGCACCCTGGCGGGCCGTTACGCCCCGACCGTGCGCAAGCCGGTCGGCCGGCTCCCGGGAGGCGGTCTGGTGCTCGGCGTGGCGGACGTCGTCGTGGCCAACGACCCGATCACCGGGCAGGGCTCCAACTCGGCCTCCAAGTGCGCCAACGCCTACCTGGACTCGATCATCGAGCACGGCGACGGGGAGTTCGACGCGGCCTGGATGCAGTCCACGTTCGACCGCTACTGGGAGACCGCCCAGCACGTCACGAAGTGGACGAACGCGATGCTCGGCGTCCCGCCGGAGCACGTGCTGAACCTGATCGGCGCCGCCGGCCGGCTCCAGCCGGTCGCCGACCGCTTCGCCAACGGGTTCAACAATCCGGCGGACTTCGAGAACTTCTTCTACGAGCCCGAGAAGACGAACGCGTACCTCGCCTCGGTCGCGGGTCCGGCCGCCTGAGCGTCCCGCACCCACAAACGCACCGGCCGGTTCCTGCCCGGCCGGTGCGTTCGGTGCCGATACGAGCAGGCGGGCCGGCCCTCTACTCGTCGCCGGGGGCCGACGTGTCGCCGTACCCCTCGTCGGAGCCATCCGAGGCCCCCTCGGGAAGTTCCGGCGGCTTGTACGTGGACAGCGGTGCGCTCTCCGGATCGGGACGGACAGCGCCCAGCAGCGGGTTCGACGCCAGCGGGGAGACCTTGACCCGCGAGCCGGGCCGCGGCGCCTGCACGACCAGGCCGTTGCCGATGTACAGCGCCACGTGCGTGGCCTTCGGGAAGTAGATCACCAGGTCGCCCGGGCGCAGGGCCTTCACCGGTACCTTCCGCAGCTGCCGCCACTGTTCCTGCGAGGTGCGCGGAATGACGCGGCCGGCGCTCGCCCAGGCCTGCGAGGTGAGTCCGGAGCAGTCGAACGAGTCCGGCCCCTCCGCGCCCCAGACGTACGGCTTGCCGATCTGCTCGATCGCGTACCGGACCGCGTCGGCGCCCTCCGCGGTCGCCGGCCGGAACGAGGAGAGGGCGCCCGAGGCGACCAGCGCGTCCTGCGCCTTGTCCGTACCCTCCTGTTCCAGAGCGGAGAGCTCGGCGAGCTGATCCGTGGAGAGCGTGGCGAGCAGCCCCTCGACCCGTTTCAGCCGGGTCCGGACGGTGTCGCGGTCCTTCTTCTGCCGTGCCGCCAGGACCCGTTGTCTGTCCAGCACCGTGCGGGACTGCTTCGCCAGATCGGCCGCGCGCTTCTCGGCCGTGCCCAGCCGCTTCATGGTCGCCACCCGGCCCGCGGCCAGCCGCTGGACGACCTGGCCCTGGTCCAGGGCGTACTCGGGATCGCGCATCAGCAGCAGCCGCAGGTACGCGGAGAGGTCGGACCGGCCCTGGTACTGCTCACGGGCCAGCCGCCCGGCCGCGTCGCGGCTGCGGGACAGCGTGAGCCGGGCGGTGGCGAGCGCGGAGTCCAGCTTCCTCGCCTCGGCGGTCCGCTTCTTCAGCTCGGCCGCCGTCCCGTTGTAGGTCTCGGTGGCCTCCTCGGTCTGCTGGTACAGCCGCTGGAGTTCCTTCAGCAGTCCCCGGACACCGCCGGGCGCCGCCTCGGGGCCGGCCGCCGGGGCGGCGGGGTCCTCGGGGCCCGGCGAGGGGGCCGCGACGGCTGCGGCCGGCGCGGTCAGGACGACGGCGGCCAGCGCCGCCGTGCCGAGGGAGCGCGAGAGTTTGCCCGACACGACACCACCTCCGGAACGGGGCGAATCGTGCGACTACCCCATGAGTGAGCGCAATTCCTCACATACGCTCACTCGTCGACAGGTGACGCAAGGACCGCCGGGCGTGGCGGCGGACCGATTCCCCCGGAAGGCGGCGGGGCGGCCGGGTCCGCCCAAGGCGACCGACCGCCCCGCCGGTCCGGTCAGGCGACCGGGAACGCGTAGATCACGCGCTCGCGCCGGACGATCGCGTGCTTCCCGTAGGCGAGCACCTGGTACGGCGCGGTGACCGTCGCCCCCTTCGGGTCCTGGGCCCCGATGTCCTGGAACTTCCAGAGCCGCCGCCCATCCGCCGCCGCGAACGCGGTGACCTGCCCGGGACCGGCCGCGAGCAGCGTGGCGCCCGAGCCGCTGACCGTGACCACGGGGGCCGATCCGCCCGCCACCGCCTCCGTGGAGCGCCGCCAGCGCAGCTTTCCGGTGTCCCGGTCGGCCACGCCCACCTCCTGGTTGCTGTTGGTGGTGTGGAGCAGCGCACCGGCCTCGACGGAGGGCCCGAAGAAGGAGCCCGGTGTGCCGTTCAGCGTCCACTTCGGCCGGCCGCCGGGGGTCTCCAGAGCCCGCAGGCCGTCGCCGAACGCCACGTACAGCATTCCGTCCGCGTCTCCCGAGACCGCCGCGTCCGGGGCCGTGCCGAAGGTCCTGGCCCACTGCTGCTTCCCGGTCGTCCGGTCGAAGCTGCGGAACAGCGCCTTCCCCTTGGCCGCCCGCACATCGGCGGGGGTGAGCGTCAGCCGGTCCTGCCGTACGACGACGGCATCCTCCCGGACCGCCACGAGGCGGTACACGGGCGCGGCCGGACCGCGGCCGGTGGGCACGGGCGTCCGCCACAGCTCCTTGCGCTGCTCGATGTCGTACCCGAACAGATAGGACTTGACGGCCTTCCTGTCCTTGCCGGGCTTCTTGCCCTTCTTGGGCTTGGGGGCCTTCACAGTGACCTCGTGAGCGCCGGTGAACCAGAGCTGCGGGCCCGACGACCCGACGAGCCTGCTCACCGACAGGTGGGGTGCCCCCGCGAACCCGTCGGCGTAGGCCACCCGGTGGGCGACCCGGCCGTCCTTCGCGGACAGCCACAGGAACTCGGAGGGCCCGGCGACGAAGCAGAGTTCCCTTCCGGCGGGCAGGGCGGCCTGGCCCTTGGCGGCGTCGGGGCTCTCCCAGACCCGGCGCCCGGTGTTCAGATCGACGGCGGACGCCTGGGTGTCGCCGGTCAGCACCAGCAGCCGTTCGTTCCACAGGGCGGCGGTGAGGGGAGCCGGTTCGGCCTCCGGGTGGGTGTAGATCCAGTGCGGCTGCGGAGGCAGCCCGGCGACGGCCGGCTTGCTGGGGCTCGGCGCCGGCTTGGGGTCGACCGTGGGCTCGGCGTCGTCTCCGGAGCCGAACGCGAGCACCCCGCCGCCGCCCGCCAGGAGGCCGACGGCTCCGGCGGCGGCCCCGATGAGCAGCGTCCGGCGGTCGACGGCGGCCCGCCCGGCGGGGGCCGGGGGAGCAGGAGCGGGGAGGGGCGCCGCGGGCCCGGAGGCGGGGAGCGCCCGGGGCTGCGGGGCCGGAAGCGCGGCGGCGATGCCCACCGGTTCCGCGTGCTGCGCCTGCGGTTCGGGCTCCATGGCGAGCTGGGTCGTCACCCGGTCGGGCCGCAGGGCCTGGTGGTCGATGACCCCCAACTGCGCGGTGCGGGTGTCGCGGTGGGGAGCGGGCGGGGTGTCCTGTACGTCCGGTGCCTCCGCCACAGCCGCCGCGTACTCGGCAGCGGCGGGCGGCGCGGCCACCGACTCGCGGGCCCGGGCGTTCTGTTCGGCCACCGCGGCCGTCAGGGGTTCGGGCAGCCAGCCGCCCCTGGCCAGTCCGGCCGCACCCTCCAGCGCCAGCTCCGCCGCCACCGCCCCCGCGGCGGGACGGTCGGCCGGGTCCTTCGCCAGGCAGCGGGCGATCAGGTCCCGCAACGCGTCCGGCACGGCGTCCAGCCGGGGGTCGGTGTGCGCGATCCGTTCGGCGGCCTCGGCGGCCGGGCCGTCCGCCAGCGGGGTACTGCCCGTCGCCGCGTACGCAAGCAGCAGGCCCAGCACGAAGAGGTCGGAGGCGGGCCCGGCCTCCTTGCCCGCGACCTGCTCCGGGGTCAGATAGCCGAGCCTCACGGAAAGCTGGCCGCCCGGCCGGGCCTCGGCTTCGGCCGCCGCACCCAGGGGCCCGAAGGCGGTGAGCCGCGGCCCGTCCTCGGCCAGCAGCACGGTCCTGGGCGCGAGCCCCTGCAGCACGGCCCCCGTCGCGTGGACACGGGAGAGCGTTTCGGCGATGCCCGCGCCCAGTATCCGGACCGCGCGCTCGGGCAGCGGTCCGGCGAGGTCGACCGCCTCGGCGAGGGTCAGCGCCGGCACGTAGGCCGCGGCCGTCCACAGCGCGTCGTCGTCCTCGGGTGCCCCGGCGGGGCTGTCCAGCCGCGCCTCCACCCAGCCGCCGGCCAGCCGGTCGGCGGTACGCGCCTCCGCGTGGAACCGCCGCCGGAACGCGGGCAGCGCGGCCAGCCCCGGGCGGGCCGAGGTGATCACGACGAGGTCGTCCGGAGCCGCGCCATGGGCGAGATAGTGGACCGCGGCGGCCGTCTCACGAAACCGCGCCAGCACGGTGTACGGGCCGAAGCGGCGTGGATCGTCCTGACGCAGCGCCTCCATGGCGCACCCCCTTGTGACCGTCCCTCGGACCGGACTGCCGATCTTAGACGGGCCGTCACAGGACGTCGGGCCCATCAGGTCCTACCCCGTCTTCGACCAGGGCCACTTGGGGCGATGGCGTTCGCGGCCGTCGGGGGCGTACTCGTACACCCAGCCCCGCTGGATCCCCAGCCGCCTGGTGTATCCGGCCGGGACCCTCCGGTACGCGTGCACGGTGGCCGGTCCGCCGTCGGGGGCCGGGACCGGGACCTCGTACCACTTGGGCGGGTGGCCGGTCGCGCCGACGAGGACGGGCAGGGCCCGCCCGTCCAGCGGGCCGCCGGTGAAGGGGACGTTCTCGCTTCTCACCACCCCAGTCTGACCGATCGGTCCGGCGGCAGCGGATGCGCCGCCGCGCGGAGCAGGTCGGTCCGGCGGCAGCGGATGCGCGCCGGACGGACCGGATCGGCCCGGGCCGGCGGATGCGGGACCGCGCGGACAGGATCAGCCCGGTGGCAGCAGATGCCGCGCGGACAGGATCAGCCCGGTGGCAGCAGATGCGCCGCCGCGCCGATCAGTGGCGCCAGCCGGTCCGCCAGCCGGCCGGCCGGTCCGGCCGCGGTCTCCAGCGGCAGCAGCGCCGCCACCGCGGACGCCGTCTCCCGGTCCGTGGCCGCCGTGACCGCGAGCAGCCCGATGAACTGGTCGACGAGCCAGTCGCGCAGCTCGGACGCGGCCGGCTGCTTGCCCTCGTCCAGCCAGATCAGCGAGGCCGCCTCGACCGCGGCGATCCAGGTGCGCACCATCATCCGCAGCCTTGGGGCGGGTCCGCTGCCGGCGCCCCGGCCCAGATGCACGAGTATCTGGTCGGCCGCGGACCGCCGCACCTCGTCGACGATCGTGCTCGTGCGGGACGTCTCTGCGACGCTGCCCCCGCGCAGCAGGGCGCTGAAGCCGGCGTCGTGCTCGTCGACGAAGGCGAGATAGCGGTCGAGGACGCGCCCGACCCGTTCCGTGGGCGGGCCCACCGGCGGTTCGGTGAAGCACAGTTTCAGCTGTTCCGCGGCGGACCTGAGCGCCGCCTCGTACAACTGCTGACGCCCGCCCGGGAAGTAGCGGTAGACCAGCGGACGCGACACCCCGGCCACCGTCGCGACCTCGTCCAGCGAAACCTCGTCGGGGGCCCGGTGCGCGAACAGGGTGAGCGCCGCGCCGAGGAGCTGGGTGCGGCGTTCCTCGACGCTGAGCCTTCGGTACGCACGGCTGGGCGGCGCGGCTGCGGCAGGGGTCATACCCGCAAGCGTAACGACTGGCGCCGTCAGGCGAGCAGGCCCGAGCTCTTCCACAGCCTGCGTCCCACCCCGTTCAGGACCCCGATGTCGTCGAAGAAGTCGGTCAGCCGCCTGGCACCCGACTGCATGACCTCGGCCCGGTGGCCGCTGGCCTTCACCTGGGCGACGGCCTCCTGCCGGTCCAGGCCGACGTTCTCGTACACCTGCGGGTTGACGAAGCAGACGGAGAAGACGCGGGCCGCCTCCCCGCAGCTCACCCGGGTGAGTTCGCGCTCCCAGCGCGGGGCGGTCACCATCTGGCGGCGCAACTCCTCGCGGGCGTACCGGACGTGCCGCGCCTCCTCGACCACATGGATGCGGGTCACCCCGCGCACCAGGGTCTGGACGCGCTCGTCGGGGAAGGTCAGCCGCTGCATCCAGTCGAGGATCTCCTCGCCGAGCAGCGTCGCCGCGAAGGAACCGGGCGTCGTGGATACGGTCTTCAGGACCCGGGCCAGATTGTGGTACCTGCGCGGCACCTGGTAACAGGGCGCCCCGCCCCAGGTGATCATCCGGGCGAACATCATCGAGTGGCGGCACTCGTCGGCGATCTCGGTGAGCGCGTAGCGGACGTGGCTGCTGACCACAGGCTTGTCGTAGATGTGGCGGACCAGCAACTGCATGAGGATGATCTCGAACCAGATGCCCAGGGAGGCGAGAGAGGCGGCCTCGTGCCGGGCCAGGTCCTGCCGCTGCTCCTCGGACATCCTCCGCCACATCGGGGTGTCGTAGAGGGAGACCAGCTCGGGCGGCCAGAACCACTTGCCGTCCTCGGCCGCCGCGTCCCAGTCGAGCTCCTTGTCAGGGTCGAAGGAGTGCTTCGCGGAAGCCTCCAGGAGCCGTTCGGCGATCTGCTCGCGGTCGCGGAGCGGGCCGAGTGCGTCGCGGAGCACCCGCACGTCGCGTTCGGTCACGGTCGTCATGGCTGGGCGCACCTCTCCACACGTATTACCGACGGTCACCCCCTATGAGACTACTTGTCAGCAAGGCCGTCAATCCCTTGCGCACGACTTGTTGACCCAGCGTCTACCAACGTGTGAACCTGCCAACTGAGCCGGGCGTCAGGTGACTTACCGGATCTCTGCGAGGCGAAGGAGCCGTCCGTGTCGACCCACGACCTCTACACCACCGCCCCCGAGCAACCGCTGTGGACGGTGCCCGCTTCCGGTGCCGCCCGCTTCAGCTGGGACTACGACGACGGCCGTGAACGGCTCCTCGCCCTGTACCAGAAGGGCAAGGACAAGCAGTGGGACGGCAACAAGCGCATCGACTGGAGCATCGAGGTCGACCCCGCCGACCCGCTCGGCACGCCCGACGAGGCCCTCACCCTGTACGGCACCCCGCACTGGGCGAAGATGACGGAGAAGGACCGGGGGGAGCTGCGCAAGCACTACACCTCCTGGCAGTTCAGCCAGTTCCTCCACGGCGAGCAGGGCGCGATGGTCTGCGCGGCCCGGATCGTGGAGTCCGTCCCCGACCTGGACGCCAAGTTCTACTCCGCGACCCAGACCATGGACGAGGCCCGGCACGCGGAGATCTACGGCCGGTTCCTGCACGAGAAGGTCGGGATGCTGTACCCGATCAACGACAACCTCCAGGGACTGCTCGGCGACACCCTGCGCGACTCGCGCTGGGACATGCCCTACCTCGGCATGCAGGTCCTCATCGAGGGCCTGGCCCTGGCCGCGTTCGGCATGATCCGCGACACCACGACCCAGCCACTGCCCAAGCAGATCCTCGCGTACGTCATGCAGGACGAGGCCCGCCACGTCGCCTTCGGCCGGATGGCGCTGCGCGACTACTACAAGCAGTTGAGCGACGCCGAACTGCGCGAACGCGAGGAGTTCGTCATCGAGGGCTGCTACCTGATGCGCGACCGGCTCAGCGGGGTGGAGGTGCTGGAGAACTTCGGCATCGCCAAGCAGGAGGCGAAGGACCTCTCCGAGCACTCGGAGTTCCTCCAGCTCTTCCGCAAGCTGCTGTTCAGCCGCATCGTCCCGTGCGTCAAGGACATCGGCCTGTGGGGCGAGCGCCTGCAGAAGGCGTACGTCGACATGGGCGTCTTCGACCTCGGCGACTCGAACCTGGACCTCCTGATGGCCCAGGACGAGGAGATAGCCGAGCAGTTGGACCGGGAACGCTTCGAGGCGGAGGAGCAGGAGCGGGTGGCGGAGGTCGCGGAGGCGATAGCGGAGGGCGCCGCGGACCCGTCGGCCGCGTGAGGCGCGGCAGCCCGGGGATCGAAACCGTGTTCGTGTACATGACGTAACTTGGGCGCCATGACCACGCCCCCGCCCCCGCCTCCGCAGGGCCCGTACGGAGCGCCGCAGGGCCCGTACGGTCCGCCACAGCCCCAACCTCAGCCCCAGCAGTATCCGTACGCGCCCCAGCAGCAGTCCCCGCAGTATCCGTACGCACAGCAGCCGGCGCCCGGGCAGCCGGCCTACGGGTATCCGCAGGCGCCCCAGCCGTGGGGCGCTCCGGCGCCCGGTGCGCCCGGGTTCCCCGGGATGCCGCCGCCGAGGAGGAAGCGGACCGGGCTGATCGTCGGGATCACCGCCGGCGCCGTGGCGGTGGCCGGAGCGCTCGCGTTCGGGATCTCGCGGCTGGCGGACGAGGTGGACAAGGCCGGCGGGATCCCGTCGGCCGGGGACTTCCCGGAGGCCGAATACCGGCTGACCGTGCCGAAGAAGCTGCTGGACGGCGAGTACACGCTGTTCAAGGACTCCTCGGCGACCGACGGGAAGGACATCGAGGGGACCTACGACCCGTCCATCCGTGACGCGAAGGCCGTCGTCACGCAGTACACCTCCAAGAGCGGCGGCACCCTGGTCATCTCCGGGATGTGGGGCCGCATCAAGGGGCCCGCCTTCACCCGGGACAGCATCCTGAAGGGGGCGGTGCAGAACGAGGGCATGACCATCGCCGTACCCGCGAGGGAGTTCACCCCCGAGGGATACGACATCACGGTGTCCTGCCAGGTCGTCCGGTCGAAGGAGGGAGCCGTCACGAGCACCCTCCCGATGTGCGCCTGGGGCGACGCGAACACCGCGTCCTTCGTCGCCGTGGTCACCGCCGAGACCGCGCTCCAGGCCCCGGAGAAGGTCGACCTCGAAAAGGCCGCGCTGGACACCGCAAGGGTCAGGGCCGAGTCGCGCAAGCCGATAGCCGGCGTGGGAGCAGGCTGACCGGGCTCCCGCGCCGGGCGCCGCGCGTCACGGCCGCAGGGCCCCCAGCACCTTCTCCACCGCGCAGGCCATGGCGAGCAGCGAGGCGTCCGCGCCGCGCCGTGCCACGAGTTGGAGCCCGACCGGGCAGCCGTCCGGGGTGAATCCGGCGGGCACACTCGCCGCCGGATGCCCGCTCAGGTTGAACGCCCAGGTCAGCGAGGTGGACAAGAGTGCGCCCGGACCGTCGTGGCCGTGCGGGCGGTTGGGGGTGACGGGTGTGAGGAGCAGCGGTGTGCCCTCGAAGAAGGCATCCAGTCTCCGGTCGTTCTCGCGCCGGAGCTCCCCGAGGTGCTGCGGCGCCTCCCCGTCCCGTACCGCCTGCCAGGCCGCCCCCGGGTCCAGCAGCGCGCAGCCCCCGTCCGCCGGCCGTACCACTTCCGCCGCGACCAGCCGCCGTACCGCAGCGCGCACCACCGCCTCCACCTCCGGGTCGACGTCGGCGAACCCCAGGTCCGGGCTGTAGGCGGCGGCCAGGGGAAGTTCCGCCGCGGCCGGTTCGTAGTCGTCCAGGACGCAGCGCAGATAGGTGTGCGCCTGCGCGGCCGTCCGGGTCAGGACGCCGGCGGAGGCGAGGCCCGAGCGGTCGGGGGAGGGCAGCAGTCCGTTGGTCGTCTTCAGGCCGAACACCCCGCACCAGGCGGCCGGGATGCGCACCGACCCCGCCCCGTCGCTGCCCGTGGCCAGGTCCACGAGATCCGCAGCCACCGCCACCGCCGAGCCCGCCGACGAGCCGCCGGGCGTACGGTCCGCCCGCCACGGGTTGACGGTGCGTCCGTGCGTGCCCAGCCCCCAGGTCTTCCAGTACGTCCCGGGGCCCGGTACGGAGGTCGAGCCGACCGGGACGCCGCCGGCCGCGATCAGCCGGCGGGCGGCGTACGAACGGATCCCGGTGGGGCCCTTCACCGCGAACGGCAGACCGCGCAGGGGAAGCCGGGCCGCCGCCGGCAGCATGGCGAGGGCCTCCTCGCGCCAGACCCCGGTGAAGGCGCCAAGCCGCGGATCCTCCCGCTCGATCGCGGCCAGCGTCTCGGAGGCGGCCCTGGAATCCGTCACCCACTCAGTCTTCCAGGGCCGCCTCCATCACGGAACGGGCGATCGGAGCGGCACTTCCCCCGCCGCTGATGTCGGCCCGGTCGGCGGAGGCGTCCTCGACGACCACGGCGACGGCGACGGCGGGCCGCCCGGTGTCCGCCGCCTGCGCCCAGGAGATGAACCAGGCATACGGGGTACCGGAGTTGTCGATGCCGTGCTGGGCGGTGCCCGTCTTGCCCCCGACCGTCACCCCGTCGATGGCCGCGTTCGTGCCCGTGCCGTTGCGCACCACGTCGATCATCATCTGCCGCAGTCGCATCGCCGTCATCGGATTCATCGCCCGGTGGTACGAACGCGGGCCGGTGGTCCGGACGGTGGAGCCGCTGTGCGTGGTCGTACGGTCCACCAGGTGCGGGCGCATGAGGTCGCCGCCGTTGGCCACGGCCGCGGCCACCAACGCCATCTGGAGCGGGGTCGCCGTCGTGTCGAACTGGCCGATCGAGGACAGCGCCAGCTGGTCGTCGCTCATGTCCGTGTCGAAGTTGCTCTTCGCCACCCCGGAGGGGATCTTCAGCTCCGTGTCGTTGAAGCCGAACCTGCCGGCCGCCTCCACCATGCCGTCCAGTCCGACCTCCACCCCGAGGTGCGCCATCACGGTGTTGCACGAGACGCGGATCGCCTCGGCCAGCGACGCCTGCTCGCAGCCCCGGGCCTCGTTGGGCAGCGTGGTCGAGGTGCCCGGCAGGACGTACGGGGAAGGGGTGTCGGTCCCGGCGTCCGGATCGGTGACGACCTCGGCGTCCAGCGCCGCCGCGGCCGTCACGATCTTGAACGTGGAGCCCGGCGGATACGTCTGCCGGATCGCCCGGTTGAGCATCGGCTGGCTTTTGGACGCGTTGAGCTCGCGCCAGGCGTCGGTGACGGACGAACCGGTGCCCGAGAGCCGCCCGGGGTCGTACGAGGGGGTCGAGACCAGGGCCAGGATCTCGCCCGTCGTCGGATCGACGGCCGCGACCGCACCCCGCCGGCCGCCGAGCCCCTCGTACGCGGCGCGCTGCATGGAATCCTTGATCGTGGTCACGACATCACCGCCCGGCTGCCGGCCGCGGGTGATGTCGTTCCAGAAGGGGAGCGGGGCGAGCATCGAGTCGGTACCGGAGAGGATCGCGTCCTCGGCGTGCTCGATCAGGGTGGTGCCGTACGTCTGCGAGGCGTATCCCGTCACCGGTGCGTAGAGCGGCCCGTCGCGGTAGGTGCGTTCGTACGCGAACTGGTCGCCGGTGTCCTTCGAGCCGGTGACGGGCCGGCCGCCGACCAGGATGTTGCCGCGCGGCTGGTCGTAACGGGCGATGGTGGTCCGGCGGTTGGTGGGGTTGTCGTCGAGTTCACCGGCCTCGAAGACCTGGACGCGGGCCGCGTTCACCAGGAGAGCCACGAGCAGCAGCAGACAGAACGCGGCGGCGTGGCGGATGTGGCGGATCATGTCAGGGCCCCCCGGGCGGTCGACGGGTGCGGCATCACAGCTCGTCCTCCGGGGCCGGTGCGAGGACTCCGGTCTCCGCCCTCTCGGGGTGGGGCCTGCGGGCCACGTCGCTGAGCCGGATCAGCAGCGCCACGATGATCCAGTTGGTGACCACGGACGAACCGCCCTGCGCGAGGAACGGCATCGCCATGCCGGTCAGCGGGATCAGCCCCGTCACCCCGCCCGCGATCACGAACACCTGGAGCGCCAGGATCGAGGCGAGACCGATCGCCAGCAGCCGCCCGAACGCGTCCCGCAGGGCGAGCCCGGCCCGGTAGCCCCGCGCCACCAGCAGCGCGTACAGGAGGAAGAGCGCGGTCAGCCCGGTCAGGCCGAGCTCCTCGCCTGCCGTCGCCAGGATGAAGTCGGACTTGGCGGCGAAGCCGATGAGGATGGAGTGGCCGAGTCCCAGCCCGGCGCCGAGCATCCCGCCCGCGGCGAAGGCGAACAGCGACTGGGCGAGCTGCCCGGGGCCCCGGCCGGCGTCGATGGAGGCGAACGGGTCGAGCCAGTCCTGCACCCGGCTGTGCACATGGGGTTCGAAGGAGCCGACGACGAACGCCCCGACGGCGGCCAGCAGCAGCCCGACCGCGATCCAGCCGGTCCGGCCGGTCGCCACGTACAGCAGGATCACGAACAGGCCGAAGAACAGCAGCGAGGTGCCCAGATCGCGCTCCAGGACCAGGACGCCGACGCTGAGCAGCCAGATCGCCACGATCGGGCCGAGCACCCGGCCGGCGGGGAGCTGGAGCTTCCAGATCCGCCGGCCGGTGTAAGCGAGGGCGTTGTGGTTCGCCGCGAGGTAGGCGGCGAAGAACACGGCGAGCAGGATCTTGGCGAACTCACCGGGCTGGAAAGAGAATCCTCCGATCCTGATCCAGATCTTCGCGCCGTTCACCGCCGGGAAGAAGATCGGCACGATCATCAGGACGAGGGCCGCGGCGACCGAGAGGTAGGCGTAGCGCTGGAGGACCCGGTGGTCGCGCAGGAACACCACCACCCCGATGAAGAAGGCCACGCCGAGCGTGGACCAGATCAGCTGGGTGGGCGCGGCCTCGTCCCTCGGCGTCTCCAGATCGAGCCGGTAGATCAGCACCAGCCCCACGCCGTTGAGCAGCACGGCGATGGGCAGCAGCAGCGGATCCGCGTACGGGGCGCGGAAGCGGACGGCGAGATGGGCGAGGAGGGCGAGCAGCCCGAGCCCGCCGCCGTATCCGGCGACGTCCGGGGGGACCGCGTCGTCGTGGGCCAGACCGACGGCGGCGTAGCCGTAGACGGAGATGAGGACGGCCCCGATGAGGAGCGAGAGTTCTACGCCGCGCCGCTTGGGCAGGCGCAGCTCGGGCGGGGGTGCGTCCGCCGTCGTTGCGGTCATGCCACGCAACGTAGCAAGAGGTGGGTGGTATTTCCCTTATGTCCTGATGGAGAGGTGCGTGGGGTCCGCGTGCCGTCAGGCGATCGCGGAGGAACGCGGTGGCTCCGCGTCGCCCTCGTCGAGCGGTACGTACTCCGGCAGCGTCAGCCGGGCCACCGCTCCGCCGTCCGGGGCGTTCTCGAAGGTCAGCCCGGCCCCCATCACCTCCGCCTGCCCCGCGGCGATGGTCAGCCCGAGGCCGTGCCCCTTCGTGCCGCCCTCCGTGCGGAAGCGCTGCGGCCCGCCGGCGAGCAGATAGCCGGGGAAGCCCTCGCCGTGGTCGCGTACGGTCACCACCGGCCCGTCGACCGTCAGCACGACCGGCGGGCGGCCGTGCCGGTGCGCGTTGCCGATCAGATTGCCGAGCACCCGCTCCAGGCGCCGCCTGTCCGTCTCGACCCGCGCCGGCGGCCCGCCCGGTGCGAGCCTGACCTCGGTGCCGGGGCCCGTGGTGCGTGCCACCCGTTCGGCGAGCGGCGCCAGTTCGTGCACGGCGAGATCGACCTGCTCGGTACGGGCGTCGAGGCGGGAGATCTCCAGCAGGTCCTCCGTCAGCGCGCGCAGCGCCCGGACCCGGTCCTGGACCAGCTCGGAGGGGCGGCCCGGCGCCAGCAGTTCGGCGGCGGCCGACAGGCCGGTCAGCGGGGTGCGCAGCTCGTGCGCGACATCGGCGGTGAAGCGCTGTTCGGCCACGAGCTTGCGCTGGAGCGTCGAGGCCATGGTGTCCAGCGCTCCGGCGACGATCGCGACCTCGTCCTGCCGGCGCGAGGGGTCGGCCGTGCGGGGGTCGTTGACGCGGGCGTCCAGATCGCCCGCACCGATCCGGCGGGCCACCCGCGCGGTCTGGTGCAGCCGCCGGGTGACCCGGGTGACGGAGAACGCGCCGACGAGCAGCGTGGCGCCGATCGCCAGCAGCGAGGAGCCGACGATCGCCCCGTCCAGGCCGTTGATGGTGCGGGCGCTCTGGCTGTAGTCGACCTGCGTCGCCAGGGCGTGCCCGTCGGCGGGGGCGGCGGCCCACATCGTCGGGCGGCCGCGGTGATCGGCGACCATCGTGCCGCGCTCGCCGCCCACCGCCAGGGCCCGCAGCGATGCCGGGAGCCCCGGCGGATCGAGCCCGGAACGCGGCGGCAGCGCCCCGCCCGCCCGGTAGGCGGCGGTGGCGTCCTCCAGCCGGGCGAGCGCTTTCTCCCGGGCGTGGCCGACCGTCTGCCGGGTGACCGCGGTGTGCACCAGTACGCCGAGCAGCGCGGCGAGCACGCAGCACATCACGGTGATGAAGACCGCGGACTTCCAGGTGAGCGTCGCCGTCCAGGCGGGCAGGCGCAGCCGCGGCCCGGGCCGGCGGGCCCGGGCCGCGCCCGCCCGCCGGCCCCTCACCGGCGCTCCGCGGTCACGGGCGCCGAGGGGGCCGCGGTGGGCGCGGCGGTGCCGGGCGTCGGGCTCGCGTCGGCGGAGGGCCGGGTGAAGGGCCGGGCGCTCGGGGCCCGGCGCAGGCCCGGCCCGTCCCCCGGGGCCATCCGCAGGATCTCGTCCTGCGTGGGCAGCATGGCGCGTTGCCGGCCGTCCCAGGACCAGGCCGTGCGGTACTCGTACCCGGTGATGGCCGACGGCGCCCGCATGATCAGGTCCCGCCCCGCCAGCTCCACGCTGATCACCGCGTCGGAGGTCGACATGATCCGGGTGAGTCCGCTCGGCTCCGGCATGTAGACGCGCACGGAGAGCTGGCGGTCGGCCAGCTGGACGCCGAGCACCATCTCGTCGCGGCCGTCGCCGGTCAGATCCCGGTAGTAGGGCTTCAGCACCGGGCAGGACGCGGGCGCGGTCCGGCAGGCGTTGATCCGTCGTACCGTCTCGGCGGGGAACGCGGCCGTGCCGCTGGCCCGGTCGGGGCGGGCGTTCAGTCCCGCCTGCACCACCGCCACCGGGTCCAGCCGGCGCACATCGCCGCCCGGGACAGCGATCCCGGGGATATGCGCGGTCTCGCCCTCGCCGTAGTCGTACGGGGCGGCGGAGGCGGGCGGCAGCTCCGGCCAGAGGCGGGCGGGGCCGATGGCGTCCGGGGCGTGCCCGGCGCTCTTCAGCTCACCGCCGGTTCCACAGGCGGCCAGCAGCGCGGCGCCCGTGAGAGCCATGACGGCGGCAGTGGCGCGGCGCGCCGTCCGGTGCTGCGGACGCATGTCTTCCTCCCGTTCCGACGGCCCGGCCGGACCGCGCGTGTGCACGGCCCCGGCTCCGTAGACCTTATTCGGAAGGAAGTCTCTTATGCGTATTTAGTGCTGATACTTCGACACCGCCGTGCGGTACCGCTGCTTCAACGCTGATACGGGTTCTGGCCCTGGCCCTGCGTGCCCGGAGCGTAGCCCGGCTGCTGCGGGGACTGACCGAAGGGGTTCCCGCCCTGCGAGGCCACGTGCTGCGCCAGCAGCTGATCGGCCTGCTCCTTGGGGATCTGCTGCTCCCCGCCGCAGAAGGTGCACTGGGTGGCGTACTTCGTCGAGAAGGGGAACAGCGGCACGAAGAAGAGCGTGAACTTCGTCACCCGCTTGCGCAGGGTGTGCGCCGCCGGATTTCCGCACCAGCCGCAGACCAGCGTCAGGACGGCCAGTTGGTAGAGATAGCCTCGCGTGCCAAAAATGATCATGTCGTGGGTCCCTTCCCCGTATTCCCCAGGAGCGCCCGGCGGCAGAGCGCCAGCAGCTTTTCGTCCTCGTACGTGTCGTGGCTGCCGTATCCGCCGTCCATCGCGTGGTGACGGCGTACGGACGCGAGTTCGGCGCGCAGCACCTTTGCCGCGTCCGGCCCCGCGCCGGCAGCCCCCGTCCGCGCCAGGCACTCGGCCACCCGAACCCTGACGTGACGGTTCTTCTCCCAGGCCGCGAGGAGAACCGGAACGGACTCCGCGGCCCGTCCCGAAACCTCCCACAGAGCGATCGCCGCGTCCACCCGCACCCACAGCTCCTCATGGAGCAGTAACGCCCGCAGCCGCGGCGCGGTCACCGCCGCGTGGGGGCCGAGCCGGCCGAGCGCACTCGCCGCCGCCCGCCGCTCCCGCGCGTGCTCCGCCTGAAGCCCCTCGATCAGGACCGGCAGCACCGCCCCGGCGTCCCCGCCGACGGCCCACAGCGCCTCGGCCGCCTCCACGGCCCCCGCCGTCCCCGGGCGGCGCGCCAGCGCCCGCAGCTCCGGGAGGGCGCAGTGCGCCGCCGGCCCGAACGCGCCGAGCGCCCGCAGCGCCGCCGTACGCAGCCACTCGCCCCGGTACTCGGGCGCCCCGCGCAGGATCCGCAGCACCTCCGGCGCCGCCTCGCCCGCCCGCAGCGCGGTCAGCCCGGCGAGCAGCGGGCTCGCCCGGTCGTACGCCTCCTCGTCCAGCCGGACCTCGCTCAGCCGGCGGCGCAGCACCCCGGCCAGCGGTGCGGCGGCCGGCCCCAGATGGCCGAGGGCGTACCCCACGTCGTGCGGCACCTCGGGCCGCTCCAGCGCCGCCGCCAGGGCGGGCACCGCCCGTGCGTCGCCCAGCCGGGACAGCGCCTTCACCGCACTGCCGAGCCCCGGAGGCCCGCTCGCCCACTCCTTCACCCAGCCACCCGGATCGGCCGCCACCCGGGCCGCCAGCGCGTCCCCCGCCGGGGCGGCCAGGCCGAAGAGCTCCTCCAGGACGTGCGAGGCGGCCTCGGCCAGCTTCGGCTCGTCCGAGACGAGCTGCTCGCCCACGAGCCGGACGAGCTCGCCGTACGAACCGCGCCAGGCCCGGATCAGTCCGCCGGTCATCCGGACGGCGTCGATGCGCTGGCCCGGGTCGGGGCTGCACAGCTGGTCGGTCAGCAGTGCCGTCCGGTCGGCGACCCGGTCGTCGAGACCGACATGCAGCGTGCGCAGCAGATCGGCCGTCCAGGGCGCCGTGCGCCCGGTCCTGCCCTCGGCCGACAGGGCCCGCAGCTGCCCGACCAGGGTCACCGGTGCGGCCTCGGCGGCGGGATCCGCGGGTACCCCGAGGGCCCGGGGCCCGGCCGGGGAAACCTCCGGCGCCCCGGGGACCGAGCGCAGCTGCCGCAGCAGACCCGACACCATCCGGACCACATCGCCCGGCAGGGCCCCGGGCGCGCACCGCGCCAGCTGGGCCAGGGCGGCCAGCCGCAGCCCGGGCGGATTCGCCTCGGCGGCCAGCCGGCTCAGCCAGTCGGCGATCCGGCCCGTCAGCGGTCCGTGGCGCAGCGCGACCCGTCCCGCCGCCTCGATCAGAGCGAGCCGCACCTCGTCGTCCCGTTCGACCGGCAGCCGCTCACGCAGCAGGGCCAGGACCCGGGCCGGGCTGCCATGGAGCGTGGCCAGGGCCAGCGGGGCGGAGACCCGCACCCCCGGGTCCTCGTCGGCCATCAGCGCGAAGAAGACCCCGGCGCCCGCGCTGACGGCCGCCGCCGCCATCGCGTAGTTGGCCGCGCCCTCGGCCTCGGCCTCGTCCTCCGCGGCGCCGATGTCGTCCTCGTCGACGTCGATGCCACCGATGCTGGTCAGCAGCTCGACGATGCCCCCGCGGTCCGGGACCGCCGGATCGACGACCAGCTCGAAGAGGAAGGGGATACAGGCGAGCGTGCAGGCGTAGACATCACCCTGGTGGTGGACCGCCCCGTACATTCCGTCCAGCGCGGACTCGCGCTCCGACGGATCGGCGGACGCCAGCCCGCGCAGGAGGTCCGGCACGTCGTCGGCAGGCCCGTACGCGTGCTCCATCGAGGTCCAGTCGACCTCGTCGATCCCCGCGAACACGGCATCGCCTCCCCACGGTTTCCCACGAAGCAGTGTCTGCGCCGAGTGTGCACCACCGCTCGGACAATCCACCCGCCCCATCGCGCTTTTGCCTCTGGACATGACAACATCACCGCTGATGCGGTATGTCCCGGCCACCGGAGCCGTACAGGGTGTCCGGAATCGGCCGCCACCGGCGTCGCCCTACTGCGTGCCGGGAATCGGCCGCCCCTGGCCCGGATCGGTGAGGGGCGCGAGCAGATCGCCGTACCGATGCAGCCGCTCCGCCATGTCACCGGCCAGGAAGACGAGGTCCCCGGGCGTGCGGCAGGCCTCGATCTCCGCCCAGGTGACCGGAGCCGAGACGGCCGGCTCGGCCCGTGCGCGCAGGGTGTAGGGCGTGGCGGTCGTCTTCGCCGCCGCGTTCTGGCTGAAATCGACGAACACCTTGCCCGGCCGCAGCGCCCGTTTCATCCGGTGCACCACCAACTCCGGAAGCTCCTTCTCCGCCCGGACGGCGAGTTGCTTGGCGTACGCCGACACCTGCGCGGACGCGGTGGGCTCCACCGGCACCAGCAGATGCAGCCCCTTGGACCCGGACGTCTTCCCGTACGCCTCCAGTCCGTCCGCGGCCAGGCGCTCGCGCAGCCAGAGCGCGACCGAGCAGCACTCCACGACGGTGGCGGGCGGCCCCGGGTCCAGGTCGAACACCATCCGGTCGGCCAGCCCCGGAGCGTCGGCCCGCCACTGCGGCGTGTGGAACTCCACCACCAGATTGGCCGCCCACATCAGCGAGGGGAGGTCCTGCACGACGATCTGTCTGGCTTCTTCCTTCTCGTGGTGCGGCACGGGGGCGGTGTGTACCCAGGACGGCGTACCGGGCGGCGGGCTCTTCGTGAAGAACAGCTGCCCGTCCGGCCCGTCCGGATAGCGGAGGAAGGACAGGGGCCGGTCCCGCAGATGCGCCAGCAGCACCTCGGTGGCCGTGGCCGCGTAGTAGTGCAGGACCTCGCCCTTGGTGGTTCCGGTGGCCGGATACAGCACCTTGTCCAGGTTGCTGAGCGACAGCCGCCGCCCCTCCACCACTGTGATCGGCGTCATACGATAAGAATCACATGAAAACGTGATCTATACGGGCAAAGCACACGCAAGGGGTGACCGGTGAGGTCCATATGGAACGGCGCCATCTCCTTCGGGCTGGTCAGCATCCCGATCAAGCTGATCAACGCCACCGAGAACCATTCGGTCTCCTTCCGCCAGGTCCACCTCGCCGACGGCGGCCGCATCCGCTATCGCAAGGTGTGCGAACTGGACGGCGAGGAGGTGGCCTCCGGCGAGATCGGCAAGGCGTACGAGGACGCGGACGGCTCGATGATCCCGATCACCGACGAGGATCTCGGCTCGCTTCCGCTGCCCACCGCGAAGACGATCGAGATCGTCGCCTTCGTGCCGGCCGACACCATCGACCCGCTCCAGATGGACGCGGCCTACTACCTCTCCGCCAACGGGGTGCCGGCCGCCAAGCCGTACACCCTGCTGCGTGAGGCCCTCAAGCGGAGCCGGAAGGTCGCCCTGGCCAAGTACGCGCTGCGAGGGCGGGAACGCCTGGGGATGCTGCGGGTCGTCGACGAAGTGATCGCGATGCACGGACTGCTCTGGCCGGACGAGATCCGGGCGCCCGAAGGGGTCGCTCCGGAGGGCGACGTCTCGGTCCGCGACGCCGAACTCGACCTGGCGGACGCCCTGATGAACACGCTCGGGGAGGTCGACCTGGACTCGCTGCACGACGACTACCGCGAGGCGGTCGAGGAACTCATCGCCGCCAAGGCATCCGGGGAGACGCTGCCCCCGCCGGAGCCCGGCGACTCCGGCGGCAAGGTCATCGACCTGCTCGCGGCCCTGGAGAACAGCGTCCGGGCCGCGAAGGAGGCGCGCGGCGAGGAGGAGGGGGACGAGCAGGGGGCACCGGTCGCGAAGGTGACCTCGATCGCGGACCGCAAGCCGTCGGGCTCCACCACTCGCAGGACCCCCACGGGCAAGTCGGTGTCGCGCTCCTCCTCTTCCTCCTCCGGATCGGACTCCGGCGGCGGCGCCCGGAAGTCCGCCTCGTCACCCAAGTCCTCGGGGGCGAAGAAGTCCACGGCGGGCACGAGCAGGACGACGGCGAAGAAGGCCGCGTCCGGCAGCCGGTCCGGTGCGAAGGCGACCGCGTCGACGGCGGGCGCGTCCAAGAGTGCCCCGTCCAAGAGCCCCGCGTCCAAGAAGACGACCGCGTCCAAGAAGACGGCGCCTGCCAAAAAGTCGGAGACGGCCAAGAAGCAGAGCGGGGAGAAGCCCGCCCCGCGCAAACGCGCCTCCGCGTAGGCGGGTTGGCAGCCTTCCCGCCGCAATCGAATGCGCTGCCCCCATCCTGATCGGCGGCCTGGACCGCTACCTCACCGCACAGGCCGGCCGCTGACACGCGACCGCACCGCATGCGGGTAATGAGACCGGACGGCCGCCGCAGAGCCTCAGCCCCGTGACGGCCGTCCGGTCGTCCCCCGTCCCGTCCCCGACGCTCAGCGCCCGCGGTAGGAGTTCACATAGCCGGAGGCCGGCGTACCGACACCCGTCACGTCGTCGTACCCCCGCACCGCCGACAGCGAGGCGTCCTTGCCCAGGCTGCGGACCGAGGTCCGCAGGCCGTCCGTCGCGTCGTAGCCGTTGACGAAGTCCACCCGGGCTACCGCGAGATCACGGTCGACACCCAGCGGGTGGTCCGTCACGTCGTGGTACGCCTTGGTGTGGTAGCGGGCGTAGACCGCCGGGTTGGCGAAACCGATCGGCCGCCCGTGCTGCGCCTGCTGCGCCAGGGCCTGGACACCGGCGATGACCGGCGCGGCCAGCGACGTACCGCCGATGCGGTACTCGTCGTAGCCCAGCGATCCGTCCGGCAGCGTCTGGGTCTGGCCCACCAGGAAGCCGGTGTTCGGGTCGGCGACGGCCGCGATGTCCGGGGCCGTACGCATCGGGGTCCTCCCGTTCGCCTTCGCCAGCGAGTCCGGCACGACCCCGCGCTGGTAGAACGGCTGCTTCACGGTGGAGCTGGTGCCGCCACCCGCGCCCGAGGTGTACGGCCCGGGGAAGCCCGTCCAGCTCGTGCCGTCCGCCGACAGCGGAGCGTTCAGGGTGCCCCAGCCGGTCTCCCACTGGTACGCGTTGTTCCTGCCGACGGCCAGTGACGTACCGCCGACCGAGGTCACCCAGGCCGAGTTGGAGGGAACGTCGATCTGCTTGGTGCCGGTGGACGCCACGTTGTCGCCGTCGTCGCCCGAGGAGAAGTAGAAGCCGATGCCCTCGACGGCGCCCATCTTGAACACCTGGTCGTAGGCGAGCGCCAGGTCGGGGGTCTGGTTGGCCTCGATGTCGCCCCACGAGTTGGAGACGATGTCCGCGAGCCGGGAGTCGACGACCTTGTTCAGCGAGTCCAGCAGGTCGTCGTCGTAACAGGACGCGCCGCCCACGTAGACGATGCCGGCGTCCGGCGCTACCGCGTGCACCGCCTCGACGTCGAGGGTCTCCTCGCCGTACCAGCCGGAGGCTCCGCACTCCTCGGTCTTCGTGTAGTCGTCCGGCAGCACCTGGCTGAACTGCCCGCGCCGGTAGGGCGCGTCGCCGTTGCGCTTCGCGTACTCGGCGGCGTCCTTGGCGATGGTGGGGGAGGCGTACGCGTCGGTGATCGCGACGGTCACCCCCTTGCCGGTGAAGTCGCCGGCGCCGTACGCGGCCCGCAACTGCTTGCCGGTGTAACCCTTGATCGCGTACGGAACCTTGGCCCCGTACGCGCTCGGCAGGGCGGAGGCGGTCCTCGACCCGAAGTAGGTCGAGAACGGCCCCGAGTTGCGGAACACCGCGTCCGGCGGCGGCAGCACCTCGTCATGGCTCGATTGGTGCGGTGCGTTGTCCAGGCCGGAGACGGCCAGTACGGCCTCGCTCAGCGCGGCCGGCACCGAGGCGTTGGTGGACGGGGCGCGGTAGGTGTGGCCGCCCTTGCGGTAGTTGCGCAGCTGGGTGCTGAACGCCTTCTCGGCCCGGGCCGCCTCACCGGTGGCCGAGACGTAGTGCCGGCCGGCTCCGGTGACGGTCAGCCCGCTGGTCTCCAGCCATCTGCTGACCTGGTCGATCTGACTCTGTGTGGCCCCGAACCGGGCCTGTGCCTGCGCGGCGCTCAGGTACTTCCCGTACGAGGGCGAGTGCGGGTCGGAGACGGCGGCCGCGTAGGCGGCCAGGCCCTTCGCGTCCCGTCCGGCCAGGTGGACCCGGACGGTGACCTTCGCGCCGTCGGCCGTGGCCCCCTGGTCGGCCGAGGCGGTGGCCCAGGCCGGCTTGGTGCCCTGCAGCGCGTCCCGGCCGCCGGGCGCGGAATCCGCGCCGGCGTCGGGTATCCCGAGGGCGAGCGCACCGGCGAGCAGCGGCAGTGTCGCCACCATGCTCAGCGCGGTGCGTCGTCGGGCGCGGCTGATAATCAAAACAACCCCCTGCGATGTGGGTCTCGCGTGTGGAGCATGTGCCGGATGATGTGCACATGTAATGCGCCACTCTGGCGAGGAACGCCTCATGTAGGGGGCATGCGTTCACCAAGACTCGGCCAAGGGGCGCAGGCGACGGTCGGTTCGTGGGGAATCGCCGGAGGCGGAGGGAGGCCTTGCCCGGAGGCCGCGGGTACCCCGGACGCCCTGCCCGGGAGCCGCGAAGGCCCCGGCGGCTGCGGAGAGCCTGCACCAGCGGCCGTGGGTACCCGGAAGGCCCCAGCGGCCTCGTTCGCCCCGGCGGCATCCCGGCGGAACCTCACGACGGCTCCGCAGTGCCTGCGGGAGGCTGCGGTCGTGTCAGCCGGTGGAGGCGGTGTCCGTCAATCCACCCCCGAACGACGTCGAGTTGGTCACGTAGGTGCAGCCGGTGTACCGGTAGCCGGGCTGGATCGTGGAACCGTCCGCGTAACTGCTGACATCGGCCCCGGTGATCCCGGAATCCTCGGAATCGACCCGGTGCTTGTACAGGAAGTGGTACTCGCCGGCGGGCAGCCGCAGCGTCACCCGCGGGTAGCTCTTCCCCGCTGCCTTGCAGGCCCGCAGGGCGCCCACCGACCAGGAGTACGCCGTGCAGCTGCCGCACCCCTTGATGTCCACCCGGCCGGTGACCGGTCCGGTGTACAGCACCTCGACCCCGTCCGGGGCGTCGTTGGAGATGACGAGCTCCATCCGGGAACCGCCCGGCGCGTGCGCGGGAGGCAGCCGCGTTCCGGCTGCCGCGCGGGTGTCGGCTATCTCTGCGGCAATTGCGATGTCCTTGGCCCGTACCCTGCGCTCGTCCTTCCTGTAGGTGTCGGCGAAGCCGGTCAGCGTCTTGCGGGCCTCTTCGAACTGCTTGCTCCTGAACTCGTCCAGACCACAGGCGTACACACCGTTCCTGATGCCCCCGTCCGCCGCCCGCGCCAGCGCCGAGATGTCCCTGTCCTGCAACGCGGCGACCGAGGCCCGCAGTTGGCGAAGGTCCTCCGTCGCCGCGCAGGGATCGCCTCCGCGCACCGCGTCCGTCCGCGCCGTGATCTCCTTCGAGACGGCGGGTCCGACCTTTCCGGCCTGCGGGGATCCCGGGAAGACGCGCAGCAGTTCACCCAGAGCCCCGCCGCTCACCTCGGCCGTCCCGTCCCGCAACTGCGAGACACCGCACGCGTACATCGAATCGGCCAGCGGCTCGTCGGCATAGCGGGCCAGCTCGCCCAGCAGCCCGGCGTCGATCGAATCGGGCACGGAGCGCAGATAGGTCAGCGGCTCGATGGCTTCGCAGTGCTTCTTCTGCCGGTACGGCGCCGCTATGGCCTTGTAGAACGCGTCCAGCCGTCCGGGGACGAGCTTCCCGGCCCGCGATCCCGGATGGTCCTCACCGAGCCCGCGGTAGACGGCGAGCGCCGAGCCGTAGTCCGCCTTCCCCGCCTCAAAGGGCTTCGCCGACGCGGTCTCCACCGCCCGGTCCCCCTCGTCCAGCCGGTCGAGCAGCATCTGCTCGACCGCCTCGTCCCGTGCGGAGCCGTAATACATCGCGCCACCCGCCGGGACGGCCAGCAGGACGAGACCCACGCACGCAGCGACCACGGGCCGCCAGGATCCGCCCACCGCCGCCCGCCGTGCCGTCCACGCCCCGTCCAGGGCGGCGACGGCCAGCACGAGCAGATACCCGGCGACCAGGCCCCCGGACACCCCGTCAGGTTCGGCGGGCAGCGCCGCGAGCAGCAGCCAGCCCGTCGCCACCCAGCACAGGAAGGCCCGCAACCACCGCCCCACCAGCACATAACCGGCCCCGAGGCCGGTGAGGTTGAGCAACGCGACAGCCAACGCCCGCACGACCGCGCCCGGCGGCACCGGCCCGGACGGCGGCCCCGCCGGCACCCGGTCCGGCGCCGGCCCCGGCGCATACCCCGGCGCCGGTGGCACCGCACCAGGCCATGCCGCCGAGTCCCCGCCCGTCCCCTGATCCCCCGACTCCATCGGTCCCCCAACCGTCGAGCCCACGTCTTCCTCGGTGAATCTGCCCCTGTTCATCACCGCCCATGCACCCGCGAAGGGGCGGAAACACGGACGGAAGTTGACACTCGCGGCAACGCCGGGCGGGAGACCGGCCGCGCCCGGTAAGGTACGCATCGCTGTGACTGGCGCGCGCCCCCCTCAGGGGTGCTCAGTGGAATCGACCACGAGGAAGCAGCACACCCCCGGGCCTGCCCGGGGGCGTCATCGCCGGAGAGCCGTCCGCCTGGGCATCCGGGTCCACGCCGCAGCAATGCGACCGACCCGGGAGGATCCCGTGACCGCATCCGTACCCTCGCACCCCCGCCACCCCGCCCTGGCGGCAGCCGATCCGGAGCTCGCCGCGCTGGTGGCCGCCGAGGAGCAGCTCCAGGCCGACACCCTCCGCCTGATCCCGAGCGAGAACTACGTCTCCGCGGCCGTGCTCGAGGCATCCGGCACCGTGCTCCAGAACAAGTACTCCGAGGGCTACCCCGGCAAGCGGTACTACGAGGGCCAGCAGATCATCGACCAGGTCGAGACGCTCACCATCGAACGGGCCAAGGCGCTCTTCGGCATGGACCACGCCAACGTCCAGCCCTACTCCGGCTCTCCTGCCAACCTCGCCGTCTACCTGGCCTTCCTCAAGCCCGGCGCCACCGTGCTCGGCATGTCGCTCCCCATGGGCGGTCACCTCACCCACGGCTGGGGCGTCTCGGCCACCGGCACCTGGTTCAACGGCGTCCAGTACGGGGTCCGGCGCGACACCGGCCGCGTCGACCTGGACGAAGTCCGCGACCTGGCGCTCAGCGAGCGCCCCGAGCTGATCTTCTGTGGCGGCACGGCCGTCCCCCGCGAGATCGACTTCGCCGGGTTCGCCGAGATCGCCCGCGAGGTCGGCGCGGTCCTCGTCGCGGACGTCGCCCACATCGCCGGCCTGATCGCCGGCGGCGCCCACCCCTCACCGGCCCCGCACGTGGACGTCGTCTCCACCACCACCCACAAGACCCTGCGCGGCCCACGCGGCGCGATGCTCCTGAGCCGCGCCGAGCATGCCCGCGCCCTCGACCGAGCCGTCTTCCCCGGCCTTCAGGGCGGCCCGCACAACCAGACCACGGCGGCCATCGGCGTGGCCCTGCGCGAAGCCGCCACGCCGGACTTCCGCGCCTACGCCCGCGATGTGGTCACCAACGCCCGCACCCTGGGCGAGGAACTGGCGGCCCGCGGCTTCGACCTCGTCTCGGGAGGCACGGACAACCACCTCCTCCTGATCGACCTGACGAACAAGGACGTCCCCGGCAAGACCGCGGCCAAGGCCCTGGACCGCGCCGGCATCGTCGTCAACTACAACACCGTTCCGTACGACCCCCGCAAGCCCTTCGACCCCTCGGGCATCCGCATCGGCACCCCCGCCCTGACCTCACGCGGCGTACCCGCCTCGGAGATGGCCACCGTCGCGGGCTGGATCGCGCGCGTGGTCGACGCCGCCCGCACCGGCGACGAGTCCACCGTCACGGCGGTCCGCGCCGACGTGAAGGCCCTGATGGACGGGTATCCGGCACCGGGGCTGCCGGTGGCCTGACCCTGGCGGGGGGCGGTGTGGCCCCGCGAGGCCACACCGCCGCGCAGGCAGCTGCCCTCAGCCGCCCCCCGGCCCTCCGCCCCACGCCTGCAGCAACTCCGCGGGCCCGTATGCCGCCTCCACCGCCCCGCAGTCTGTCCCACTGCGTGAAACCGCGACCACGGGGACCGGCTCGGGCGTCAGCGCGGCCCGGTGGCGGTGCAGCGCGGCCAGGTCGTGTCGGTCGAAGGGGGAGTTCTCCAGCCACTTGACCGAGCCGACGAACAGCAATTCCTTCGCGATCGGAGCCCTGTCCGCCCCCACGATGTCGATCTCCACGTCATTCGTCCGCGTCCAGTAGCCTCCGATCGCCGGTGCGGCCGGAAGGTTCCCGTCGGGCAGGAGACGTGCCAGGGCCTCCCGTACCAAGGGCTCGACGGCGCGGCCGCGCCAGCTCGTCCAGCTCTCCCTGATGCGGGCCAGCGTCAGATCGCCTCGGCCTCGCTCGATCTCCGGAAGAGCGGGGCCGAGCAGTTTCAGCCAGAAACGCATGTACGGGTCGGCGACCCGGTAACGGCGGTCCTTGGACGGCCGGACGGACAGGGGCAGTTCGGCGGCGACCATCCGCTTCTCGGTAAGAGTGGTGAGGGACCGTTGCAGGGAGGCGCCGGACAGCCCGCCTGCCGCCCGCGCGATGTTGGAGAACGTGCGCTCTCCGCTGCCGATCGCGGACAGCACCGCACGGGCCTGCACTTCCTTGGGGAACTCCGCGGCCAGTGATCGTTCAGCCGAGACGAGCAGGGCGGACACCGGATCGCTGAGGGCCTGTGTGAGGAAGTCCCACAGGCCTGCTCCGTGCGTCCACTCCGTGCAGATGAGGGGCAGCCCGCCCGTGACCAGCGCGGCGTCGAACGCCGACGCGGCGTCCAGGCCGAGCATCCGGCCCACTTCCGCCGGGTTCAGCGGGCCGAGGACCATTTCGCGGCCGCGCTGGTGGAACGGGCGGCCGTAGCTGTTCAGCGCCTCCATCATCGACAGATCGGATCCGATGAGGACGAGAAGGACCGGTTTGGTCTCCAGTATCCGGTCCCAGGCGCGTTGCAGCACTCCCTCGAAGGCGCCGCCCGCGTCCATCAGATACGGCAGCTCGTCCAGGACGACCACGCTCGCCCGGTCGTGCGGAAGGGCGGCTGCCAGTACGTCGAACGCGGCGTCCCAGCTCGCCGGCCGGGCTCCGGCCAGCAGCCCGGCCAGCGGCAGGGTCGAATTGTCGGCGTCCCGGGCCAGCCGTTGGAGGTCCGCCTCCGGTGACGCCCCCGTGGCGGCGTAGAAGAGGAACGGTGCGCCGGAGCGCTCGGCGAAGCGCTCCACCAGCCTGGACTTGCCCACGCGACGGCGGCCCCGCAGCATCACGCATCTGCCGGGGCGCTCCCCGCCCGCTCCGGCCGCGACCTTGCCCAGTTCGCGCTCGAGCGTGGCCAGCTCGGCCTGCCGGCCTACGAAATCGCCCATCGCCGCCTCCAGCGGGCCGCGTACGCACATTCAAGTTACTAACATCGATGATAGTAACTTGCTCGTCCCTCTTCGTGTGTGGAGGCGCGCGTCACCGAGGACATGAAAAAGGCCCTCCGACCGGCTTTATGCCTGATCAGAGGGCCAATTCGGCACCTTGTGCAAGGTGCCCCCGGCAGGATTCGAACCTGCGCACCCGGCTCCGGAGGCCGATGCTCTATCCCCTGAGCTACGGGGGCGTATCGCTGCGTTGCTCTGCGACGGGTGAAACACTACCAGCATCCGCCGGGTGCCCGTGAACAGGTATTTCCGCGTCCCGCAGGGCGTCACCGGCCTGCCCCGGTGCTCGCACGCGCTTCCGGCCACTCGTCCGGAGGCCGGAAGTGGGCAAAACCCGGACGCAGCCACTGAGCCGCGCCTACTCTCGAAGGGTGTCAGGGGCGTGCGGCCGCGTGCTTGTTGTCGACGACAACAAGGTCATCCGGCAGTTGATCAGGGTCAATCTCGAGCTGGAGGGCTTCGAGGTCGTGACCGCGGCCGATGGTGTCGAGTGTCTGGATCTGGTCCATCGCGTCAGCCCCGACGTGATCACCCTCGATGTCGTGATGCCCCGACTGGACGGTCTGCAGACGGCCACCAGACTGCGCGCCGACCCACGCACCCGGCATCTGCCCGTGGCGATCATCAGCGCCTGCACGCCGTACGAGGTGGACAACGGCGTCGCCGCAGGGGTCGACGCGTTCCTCGCCAAGCCCTTCGAACCGAGCGAGCTGGTGCGGGTCGTACGGGAGTTGACGGAGCGTGGGCGGCCGCCGGTGCTCGAGGGCGGACACGGAGTCGGCCGGGCGGAGAGTGCCGCCGGCTGACCGGATGGCGAAACGCGTTCGCGAAAGGCCCCCCTTCCTCCCCTACGCTTGTCCCGTGACCCCCGCCGATCTCTCCATGACCGTGCTGCGCGCCGTGCGCCGCGCGGTCGACGAGAACGCCTTGCGCGCGCCCGTGCCCGCGCGCGTGCGAGTGGAGAGGACGCGGCCCGGCGGACGCGGCGACTACGCCAGCGCCGTCGCCCTCCAGCTGGCCGGGCCCGCCGCACTGACCGCGCGGGAGGTCGCCGAGATCCTGCGGGAGCGGGTGGCCGGGGCGCCCGGCATCGGGCGGGTCGACATCACCGGGCCCGGGTTCCTGAACTTCACGCTCGACGCCTCGGCCGACGTACACCGCACGCTCCTGGACCGGGTGCGCGACCAGGGCCTGCGGTACGGGCACGGGGACGCCCTCGACGGGGAAGTGCTGGTGCTCCGCCATGCCGCCGAGGTCCGGGCCGCGGTCACCGCTCACGCGGTCGGCGCGCTCGCCCGGGCGCAGGGCGCGCACGTGGGCGTCCGGTGCGACGGGGCGGCCGACCCGGACTGGCCGCGGCTGGGCATCACCGCCGACGCCCCCGGACAGCCCCCCGCACCCATGACCGGGATACGGCCGGTGCCCGCAGGCGCCACCGCCGGTGAGCTGCTCGACCGGCTCGGGCCCGACGCGGCCCGCTGGGGTCTGCTGCGGCCCGCCGGTCACGACCGCGCGTCACTCGGCGGCGAGCTGCTCGTCCAGGGCGAGGGCAACCCGCTGTTCCTGGTCCGCTACGCACACGCCCGCACCCATGCGCTGACCCGCGGTGCGACCCTCCTCGGCATCACGAGCGGCCCCGGTGACGCCCCCGGCCCCGACGCGTCCGCCCTCCTCGCGCTCCTCGCCGACCACCCCGCCGTGCTCCTCGCCGCCGCACGCCACCGCGCCCCCGACCGGCTCGCCCGGCACCTCGAAGCGGTGGCGCATGCGTTCTTCGACTTCCACGACGCCGCCTCACCGCTTCCCGTCGGGGACGAGAAACCCTCGGCCGCCCACCGCTCCCGGCTCGCCCTCGCCGAGGCCGCCGGGACGGTGCTGGCCGGCGGCCTGTCCCTGCTCGGTATCAGCGCACCCCTTCACCTCTGAGAGACCCGAGAGAGCAGAGCACTCCGATGAGCCGATCCGCACACCCCGCCGGGCCCCGTCACGCCGACGTCATGACGGAGGGCCACTACACCGCCCCCGCCGAAGACCTCAACGTCCTCGACGAGAAGGTGTGGGCCCGCACCGTCACCCGCGACGAGCACGGCGCCCTGACCGTCGGAGGGGTCGAAGTCGCCCGGCTGGCCGAGGAGTTCGGCACCCCGGCCTACTTCCTCGACGAGTCCGACTTCCGGGCCCGCTGCCGCGCCTGGTCCGACGCGTTCGGACCCGGCGCCGACGTCTTCTACGCAGGCAAGGCCTTCCTCTCCCGCGCGATCGTGCGCTGGCTCACGGAGGAGGGCCTCAACCTCGACGTCTGCTCCGGCGGCGAACTGACCACCGCGCTGGATGCCGGAATGCCCGCCGAGCGCATCGCCTTCCACGGGAACAACAAGTCGGTCGACGAGATCGAGCGGGCCGTCGCGGTGGGCGTCGGCCGGATCGTGCTCGACTCCTTCCAGGAGATCGTCCGCGTCGCCCACATCGCGCAGCGGCTCGGCAAGCGCCAGCGCGTACAGATCCGGGTGACCGTCGGCGTCGAGGCGCACACCCACGAGTTCATCGCCACCGCGCACGAGGACCAGAAGTTCGGCATCGCGCTGGCCGGCGGGCAGGCCGCCGAAGCCGTTCGGCGCGCCCTCACCCTCGACGGTCTCGAACTCATCGGCATCCACTCCCACATCGGCTCGCAGATCTTCGACATGGCCGGTTTCGAGGTCTCCGCCCGGCGCGTGGTGCAGCTGCTGGCCGAGGTGCGCGACGAGCACGGCGTCGAACTCCCCGAGATCGACCTCGGCGGCGGGCTCGGCATCGCGTACACCTCCGAGGACGACCCGCGCGAGCCGCACGAGATCGCCAAGGCGCTCGGCGACATCGTGACCCGCGAGTGCGAGGCCGCCGGTCTCGCCACCCCCCGGATCTCCGTCGAGCCCGGCCGCGCCATCGTCGGCCCCACGGCCTTCACGCTGTACGAGGTCGGCACCATCAAGCCCCTGGAGGGGCTGCGCACGTACGTCAGCGTCGACGGCGGCATGTCGGACAACATCCGCACCGCGCTGTACGACGCCGAGTACAGCGTCGCGCTCGTCTCGCGGACCTCGGACGCCGAGCCGATGCTCGTCCGGGTCGTCGGCAAGCACTGCGAGAGCGGTGACATCGTGGTCAAGGACGCGTTCCTGCCGTCCGACCTGGCGCCGGGCGACCTGATCGCCGTACCCGCCACCGGCGCTTACTGCCGCTCCATGGCGAGCAACTACAACCACGCCCTGCGCCCGCCCGTCGTCGCCGTGCGCGACGGACAGGCCCGGGTCATCGTCCGGCGCGAAACGGAGGAAGATCTCCTGCGTCTCGACGTCGGCTGACGCTTTATTTCCCGGGGGACACCCCAGGACCCCGGTAAACATCTCAGGATCCGGACGGGTGGCGGAAACCCCCGTCCGGTGAGTGAGACTGGTTCACACATCAGATGTAAAGGAAACGAGGTCGGATGATGCGTACGCGTCCGCTGAAGGTGGCGCTGCTGGGCTGTGGAGTCGTCGGCTCAGAGGTGGCCCGCATCATGACGACGCACGCCGACGACCTCGCCGCGCGCATCGGCGCACCGGTGGAGCTCGCCGGTGTCGCCGTGCGCCGGCCCTCCAAGGTCCGGGAGGGCATCGACCCCGCGCTGATCACCACCGACGCGACCGCCCTGGTCAAACGGGGCGACCTCGATGTGATCATCGAGGTCATCGGGGGCATCGAGCCCGCCCGTACCCTTATCACCACCGCCTTCGAGCACGGCGCGAGCGTCGTCTCCGCCAACAAGGCACTGCTCGCCGAGGACGGCGCCGCGCTGCACGCAGCCGCCGAGCAGTACGGCCGGGACCTCTACTACGAGGCCGCCGTGGCCGGCGCCATCCCGCTCGTACGGCCGCTGCGCGAGTCCCTCGCCGGCGACAAGGTCAACCGGGTCCTCGGCATCGTCAACGGCACCACGAACTTCATCCTCGACAAGATGGACACGAGCGGCGCCGGCTACTCCGAGGCGCTCGACGAGGCCACCGCCCTCGGCTACGCAGAGGCCGACCCGACCGCCGACGTCGAGGGCTTCGACGCCGCGGCCAAGGCCGCGATCCTCGCCGGAATCGCCTTCCACACCCGGGTGAGGATCGGCGACGTGCACCGCGAGGGCATCACCGAGGTCACCGCCGCCGACATCGCCTCGGCCCGCCGCATGGGCTGCACCGTCAAGCTCCTCGCCATCTGCGAGCGCGCCGCCGACGGGCAGTCCGTCACCGCGCGCGTGCACCCCGCGATGATCCCGCTCAGCCACCCGCTGGCCTCCGTCCGCGAGGCGTACAACGCGGTGTTCATCGAGGCCGAGGCCGCCGGGCAGCTGATGTTCTACGGCCCCGGCGCCGGTGGCGCACCGACCGCCTCCGCGGTCCTGGGCGACCTGGTCGCGGTCTGCCGCAACATCATCGGAGAGACCACCGGTCCCGGTGAGTCCGCGTACACGCGTCTGCCCGTCAGCCCCATGGGCGACGTCGTCACGCGGTACCACATCAGTCTCGACGTGGCCGACAAGCCTGGCGTACTCGCCCAGGTCGCGACGGTCTTCGCCGAACAGGGCGTATCCATCGATACGGTCCGCCAGCAGAGCCGACAGGACGGAGACGGCGAGGCTTCGCTCGTCGTCGTCACCCACCGCGCGCCCGACGCCGCCCTTTCCGGGACCGTCGAGGCGCTGCGCAAGCTCGACACCGTGCGCGGTGTCGCCAGCATCATGCGTGTTGAAGGGGAGTAAGGACCCATGACCACCAAGGGCACCCACCAGTGGCGCGGCATCATCGAGGAGTACCGGGACCGTCTGCCGGTGACGAGCGCGACGCCTGTCGTCACGCTCCGTGAGGGCGGTACGCCGCTCGTTCCCGCTCAGGTCCTCTCCGAGCGCACGGGCTGCGAGGTGCACCTCAAGGTCGAGGGCGCCAACCCCACCGGTTCCTTCAAGGACCGCGGCATGACCATGGCCATCACCCGGGCCAAGGAGGAAGGCGCGCAGGCCGTCATCTGCGCCTCCACCGGCAACACCTCCGCCTCCGCCGCCGCGTACGCGGTACGGGCCGGAATGGTCTGCGCCGTCCTCGTACCGCAGGGCAAGATCGCACTCGGCAAGATGGGCCAGGCGCTCATCCACGGCGCCAGGATCCTCCAGGTCGACGGCAACTTCGACGACTGTCTGACGCTGGCCCGCTCGCTCTCGGACAACTACCCCGTGGCGCTGGTCAATTCGGTCAACCCGGTGCGCATCGAGGGCCAGAAGACCGCGGCGTTCGAGATCGTCGACGCGCTCGGTGACGCCCCGGACATCCACGTCCTCCCGGTCGGCAACGCGGGCAACATCACCGCGTACTGGAAGGGGTACACGGAGTACGCCCGGGACGGCCTCTCCACGCACAACCCGCGGATGTGGGGCTTCCAGGCCTCCGGTTCCGCGCCCATCGTGCGCGGCGAGATCGTCAAGGACCCGTCGACCATCGCCACCGCGATCCGGATCGGCAACCCGGCCTCCTGGCAGTACGCGCTGGCGGCCCGGGACGAGTCGGGCGGCTTCATCGACGAGGTGACGGACCGGCAGATCCTGGCGGCCTACCGCCTGTTGGCCTCCCAGGAGGGCGTCTTTGTGGAGCCCGCGTCGGCCGCGTCCGTCGCCGGTCTGCTCAAGGCCGCCGAAGAGGGCAAGGTCGACCCCGGCCAGAAGATCGTCTGCACGGTCACCGGCAACGGGCTCAAGGACCCGGACTGGGCCGTCGCCGGTGCACCCCAGCCGGTCACCGTCCCGGTCGACGCGGCCGCCGCCGCCGAGAAGCTGGGCCTCGCGTAGCCCCACCCCGCCGCAGGGCGGCCGCACCCCCGGTCCGGACGACGGGCCCCGGGTGCGGCCGCGGCAACGGGTTCGTCAGAGAGACAGCTCAAACGCCCCTTTTGGGGCGGAGAGCGCACCCGAGGGGTGCGACACGCATCGTGCGCCTCCTGTGCGCCCTATGTCGGAGGAGAACCTTCCTTCGATAAGCTGTACCCAACCCGCCCCCGCCGTATATGCCGGGGTGCTCGGGTCGTTGCGGCCGTCGCTTCCTTCCTGGGTCGGGCAGCACCCGCCGCCGCACCGCCCCGAAGAATTCCCAGACACCCGCAGAGCCGCACAGAAGAAGCAGAAACCGAAGAGCCGCGAGAGCCCCGAAATATCCCCGCAGCTCCTCGCATTCCCCGCCGCCTCACAAGGAGAGTCGTCAGAGCGATGGCCGGTCCCGCCTTCCGAGCCGCCGCCGTCCGGGTGCGCGTCCCCGCAACCAGCGCCAACCTGGGCCCCGGTTTCGACGCCCTCGGCCTGTCGCTGGGCCTGTACGACGACGTCGTCGTCCGGGTCGCCGACTCCGGCCTGCACATCGACATCGCCGGTGAGGGCGCGGACACGCTGCCCCGCGACGAGAAGCACCTGCTCGTGCGGTCCCTGCGCACGGCCTTCGACCTGCTCGGCGGACAGCCCCGCGGGCTCGAGATCGTCTGCGCCAACCGCATCCCGCACGGCCGCGGCCTCGGCTCCTCATCCGCCGCCATCTGCGCCGGCATCGTCGCCGCCCGCGCGGTGACGACCGGCGGTGACGCCCGGCTCGACGACGCGGCACTGCTGGAACTCGCGACCGAGATCGAGGGCCACCCGGACAACGTCGCGGCCTGCCTGCTCGGCGGATTCACGCTGGCGTGGATGGACGGCGGATCGGCCCGGGCGCTCAGGATGGATCCCGCTGATTCCATCGTTCCGGTGGTTTTCGTTCCCGGCAAGCCGGTGCTCACCGAGACCGCCCGCGGACTCCTGCCGCGTACCGTCCCGCACGTCGACGCCGCCTTCAACGCCGGCCGCGCCGCGCTCCTCGTCGAGGCTCTGACCAGGCGCCCCGAGCTGCTGCTCACGGCCACCGAGGACCGGCTCCACCAGGAGTACCGCGCTCCGGCGATGCCGGAGAGCGTGGAACTCGTGAACAGGCTGCGCGCGGACGGCGTCCCCGCGGTCATCTCCGGTGCCGGGCCGACCGTGCTGGCGCTGGCCGAGGACGGTGCGGCCGACAAGGTCGCACGGCTGGCGGGCGAGGGATGGGCGGCCAACCGGCTCGCTCTCGACGCCCAGGGTGCGAGCGTGCTGCCGCTCGCGCCCTAGCGCGAAGTGATCGGCTTCGCGCCAGGCGCGAAGTGATTGCCGGTGAGTGAGAGGGGGAATGTTTGTTGGAGCCGGTAGTGTTAACCTCAAGTCTGCAATCGACGTCTATGTGGCGCGTTGCTTCGTGTCCCTTTCCGGGACCACCATTTCTTCCGGGAGCCTCCCCAACTGCCTGAGCAGCCTGCCTGAGCAGTTTCGAGCACGCTCCGGAACCGGCACGACACCCCTCGCTCGTCCAGGAGTGGGCCGAGCAGGGGGATGCTCGCGCCGGGCCCCAGCACACCTTCATCTCTCCGCCGTACCTATCCGGCGGACCACCGCCCCGGCACGGTCCGCACCGAAGACCGCAGTCGGACAGCACAACCGGTCGCCGAGCCAGAAGGCCGACGTCCGCTCCAGGGAAGGACCCTTCGTGAGCGACACCACCGATCTGATGGGCGTGACTGCCGACAAGACCGTCGACAGCGCCGCGCCCGCCGAAGGTGCTGCCACTGGCACCACCGCACGGCGCCGCCGCTCCGGCACCGGCCTTGACGGCATGGTCCTGGCCGAGCTGCAGCAGGTCGCGTCCGGCCTCGGTATCAAGGGCACTGCGCGGATGCGTAAGAGCCAGCTGATCGAGGTCATCAAGGAGACCCAGGCCGGCGGCTCCGCCGCCCCCAAGGCCAAGGCCGCCGCGGCCCCCGCCGAAGAGGCGGAGACCAAGCCGAAGCGCCGGGCCACCTCCAAGGCGCGCACCGGCGCCGGGGACGAGACCCCGGCCGCCGCACCCGCCGAGAAGGCCACGGCCCAGCAGCAGATCGACATCCCCGGCCAGCCGGCCAGCGACGACCAGCCCGCGGGCGAGCGTCGTCGGCGCCGCGCTACCGCGCAGGCGGGCAGCCCGGACACCAAGGCCGACACCAAGGTGCAGGTCAAGGAGCGCGTGCAGGACGAGCCGAAGCAAGAGGCTCCTGCCGAGGACCGTTCCGAGTCCAGGGCCGAAGCCGCCGCCGACAACGCCGAGGGGCGTCGTGGCGACCGTCAGGACCGCGGCCAGCGGGGTGAACGCGGCGAGCGCCGTGAGCGCCAGCGCGACCGTCGCGGCAAGGGCGACGAGCAGGGCGGCGGCCAGGGCGGCCAGGGTGGTCAGGGCGGCGGCCAGGGCGGCCAGGGTGGTCAGGGCGGCGGCCAGAGCCGGCGTCAGGGCGGCCAGGGCGGCGGCCAGGGTGGCCAGGGGCAGAACCAGGGCCAGCAGGGCGGCGGCGGACCGCAGGACGACTTCGACGACGAGGGCGGCCGTCGTGGCCGCAGGGGCCGCTACCGCGACCGCCGAGGCCGTCGCGGCCGCGACGACTTCGCGAGCGACGCACCGCCGGTCACCGACGACGACGTCCTGATCCCCGTCGCGGGCATCCTGGACATCCTCGACAACTACGCGTTCATCCGGACCTCCGGCTACCTGCCGGGCCCGAACGACGTGTACGTCTCCCTCGCCCAGGTCCGCAAGAGCGGTCTGCGCAAGGGTGACCACGTCACGGGCGCCGTCCGCCAGCCCAAGGACGGTGAGCGCCGCGAGAAGTTCAACGCGCTGGTCCGCCTCGACTCGGTCAACGGCATGGAGTCCGGCCGGGGACGGCCCGAGTTCCAGAAGCTGACCCCGCTGTACCCGCAGGACAGGCTCCGTCTGGAGACCGACTCCAACGTCCTGACGACGCGGATCATCGACATGGTCGCGCCCATCGGCAAGGGCCAGCGAGGCCTGATCGTGGCCCCGCCGAAGACCGGCAAGACCATGATCCTGCAGGCGATCGCCAACGCCATCACGGTCAACAGCCCCGAGTGCCACCTGATGGTCGTCCTGGTCGACGAGCGTCCGGAAGAGGTCACCGACATGCAGCGGTCGGTGAAGGGCGAGGTCATCTCCTCGACCTTCGACCGTCCCGCCGAGGACCACACGACCGTCGCCGAACTGGCCATCGAGCGCGCCAAGCGTCTCGTGGAGCTGGGTCACGACGTCGTCGTCCTGCTGGACTCGATCACCCGTCTGGGACGCGCGTACAACCTCGCCGCCCCGGCCTCCGGACGCATCCTGTCCGGTGGTGTCGACTCGACCGCGCTCTACCCGCCGAAGCGCTTCTTCGGTGCGGCGCGCAACATCGAGGACGGCGGTTCGCTGACCATCCTGGCCACCGCGCTCGTCGAGACCGGCTCGCGCATGGACGAGGTGATCTTCGAGGAGTTCAAGGGCACCGGCAACATGGAGCTCAAGCTCGACCGCAAGCTCTCCGACAAGCGCATCTTCCCGGCGGTGGACGTCGACGCGTCCAGCACCCGTAAGGAAGAAATCCTGCTCGGCAGCGACGAGTTGGCGATTGTCTGGAAGCTGCGCCGGGTGCTTCACGCGCTGGACCAGCAGCAGGCGATCGAGCTCCTCCTGGACCGGATGAAGAAGACCCAGTCCAACGCGGAGTTCCTGCTCCAGATCCAGAAGACGACGCCGGCCCCGGGCAACAACGACTAGTCGCAGTCGCTCCGGCCGCACACAGGGCCGCCCCCGCCACTTCGGTGCCGGGGGCGGCCCTGTGTCGTACGCCCCCGGACCCGAGACCTTCGCCACACGGCCGGCCGGTCCCCCGGTCCCGTCACCTTGTCTGCAATGGGCACGAAACCGCAGGTGAGCGCCGGGTCACCGGCCGTCTCCGCATCGCCCGGAACGGCCCCCTGGCTTACCCGGAGGCCCCAGCCCTCTGTGCAACCCTTCTTGTCGCCGCTGCGTCACCACCCAGGAGCGACAAAGCGGCACACAGGCCCGCACACCACTGCAGGGGGTAGCCGGGAGCAGCCGAGGAACGAGGGAGACGGATGAGCGAGCAGAGCGGGAGCACCAGCCGAATACGGGCCACCGGCAAACGCCGGAGGAAGCCGTCCCGCCGCCGCAGGGCAACCGCAGTGGCCGCGTGGAGCCTCGCCGGTGTGATCGTCGTGGGCGGGGCCGGACTCGGTTACGCGTACGTCCACCTCAACGGCAATCTCAAGGCCGTCGACATCAACAACGCGCTGGGCAAGGACCGCCCCGACAACGTCGACAACGGCTCCGAGGACATCCTCGTGCTCGGCTCGGACTCCCGCTCAGGCGCGAACGGCGAGTACGGCGAGGACCAGGGCGGCGCCCGCTCGGACACCGCCATGGTCGTGCACGTCAACAAGGGCCACAGGACGGCCAGTGTCGTCTCCATCCCCCGCGACACCCTCGTCAGCCGGCCCGGGTGCACCGGCGACGAGAGCGGACAGCCGGTCGCCGGGGAGCAGCGCGCGATGTTCAACACGGCGTACGAGGTCGGCGGACCGGCCTGCGCGGTCAAGACCGTCGAGTCGATGTCCGGGATCCGCATGGACCACTACATCGAGGTCGACTTCACCGGCTTCAAGCATCTGATCGACAAGCTCGGCGGGGTCGAGATCACCACCAGGCAGGCGATCAACGACTCCAAGAGCCATCTGAACCTCGAACCCGGCACCCACACCCTCGACGGTGAGCAGTCGCTCGGCCTCGTCCGCACCCGCAAGAGCGTCGGCGACGGCAGCGACCTCGGTCGCATCCAGCTCCAGCAGGCTTTCATCAAGGCGCTGATGAAGCAGGCCAAGAGCGTGGGCGTGCTCAATGGCACCAAGCTGTACGGCATCGCGGACACCGCCACCAAGGCCATCACCACCGACTCCGACCTCGGCTCGGTCAAGAAGCTCGCGGGATTCGCGAGCGGCCTCAAGGGGCTCGGCTCCGACGACGTCCAGATGGTGACCCTGCCCGTCGAGTACGACCCGGCCGACCCGAACCGCGTCATCCCGCAGGAGAAGGCCGGCCGGCAGGTCTGGCAGGCGCTCCTCGGCGACCGGCCGATCCCCGCCTCCGCCACCGAGAAGTCGGCGGGCGACAAGGGCGACGCCGGGCAGATCGTGCAGTGACGACCGCCCCCGCGGCAGTCGTCCGGGCTCCCGGGAATAGCCGGCGCCCGGCCCTCGTTTTGGGAGATACGGCCAGTCCTGGCAGACTGGTACGTCGGCCCCGGTTCACGGACGCGCAATCCGCGCGTACGACCCGGCGCCCTCCCGAACCTAGGAGAAACCCTTGAAGCGCGACATTCACCCCCAGTACGTCGAGACGCAGGTCAGCTGCACCTGTGGCGCGTCGTTCACCACTCGGTCCACCCTGGACAGCGGCGCCATCCGTGCCGACGTCTGCTCCGAGTGCCACCCGTTCTACACGGGCAAGCAGAAGATCCTCGACACCGGTGGCCGCGTGGCCCGCTTCGAGGCCCGCTTCGGCAAGGCCGCCGGCTCCGCCAAGTAGCGAGCCACTGCGCCGGTCCTTGGCGCCCTCTTCCCGGGGGCGCCGGGACCGGCGTTTTTTTCCGGCCGGGACGACGGCGACCCCCGTACTCCCGCCCGGCAGGCACCCGCCGGCCGGCAGGCACGATGAGCGAAGAAACCAGGAGCCCGTAGATGTTCGAGGCGGTCGAGGAACTGATCGGCGAACAGTCCGATCTCGAGAAGAAGCTCGCGGACCCGTCGGTCCACGCCGACCAGGCGAACGCGCGCAAGCTCAACAAGCGCTACGCCGAGCTGACTCCGATCGTCGCGACGTACCGCTCCTGGAAGCAGACCGGCGACGACATCGAGACCGCCCGCGAGTTCGCCGCCGACGACCCCGACTTCGCCGCCGAGGTCAAGGAGCTGGAGAAGGAGCGCGAGGAGCTCACCGAGAAGCTTCGCCTCCTGCTCGTACCCCGTGACCCCAGTGACGACAAGGACGTGCTCCTGGAGATCAAGGCGGGCGCGGGCGGCGACGAGTCCGCCCTGTTCGCCGGTGATCTGCTGCGCATGTACCTGCGCTACGCCGAGCGCGTCGGCTGGAAGACCGAGATCATCGACTCCACCGAGTCCGAGCTCGGCGGCTACAAGGACGTCCAGGTCGCCGTGAAGACCAAGGGCGGCAACGGGGCCACCGAACCCGGCCAGGGTGTCTGGGCCCGGATGAAGTACGAGGGCGGCGTGCACCGTGTGCAGCGCGTGCCCTCCACCGAGTCCCAGGGCCGCATCCACACCTCCGCCGCCGGTGTGCTCGTCACGCCCGAGGCCGAGGAGGTCGAGGTCGAGATCCACGCCAACGATCTCCGTATCGACGTGTACCGCTCCTCCGGCCCCGGCGGCCAGTCCGTCAACACCACCGACTCCGCGGTCCGCATCACGCACCTGCCCACCGGTGTCGTCGCCTCCTGCCAGAACGAGAAGAGCCAGCTCCAGAACAAGGAGCAGGCCATGCGTATCCTGCGGTCGAGGCTTCTCGCCGCGGCGCAGGAGGCCGCCGAGCAGGAAGCGTCGGACGTACGCCGCAGCCAGGTGCGGACGGTCGACCGGTCCGAGAAGATCCGTACGTACAACTTCCCGGAAAACCGGATCTCGGACCACCGCGTCGGCTTCAAGGCGTACAACTTGGACCAGGTGCTCGACGGGGAACTGGACGCTGTGATCCAGGCCTGTGTCGACGCCGACTCGGCGGCCAAGCTCGCCGCCGCATAAGAGCCACCGCCCCGCCCCGCTCGTGAACCCGTACGGAGAACCGCGATGAACCTGCTGCTCGCCGAGGTGGCCCAGGCCACCCAGCGGCTGGCCGACGCCGGTGTCCCTTCACCGCGATTCGACGCCGAGGAACTCGCCGCGTTCGTGCACGGCGTCAAGCGGGGCGAGCTGCACAACGTGCCGGACACCGACTTCGACGCCCGCTACTGGGAGACCATCGCCCGGCGCGAGGCCCGCGAACCGCTCCAGCACATCACCGGCCGCGCCTTCTTCCGCTACCTGGAGCTCCAGGTGGGCCCCGGCGTCTTCGTGCCCCGGCCGGAGACCGAGTCGGTCGTCGGCTGGGCGATAGACGCCGTCCGAGCGATGGACGTCGTCGAGCCGCTGATCGTCGACCTGTGCACCGGATCGGGCGCCATCGCCCTCGCCATGGCCCAGGAGGTGCCGCGCTCACGCGTGCACGCCGTGGAGCTGTCCGAGGACGCCCTCAAATGGACCAGGAAGAACGCCGAGGGGTCTCGGGTCACCGTGCACCGCGGAGACGCCCTGACGGCCCTTCCGGAGCTCGACGGCCAGGTCGACCTGGTCATCTCCAACCCGCCGTACATCCCACTCACCGAATGGGAGTACGTGGCGCCGGAGGCCCGCGACCACGACCCCGAGATGGCCCTCTTCTCCGGTGAGGACGGCCTCGACACCATCCGCGGCATCGAGCGCACCGCCCACCGTCTGCTGCGCCCCGGCGGCCTCGTCGTGATCGAGCACGCCGACACCCAGGGCGGCCAGGTGCCGTGGATCTTCACCGAGGAGCGGGGCTGGGCCGACGCGGCCGACCACCCCGACCTGAACCGGCGCCCCCGGTTCGCCACGGCCCGCAAGGCCATGCCGTGACCGGCAACGACGACCCGTACCAGCCCTACCCGTACACGCTTGAGGAGGCCGGCTGATGGCACGGCGATACGACTGCAACGACGCCACGGACCGTACGACGGGTCTGCGCGAGGCCGCGTCCGCCGTCCGCCGCGGCGAACTGGTCGTGCTGCCCACCGACACCGTGTACGGGATCGGTGCGGACGCCTTCAGTTCCGAGGGCGTCGTCGACCTCCTGGCCGCCAAGGGCCGCGGCCGCAACATGCCGACGCCCGTCCTCATCGGCTCGCCCAACACCCTCCACGGCCTGGTCACCGACTTCTCGGAGCAGGCCTGGGAGCTGGTGGACGCGTTCTGGCCGGGCGCGCTCACGCTCGTCGCCAAGCACCAGCCCTCGCTCCAGTGGGACCTCGGTGACACCCGAGGCACCGTCGCCGTCCGGATGCCGCTGCACCCGGTCGCCATCGAACTGCTCACGGAGGTCGGCCCGATGGCCGTCTCCAGTGCCAACCTCACCGGACACCCGTCGCCGGAGGACTGCGACGCCGCCCAGGAGATGCTGGGCGACTCCGTGTCCGTGTACCTCGACGGCGGCCCGACCCCGGGCATCGTCCCGTCCTCGATCGTCGACGTCACCGGCAAGGTGCCGGTCCTGCTGCGCGCCGGCGCGCTCTCCGCGGAGGAGCTGCGCAAGGTGGTACCCGACCTCGAGGTGGCCAATTGACCGCCCCTGAGGGGCGTGGCATAGCGGGGCGGCCCGACACCTTCCGCATCCTCCACGTCAGCACCGGCAACGTCTGCCGCTCACCGATCACCGAGCGGCTGACCCGGCATGCCCTCGTGGACCGCCTGGGCGACCCGCTCCTGGGCGGGCTGATCGTGGAGAGCGCCGGGACCTGGGGGCACGAGGGTGCCCCGATGGAGGCCAACGCGGAGGTGGTCCTCGCCGACTTCGGCGCCGACGCCACCGGGTTCACCGGCCGGGAACTGCTCGACGAGCACGTGATCCGCGCCGATCTGGTGCTCACCGCAACCCGCGACCACCGGGCCCAGGTGATCTCGATGGGTCACTCGGCCGGACTGCGCACCTTCACGCTCAAGGAGTTCACCCGGCTGGTCCGGGCGATAGACCCCGCCACGCTGCCCGACGCGCTCGACGAGGGCGTGGTCGAGCGCGCCCGCGCCCTGGTCCGCGCGGCCGCCGCGCTGCGCGGCTGGCTGCTGGCCCCGACCGCCGAGGCCGACGAGGTCTACGACCCGTACGGCGCCCCCATCACCTTCTTCCGGTCCATCGGCGACGAGATCAACCAGGCCCTGGACCCGGTGGTCACCGCACTGACCGGCGTCTCCGCGCCGCGCTGACGGCCGTTCGGCCGGGGCCGGACAGGCCCTGGGCCGGTCGGGTGCGCCACGGCTCACGAGAGCGCGCAGCGGACCCGCCACGGGCCTACATTGGAGCTGACGTCACCCCCAGGCGTCGCCCCTCCCCAGGCCCGGAGCCCCCGATGCCGGTCACGACAACAGCCGCACCCTCCGCCGTCACCACCCTGCCCCAGGACTTCGGCGCCCTGCTCCGGGAGGATCCGGAGATCGCCGGTGTGCTGGTGGAGGAGCTCCGCCGGCAGTCCGGCACCCTGCAGCTGACCGCGGCGGAGAACTTCACCTCGCCGGCCGTCCTGGCCGCACTCGGCTCCCCGCTCGCCAACAAGTACGCCGAGGGCTATCCCGGCGCCCGCCACCACGGCGGCTGTGAACAGGCGGACGCTGCCGAACGCATCGCGATCGCCCGCGCCACCTCGCTCTTCGGCGCCGAGCACGCCAACGTGCAGCCCCACTCCGGGTCCTCGGCCGTCCTCGCGGCGTACGCGGCGCTGCTGCGGCCCGGTGACACGGTGCTCGCGATGGGACTCCCGTACGGCGGCCACCTCACGCACGGCTCGCCCGCCAACTTCTCCGGCCGCTGGTTCGAGTTCATCGGCTACGGGGTGGACTCCGAGAGCGGACTGATCGACTACCACCAGGTCCGCACCCTGGCCCGCACGCACCGGCCCAAGGCCATCGTCAGCGGCTCGATCTCCTACCCGCGCCACCCCGACCACGAGCTGTTCCGGGAGATCTGCGACGAGGTCGGCGCCTACCTCATCGCCGACGCCGCCCACCCGATGGGCCTGATCGCCGGGGGAGCGGCGCCCAGCCCGGTGCCGTACGCGGACGTGGTCTGCGCCACCACGCACAAGGTGCTGCGCGGGCCGCGCGGCGGCATGATCCTGTGCGGCGCCGAGCTGGCGGAGCGCATCGACCGGGCGGTCTTCCCCTTCACGCAGGGCGGCGCCCAGATGCACACCGTGGCGGCGAAGGCCGTCGCGTTCGGCGAGGCCGCCGCGCCCGCCTTCGCCGCGTACGCCCACCAGGTGGTGGCCCACGCCCGGGCGCTGGCGGCCGGTCTGGAGGACGAGGGCTTCGACGTCACCACCGGGGGCACGGACACCCACCTGATCGTCGCGGACCCGGCCCCGCTCGGCGTCGACGGCCGCACCGCCCGGGCCCGGCTGGCCGCCGCCGGTCTGGTCCTGGACACCTGTGCGCTTCCGTACGGAGATGCCCGCGGCATCAGGCTCGGCACCGCGGCCGTCACCACCCAGGGCCTGGACGAGTCCGACATGGCCCGCCTGGCGGCGCTGTTCGGGGCGGCGGTACGTGAGGAGGGCGAGGGCGACGTGCTCGCGGAGGTGCGGGAGATGGCGGCGAAGCACCCCCCGTACCCGGGGTGACATGGTCGCTATGTCCGTAATCGCGGCCACCTGTGCAACCATCGCGCAGACCTGCGTGTCCTCAACCACGAGGCCGACGTAGTTGAGCCCGACCGGCACATGGGGGGCGGCGTCGCGGGGCTGGGCACGCGCATCTGCGGCGTTGTCGTCAATCACCATGGCTCCGCCATGGCTCAATCCTCCGCCTTGCAGCTGCACGCACCCAGCCCCGCTCCTGCTTCCACCCCCCATGTGCCGGTCGGGCTAAGGTGTGGGCTGAGATGGCCGGCGACATTTGTGGGGCAGCCCGTGCGTGATTACTTGCTGACGCTCTGTGTCACGGCTGCGGTGACGTATCTGCTCACCGGCCCGGTGCGTAAGTTCGCCATCGCGGTCGGGGCGATGCCCGCGATCCGTGCACGCGACGTCCACCGGGAACCGACACCGAGGCTCGGTGGCATCGCCATGTTCGGCGGGCTGTGCGCCGGGCTGATCGTCGCCGATCACCTGGCGAACCTCGACGGCGTCTTCGAGCTGTCCAGCGAACCGCGGGCGCTGCTTTCCGGAGCGGCCCTGATCTGGCTGATCGGCGTCCTGGACGACAAGTTCGAGATCGACGCCCTGATCAAGCTCGGCGGGCAGATGATCGCCGCCGCCGTCATGGTGCTCCAGGGCCTCACGATCCTGTGGCTGCCGATCCCGGGGGTCGGCACGGTCCCGCTCACCCAGTGGCAGGGCACGCTGCTGACGGTCGCGCTCGTCGTCATCACCATCAACGCGGTGAACTTCGTCGACGGTCTGGACGGCCTGGCGGCGGGCATGGTGTGCATCGCCGCGGCCGCGCTGTTCCTCTACACCTACCGGCTCTGGTACGGGTACGGGATCGAGGCGGCGGCACCCGCGACGCTCTTCACGGCGATCCTGATGGGCATGTGCCTCGGCTTCCTCCCGCACAACATGCATCCCGCGCGGATCTTCATGGGGGACTCCGGGTCGATGCTGATCGGTCTGGTCCTCGCGGCCGGCGCGATCTCCGTCACCGGACAGGTCGACCCGGACGCGATGAAGCTCTTCGCGGGAAGCGAACGGCAGGCGACGCACGCGATGCTGCCGGTCTTCATCCCGCTGCTCCTGCCCCTGACGATCATCGCCATCCCGGCAGCCGACCTGGTGCTGGCGATCGTGCGGCGCACCTGGAACGGCCAGTCGCCGTTCGCCGCGGACCGCGGCCATCTGCACCACCGACTGCTGGAGATCGGCCATTCGCACAGCCGGTCGGTGCTGATCATGTACTTCTGGTCGGCCCTGATCGCCTTCGGAGCCGTCGGCTACTCGGTGCACTCGACGTCGATGTGGATCGTGCTCCTGATCGTGGGGCTGAGCGCACTCGGCCTGATCCTGTTGCTGATGCCCCGGTTCACCCCGCGCGCCCCGCGCTGGGCGGAGCGCTTCGTGCCGCCGCGCTATCGCCGCCGGCGGCGCCGGGGGGCCGAGCCCCGGATGGAGCCGTCGCAGGCGCTGGAGAGCCAACAGGGGCCCCTGGATGATCAGATGGGGCACAATGGTCACGACCCCGCGCCGCAGGCCCCGATCGCCGCGGGAGTGTCCGGCGTCAACGGAGCGACCGCGATCGGCCACCGTTCGCGCTTCGCGGACCGGCGCAAGGCCGATTCGACGCGTCGGTGATTCGGTCATCGCGGGGCAATACCAGACAAGTCGTTGAGTTGTCTTGCTCACACGCGCTGATTAGCTCTCACGTGTGACAGCGACCACACTTTCTAGGTAAAGACCTCATCAAATAGTTTGTGATACCGTTCACGAACCCGGTGACAGAGCCGAAGGACCTGAGTAGCGCGGTCCCTTGGCCCCGAGGCATCGACTCGGACCGGGCCTACGCTCGTCCATGACGACACACTGCCCACCCCCCAGCAAGCGGAGCTGCCGCCATGCCGTCCAACGACGTCCGGACTCTCCTCCAGGCCGCCGTACCCACCGCTGTCGCCGGCGCTGTCGCCGCCGCGATCAGTGGCGGCGTCGCCGGAGGCAAGGGAGCCCTGGGCGCGATCGTTGCGACGATCGTGGTCATCCTCTTCATGGGGATCGGACTGATGGTCCTGCAACGGACCGCCCGGTCCATGCCCCACCTTTTCCAGGCGATGGGACTCGCGCTGTACACGGCGCAACTCCTGCTGCTGTTCATCTTCGTCGCCGTATTCAAGAACACCTCGCTGTTCAACCCGAAGGCCTTCGCGATCACCCTGGTCGCGACGACCCTCGTGTGGATCGGCGCACAGGCGCGTGCGCACATGAAGGCCAAGATCCTTTACGTGGAACCCGAGTCCGACAAGGACGAAAAGCCCAAGAAGCCGGGGTCCGCAGCGTGAAGGGTAGGGGCGGGATAAGTGCAGGTTCGAGACCCTGCTATCGTCCGGTTCCAACTGCGGCACTGCGGGCGCGGGCATGTGAGCTGACGCCTGCTCGATCGCGAGGCTCACATGCCTGACTGCCGCCCACACATCCGAAACACCAGTCCAGTGCCGAACCGCGGCTGCGCGCCGCGCCGACACAACGAGGTTGCCGTACCTATGCGCCACGCTGAAGGAGCCCGCGGTGAGTGCTGACCCGACACAGGTGCTCGCCTTCGAGACCGATTGCCACATCTTCGACGGTTGTGGTTTCCCGGCACCCGGCCTGCACTCGTTCCTGTTCGAGCCCCTCTGGGGCGATGCGGACAGCAACGTGTACTTCAACAAGACGATGCTGCTGGCCCTGCTCGGCTCGGTCATCATCGTCGGCTTCTTCTGGGCCGCCTTCCGTAAGCCGAAGTTGGTGCCGGGCAAGCTCCAGATGGTGGCCGAGGCCGGCTACGACTTCGTCCGCCGCGGCATCGTCTACGAGACGATCGGCAAGAAGGACGGCGAGAAGTACGTCCCGCTGATGGTCACGCTGTTCTTCGTCATCTGGATGATGAACCTCTGGTCCATCATTCCGGTTGCCCAGTTCCCCGTGACGGCGATCATTTCGTATCCGGCGGCTCTCGCCGGGATCGTCTACATCCTGTGGGTCGTCCTGACCTTCAAGAAGCACGGTTTCGTCGGAGCGTTCAAGAACTTCACGGGCTACGACAAGAGCCTCGGCGGGGTCCTGCCGCTCTCGATGACCATCGAGTTCTTCTCGAACCTGCTGGTCCGGCCGTTCACGCACGCGGTCCGACTGTTCGCGAACATGTTCGCGGGGCACACGCTCCTGCTGCTCTTCACGATCGCCAGCTGGTACCTGCTCAACGGCATCGGCTTCGCCTACGCAGGCGTGTCGTTCGTGATGGTCATCGTGATGACCGCCTTCGAGCTCTTCATCCAGGCTGTCCAGGCCTACGTGTTCGTGCTGCTGGCCTGCAGCTACGTCCAGGGCGCTCTCGCCAAGGGCCACTGAGCACCCACCTCCTGAAGCACCCGGTGGCCAACCCCCACCGGACATTGAAAGAGAAGGAAGAACCGGCATGTCCGCTCTCCAGACCCTCGCCGCCGGCGTCGAAATCAAGGGCAACCTCGGCTCGATCGGTTACGGCCTCGCCGCGATCGGCCCCGGCGTCGGCATCGGCATCATCTTCGGTAACGGCACCCAGGCGCTCGCCCGTCAGCCCGAGGCTGCCGGTCTCATCCGCGCCAACCAGATTCTCGGCTTCGCCTTCTGTGAGGCGCTCGCCCTGATCGGTCTGGTCATGCCGTTCGTCTACCCGACCTCCTGACCGGTCGCGAACAGCCCATTCGACGGAAGGCACTGACGTGAACCCCCTGGTTCAGCTCGCGGCGGAGGAAGCGGAAAACCCGCTCATCCCGCCGATCCCTGAGCTCGTCATTGGCCTCATCGCTTTCGTCATCGTCTTCGGCTTCCTCGCCAAGAAGCTCCTCCCGAACATCAACAAGGTTCTGGAAGAGCGCCGCGAGGCCATCGAAGGCGGTATCGAAAAGGCCGATGCGGCCCAGACCGAGGCCCAGAGCGTTCTTGAGCAGTACAAGGCTCAGCTCGCCGAGGCCCGCCACGAAGCCGCTCGTCTGCGCCAGGAGGCGCAGGAGCAGGGCGCCGTGATCCTGCAGGAGATGAGGGCCGAAGGCCAGCGGCAGCGCGAGGAGATCGTCGCTGCCGGCCACGCCCAGATCGAGGCCGACCGCAAGGCCGCGGCGTCCGCGCTGCGCCAGGACGTGGGCAAGCTCGCCACCGCCCTGGCCGGCAAGCTCGTCGGCGAGTCCCTCGAGGACCACGCCCGGCAGAGCGGCACCGTCGACCGGTTCCTCGACGAGCTCGAGGCGAAGGCCGAGGCAGTCCGATGAACAGCGCGAGCCGCGAGGCACTGGCTGCCGCACGCGAGCGCCTCGACGCACTGACCGACCACACGTCGGTCGACGCGGCGAAGCTCGCCGAGGATCTGGCCGGCGTCACGGCGCTGCTGCACCGCGAGGTGTCGCTGCGCCGGGTCCTGACCGACCCGGCGCAGGCCGGCGAGGCCAGGGCCGAGCTGGCCGGGCGGCTGCTGCGCGGTCAGGTGGGCGGCGAAGCCGTCGACCTGGTCTCCGGCATGGTCCGCTCGCGCTGGTCGCAGTCGCGTGACCTGGTCGACTCGGTCGAGGAGCTGGCGAACATCGCCGACCTCACCGCCGCCCAGCGCAGCGGAGACCTCGACGACGTCGAGGACGAGCTGTTCCGGTTCGGCCGGATCGTGGCCTCGGACACCGAGCTGCGCTCCGCGCTGACCAGCCGGACCGCGACCTCCGCCGCCAAGGGCGAGCTGCTCCGCAGCCTGCTCGGCGGAAAGGCGCGGCCCACCACCGAGCGCCTCGTCGTGCGGCTCGTCACCCAGCCCCGGGGACGTAGCCTGGAAGCGGGACTCGAGTCCCTCTCCAAGCTCGCCGCGGACCGCCGGGACCGCGTGGTCGCGGTCGTCACCTCGGCCGTGCCGCTCAGTGACCGGCAGAAGCAGCGTCTCGGCGCCGCCCTGGCGAAGATCTACGGCCGGCAGATGCACCTGAGCCTGGACGTGGACCCCGAGGTCCTCGGCGGGATCGCGGTGCGGGTCGGCGACGAGGTCATCAACGGCACCATCGCGGAGCGCCTCGACGAGGCGACCCGTCGCATGGCCGGCTGACGCGGCGCGACGTACCCAACAGAACAGAAGCAAGACCAGCGGCCCGGTTGGGCCGTGCAGAAATTGCAGAAGATTCCTGGGGGTCGGCCCCCAGACCCCCTTAAGAAACTTCGGGCCCAACAAGGAGAGCAGGGAACCCAGATGGCGGAGCTCACGATCCGGCCGGAGGAGATCCGGGACGCACTGGAGAACTTTGTCCAGTCGTACCAGCCGGACGCGGCCTCGCGCGAGGAGGTCGGAACGGTCAGCGTTGCCGGCGACGGCATCGCAAAGGTGGAGGGCCTGCCCTCCGCCATGGCGAACGAACTGCTGAAGTTCGAGGACGGGACCCTCGGTCTCGCCCTCAACCTCGAAGAGCGCGAGATCGGTGCGATCGTCCTCGGCGAGTTCAGCGGAATCGAGGAGGGCCAGCCGGTGCAGCGCACCGGTGAGGTGCTCTCCGTCGGCGTCGGCGAGGGCTACCTCGGCCGCGTCGTCGACCCGCTCGGCAACCCGATCGACGGCCTCGGCGAGATCGCGACCGAAGGCCGTCGCGCCCTCGAACTGCAGGCCCCTGGCGTCATGGTCCGCAAGTCGGTGCACGAGCCGATGCAGACCGGCTACAAGGCCGTCGACGCCATGGTGCCGATCGGCCGCGGCCAGCGTCAGCTGATCATCGGCGACCGTCAGACGGGTAAGACCGCGCTGGCCGTCGACACGATCATCAACCAGCGCGACAACTGGCGCTCGGGCGACGTGAACAAGCAGGTCCGCTGCATCTACGTCGCCATCGGTCAGAAGGGTTCCACCATCGCCTCCGTGCGAGGTGCCCTGGAAGAGGCCGGCGCGCTCGAGTACACGACCATCGTCGCCGCCCCGGCGTCCGACCCGGCCGGCTTCAAGTACCTGGCGCCGTACACCGGCTCGGCCATCGGCCAGCACTGGATGTACGACGGCAAGCACGTCCTCATCATCTTCGACGACCTCTCGAAGCAGGCCGACGCCTACCGCGCCGTGTCGCTTCTGCTGCGCCGTCCGCCGGGCCGCGAGGCCTACCCGGGCGACGTCTTCTACCTGCACTCGCGTCTGCTGGAGCGCTGCGCCAAGCTCTCCGACGAGATGGGCGCCGGTTCGATGACGGGCCTCCCGATCGTCGAGACCAAGGCGAACGACGTGTCGGCGTTCATCCCGACCAACGTCATCTCCATCACCGACGGCCAGTGCTTCCTGGAGTCCGACCTGTTCAACGCGGGTCAGCGTCCGGCGCTCAACGTCGGTATCTCGGTCTCCCGAGTCGGTGGCTCCGCCCAGCACAAGGCCATGAAGCAGGTCTCCGGCCGTCTGCGCGTGGACCTCGCCCAGTTCCGTGAGCTGGAGGCGTTCGCCGCCTTCGGTTCCGACCTGGACGCGGCCTCCAAGGCGTCGCTGGAGCGCGGTAAGCGCATGGTCGAGCTGCTGAAGCAGCCGCAGTACGCCCCGTTCCCGATGGAGGAGCAGGTCGTCTCCGTCTGGGCCGGCACCACGGGCAAGATGGACGACGTCCCGGTCGAGGACATCCGCCGCTTCGAGAGCGAGCTGCTGGAGTACCTGCGCCGTGAGCGCAAGGACCTCCTGACCAGCATCGCCGAGGGCGGCAAGATGTCCGACGACACGCTGCAGTCGATCGCCGACGCGATCGCCGCCTTCAAGCAGCAGTTCGAGACCTCGGACGGCAAGCTCCTGGGCGAGGGCTGATCGATGGGCGCTCAGCTTCGCGTTTACAAGCGCCGCATCCAAGCCGTCACCGCGACCAAGAAGATCACCAAGGCGATGGAAATGATCGCCGCGTCGCGCATCGTCAAGGCGCAGCGCAAGGTGACGGCGTCGATGCCGTACGCGACCGAGCTCACCCGTGCGGTGACCGCGGTGGCGACCGGCTCGAACACCAAGCACCCGCTCACCACCGAGGCCGACGCCCCGGTGCGGGCCGCGGTCCTGCTCCTCACGAGCGACCGCGGTCTGGCCGGCGGCTACTCCTCCAACGCCATCAAGGCGGCGGAGCGGCTGCGGGAGCGGCTGGCGGCCGAGGGCAAGGAGGTCGACACGTACATCGTCGGCCGCAAGGGTGTCGCCTACTACGGCTTCCGTGAGCGCAAGGTCGCGGAGTCGTGGACCGGCTTCACCGACAGCCCGGAGTACGCGCACGCCAAGAAGATCGCGGCGCCCCTGATCGAGTCCATCACCAAGGACACGGCCGAGGGCGGCGTCGACGAGCTGCACATCGTCTTCACGGAGTTCGTGTCGATGATGACGCAGAACGCGGTCGACGGCCGGATGCTGCCGCTCTCGCTCGACGAGGTAGCGAAGGAGAACGACGCGAAGGACGAGATCCTTCCGCTGTTCGACTTCGAGCCGTCGGCGGAGGACGTCCTCGACGCCCTCCTGCCGCGCTACGTCGAGAGCCGTATCTACAACGCACTGCTGCAGGCGGCCGCTTCCGAGCACGCCGCCCGCCGCCGCGCGATGAAGTCGGCGACCGACAACGCCGGGGATCTGATCAAGAGCCTCTCCCGGCTTGCCAACGCGGCCCGCCAGGCCGAAATCACCCAGGAAATCAGCGAGATCGTCGGCGGTGCAGGTGCGCTGGCCGACGCGTCCGCGGGGAGTGACAAGTAATGACGACGACAGTTGAGACGGCCGCTGCCACGGGCCGCGTCGCCCGGGTCATCGGCCCGGTCGTCGACGTGGAGTTCCCCGTCGACGCGATGCCGGAGATCTACAACGCCCTGCACGTCGAGGTCGACGACCCGGCCGAGGCCGGCGCTCGTAAGCTGCTGACCCTCGAAGTCGCCCAGCACCTGGGTGACGGCGTGGTCCGCGCGATCTCGATGCAGCCCACCGACGGCCTGGTCCGCCAGGCCCCGGTGACCGACACGGGCGCGGGCATCACCGTCCCCGTCGGTGACATCACCAAGGGCAAGGTGTTCAACACCCTCGGTCAGATCCTGAACGAGCCGGAGGCCGAGGCGCAGATCACCGAGCGCTGGCCGATCCACCGCAAGGCCCCGGCCTTCGACCAGCTCGAGTCGAAGACCGAGATGTTCGAGACCGGCCTGAAGGTCGTCGACCTGCTGACCCCGTACGTCAAGGGCGGCAAGATCGGTCTGTTCGGTGGTGCGGGCGTCGGCAAGACGGTCCTCATCCAGGAAATGATCATGCGTGTGGCGAAGCTGCACGACGGTGTGTCGGTGTTCGCCGGCGTCGGTGAGCGCACCCGTGAGGGCAACGACCTCATCGACGAGATGACGGACTCGGGCGTCCTGGAGAAGACCGCGCTGGTCTTCGGCCAGATGGACGAGCCGCCGGGCACGCGTCTTCGCGTGGCCCTGTCCGCCCTGACCATGGCGGAGTACTTCCGCGATGTGCAGAAGCAGGACGTGCTTCTCTTCATCGACAACATCTTCCGCTTCACGCAGGCCGGTTCCGAGGTCTCCACGCTGCTCGGCCGCATGCCGTCCGCGGTGGGTTACCAGCCGACCCTGGCCGACGAGATGGGTGTGCTCCAGGAGCGCATCACCTCGACGCGTGGTCACTCGATCACCTCGATGCAGGCGATCTACGTCCCCGCGGACGACCTGACCGACCCGGCCCCGGCCACCACGTTCGCCCACCTCGACGCGACGACGGTTCTGTCCCGTCCGATCTCCGAGAAGGGCATCTACCCGGCCGTGGACCCGCTGGACTCCACGTCCCGCATCCTGGACCCGCGCTACATCGCGCAGGACCACTACGACACGGCCAGCCGTGTCAAGGGGATTCTGCAGAAGTACAAGGACCTCCAGGACATCATCGCGATCCTCGGTATCGACGAGCTGGGCGAGGAGGACAAGCTCGTTGTCCACCGTGCCCGTCGCGTCGAGCGCTTCCTGTCGCAGAACACCCACGCCGCCAAGCAGTTCACCGGCCTGGACGGTTCGGACGTTCCGCTCGACGAGTCGATCGCCGCGTTCAACGCGATCTGCGACGGGGAGTACGACCACTTCCCCGAGCAGGCGTTCTTCATGTGCGGTGGCATCGAGGACCTCAAGGCCAACGCCAAGGAGCTCGGCGTCTCCTGAGCCTCCGGCTCACCGAGGGGGGTGGGTGTGTCCCGCCCCCCTCACCACGCCCCGTAGAATTGACCCAACACCCGGCACGACCGCCGGGTGGTGACCCGAGGAGCCACCCTTGGCTGCTGAGCTGCATGTCGAGCTGGTCGCCGCGGACCGCAGTGTCTGGTCCGGCGAGGCCACCCTCGTTGTCGCACGTACCACGTCCGGCGACATCGGCGTCATGCCCGGTCACCAGCCGCTCCTGGGTGTGCTGGAATCGGGCCCGGTGACGATCCGTACGAGCGACGGTTCCACTGTCGTCGCCGCGGTGCACGGCGGTTTCATCTCCTTCGCCGACGACAAGCTGTCGCTGCTGGCGGAGATCGCCGAACTGGCGGACGAGATCGACGTCGAGCGCGCGGAGCGTGCGTTCGAGCGTGCGAAGTCGGACACGGACAGCGCCGCCGAGCGCCGCGCCGATGTGCGACTGCGTGCGGTGGCGGTTCACTAGCCACCCGCGAAACGGCTTTACCCTCAGCCGCGGCCCGAGCTGGAGACCTCTCCAGACCGTGTCGCGGCTGAGGCGATGCAGGTGCAGGTGAAGTTCGGGCGGTATCCGTTTACTCGATGACGCGAGGAGGTCGGTGGAGATGGTCCTCGCGCTGTGGGTGGGCGGGCTCGTCGTCGCACTGGTGCTGTTGGGGCTCTTCGTCTTCGGTCTGCGCCGGCGGCTGATTCAGCGCTCCGGCGGGACCTTCGACTGCAGTCTGCGATGGGACGTGCCCGCGGAGCCCGATCTCTCGGGCAAGGGCTGGGTGTACGGAGTCGCCCGGTACAGCGGCGACAAGCTGAACTGGTTCCGGGTCTTCAGCTACTCCCCGCGTCCGCGCCGGGTGCTGGAGCGCGCCTCGATCGAGGTGGTCGCCCGCCGGCTGCCCGAGGGCGAGGAGGAGCTCGCGTTGCTCTCCGACGCAGTGATCCTCGGCTGTCTCCACCGGGATACCCGCCTGGAACTGGCGATGACCGAGGACGCTCTCACCGGCTTCCTCGCCTGGCTGGAGGCGGCACCGCCCGGCCAGAGAGTGAACGTGGCCTGAGGCCACAGGACAGACGAAAACCGGGGAGACAGGGGGCGGACCCGTCTCCCCGGCGCTTTTTCGGGGGTTATGCGATGTGCGGTGCTGCGGTGGGGACTACTTGAGACCGCTGTTCATCGCGCTCACGAGCTCACCATTGCTCGTGTCCCCGCTGAACTCCCAGAAGAACGCGCCTCCCAGGCCCTGGTTCTTCGCCCACGTCATCTTGGACGTGATGGTGGCCGGGGTGTCGTAGCTCCACCAGTTGGTGCCGCAGTGCGCGTATGCCGTGCCCGCGATCGTGCCGGTGGAGGGGCAGCTGTTCTTGAGGACCTTGTAGTCCTCGATCCCGGCCTCGTACGTGCCCGGGGCCGCGCCGGTGGCGGTGCCGCCGGGTGCGTCCTGGGTGACGCCGGTCCAGCCGCGGCCGTAGAAGCCGATGCCGAGCAGCAGCTTCGAGGCGGGGACGCCCTGGGCCTTCAGCTTGGCGATGGCCTCGGCCGCGGTGAAGCCGGCCTTCGGGATGCCGCTGTACGAGGTGAGCGGGGAGTGCGGGGCGGTCGGGCCCTTCGCGTCCCAGGCGCCGAAGAAGTCGTACGTCATCACGTTGTACCAGTTCAGCGACTGCGCGGCGCCCGCGTAGTCCGCGAGGTCGATCTTGCCGCCCGCCGAGCCGTCGGCCGTGATGGCCGCGGTCACCAGGTTGCTGCTGCCGAACTTGGTACGCAGTGCGGAGGTGAGGGCCTTCAGCGAGGCCGGGCCGCTGGTGTCACAGGTCAGACCGCAGGCGTTGGGGTACTCCCAGTCGATGTCGATGCCGTCGAAGACATCGGCCCAACGGGGGTCCTCGACCAGGTCGTAGCAGGACTGGGCGAAGGCGGCCGGGTTCTGCGCGGCCTGGCCGAAGCCGCCGGACCAGGTCCAGCCGCCGAAGGACCACAGGACCTTGATGTGCGGGTACTTCGCCTTCAGCTTGCGCAGCTGGTTGAAGCTTCCGCGCAGCGGCTGGTCCCAGGTGTCGGCGACGCCGTCGACGGACTGGTCGGCGGTGTACGCCTTGTCGTAGTCGGCGTAGGAGTCGCCGATGGTGCACTTGCCGTTCTGGACGTTGCCGAAGGCGTAGTTGATGTGCGTGATCTTCGCGGCGGAACCGGAGGTGTCCAGGTTCTTGACGTGGTAGTTCCGGCCGTAGACGCCCCACTCGGCGAAGTAGCCGAGGTTGACCTTGCTGCCGGTGCCGGGGTCGGTGCCGCCGCCGGTGGTGTGCACCTTGACCGCGCCGCTGGCCGGCCCGGTCTGGTCGGCGGTGTCCCGGGCTTTGACCGTGTACGAGTAGTCGGTGCCCGCGGTGAGGCCGGTGTTGGTGTACGTGGTGCCGGTGACCGTGGCGACGACGGCGCCGTCCCGCAGGACGTCGTAGTTCTTGATGCCGTGGTCGTCGGTGGCGGCGCTCCAGGTGAGCTTCGCGGAGGTGTCGGTGATGCCGCTCGCGGTGGGGGTGCCCGGCGCCGAGGGGGCGTTGTCACCGGGGACGCTGCCGCCGTCGCAGGAGGCGCCGTTCAGCTTGCAGCCGGTGGGGGAGCCGGAGCCGGTGCCGTTGAAGCCGAAGCTGACGCTGGCTCCGGGGGCGACGGTGCCGTTCCAGCCGACGTTCTTGGCCGTCCAGTGGGTTCCGGAGCTGGTGACGGTGGCGTCCCAGGCGGAGCCGACCGCGGTGCCGGAGGGGAAGTCCCACTCGATGGTCCAGGAGGACAGGGAGGTGGTGCCGGTGTTCTTCACCGTCCACTGGCCCTCGAAGCCGCTGCCCCAGTCGGACTTCTTGACGTACGTGGCGGTGGCGGAGGTGGCTGCCTCGGCGGGGGAGGCCAGGCCGACCAGCGCGGCGAGCGGAAGGAGCAGTGCGGTGAGGCCCGCGACTGCTCGGGATCGGGTGGCTCGTCCGGCCCCGATTCTGAATCGGGTACGGCGGGGGGTCTCAGTGCTCAACGGTGCTCCTCGGGTGAGGTCCGGCCAGATATGGGGGGTGGTCCGTGGACTGCAAACCCTGCGCCGCCCTGAGCCCGACTTGTCATGGCGGGCTCACCGCAGTGTGCTCGGTGAGATTAGGAAGGTCTGGACCAATCGTCAAGAGGTCCAGACCAAAGTTCGGATGGGCGTGTGGATAAACCTCAGACGCCCAACTCCTGTGCGAGCACGGCCGCCTGGACCCGGCTCCGCAGCTCCAGCTTCCCCAGCAACCGGCTGACGTGCGTCTTCACCGTCGCCTCGGCCATCGACAACCGCACCGCGATCTCCGCGTTCGACAGTCCGTCCCCGAGACAGCCGAGCACCTCGCGCTCACGCCGGGTCAGCGCGTCCAGCACCGCCCGGTCGGGTCCGCCCGACTGCGGTCCCGGCGCGGTTCCGGCGAACTCCGCGATCAGCCGGCGCGTCACCGACGGGGCGATCAGGCCCTCGCCGCGCGCCACCGTACGGACCGCGTCGATCAGCCCGCGCGCCTCGGTGTCCTTCAGCAGAAAGCCCGACGCCCCGGCCCGCAGCGCGCCGAACACGTACGCGTCCAGGTCGAAGGTCGTCAGCACCAGCACATCCGCCAGCCCCTCCGCGACCACCTGCTTCGTCGCCGACACCCCGTCGAGGCGGGGCATCTGGATGTCCATCAGCACCAGGTCGGGGCGCAGTTCGCGGGCCAGGCGGACGGCCTCCTCGCCGTCGCCGGCCTCCGCGACGACCTCGATGTCCGGTGCGCTGCCCAGGATGAGCACCAGCCCCGCCCGTACGGCCGACTGGTCCTCGGCCACCAGAACCCGGATCGTCATTCCCTCACGCTTCCTTCCGTCACGGGCAGGCGCGCCCGTACCCGCCAGATCCTCGGCCCGTCGCCGGTGGACGCCGGGCCCGCCTCGAACTCCCCGCCGAGCAGCGCGACGCGCTCCCGCATCCCGATCAGCCCGGCCCCCGACCCCGGGGCGCGCGGCCCGGGCCGGTCCCCGAGGACGCTGACCACCTCCACCGTCAGCCGCTCTCCCGTCTGTCCCAGCCGTACCGTGACCGGACCGGGCGCGGCGTGCTTGAGCGCGTTGGTGAGCGACTCCTGGACGATGCGGTACGCGGCCAGCTCGACGGGGGCGGGCAGCCGGCCGTGATCGGTGCGGGCATCGACCAGGGTGCAGGTCAGTCCGCTGGAGGTGGCGTTCGTCCGATGCTGCTCGACGAGGGCGTCCAGCGACGCGAGAGTCGGCGAGCTGCTCGGCTCCGGATCGGCCGCGCCGGTGCGCAACAGCCCGATCAGACGGCGCATTTCGGCCAGACCGTCGACGCTGTTCTCGCGGATGACGCCGAGGGCGTCGCGGGAGGTCGCCGGGTCGTCGAGCGAGAGCGCGGCGGTGGAGTGGATGGCGATCGCCGAGAGGTGGTTGGCGACCATGTCGTGCAGTTCGCGTGCCATCCGGGCGCGTTCGGCGGTCACCGCCTGCACGCGGTCCATCTCGGCCAGCAGCGCGGTCTGATCCGCGCGCAGTCGGGCGGTCTCCGCGGCGTCGCGGTGGTTGCGCACGCTGACGCCGGTGAGCGCGGGCGCGAACGAGACCAGACCGGTGACGATGCCGATGAGCAGGGCCTGGGGATCGCGGAGCCAGGCCAGGAAGCCGATCGTGACGCCGACCGTGATCAGGAACGTGGTCACCGGGATGCGGCGGGCGGCCGCCGGGGTCCCGTACAGCACGGCCGCGTACATGAGGTCCGTGTACATCAGCACGGTCGCCAGGTTCCCGGGGGTGAACTGGTCCGCGACCAGGGCGAAGGTGCCGATGACCAGCGCCGTCTGCGGGGCGCTCCGGCGCAGCAGCCCGGCCCCCGAGATCACGGCGAGGGGGATGAGCGCGACCCAGGGTGAGCCGAGGAGCCGGCCGTTCTGCATGTGCAGGCCGAGGAGCGCCAGGACCGCTCCGCCGAGCAGCCCGACGACCGCGATGAGGACGTCGCCGCGGTGCGGAGGGGCGGGGCGGCGAAGGCGGGTGGCCGGGGAGAACACCCTCCCATCCAACACGTCCGGCCCACGGCCCACGTCCGTACAGGGAGCGAGCCGCCACTACATCGAAGGATGCAGTGGTCTTTCGTCACCGGGGCCGATGATCCGGGACGGCCGGGCCGCGACGCTGGCAGGGAGGGAAAGGAAACGGACCGTGATCGTCACACTGATCGTTCTCTGCGAGATCGGCTTCTGGGTGCTGCTGGCCGCCGGGCTCGCGCTGCGCTACGCGGCGAAGAAGCCGCGCCTCGGCGCCGCCGTGCTGCTGTGCGAGCCGCTGCTGGAGTTCGTCCTGCTGGTGGCGGGGGCCGTCGACCTGAAGAACGGCGCCGACCCGGACTGGAAGCACGGGCTGGCCGCCGTCTACATCGGCTTCACGCTGGGCCTCGGTCACTCCACCACCAAGTGGATCGACGCCCGGGTCGCGCACCGCTTCGCGGGCGGTCCGCCGCCGGTGAAGCCGCCGAAGTACGGGATGGCGCGGGCCGCGCACGAGTGGCGGGTGGCCGGGCGGTGGACGGTGGCCTCGGTGACGGCGCTGGCCCTGCTGCAGGCGGCGGTCTGGTACGTGGGGGGAGACGGGGACACGGCGTCGCTGCGGGCGTGGCAGGAGAAGATGCTGTTCCTGATCGGGATCAACCTGGTGATCGCGGGGAGCTACACGCTGTTCCCCAAGCGGGACCCGGGGAGCGATACGAAGCACGTGCCCGGCCCGCCCGCGCGATGAGTGCGCGCGGGCGGCCCTGTGCGTGCCCGGTCAGCGTTCGCCGCCCGGCACCCACAGCACGTCGCCGACCTCCTTGTTCGCCACTCGGGCGAGGATGAAGAGAAGGTCCGAGAGCCGGTTGAGATAGGTCGCCGTCAGCGCGTTCATCACGTCGCCGTGGACCTCGAGCGCCGCCCAGGTGGACCGCTCCGCGCGCCGGACCACCGTGCACGCCTGGTGCAGCAGCGCCGCGCCAGGGGTGCCGCCCGGCAGGATGAAGCTGCGGAGCTTCTCGGTCTGCTCCAGGAAGTGGTCGCAGTCCGCCTCCAGCTTGTCGACGTAACTCTGCTCGACCCGCAGCGGCGGGTACTTCGGCGCCTCGACGACCGGCGTCGACAGGTCGGCTCCCACGTCGAACAGGTCGTTCTGCACCCGGACGAGGACCTTGACGACGTCCTCGCTCAGCTGCCCGAGCGCGATCGCCGTGCCGATGACCGCGTTGGCCTCGTTGGCGTCGGCGTACGCGGAGATCCGCAGATCGGTCTTGGCGGTCCGGCTCATGTCGCCGAGGGCGGTGGTGCCCTTGTCGCCGGTACGGGTGTAGATACGTGTCAGATTGACCATGCGGTCAGCCTAGTTAGGCGCCCGCCTTCTTGAAGACGCGTGTGCCCACTGTCACGGCGAGTGCCGCGAATCCGAGGGCGACCAGCACGCCGTACAGCATGTGCGCGGTGGCGTACGAGCCCACGTACGCGTCCCGGACCGCGTCCACGAGGTAGCGGAACGGCGTGAGGTGCGACAGCACGTCCAGCCATCCCGGGCCCAGACTCATCGGCAGCATCAGCCCGGAGAGCAGCATGGCCGGCATGGTGACCGCGTTGATCAGAGGGCCGAATCCCTGCGGCGTACTGACCTTCATGGCCAGGGCGTACGACAGCGAGGCCAGCGAGAGGGTCAGCAGACCCACGAACGCGAAGCCGATCAGGACACCGGGCAGCGGGGCGCGCAACCCCATGAGGAGGGCGGCCAGCACCAGCAGCACCGCCTGGAACATGAACAGCAACGCATCGCGCAGCACCCGGCCCAGGAGCAGCGCCAGACGGCTGACCGGCGTCACCCGCATCCGTTCCACGACACCGGTCGACTTGTCGATGATGAGGGCGAAACCGGCGAACGAGGCGCCGAACAGGCCGAGCTGGAGCAGCAGTCCGGGGACCAGGATCTGCCAGGAATCACCGGACGGGCCGAGCGGGAGCCCGGTGAGCAGCGGGCCGAAGAAGAGCAGGTAGAGCAGCGGCATGAGGACGCCGAAGAGGATCTGGAACTTCGAGCGCAGGGTCTGCCGGACGTACCGCCCGAAGATGATTTTGGTGTCGTGGAGAAGCATGGGACTCGTTCCTAGACGGCGACGGGATTCGCATCGGCGGAGGCGGGGGAACGCCCGGTGATCGCCAGGAAGGCGTCCTGGAGAGGGGCGGCGGGCGAGCCCGCGTAGCGGGTCTTCAGCGCGGCCGGCGTGCCCTCGGCCACGACCAGGCCGCCGTCGACCACGACGAGCCGGTCGGCGAGCGCGTCGGCCTCGTCGAGGTAGTGGGTGGTGAGCACGACGGTCGTGCCGTACGTGTCGCGCAGCCGGCGCACCAGTCGCCACAGATCGGTGCGGCTGCCCGGGTCGAGCCCCGTGGTCGGCTCGTCGAGGAAGAGCACGGCCGGGCGGTGGGTGAGCCCCATCGCGATGTCGAGCCGCCGCCGCTGTCCTCCGGAGAGCGTGAGCGTCTTGCGGTCCAGCAGGTCCGACAGGCCCAGGTCCCCGGCCAGCTCCACGGCCCGGGTGACCGCTTCGGCCTTGCTGAGCCGGTACATCCGGCCCTGGGTGACGAGCTCTTCCCGCACGGTGATGTGGGGGTCAACGCCGCCGGACTGGGCGACGTACCCGCACTTCCTCCGTACGCCCGCCGGATCCGCGATCAGGTCGCAGCCCGCGACGGTGGCGACGCCGCCCGTGGGGGCGAGCAGGGTGGTGAGCATGCGCAGGGTGGTGGTCTTGCCCGCGCCGTTGGGGCCGAGGAGGGCGACGATCTCGCCGGTCGCGACGGTCAGATCGATCGAACGGACGGCCTCCACCGGGCCGGCCTTGGTGTCGAACGTCCGGGCGAGGCCCGCGGTGCTGATGATTGGCATAACGACTACAAAAACAGAGTCGGTGAAAAATTGCAATGACGCCAAATATTCAGGAACCCCAGAGCGTCCTACGATGGGGCCATGGCTGAGGGACTCAGGGAGCGCAAGAAGCGCCAGACCAGGCAGTACCTCTCGGACGTGGCCACCGGTCTCTTCCTGGAGCGGGGATTCGACGCGGTCACGATCGCCGAGATCGCCCGGGCCGCCGACGTCTCGGTGAACACCGTCTACAACTACTTCCCGACCAAGGAGGACCTCTTCCTCGACCGCAGCCGGGGCATCGTCGACCGCCTCTCGAGGTACGTCCGGGGCCGGGACAAGGGGGAGTCCGCGGCCGACGCCGTCCTGCGCGAACTGCGCATCCAGGTCGAGGGCGTGTCCCCCACCGTCGGCCTGATGGAGGGGTACGAGCAGTTCATGCGGGTCATCGAGGGCGCCGACAGCCTCAAGGCCCGCCTCTGGCACATCCAGCAGGAGGCCCTCCAGCATCTGGAGGGGACGCTCCAGGAGGAGTGCGGGAACGGGCCCGGGGACCGGACCGCCAACCTGGTGGCCGGTCAGCTCTCCTGGGTGCACGCGACGCTGATGGCGTACATCGGCGGCGAGATGGTGGCGGGCCGCGGAGCCGCCGAGGTGTCCCGCGACGCCCTGATCCTGCTCGACGACATCGAGGACCTGCTGGGCGAAAAGGTACTCAACTACGCCCGGCTCCCCGCCGAATGACGCATCTCGGTGTGATGTCCGTCATTTGAGACGTGACGCGCATCTCTTCGCTGCCCCAGCGCCCCTCACGGGTACTAACCTCCGCCGGAGAGCACGGAACAAGAACCGCCGAGAATGCATAGGGGTGCCAACGTGGCCAGGAAGCTCGCCGTCATCGGCGCCGGACTCATGGGGTCCGGTATCGCGCAGGTCTCCGCCCAGGCGGGCTGGGACGTCGTGCTGCGTGATGTCACCGACGCGGCGCTGACCCGTGGCCGTGACGGCATCAAGGCCTCCTACGAGAGGTTCGTCGCCAAGGGCAAGCTCGCCGAGTCCGACGCCGAGGCGGCGCTCGCCCGCATCACCACGACCACCGATCTCGACGCGGTCGCCGACGCGGACGTCGTCGTCGAGGCCGTCTTCGAGAAGCTGGAGGTGAAGCACGAGATCTTCCGGGCCCTCGACAAGATCGTCCGGGACGACGCCGTGCTCGCCTCCAACACCTCCGCCATCCCGATCACCAAGATCGCGGCCGTGACGGAGCGCCCCGAGCGCGTCGTCGGCGTGCACTTCTTCTCGCCGGTTCCGATGATGCAGCTCTGCGAACTCGTACGCGGCTACAAGACCAGCGACGAAACGCTGGCCGCCGCACGGGAGTTCGCGGAGTCGGTCGGCAAGACCTGCATCGTGGTCAACCGTGACGTGGCCGGCTTCGTCACCACCCGGCTGATCTCGGCGCTCGTCGTCGAGGCCGCGAAGCTCTACGAGTCGGGCGTCGCCTCGGCCGAGGACATCGACATCGCCTGCAAGCTCGGCTTCGGCCACGCCATGGGCCCCCTCGCCACCGCCGACCTGACCGGCGTCGACATCCTGCTGCACGCCACCGGCAACATCTACACCGAGTCCCAGGACGAGAAGTTCGCCGCCCCGGAGCTGATGCGCCGGATGGTCGATGCAGGTGACATCGGCCGCAAGAGCGGGCAGGGCTTCTACACCTACTGATCGTTTTGGTCCCCGGGCCGCCTGATCTGCCGTCGATCAGGGCCGGGGTTCCGGGGGCCGTCTTCCGGAACCAAAGGGTCCGCAGGGGATCCATGGCGGGCCTCGGTCACTCCACGGAGTGAATTCGGTATCGGTTCGCTTACAGACGGCAACTTCCCTGTCGTTGCCGCAGTCAGTTGGGGCAGAGACAGTTTCAGACAGACCGAACCACGCCACGGAGCCTTCCAGGGGAGCGCATATGCACATCAGGGGCGACCACGCCGAGCTGGTCGTCGGGGGCCGCCTCGATGTCCGAAGCGCGGCGGACGCCCGTACGGTCCTGCACTCGGCTCTCGACGACGGAGCCGGCGATCTGGTGCTCGACCTGACCGAGCTGGATTCGTGGGACGCCACCGGGCTGGGCGTCATCATGGGGGCGCACCGCCGGGCCGGGCGCGCCGGGCGGCGGCTGGTGCTCCGCGGCGTACCGCCGCAGATGCAACGCCTGCTGGTGGCTACCCGGCTGCACCGCATCCTGGCCATCGAAGGCGGAATCGCCGCGGAATCGCTCCCGCGCGTCTGAGGGTGTCCGGCTGCGGACCCGTCCCGGCGGCCTGCCGCGGGCTCCCTCCCGGGGCCCGGCCGCGGCGTCCCGGGCGCCGGCCGAAGCCACATAATCCTCACGAGACCGTGATCTGCGGGGCGGCGCGCCACCCCGGATGTTCGTAGATACTGTGCGAAGGTTTAGGGTTCGGCCGTCTGCCGATTGACGGACCCACCTGGCGGACACCGGACCGGAAGCGACAGCTGGGCGTGCGAGGCCGGGAGGGACTACCGCGCTCGACGCGTCTTGGGGGCTTTGGCGATGGACCCGACACACCGGGGGCCGGAAGAGTACGGCCACGACAGCGACGGCTTCACCGAGGAAGCCGGCCGGCGCCGTCCTTCCCGCGATCCGCTGACGCCCGATTTCAGTCAGCAAACACCGCAACAGGCACGCATCGTCCCCCTCATATCCGGCGACCTCCTGCTCACCGTCAACCCCGTCGACGGCAGCGAGGTCGAACCGTGCCCGCCCGGGGAGCAGCCCGCCGCACCCGTCCGGCGCATCCCCGCGGAGCGGGCCGACCGTGAGCGGGCCGCCGCGCCCCCGGTCCCGCCCGGCCCGCCCGTGCCCCAGCTTCCCCTGCTGCAGCGCGAGGACGTGCACGAACGGCTGACGCGCCTGCTGGCCCGCGGCCGCTCCGTACGGCTCACGGGACCGGCCGGTTCCGGCCGTACCGCGCTGCTGGACGCGGTGGCCGCCGACTGCGCGGAACTTGCCCCGGACGGAGTCGTCCGGCTCAACGGCCACAAGCGCACCGTCAGCGACCTCCTCCACGGGCTCTTCGAGGCCGTGCACGACGCGCCGCTGCACCGCCCGGACCGGGAACTGCTGCGGGAGAAGCTGCGGACGACCGGCGCCGTCGTCGTCCTCGACGACCTGGAGTTCGGGGGCGCCGCGCTCGACGAACTGCTGGGCGCGACGCCCGAATGCGCCTTCCTGCTGGCCGCGACGCCCGACGTCGCCGCGCCCGGTCCCGAGTCCCACCTCGAAGAGGTCTTCCTCGCAGGTCTCGACCGCGGCGCCTCGGTCGGCCTGATGGAACGGGTGGTGGAGCGCACGCTCACCGAGGAGGAGGCCAACTGGGCGGGGGACCTCTGGTTCGAGTCCGAGGGCCTTCCGCTGCGCTTCGTCCAGGCGGGCGCGTTGCTGCGCCAGCGCGACATGCTGACCACGGACCCGACCGCGTACGACGAGTACGGGTACCTGGAGAACCGGCCTGTCGCGCCCGTCGCTCCTGTTGCGCCCCTCCAGCCGGCCCAGGAGCCACCGGTGGCCGATGAGGCCGTCGGGGCTGTCGAGGCGGAGGCGGCCGAGGTGGCGCTGCCCAGTCTGGGGGAAGGCGCCGCCCCCGCCGCGCTGCTCGCCTCACGGCTCAGCGGGGCAGCGCGGGACACCCTGCGCTTCGCGGTCGCGCTCGGCGGCGAGGTGCCGCACCAGGCGCATCTGCCGGCGCTCGTGGGCGACACCCACGCCGACGCGGCCCTCGGCGAGCTGGCCGGCTGCGGACTCCTGTCCCCGGCCGGCTCCCGCTACCGCCTGGCCGCCGGTGTCCTCGCCCAGCTCGAGGCCGCCGGATACGGCGAGGACGCCACGGACCGGGCCCGGACGGTGGCCCAGCACTACGCCTGGTGGGCCGGGCACCCCTCCGTCACGCCCGCACGGGTGGTGGCCGAGGCCGACGCGATCGTCGCGGCGATGGCGCAGCTGGTGCCGGGGGACGGGGCCGGGCAGACCAGCGTCGCCGTGCTGCTGGCCCGCAGCGCCTCGCCCGCCTTCGCCGCCGGGCTGCACTGGAGCGCCTGGGAGAGGGCCCTGCGGATCGGCCAGGAGGCCGGCCGGATCGCCGGTGAGGTCGCCGAAGAGGCCTACTTCCACCATGAGTTGGGCGTGCTCGCCCTCTGCACCGACAACCTCGACCGGGCGAGGGCCGAGCTCGAGACATCCATCAGCATGCGCGGGGCGCTCGCCGACAAGTCCGGCGCGGTGGCCGGGCGCCGGGCTCTCGCCCTGGTCGAGGACCGCTCCGGCGGACCGGCCCTGAGCGGTGTTCCGGCGAGCGGTGTGCCGGGGACCGACGTGATACCGGCCTACCGCTTCGAGGCGTCGCCGCCCCGCGGTCTGCCGGCCGTCATCCCCGTCTCGGTGCCTCGGCCCTACTCCGACGAGACCGCCGTCGTGTCCCGGCAGAGCGCGCCGAAGAGCGCCGGCGAGGACGGCGGCCGCTTCGCGATGCTGGGCGGGGCCCGGCGCAATCTGGTCGCGGCCGGTGCGGGGGTCCTGCTGGCGGGAGTGCTCGGCACGGTGGTGACCCTCGGGCTCACCTCGAACGCCGACCCGCAGGGTGACCCCGGGGCCTCGACCGAGCAGTCGGTGACCGAGGGCGGGGGTACGGAGGACGAGCTGCCGGCGGAGGAGCCGGCGTCCGGCGCGAGCCCGTCCGCCAAGGCGTCCGGTTCCGCGTCGGCGTCGGCGTCGGTGACGCCTGGGCCGTCGGGGAGCGGGTCCGCTGTGCCGGCGGGCGGGGGCGGGGCGTCGTCCGCGGGGGCGACGGCTTCTTCCTCCTCGGCCCCGTCGCCGACGGGTGAGGAGACTCCGGACAGGCCGTCGCCGACGGGGACGGCGTCGGAGTCGACGAAGCCGACGACGAAGCCGACGCCGACGAGGACCGGCCCGTCGTCGGTCAGTCCGCCGCCGTCGCCGTCGCCGGATCCCAGTGGGTCGACGTCCACGGCACCGGCGCCGTCCGTGCCGGATACGTCCGACTCGGCGAGTGGGTCCTCGCGGGTCACGGATGCGAGTCCGTCGGTGACCTGAGCGGGGGTGTCCCGGCGGGGGTCCGGTGAGTGGCCCCGTCCGGTGATGTCGCCGGGCTCCGGCCCGAGGGTTCCGTCCTCAGGCGCCGGACGGGCTTGATACGTGGGCCCCGTCCGGTGGGTTTGCCGGGCTCCGGCCCGAGGGTTCCGTCCTCAAGCGCCGGACGGGCTTGATACGTGGGCCCCGTCCGGTGGGTTTGCCGGGCTCCGGCCCGAGGGTTCCGTCCCCAAGCGCCGGACGGGCTTGGTGTGTGCGCCCGGTCCGGTGAGGTGGCCGGCCTCCGGCCCGAGGGTTCCGCCTTCAAGCGCCGGGCGGGCTGGAGAGGGCCGGACGGGCCGGAAAGCCGCCGAGGTCAGAAGAGCCTGAGCTTGTCGTCCTCGATGCCGCGCATCGCGTCGTAGTCGAGGACCACGCAGCCGATGCCCCGGTCCGTCGCCAGGACGCGGGCCTGGGGCTTGATCTCCTGGGCGGCGAAGATGCCCTTCACCGGTGCCAGGTGGGGATCGCGGTTGAGGAGCTCCAGGTAGCGGGTCAGCTGCTCCACGCCGTCGATGTCGCCGCGGCGCTTCAGTTCGACCGCCACCGTCTGCCCGTCGGCGTCGCGGCACAGGATGTCGACGGGGCCGATGGCGGTGAAGTACTCGCGGCGGATGAGCGTGTAGCCCTCGCCGAGCGTCTCGATCCGGTCGGCGAGCAGTTCCTGGAGGTGCGCTTCCACGCCGTCCTTGATCAGGCCGGGGTCGACACCCAGCTCGTGGGACGAGTCGTGGAGGATTTCCTCCATCGTGATGATCAGTTTTTCGCCCGCCTTGTTCACCACGGTCCAGACGCCCGCGGTGTCGTCGGCGCCCTCTTTCAGGGTGCAGGGCGGCGACATCCAGTTGAGCGGTTTGTAAGCCCGGTCGTCGGCGTGAATCGACACGCTCCCGTCCGCCTTCACCAGGATGAGACGGGGAGCGGAGGGCAGGTGGGCCGTGAGCCGGCCCGCGTAGTCCACGGAGCAGCGGGCGATGACGAGACGCATGGTCGGCAACGCTACTCGACGACGGGCACTCGACGCGATTCACCCACCCGTCACTCCCTGCCCGCCGCGGAGTGACGCATTCTGTCTTGCCCCTCTTTGAACCCCTTCGTTATTGGCCGGTTGTGTTCCCAATCTCCTGGTGCGGCCCGGACTGCGCCCTTACCGTGGAAGCAGGAGGTCGCCGTGCGTGCACGCTGCGTCGCCGTCCTTCTTCCCTGCCCGTAAGGCCCCGGCCCTCCGTCGGGGTCGCGAGAGGAGAACCCATGTCGCTCGACGTCTCACCGGCGCTGTTGGAACAGGCCGAGCGAGGCGAGGTCGACGAAGCCGACTTCGTCGACTGCGTCCGGACCTCCCTGCCCTACGCATGGGAGATGATCAGCTCGCTGGTCGCTCAGCTGAAGGTCGACGGCGGGGAGTTCGCCGACAACCAGACGCCGCCGCCCAACGAGCAGGCACGTGGTCAGCTGCTGCGTGCGCTCGCGAGTGATGCGATACGCGGCGCGCTGCAGCGGCACTTCGGGGTGCGGCTGGCATTCCAGAACTGCCACCGCGTCGCGGTATTCCCGCTGGACGCCTCGGTCGACGACCGGCTGGCCCGATTCACCTCGGTGAGGGGCCAGTTGCTCAACCAGTCGCCCGAACTACGGGACTGCTGAACGCTTCCGCTGCCGCCCCGGGCCGCGGGAGGTGCAACTGGTCCGGGGCGGCAGCTCCCGCACGTACACCGTGAGACCCGTCCGTGTGGGTCATTCGAGGAGCGGCAGCACCTCGGTGCCCAGCCGCGCTACGTTCTCCTCCGTGGCCACGAGATCTCCGGAACCCTCCACCAGGAGCGCGAAGCGGGTGATGCCCGTGCGCTCCGCCGTGGCCGCGAGGCGGTCCGCCGCGAGCCGGGGCGGGCCCACCGGATGAAGCCCGCACAACAGCTCCGTGTATCCGACCGGGTCGCGCATCACGCGGTGCCGGCCGTCCACCGTCACATGGGCGTCGAGCCCCTGGCGCAGCCAGCCGGGCATCGTCTTCACGAGGGTCTCCCGGGCGTCGTCGGCCCGGTCCGCGATCTGGGCCACCCCCGCGGACACGTGCCCCGCCTCCCGTACGCTCTGCGGCGAACGGCCGGCGGCGAGTGCGCAGGAGCGCCAGAGGGCGACCATCTCGGCCTTCTCCTCGTCACCGCAGTGCATGCCCAGCAGCATCGGCAGGCCGTTCTCGGCGGCGAGCCTCACGCTCTTCGGAGACGTGCACGCGACGATCACCTCGGGGCCGCCGGGGCTCTCCCCGCTCTCCTCGTAGAACAGCTCGTCGGCCCTGGGGACCACCGCCACCTCGCGAAAGCCGTAACGCTCCCCGCGGCCCGCCACCCGCGCCTCGCGCAGCCAGTCGAGCAGCAGCCCCAGGGACTCCGGGAAGCCGTTCTCGTACGCCTCCAGGCCGCCGCCGAACACCTCCAGGTCGATCCACGGCCCGCCCCGGCCCACGCCGAGGGTGAACCGGCCGCCGCTCGTGAGGTGCAGCAGCGCGGCCTGCTCGCCGAGCGCGACCGGATGCTGGGTCGGCAGCACGCTCACCGCCGTGCCGACGCGGATTCTGCGCGTGCGGCCGAGCAGCAGCGCGGCCAGCGTCACGGCCGACGGGCAGACCCCGTACGGCACGAAATGATGTTCGGCCAGCCAGACCGAGTCGAGGCCCGACTCCTCCGCGACCTCGGCGGACCGGATCGCGCGATGCAGCGCCTCCCCGGGTCCCTGGCCCGGAAACTGGGCTGCCAGTACGAACGTTCCCACACGCATCGCCAGATACCTCCTTGCGGCCGACGCGGCTCTCCCCTACTGGCAACAACGTCTGACACGTGCCAAAGGCACGGTCCACGGGGAAGTTGTTGCGATTTTCCGGTAACCCGTCCCGCCCCGGGCGGTGCGGGACGTCCGCCCCCTCCGAATGGCCCTAGGCTTGACGGGAACTGCCCGGCCCGCCTGTGAGGTGTCACGTGTCCCCGCGCCGCAACCGCCCCCGAGGCGGAGAGAGTCCCACCGACCGCGCGAGCGCGGCGGGGGACCGGTACGGCGGCGGAGGGCGCTCGGAGGAGTGGCAGGGCGAGGAGTGGTCGGTCCGCCCGGTGAACGGGGCGAGCGCACAGGGCAAGCGCTACCGGTGCCCCGGCTGCGACCAGGAGATCCCCTCGGGCGTCCCGCACCTGGTGGCCTGGTCCCAGTACGGCGGGATCGACGACCGCAGACACTGGCACAAGGCCTGCTGGAACGCGAAGGACCGCCGCACCACGCGGGTGCAGCGGTCCAGGAACGCGCCTCGGTACTGAGCGGCCGTGCGGGAGGCCGCCGGCGTCAGACGTCCCGGTTGTTCATCGACAGGTAGGCGCCGCCCAGGGCCACGGCGGTCACGCCGAGCATGATCCACAGCGGATCCCAGCCGGACGGCCCGCCGGACGAGGACACCGAGTTGTCGTAGAAGATGCTGAGCTGGTTGGGGATCGAGTACTCCAGGAGCCACTCCTGGAGGGACGACAGGGACTCGGCGAACATGAAGATGGCCAGCACGAGCGGCAGCAGCACCACCCCGATCATGATGGTGATGGCCCCGGCCGAGTGCCGGATGAGCGCGCCGACCGCCAGCGAGAGCAGCCCCAGCGACGCGATGTAGAGCCCCACCCCGACCGTGCCGCGCAGCCACTCGTCGCCGCTGGGCGCCTCGGCGTCCAGGATCGAGGTCTGGAGCAGCGCGACGATCGTGGTCATCACGGTCGTCAGGACGAACGTGAGCAGGAAGAAGACGATCGCCTTCGCGCTGAGCACCCGGGCCCGGCTCGGGCATGCCGTCAGCGTCGTACGGATCATGCCGGTGCCGTACTCCGACGCGATGGTCATCACGCCCAGCGTGATCACGCAGATCGTCCCCAGAAGCACGCCGAAGAAGCCGAGGCTGAGCACCGGGGTGCCGTCGAGGTCGGCGTCGGAGGTGCTGACCGCCACCGCCGCGAGCAGGCCGATGCCGAGCAGCAGCACGATCATGACGCCGAGCGTCCACATCGTGGAGCGTACGGAACGGATCTTGGTCCACTCCGAGGCGATCGCGTCGCCGAGCGTCGCGGGACGCACCGGGATCGGCGAGGTGTAGAAGCCGGCCTGCTGGCCCTGCCCGTACTGCTGGGGGGCATGGGGCTGCTGATACGCCTGCTGCTGGTACGGCGCCTGCGGCACCGGCGGCGTGGACGGCGTTGTCATCGGGAGTCCTCGCTGGTCTCGCGCTTGGTCAGGTCTGCGGGGGGCCCGGCGGGCACTGCCGGGGCGGGAGCGGCGGCGGGGGCCACCGGGGACACCGGGGGAGCGGCAGGTACCGCTACGGGCGCCTGCGCGGGCGCGTACGGGTTCTGTCCGGGCGGCGGCGGGGCGTACCAGCCCTGCTGCGGCACCTCGGGGGCACTCTGCGGCGGGGCGTACCCCTGCTGCGGTCCGTATCCGCCGGGCGTCGGCGCCTGCAGATGGGCCACCTGGTCGGCCGTCGAGCGATAGTCCACGGCACCCTGAGTCATCCGCATGTACGCCTCCTCCAGCGAGGCCTGGTGCGGCGAGAGCTCCCACAGCCGGACGTCGGCCTCATGGGCCAGATCGCTGATCCGCGGCAGCCGGAGCCCGGTGATCCGCAGGGCTCCGTCCGGCTCCGACATGACCTGGCCGCCGGCCTCGGTGAGGGTGGCGGTGAGCTTCTCGCGCTGCTCGGGTCCGTCGTCCGGCACCCGGACCCGGGCGAAATCGGCCGAGTTGGCCGAGATGAAGTCCGTGATGCTCATATCGGCCATCAGCTGACCGCGGCCGATCACGATCAGATGGTCGGCGGTGAGGGCCATCTCACTCATCAGATGGCTGGAGACGAAGACCGTACGGCCCTCGGACGCCAGCATCTTCATCAGGTTACGGACCCAGAGGATGCCCTCCGGGTCGAGACCGTTGACCGGCTCGTCGAAGAGCAGCACCTGCGGGTCGCCCAGCAGCGCGGCCGCGATGCCCAGGCGCTGCCCCATGCCCAGCGAGTAGCCCTTGGACCGCTTCGAGGCCACCTGCTGGAGGCCGACGACGCCCAGCACCTCGTCGACCCGGGCGGCCGGGATGCCGGCCAGCTGGGCGAGCGAGAGCAGATGGTTGCGGGCACTGCGCCCGCCGTGCACGGCCTTGGCGTCGAGCAGGGCGCCCACCTGGCGGGGTGCGTTCGGCAGATTGCGGAATTCGTGGCCGCCGATGGTCACCCGGCCGGCCGTCGGCCGGTCCAGGCCGAGAATCATCCGCATCGTGGTCGACTTCCCCGACCCGTTGGGACCGAGGAACCCGGTGACGGCACCGGGCCGCACCTGGAAGGAAAGGTTGTACACGGCCGTCTTCGCGCCATAGCGCTTGGTCAGGCCGACTGCCTCGATCATGCTCCAGCCCCATCGACTTATCTGTCGTCGGGGCCCAGGCCGTCGGCCGCACGCCCCCCGTATGAGTGAGGAGGATATCCAGGCCTTGACGGTTCCGGCCAAGTCGTCACGGGGCGAGTCCCTTCCCCGGCCCCCTTCGGGTCACCCCTCAGGCGTCGCGCTTCTTGAGTACGAGGAAACCGCCGATCACCGCGGCCGCCACCCACGCCACCATGATCAGCAGCCCGGCCCACGGCCCGTACGGAGCCGGATCGCTGTCCATCGCGTCGGGCACCACCTGCATGATCTTGGAACCTGCCTGGTCGGGGAAGTACTGGGCGACGCTCTTGGCCCCCGGGACCGCCGACAGGATCTGCGAGACCAGGAAGAAGAACGGCATCAGGATGCCGAGCGACAGCATGGAGCTGCGCAGCATCGCCGCCACGCCCATGGAGAAGAGCGCGATGAGCCCCATGTAGAGACCGGCTCCGAACACCGCCCGCAGCACGTTGTCCTCGCCGATGCCGATGCTGTGGTCACCGAGCAGGGCCTGGCCGAGGAAGAACGACACGAAACTGGTGACCATCCCGACCACCAGGGCCAGCACGCCGGCGACCACCATCTTGCTGAAGAGGAAGGTGGCGCGTTGCGGCACGGCCGCCAGGGAGGTGCGGATCATGCCGGAGCTGTACTCCGTACCGACCACCAGGACACCGAAGACGACCATCGCCAGCTGGCCGAGAATCATCCCGGAGAAGCTGATGAACGTGGGGTCGAACGTGGCCCGCTCCGCATCGGAGAGGTCGTCGAACTGGGAGTTCATCACCGCGCAGAGCGCGGCGCTCATCGCGACGGTGACCAGGAACGCGGAGATCAGCGTCCAGGTCGTCGAGGAGACCGTACGGATCTTGGTCCATTCGGAGGTCAGGACCGCGGGTACCGATGCCATCGTCGTCACACCCCCGTTCCGGTGCCGGCGCCGCCGGGCTGGTCGCCCCAGTGCGGTCCCACCGGGGGCGGCGCGGCCCCGCTCTCCGAATGCGCGTGGTACTCCACCGAGTCCGCCGTCATCTGCATGAACGCCTCCTCCAGAGAGGCCCGCTGCGAGCTCAGCTCGTGCAGCACGATCGCGTGCCGGGCGGCGAGCTCGCCCAGGTCCTCGGTGGTGGCGCCGTCGATCTCCAACGTGCCGTTGCCCGACTCGACCGCCACGATGCCCTCCGCGTGCAGGACGTCCCGCAGCCGCTCCTGCTGCGGGGAGCGCAGCCGCACATAACTGCGGGAGTTCTGATGGATGAAGTCGGCCATCGTGGTGTCGGCGAGCAGCCGGCCCTGCCCGATCACGATCAAATGATCCGCCGTCAGGGCCATTTCGCTCATCAGATGGGAGGAGACGAAGATCGTCCGGCCTTCCGCGGCGAGTGCCTTCATCAGATTGCGGATCCAGTGAATTCCCTCGGGGTCCAGACCATTGACGGGTTCGTCGAACATCAGGATCTCGGGATCACCGAGCAGTGCCGACGCGATTCCCAGGCGCTGACCCATACCGAGGGAGAATCCCTTGGATTTCTTCTTCGCCACCGCGGTCAGGCCCACGGTGTCGAGAACCTCCGCCACCCGGCTCTCCGGGATGCGATTGCTCTGGGCGAGGCAGAGCAGGTTGTTGTACGCGCTGCGGCCCCCGTGCATCGACTTGGCGTCCAGGAGCGCGCCGATGTGCTTGAGGGGCTCCGACAGGTCGCGGTAGTGCTTGCCGTCGATGCGCACCGATCCGCTGGTGGGGTTGTCGAGATCGAGCATCATCCGCATCGTGGTGGACTTGCCCGCCCCGTTGGGTCCCAGAAAACCCGTCACCATCCCCGGTCTGATCCGGCACGACAATCCGTCGACGGCGACCTTGGAACCGAAGCGTTTGGTGAGGCCCTCGAGCTCGATCATGCGCACACGCTAGAACGGCCGCGCGCCCGGCGCCACCACAAAGGCGGAACCGGGCGCGCAAGGGGTACTGCGGTGAACCCAGGGGTCAGCGGGTCTGCTGGGCCGGAACGCCGCGGGTGGCGGGCTCCTCGTCGGCGGGGGAGCTCGCGGCGGCGACCGCGGCACCCGTCAGCGTCGCCAGCATCTCGCGGACGTTGGTCAGCTGGGCGTTGATCGAGTCGCGGCGGTTGGTGAGCGCCGCCAGCTCGCGCTCCGATTCGCTGCGGATCCGGTCGGCCTTCGCGTTGGCGTCGGCCACGATGTCCTCGGCCTGGCGCTGAGCGGTCTCCACCGTCTGGCGGGCGCGGCGCTCGGCGTCCGTACGGAGCTTCTCGGCCTCCAGACGGAGCTGCTCGGCGCGGTGCTCGATCTCGGCCAGACGCTTCTCGGCCTTGGCCTGACGGGACGCGAGGTCGCGCTCCGACTGGTCGCGGCGCTTGGCCAGGTTGGTCTCGAAGTCCGCGGCGGCCTGGGCGGCCTTGGCGCGGGTCTCCTCGAAGAGGGCGTCGGCCTCCTCACGCTTCTGGGCCGCGTCCTTCTGCGCGTCCGTGCGCAGCGTGGTGGCCTCACCCTTGGCCTTCTCGACGATGCGGACGCCGTCGTCCTCGGCCTTGGCCTTGCGCTCGGCGGCGAAGGTCTCGGCGTCGTTGCGCACCTGCTGGGCGGCGGACTCGGCGAGCTCGCGGTGCTGCTCGGCGGCGCGACGGGCCTCCTCACGCAGGTCCTTCGCCTCCTCCTCGGCAAGGCGGAGAATCTTCTCCACACGCGCGCCGAGACCCGCGTACGACGGCTCCGCGTCGTTCACCTGGGCCTGGGCGTTCTGCGTTTCGAGGTGGAGTTCCTCGATGCGCTTTTCCAGAGACGTGATGCGGGCGAGAGCACTATCACGGTCGGCGACGAGCTTGGTAATGCGGTCATCCACCTGACCGCGGTCGTAACCACGCCGCACGAGCTCGAAGCCGAAGGGGGAGGAAGGGTCACTCATGGGGTTCCTGTCGAAGTGAGACCGGTGAGGTGATAGAGGGAATCCTAGGGGCCAGAACGGCGTGTCATCGAGCAGATGCCCGTTTGATCTGGAGAATGACACCCCTTTTGAGTGGCTAACCCCCGTAACCCTTGCCACTCGGAGGGCTGAACGTCGTTGCCGGACCACGACAGAGCACCGGGTGGCCACCCGCCGGACCGCGGGGGAGCACCTGGTGGCTGCCCGACAAACCTGCCGGACTACGGGAGAGCACCGGGCGGCTACCCGTCCGACTGCTTGCCACCCGTACGCGTGCCCGCCGCCGCCGTGGCCTTGACGCCGCCGGGCGGACCGGCGCCCGCGCCCTTACCGCCCGCGCCCGGGGTCTCGAAAGACTCCAACGCCTCCAGGACGTCCTGGACACGGGAGATCTCCGTGTTGATGTCCGCGCGCCGGCGTACCAGGACATCGAGCTCGTGCCGGCCCTCGTCCACGATCCGCTCGGCCTCGGCCTCGGCGTCGGCCCGCAGCTTCTCGGCCTCGCGCACCAGGCTGGCCTTCTTCTGCTCCGCCTCCTTGAGGAGCGACTCGGCCCGCTTCACCGCGGCGATCCGGACCTTGCTCGCCTCGGAGTTGGCGTCGGACAGGAGCTCCTTGGCCTTCGCGGCGGCTTCCTCGCGCTGCTCGGTCGCCGCCTTCATCAGCTTGTCGACGCGCTCGCCGGCCGTCTTCATCTGCTCGGACGTCTCCCGCCGGGCGCGGTCGTGCAGCTCCTGGATCTCGCTCTCCAGGCGTGCCCTGAGCTCCTCGGCCCGCTCCCGGATCTGCGTGGCGTCCCGGCGGGCACCGACCAGCAGCTCGTCCGCGTCCGCCCGGGCCCGCTCCACCAGGGTGTTGCCCTCGACGGTCGCCTCGGAAGTGATCCGCTGGGCCTCCTTGCGGGCCACCCCGACCATCGTGTCGGCCTGCTCCTCGGCCTCGGTGGCGGCGCGCAGCGCCTCCTCCTGGGCCTTGTTGATCAGCTGGTCCGCCTGCTCGGCGGCGTCGGCACGCCGCTTCGAGGCCGATTCGCGCGCCTCGTCCAGCAGCCGGTCCGCCTCCTGGCGCGCCTCGGCACGCATCTGCTCGGCCGCCGCCTCGGCGTCGCTCCGCAGCCGCTCCGACTCCTCGCGGGTGCGGGCCGCGTGCTCCTGCGCGGAACCGACGGTCGCCGCCGCCTCCGCCCGCAGCCGCTCCGCCTCGGTCGCCGCCTCGTCACCGAGCCGGGCCGCCTGCTGCGCCGCCTCGGTACGGAGCCGCTCGGCCTCCGCCGTGGCCTGCGACAACAGCCGCTCGGCCTCGCCCGTGGTCTCGGACGTCAGCCGCTCGGCCTCCGTTGTGGCCTTGGACATCAGGCTGTCGGCCTGCTCCGCCGCCTGGGACCGCATCCGGTTGGCGTCCTCGCGGGCCTCCGCCCGGCTGCGTGCCGCGTCCTGCTCGGCCGAGGCCAGGGCGTCGGACGCCTCCGTACGCATCCGCTGGCTGTACTCCGCGGTGTCGGCGCGCAGCCGCTCCGACTCCGCGATCGCCTCGGAGACCGTCCGCTCGGCCATCGCCTTCGCGGCGTCCGTCTCCTCCTGCGCCACCCGGCGGACCCGGGCCGCGTCCTCCCCGGCCCGCTCCCGCTCCGCGTAGGCATCCGAGCGGACCCGGTCCGCCTCCTCCTGCGCCTCGGACCTCGTCCGCTCCGCGACATGCTCGGCGGCGGAGCGCAGCCCGGCGATCTCCGCCTCGGCCTGCTCCTGGAGCCCGTTGACCGAATCCCGGACCTGCTGGGCGGTCTGCTCGGCGGCGGAGACCATCTCGGTCGCCCGCGCGTCCGCCTCCTCGACCAGGCGCTGGGCCTCGGCCTGCGCCTCCTCGACCCGCTTGCGGGCGGAGGCCAGCAGCTCCTCGCTCTGCTCGCGGGCCCGCTCACGTTCCTGGTTGGCCTCGGTACGCGCCGCGTCGAGGGTCTCCTCGGCCTCGCGGCGGCGCCGGTTGGCCTCCTCCTGCGCGGCGGCGAGCGCCTCGGCGGCCTCCGCGCCCACCCGCTCGGCGGCGGCCGCGGCCTCCGACCGCACCCGGTCGGCACTCTCCTGCGCCTCGGTCTTCAGCCGCTCGGCCTCGGCGGCCGCCTCGCTGCGCAGCCGTACGGCGACGGACTCGCCCTCCGCACGCGACTGCGCGGCATCGGCCGCCGCCTCGTCGCGCAGCCGCTGGGCCTCGGCCTCGGACTGCTCCCGCAGGGTGCGCAGCCGCTCGGCTGCCTCCGCGCGCAGCCGCTCGGACTCCTCGTTCGTCTCGCGCCGGATGCGCTCCGCGTCGGCACGCGCCTCGCCGAGCGTCTGCTCGGCGGTGGTGACCCGCGTCTCGGCCTCGCTGTGCAGCCGGGTCAGTTCATCGGCCGCCTCCGCCTGCCGGGCCGCGATCGCGCGCTCGGTCTCCTCGCGCAGCGCGGCCGCGGCCTGCTCGGCCGCGGCCGTCACCGACTCGGCCTGCTCCTCGGACTCGGTCCGCAGCTGCTCGGCCTCGGCGCGGGCCCGCTCCAGGGCCTCCTCCGCCTGCTTGCGCAGCGCCGCCGCCCGCTCGGTCGCCTCGCTGCGGACCCGCTCGCTCTCGGTCCCCGCGGCGCCCCGCAGCTCCTCCGCGTCCGCCTTGGCCTTGGCCAGCAGCTCCTCGGCGGTCTTCGCACCCTCCTCGATCTGCTGGAGGGCCTCGCGGCGGGCCTCGCCACGGATCCGCTCGCCCTCGGCGACCGCTTCGGAGCGCAGCTGCTCGGCCTCGCCGCGCAGCCGGCGCGCCTCCTCCTGGAGCTCGACCGTCTTGGCCCGGTACTCCTTGGTGTCGTCCTTGGCCGCGCCCTTGAGCTGGTCGGCCTGCTCGGCGGCCTCGCCGCGCAGCCGGTCCGCCTCGGCCTCCGCCTCACGGCGGATCCGGTCGGCCTCCTCGCTCGCCGCCCGGGTGGTCGACTTCGCGTCCTCGGATGCCTTGGTCAGCACCTCCTCGGCGGCACGGGCCGCCTTGGCGAGCTGGGCCGCGGCGTCCTCCGCCGCGGCGGTGCGCGCGCTGTCGGCCGCCTCCGAGCGGAGCCGGTCCGCCTCGGCACGGGCGTCGGCGAGCGCCTGCTCGGCCTCCGCCTTGAGGGCCTCGGCGTCCTTGGTGGCCTCGCCGACCAGCCGGGCGATCTCCGACTTGGCGGTACGGGTGCGCTGCTCGTTCTGCGACTCGGCGCCGGCCAGCCGCTTGACGGCGGCCTCCTTCGCCTCGGACAGGACCTTCTCGGCCTCGACGCGGGCCTCGCGCAGCTGCGTCTCGGCCTCCTGCATGCGCTGCTCGGCGGCCCGGTTCAGCTCGGTGGTCTGCTGGCGGGTCTGCTCGGTCTCGGCCGTCGTCGAGGTGCGCAGCTGCTCGGCGTGGGCGGTGGCCTCCTGCGCCTGACTCGAGGCGGCGTTCAGCAGCCGCTCCGCGTCCTTGCGGGCGCGCAGCAGGATCGACTCGGCCTCCGAGCGGGCGGACTCGGCCTCGGAGCCCAGGCGTTGGCGCGTCTCGTCGGCCAGCCGGGCGGCCTCGGCGCGGGCGGCGCTCAGCGCCTGCTCGGCCTCGGCCCGGGACTCGTCCAGCAGCCGGCGGGCCTGGGCCTCGGTCCGGGCGCGCAACTGCTCGGCCCACGCCACGTTCTCGTTGACGTGGGACTCGACGGTCTGGCGGCGCTCGGCCAGCTCCTGGTCGAGCTGCTGGCGGCGCTGCACGGCCTCGTTGTGCAGTTCGGCCTGGAGCCGCGCCTGGTGCTCGGCGTGCTCCTGGAGGATCCGCTGCGTCTGCGCACGGGCGTCGCGCAGTTCGCGCTCGGCGTCGTTGCGCAGCTGGTCGGCCTGGATCTGGGCATTACGGAGCAACTGCTCCGCCTGGTAACCGATGTCCGCGCTGTCGTAGGCGGGACGGGTCGCCAGACTGCGCCGGGCCTCGTGCAGCTTGGCACGCAAGACCTCGACCTGGTAACCGAGGTCCTCGGCGTGCTGGACGGCCTTCTCCCGGTCGGTCTTCAGCCGGTCCATCTCGGCTTCGAACCGCGAGAGATGGTCGTCTTCAGCTCGGTGGCTCTCCTGGCGTTCGTAGCCCCGCACTGCGCGGTCCCATCCTTCCCCGAGCTCTCAACGTCGTTCGAGCAGGGGAGACCCCAACCCTGATCGCGAACTCCAAACGAGAACCGTCCGCCGGCGAACGGTCCTCCGGGGAATGGTGACAGATCAACGGCTGAGGACGCGGCGCGGCCCCGACCCGGCCCCGGCCCGGAACCGCCCACTCTACCGGGCCGGGTATCCCTGAGAAGCGGTTGTCCGGCTCCCACCGCCCCGGGCGGTCAGTGCTCCGTCCGGGAGGTGACCAGTTCGGTCAGCACACCGTGGCAGTCCTTGGGGTGGAGGAAGGTGATCCGGGACCCCATCGAACCCGTCCTGGGCTCGTCGTAGAGCACCCGGACGCCCTTCTCCCGGATGTCCGCGGCGTCCGCGTCCACGTCCGCCGTGCCGAAGGCGATGTGGTGCACGCCCTCGCCATTCTTGGCCAGCCATTTGCCCACGGCGGAGTCCTCGCGGGTCGGTTCCAGCAGCTGGAGGTACGAGGCGCCGCCGTCGGACGTCTCATTGATCTTGAGCATGGCCTCCCGTACGCCCTGCTCCTCGTTGATCTCGGAGTGGAACACCTCGAACCCGTAGGTCGAGCGGTAGAACTCGACGGTCTTGTCGAGGTCGAAACAGGCGATCCCGATGTGGTCGATTCGCGTCAGCATGGAACCAGTGCAGCGCCCGGCGGATGGTTACGCAACGTGCGCGCGATCACACCCGCCGCCGGATGACGGGCGCGGTACTGCTCAGTACATTCATGTAAACCCTCGTTCACAATCGATCCCAAGGGGCTGCGCCTCATGTCAGGAACGACCGGAACCACCTCAGTGATCGTCGCGGGCGCCCGTACGCCCATGGGCCGGCTCCTCGGCTCCCTGAAGAGCTTCTCCGGAGCCGACCTCGGCGGCTTCGCCATCAAGGCGGCGCTGGACCGGGCCGGAATCGGCGGCGACCAGGTCGAGTACGTGATCATGGGCCAGGTGCTGCAGGCCGGGGCAGGGCAGATCCCGGCACGCCAGGCAGCCGTCAAGGCCGGCATCCCCATGAACGTCCCGGCGCTCACCGTCAACAAGGTGTGCCTCTCCGGGCTCGACGCCATCGCCCTGGCGGACCAGCTGATCCGCGCCGGTGAGTTCGACGTGGTCGTGGCCGGCGGCCAGGAGTCGATGACGAACGCCCCGCACCTGCTCCCGAAGTCCCGCGAGGGCTACAAGTACGGCGCGATCGAGATGCTCGACTCGATGGCGTACGACGGCCTGACCGACGCCTACGAGAACATCCCGATGGGTGAGTCCACCGAGAAGCACAACACCCGTCTCGGCCTGGCGCGTGCGGCCCAGGACGAGATCGGCGCCCTGTCCCACCAGCGGGCGGCCGCGGCGCAGAAGAACGGCCTCTTCGAGGCCGAGATCACCCCCGTCGAGATTCCGCAGCGCAAGGGCGACCCGGTCCTCTTCTCCAAGGACGAGGGCATCCGCCCCGAGACGACCACCGAGTCCCTCGGCAAGCTGCGCCCGGCCTTCGCCAAGGACGGCACGATCACGGCCGGCACCTCCTCGCAGATCTCCGACGGTGCGGCCGCCGTCGTCGTCATGAGCAAGGCCAAGGCCGAGGCGCTGGGCCTGGACTGGATCGCCGAGATCGGCGCCCACGGCAACGTGGCCGGCCCGGACAACTCGCTCCAGTCGCAGCCGTCGGGCGCCATCCGCCACGCGCTCAAGAAGGAGGGCATCGGCGTCGAGGACCTCGACCTGATCGAGATCAACGAGGCGTTCGCGGCCGTCGCCGTCCAGTCCATGAAGGACCTCGGCGTCACCCCGGACAAGGTCAACGTCAACGGCGGCGCCATCGCGCTCGGCCACCCGATCGGCATGTCCGGCGCCCGCGTGGTGCTGCACCTGGCGCTGGAGCTCAAGCGGCGCGGCGGCGGCACCGGTGCGGCGGCGCTCTGCGGCGGCGGCGGTCAGGGCGATGCGTTGATCATCCGCGTACCGGGCAAGTAGTCGGTACGGGCGAGCGAGGAGGCCGAACGTGAAGCTGGACGTCCCCACCCTGGTCGAGCAGGCACGGGAGGGCAGGCCGCGGGCCGTGGCCCGGCTCATCTCCCTGGTGGAGGGGGCGTCGCCGCAGCTGCGCGAGGTGATGGCGGCGCTGGCGCCCCTGGCGGGCAACGCCTGCGTCGTCGGCCTGACCGGATCCCCGGGTGTCGGCAAGTCGACATCGACGTCGGCGCTCGTCTCCGCCTACCGCCGACAGGGCAAGCGGGTCGCCGTGCTCGCCGTCGACCCGTCGTCGCCGTTCTCCGGCGGCGCGCTCCTCGGTGACCGGGTCCGGATGTCGGACCACGCCTCCGACCCGGGCGTCTACATCCGCTCGATGGCCACCCGCGGCCATCTGGGCGGTCTCGCCTGGTCGGCTCCGCAGGCGATCCGGGTGCTGGACGCGGCGGGATTCGACGTGATCCTGGTGGAGACGGTCGGCGTCGGCCAGTCGGAGGTGGAGATCGCCTCCCAGGCCGACACCTCCGTCGTCCTCCTCGCCCCGGGCATGGGCGACGGCATCCAGGCGGCGAAGGCCGGAATCCTGGAGATCGGCGATGTGTACGTCGTGAACAAGGCCGACCGGGACGGCGCCGACGCCACCGCCCGCGAGCTCAACCACATGCTGGGCCTCGGGGAGTCCCGGGGACCCGGCGACTGGCGCCCGCCGATCGTGAAGACGGTCGCCGCCCGGGGCGAGGGCATCGACGAGGTCGTCGAGGCCCTGGAGAAGCACCGGGCGTGGATGGAGGAGCACGGCGTCCTCGCCGAGCGGCGCGCCGCCCGCGCCGCCCGCGAGGTCGAGACGATCGCCGTCACCCGCCTGCGCGAACGCATCGGCGACCTGCACGGCGACCGCCGCCTGGACGCCCTCGCCGCACGCATCGTGGCCGGCCGCCTCGATCCGTACGCGGCGGCGGACGAACTGGTGGCGGGACTCACCGGCGAGGCCTGACCGGACTGTTCCGTGTCCCCGGTGCGGCGTGCGGCCGCGCCGGGGACCGGGGCGCCGAGGGCGCCCCGCGAGCCGGCACGGCCCGTACGGTCAGAGCTTGCCGCGTCGCCCGCGCAGGTGGTCGGCGATCGGGGTCAGGGCCGTGTGCAGCTGCTCCAGGGCCTCCGGGGTCAGCAGGTCCATGAAGTGCTTGCGGACCGACGCCACGTGGTGCGGCGCGACCTTGCGCATCGTCTCGGCACCGGCCTCGGTGAGGACCGCGTACAGCCCCCGGCGGTCGGACTCGCAGTTCTCCCGGCGGACCAGGCCCGCGCTCTCCATGCGGGTGATCTGGTGCGAGAGCCTGCTCTTGGACTGCAGCGTGGCACCGGCGAGGTCGCTCATCCGCATGCGCTGGTCGTCCGACTCCGAGAGGTTGACGAGAATCTCGTAGTCGTTCATGGTCAGGCCGAACGGCTGGAGGTCCTTCTCCAGTTGGTGCATCAGCAGCCTGCTGACGTCCAGGTGGGTGCGCCAGGCGCACTGCTCCGCGTCGCTCAGCCAGCGGGTGGCCGTCTCGGTCTCCATATATGGATTCTACCTAAGAAGTTGAAAGCCGGACGAAGTGGGAGAGTGTGACACCCGGCACGCGCTCGCACGCTGGGCGCACACGTTCGACATCACACTCCGCAGACTACCGCTCACCGAGTGAAGCGATGCCAAAGGTCCCCCGGCCGACCCGGCATCCGGGCGTGGACCCAGGTTGACCCGGCCCCACTCCAAGGCCCTAGTGCTGCGCAACGACACCCACGGCCCGCTGAGCCATCAGCACCTCGGTGGACTGGAGCAGAACCGTACCGGCGCCCACGAACTCGAACTGGTGCTCCTCGCCCGAGGCGCCCCCGATCCCCGTGAACGCCCGCAGCCCGCCCAGCACGCCCGCCATGTAACCGTGGTCGTAGTGGTGGCACGGCGAGGGGCAGTCCGCCCAGCCGACCAGCGCCTGAGGGTCGACCCGTAGCGGCGGCTCCATGAAGACCACAGGACCGTTCGACGCGGCGACGAACTTCCCGGTGCCGATCAGCGTCAGGAACCCCGGCACGATCGACTGCTTCAGCGCCAGCGTCGGCTGGTAGGCGAGCAGGTTGCCGGACCGGATCGTCAGATTCCCGTCGTCCAGGTCGTACGAGTTCACATCGAAGGCCCGGTCCGCGAGCAGCATCTTGCCGCTGCCCTCGGCCACCACCCAGTCGCTCGCGTGCAGCGGCGAGTGGAAGCTCGTACGGACCAGGCCCTGGAAGCGGCCGTGACCGATGCCGTTGAAGTCGATCCGCCCGTAGTAGGCGATCATCTTGCCCTTCTGCAGGAACCACTGGCTCCCCTTGAGCTCCACACAGAAGGTGTACGCGTTGACGTTGTCGTCCGACGGCAGCGTCATCGGGTCGAAGACCACGGGCCCGCTCACAGCTTCTCCTCCGATGCCTGGACGTACACCGCACCACTGCCGCTGAGCTCCAGCTGGAACCCCTCGCCGGAACCGCGTCCCACCATCTCCCGCCAGCCGAGCGCGGTGGACAGCTTGTTGGTCACGTCGCCGTGGTGCGCGACGTACGCCTGCGGATCCACATGCACCGCGCGGCCCGGGGCGATCGGCAGCTCGATGACCCCGCCGTGCGCCATCACCGCGACCGCGCCGTGGCCCTTGAGCGTGGTGGTGAACAGGCCCTGCCCGGTCACCTGGCCGCGCACCATGCCCATCACCCCGCCCTGCGAGCCCATGAACATGGTGCCCTGCTGGAGCGTTCCGTCGAAGGCGAGCAGCCGGTCGGCCTCCACGTACAGCGTGTCCCCGGTCAGATTGATGACCTGGATGTGATGGCCGCCGTGGCCGAACATCACCGTGCCGCTCCCCTCGACCGTCATCAAGGGGGTCGCCTCGTTGGCCATCCGGCGGCCGATCATCGACATCACACCGCCCTGGCCGCCCTGGATGTTCGGTGTGAAGGACACCTCGCCGCGGTAGGCGAGCATCGCGCCGCGCTGGCTGAACATCTTCTGGCCGGGGATCACCGTCGCCTCGACCATCTTCGAGTTGATCTCGCGGAACGGCATCAGACGTCGCCCCCGATCGTGTTCCGCTCGCTGGGCTGGACGTAGACGAGCCCCTCGCCCTCGAACCGGATCTGGAAGGACTCGCCCGATCCCTCGCCCATCAGCGTCCGGAAGTTCACCCCGGACTGGAAGTGCTGCTGGAGGTTGCCCTGGTGGGCGATGTAGGCGCCCGGGTCGACGGAGAGCGGGTACTGGGCGGAGACCCGCAGGGCCACCGCCGAGCCGTCCGACATGATCGCCGCCTGGCCGGTGCCCTCGACCGTGGTGGTGAACAGGCCGTTGCCCGACCCGCCGCCGCGCAGCCCGGTGAAGGTGGTGCCGGTGCGCAGACCGGCGTCGGTGCAGAGCAGGTTGCTCGCCTCGACGTACAGCTTCTCGCCGCGCAGCGAGACCAGGTTGATCTCCGTCGCGCGGTCGGCGAAATAGCACGTGCCCTGCCCGGACACCTCCATCACGGACATCTGCTCACCGGTCAGCCGGCGGGTCACCATGCCGCGCAGCCCCTCACCGCCGCCGGTCATCTTCTTGAAGGTCATCCGGCCGTCGTACGCGACCATCGAGCCGTTCTTCGCCTTCACGGCGTCGCCGGCCAGGTCGACGGCGAGCGTCTTGCTGCCTTGGAGTCGGAACATTGCCACCCCGCGAAGGTAACGGTAAGGACCACCGCCGGAACAGGGCACGGGGCGCGATCAGGTCCCCCGAACCGCCCCTGATACGCATCCGGTACCCGATGCGGACGCAATCGGGACGTACGCCGTGCGAAGGGAGCAGTGCGGGGCCGCCCCCGCCGCCGGGCACGGCCCGCGGCGATGCCACAATGGGGGCCGCTTGTGCCTGCGTTCACAAGCTGTCACCGTCCTCCCACCGAAGGTGCCCCCGTGGACATCAAGACCGCTACCGCACTGCACCGGCTGCGCCTCATCTCGATTCCCGAGGCGCTGTCCTTCCCCGCGCTGATCATCTTCGGCTCGGTCCTGAGCCGGGTCTCCGACATCGACTTCCTGATGATGCCGCTCGGCATGCTGCACGGCGTGCTGTTCGTGATCTACGTCGTCCTGCTGCTGGACGTCTGGAACAAGACCAAGTGGCCGCTCAAGCGGGTCGCGTTCTTCTTCCTGCTCTGCGTGCTGCCGTTCGGCGGCCTGTACGGCGACAAGGTGCTCAAGCGCTACGAGGCCGACGGCGTCATCGCCGCCCGGGCCCGCCGGGAAGGCACGGTCAGCGCATGATCGTCGCCTTCTCCGTCAGCCCGCTGGGTGTCGGCGAGGACGTCGGCGAGTACGTGGCCGACGCCGTCCGGGTCGTCCGCGAGTCGGGGCTGCCCAATCGCACGGATGCCATGTTCACCTCCGTGGAAGGTGAGTGGGACGAGGTCATGGACGTCGTCAAGCGCGCCGTCGCGGCCGTCGAGGCGCGCGCCGGACGGGTCTCCCTCGTACTGAAGGCCGATATCCGCCCGGGCGTCACCGACGGCCTGACCTCCAAGGTCGAGACGGTGGAGCGCTACCTCGCGGACTGACGCCGTCCGCCCCCGTGCGTACGAAGCCCCCTGTCGATCCCCGGCCGGGGGCTTCGGCCACGGCGGCACGACCAGCGCGATGCCGAGCGGCGTCCGTTCGTACAGCACCTGGTGGCCGTAGCGGCGTGACGTCAGCAGCCCGGCCGCCCGCAGCATCGACAGATGCTCCGACACGGAGGACGGTGCGAGGCCGAGCCGGTGGACGAGTGCCGTGGTGCCCGCCGACTCGTCCAGCGCACACAGGACGTCGGCTCTGGCCCGGCCGAGCAGCCGGGCGAGCACGTCCGGGGTGTTGTCGCCCGGCTCCGTCCTCAGTCCGCCGATGCCGCGTCGCACTGGCAGCCGTCGCGCTGGTGCTGGCGGGTGCGGGATCGGCGTACGTCATCGGCCTCGACCAGTGGTTCGTCGAGGCCGTCCCCACGAGCTGCGCGGCCGGGCCATGACCCTGCTCACGGCCGGACTGATGACGCTCCAGGGCGTCGGCATGGCCTTGGCCGGCCTGGCCGCGGAGTTCTTCCCCGTGAACCGGGTGGTTGCCGGAGCCGGGGTCCTGGGCACCCTGTGCCTGCGCTGCTCCTTGCCGAGGTCCGCAGGACGGCGCCTGCTTCCGTACCCGTGCACCGGATTCGGACCGAAGTTCGAGACGGGGAGGAGCGGAAAGTTCCTCATGGGTAAGGTCGTGGCCGTGCCGAAGCCCCTCAGTCTCCCCTTCGATCCCATCGCCCGCGCCGACGAACTCTGGCAGCAGCGATGGGGCCCGGTGCCCTCGATGGGGGCGATCACCTCGATTATGCGGGCGCAGCAGATCCTGCTGGCCGAGGTGGACGCGGTCGTCAAACCGTACGGACTGACCTTCGCGCGGTACGAGGCGCTGGTGCTGCTCACCTTCTCCAAGGCCGGCGAGCTGCCGATGTCCAAGATCGGCGAGCGGCTGATGGTCCACCCCACCTCCGTGACGAACACCGTGGACCGGCTGGTGCGCTCCGGCCTCGTCGCCAAGCGTCCCAACCCCAACGACGGCCGCGGAACGCTCGCCTCCATCACCGACAAGGGCCGCGAGGTCGTGGAGTCCGCGACCCGGGACCTGGTCGCGATGGAGTTCGGACTCGGGGTGTACGACGCCGAGGAGTGCGCGGAGATCTTCGCGCTGCTGCGTCCGCTGCGCATCGCGGCGCAGGACTTCGAGGAGATGTAGGAGGGGCCCCGGCCCGCTGCAAGATCGCCCCGGGCGGCCGGTTAGTCTCGATGGCATGAAACGCAGTGTGCTGACCCGCTATCGGGTGATGGCTTACGTCACCGCCGTCATGTTGCTGATCCTCTGCGTCTGCATGATCTTCAAATACGGCTTCGAGAAGGGCGAGGGCCTGACCCTCGTCGTCTCCCAGATCCACGGCGTGCTGTACATCATCTACCTGATCTTCGCCTTCGACCTGGGTTCCAAGGCGAAGTGGCCTATGGGCAAGCTGGCCTGGGTGCTGCTCTCCGGCACGATCCCGACGGCCGCGTTCTTCGTCGAGCGCAAGGTCGTCCGCGAGGTGGAGCCGCTGATCGCGGACGCCACCCCGGCCGCGACCGCGAAAGCCTGACCCGAACCGCCCCGCGCGAAGCGCCGGGCGGTTTGTCATCGACATTTACTAGGACGTCCTAGTAAATTGGTGGCATGGACGCTGACGCGATCGAGGAAGGCCGCCAACGCTGGCAGGCCCGTTACGACAAGGCCCGCAAGCGTGACGCGGACTTCACCACGCTCTCCGGGGACCCGGTGGACCCCGTGTACGGCCCCCGCCCCGGGGACGCGTACGAGGGCTTCGAACGGATCGGCTGGCCCGGTGAGTACCCCTTCACCCGGGGCCTGCACCCGACCGGCTACCGGGGCCGCACGTGGACCATCCGCCAGTTCGCCGGCTTCGGCAACGCCGAGCAGACCAACGAGCGCTACAAGATGATCCTCGCCGCGGGCGGCGGCGGGCTGAGCGTCGCCTTCGACATGCCGACGCTGATGGGCCGGGACTCCGACGATGCCCGCGCGCTCGGCGAGGTCGGCCACTGCGGTGTCGCCATCGACTCCGCCGCCGACATGGAGGTCCTCTTCAGGGACATCCCCCTCGGCGACGTCACCACCTCGATGACGATCAGCGGCCCCGCCGTCCCCGTCTTCTGCATGTACCTGGTCGCCGCCGAGCGCCAGGGCGTCGACCCGGCCGTGCTCAACGGCACGCTGCAGACGGACATCTTCAAGGAGTACATCGCGCAGAAGGAGTGGCTCTTCCAGCCCGAGCCCCATCTGCGCCTCATCGGCGACCTGATGGAGCACTGCGCCCGCGACATCCCCGCCTACAAGCCGCTCTCCGTCTCCGGCTACCACATCCGCGAGGCCGGAGCCACGGCCGCGCAGGAGCTCGCGTACACCCTCGCCGACGGCTTCGGCTACGTGGAGCTGGGCCTGTCCCGCGGCCTCGACGTCGACACCTTCGCCCCCGGCCTCTCCTTCTTCTTCGACGCGCACCTCGACTTCTTCGAGGAGATCGCCAAGTTCCGCGCGGCCCGCCGGATCTGGGCCCGCTGGATGAAGGAGACGTACGGCGCGAAGACCGACAAGGCGCAGTGGCTGCGCTTCCACACCCAGACCGCCGGGGTCTCACTCACCGCGCAGCAGCCGTACAACAACGTCGTACGGACCGCGGTCGAGGCGCTCTCCGCGGTCCTCGGCGGCACCAACTCCCTGCACACCAACGCCCTCGACGAGACCCTCGCGCTCCCCTCCGAACAGGCTGCCGAGATCGCGCTGCGCACCCAGCAGGTGCTGATGGAGGAGACCGGCGTCGCCAACGTGGCCGACCCTCTGGGCGGTTCGTGGTACGTGGAACAGCTCACCGACCGGATCGAGGCCGAGGCCGAGAAGATCTTCGACCAGATCAGGGAGCGCGGTACCCGCGCCCACCCGGACGGCAAGCACCCGATCGGCCCGATGACGTCCGGCATCCTGCGCGGTATCGAGGACGGCTGGTTCACCGGCGAGATCGCCGAGTCGGCCTTCCGGTACCAGCAGTCGCTGGAAAAGGGCGACAAGCGGGTCGTCGGCGTCAACGTGGCGCACGGCTCGGTCACCGGCGACCTGGAGATCCTGCGGGTCAGTCACGAGGTCGAGCGCGAGCAGGTCCGAGAACTGGCCGGCCGCAAGGAGGGCCGCGACGACGCCCGGGTGACCGCGGCGCTGGACGCGATGCTGGCCGCCGCACGCGACGGCTCCAACATGATCGCGCCGATGCTCGACGCGGTCCGCGCGGAGGCGACGCTGGGCGAGATCTGCGGGGTGCTGCGCGAGGAGTGGGGCACCTACACGGAGCCGCCCGGCTTCTGACCTCCTGCGGGCCGCGGAAGCCGCTGCCGGGCCGTGTCAGGCCGCGGCGGCGGCGCCCAGCCCTGCCAGCAGCAACAGCGTGAAGCGGCGGGCCCATTCCGCGTCGACGGGCTCGGCGCTGACCAGTGCCCGGTGCACCACCGCGCCGGCGATCACATCGAAGACGAGGTCGGCGGTCAGCGCCGCCGTGGCCTCGTCCGCTTCCACGGGCAACTCCCCGCGCTCCTGCGCCCGTCGCCGCCCCTGGAGGACGAGGCGCTTCTGCCGGTTCACGATCGAGTCGCGGATCCGGGTGCGCAACGCCTCGTCGCGCGTCGACTCCGCGACCACCGCCATGAGCGCGGTCTGGGTCTCCGGCCGCTCCAGCAGCGCGGCGAACTGCAGCACCATCGCCTGTACATCGGCGGACAGGCTGCCCAGGTCCGGAAGTTCCAGCTCGTCGAAGAGCACCGCCACGGCGTCCACGACCAGCTCGTTCTTGCCCGCCCATCGCCGGTACAGAGTCGTCTTGGCGACCCCCGCGCGCGTCGCCACATCGCCCATCGTCAGCTTCGACCAGCCAAGGTCGACCAGCGAGGCTCTGGTGGCCTCGAGGATCGCCTCATCGGCGGCGGCACTGCGGGGACGTCCCGTTCGTGAGGGTTTGGGGTGGCTGCGGCTCAGCATCCCGCGACCATACCCGCCGGTAGCTAGTTTCGGCCGACCCGGTCTGCCGTGAGACAGATCACCGAACACTCTTGTGCACCGGGGGCGGTGGCCAGTTACGCTACGGGTCGTAGCGTAAGAACGATGGCCCTGCCGTCGAGGCGCTGCGAACGAGCTGCAGCCACAGGCGCCGGGTGGGGACCGGGCGCCGAACCGGGTCTTTCAGGGGCCCTCGGGCCGTGTCCGTACGCGCACCCCGCACGCCGGCGGGGACCGCGGACGGGTGCGGTTCCCGTTATCGCTTTCCGGAACAGTGCGCCGAGGGGGGAGGATGTACGTATGCAGCCTAGGAACATGTCCATGAGCGGCGTCGTCGACCTCGCCGCGGTGAAGGCGGCCGGTGAGGCCAAGGTGAAGGCGGAGCAGGCACGCGCCGAGTCCGCCCGGCAGGGCGGCCCCGCAGCCGTGCCCCCGTCCTCCCTCGTGATCGACGTCGATGAGGCGGGCTTCGAGAGCGACGTCCTCCAGCGCTCCGCCGAAGTCCCGGTCGTCATCGACTTCTGGGCCGAGTGGTGCGAGCCGTGCAAGCAGCTGGGCCCGCTCCTGGAGCGCCTGGCCCGTGAGTACAACGGCCGCTTCGTGCTGGCCAAGGTCGATGTCGACGCCAATCAGATGCTGATGCAGCAGTTCGGGATCCAGGGCATCCCGGCCGTCTTCGCCGTCGTCGCCGGACAGGCGCTCCCCCTCTTCCAGGGCGCGGCCCCCGAGGCCCAGATCCGGGAGACGCTGGACCAGCTGATCCAGGTCGGCGAGGAGCGGTTCGGCCTCACAGGCATCGCGGTCGACCAGGACGCGGCGGGCCCGGACGCGGCCGCGCAGGCCCCCGAGGCTCCCGCGGGACCGTACGACTCGCTGCTGGAGGCGGCCGCGCAGGCGCTGGACGCCAATGACTTCGCCGGCGCCGCCCAGGCGTACCGGAACGTCCTCTCGGACGACCCGGCCAACAGCGAGGCCAAGCTCGGCCTGGCCCAGGCGGAACTCCTGGCCCGCGTCCAGAAGATGGACCCGCAGCAGGTCCGCAAGGACGCCGCCGAGAACCCGGGCGACGCGCAGGCGCAGATCGCCGCGGCCGACCTCGATCTGGTCGGCGGTCATGTCGAGGACGCGTTCGGGCGTCTCGTCGAGACGGTCCGCCGGACGTTCGGCGACGACCGGGACCGGGTGCGGGTCCGTCTGCTGGAGCTCTTCGAGGTGATCGGCCCCGACGACCCGCGCGTCGGGGCCGCGCGCACCGCGCTCGCGCGCGTCTTGTTCTGATCTGACAACACGGCCGTGGCCCCGGGTGGGGGTCACGGCCGTTTTCGCGTTCCGGCGATAAGAGAGCCCTCCGCTTTACCAAATCTTGATAAAACGACGGCCTGTTACTCGCAGTAAATCGATCTTCGGGATCTGTCCGGCTTCGCTCCTCAATGTTGGCTTTCGTCTGCCGGGTGGGGGCAACCCTCTGTGGCCGCTCGATGCCGCGGGGTCGTGGGTCGGTTATCGGGCCGTTACTAGCGAGTAACGAACCCCCTTGTGTCACGGCCGCGAATGGACCACGATCGGCCACGCTCGGTCCAATAACGCCAGTCCGGCTGCCAGCCGGTGCGGCGGCTCTGTTGGGTCCCCACCGAGTGGATCGGCGGCAGTGGCGCCGATTCCGGACAGGGGGGTTCCTGCTGACCGCAGGGCCTGTCCGAAACAGGTTGCGCGAACGCGTGGCCAGTGGTTGTCGCTCGGGGGTGATCGCCGGTGATTCGGGCACGGTTCACGCCCCGTCCGCAGGCGCTCTCCTTTCCGAGGACGTAGCACTTCTCCCCTCCCAGGCCGGGCAGGATGCCAGGCCGGAGATGTACGTCCGAGAAGGAGGAAAAGTATGAGTTCCCAGGTTCGCGGTGGCACGAGATGGAAGCGTTTCGCTGTCGTCATGGTGCCGAGCGTCATAGCCACCGCCGCGGTGGGTGTCGGTCTGGCACAGGGCGCGCTCGCCGCGTCGTTCAGCGTGTCCGGCCAGGAGTTCAAGGTCAGCGCGGATGAGCTGGTCGGCCAGGACTTCGTCCAGTACGGCAGTGTGGCGACGGGCAAGGACCTCAAGGGCAAGGACATGGCCGCTCCGGTCGCCGTGTCCGGGTTCAGCGAGGCCACCATCACCAACATGTGCCAGTCGGTCGTCACGCCCGACCTGCCGTTCGGTCTTGGCAGCATCACGCTGCAGCTGAACGCCGGCACCGGCAAGGACAAGGTCTACGCCAAGGACCTGTACCTCGATGTCTCGCAGCTCAACGCGGACGCCGAGTTCACGAACATCGACATCGGCGTCGCCGCCGGTTCGCTGAAGAACCCGGGCATCCAGCCCGGCACGCAGGCCAACCCGTACGGGTTCTCGCAGCGCGCCGAGGTCGCCAAGCTGTCGAACGTGCGCCAGCAGGCATGGGCCACCACGGCAGGAACGTTCAAGCTTCCCGACCTGTCGCTGAAGCTGCACAAGGGCGTCAAGGAGTGCTACTAAGCACTCGCCCGGGTGGCCGGGGTGCGCCTCGCAGCGGACCTCCGGCCACCCACCCTTCTCTTTCTCACAGCAGTACCGGTTCCAGGGAGCTGTTTTCCATGAGCCCCGAATCCCAAGGGCAGAACGAGCACCAACTCAGCGTCTCGCGGCGGGCGTTCCGCACCTGGCGGGGTAACCGGCCGTTCTGGGCGGGCCTGTTCACCATGCTGGGTGGTGTACCCATCGCGTACTTCCCGTACGCGAACATGCACCTCGGCAACATGACGCTGGCCATGTCCACCACCGCGGGCGCCGGATCGCTCATCATCGGGGTCCTGCTGATCACGCTGGGCCTGACGATGTGGTTCCACAGCATTGTCCGGGTCTTCGCCGGTGTCGCGTCGATTCTGCTGGCGCTGATCTCCATACCCGTCGCCAACATCGGCGGCTTCCTCATCGGCTTCCTTCTCGCCCTCATCGGTGGCGCGCTCTCCGTGTCCTGGGTCCCGGGCGACCCGAACGCGGACGAAGCCGGTCCCGAGCAGCGCCTTCTCGGTGAGGAGGAGGAGCCGGAACTCCTCGGTGCCGAGGCGTCGGACGGCTTCTCGATCATGAAGGACACGCAGGCCCCGGTCCACTCCGAGGGTGCGCTCCACGGGATGGGTGTTCCGGAGCAGCAGCCGGCGCGGTACGACACGACAGTCGAGGCCGACGGCAGGAGGCATCGTGCGGGGTGACGACAGGCAGCTGAACGCCCTCGGCGAGGGCGGCCTCCAGGAGCAGCGGGGGCCGCGCCACGCAGCCCCCAAGAAGTCGCTGCTGACGAAGCTGCACATGCCCTCCGGCAAGAAGGCGTTCGCGCTCGCGGCGATGCCGACGGCCGTCTTCGTCGGGATGGGGCTCACGCCCAAGCTCGCGATGGCCGACGACTCCACCGACATCCCCTTCGCGCCCGGCCCCTGCGTGACCCGGTCCGACGAGCCGAGCGAGTCGGCGGACCCGTCGCCCTCGGCGTCGAAGACGCCGTCCCCGTCGGCCTCCGCGAGCAGCAAGCCGACGCCGGAGACGAGCGAGACGGCGAGTCCGGAGCCCACGGCCACCCCGTCGGCATCGGCGAGCGCGACGGACGAAGCGACGGCCGGCACCTCCGAGACGGCCAAGAAGAGCGCCGACGCCCCTGCCGCGACGGCCAGTCCGAGTCCCACCGCCACGACGTCGACGAACCCGCTCGACCCGCTGGGAGTCGGCGACGCGCTCAAGGACCTGTTCGACGGACCGGACGAGGAGACGGCGAGCCCGTCCCCCAGCGCCACCACGGCGGCGCCGGAGCCCTCGAAGCCCTCGGAGTCCGCCACCGTGGAGCCCACGGAGAAGGCGGCCGACAAGCCCGTCGAGAAGGTCACGGACGCGGCGAAGGACACGGTCGACAAGACCGCCGACGCCATCCGCGACGCGGCGGACAAGGCCGGCAAGCCGGTCGAGGAGCTCGCCGAGGACGTCAAGGGACTCGACCCGAAGGCGGACGAGGACATACCGGACGGGGCCAAGCAGCCCTTCCCGTGCCCGACCGCCGACCCGGAGGCCCTGGCCAACGCCAAGCTGGAGCCGGGCATCCCCCGCCTCCCGAACGACCCGTGGATCCTGGAGAGCTCGCTGCTCACCCTCGTCGGGCTCGACTACAAGGGCATCGTCGAGGTGGAGAAGGGTGACGGCAGCACGAAGAAGGTGCTGAAGTTCACCGCCTCCTCCATCGACATCAAGGACCTCCACCAGCTGACCGTCGGCCCGATGCCGGGCGTGACGGGCCATGTGAAGGCGCGCAAGGGCTCCACGTCGACCATCCGCGACGGCGAGGTGACGATGTACACGGACGAGCTGAAGGGCAACCTCTTCGGCCTCATCCCGATCACCTTCAGCCCGGCGACCCCGCCGCCGCTGAACGTGCCGTTCGCGTTCTTCACCAATGTGAAGCTGAAGCAGGCGGGCCAGTTCGGCGGGACGCTGAAGGTGCCCGGTCTGCAGAACTACTTCACCGCCGAGGACACCGGCTGACACGGCCCGGCCCTGTTCGGGAGCCGCACAACGGCTGTGGGCCGCACCCCCCAAGGGGTGCGGCCCACAGTCATGTCTGCGGCGGAATCCGTCAGTCGCGGGTCTGGCCGCCCACCTGGTGGACGCGGACCATGTTGGTGGTGCCGGGGATGCCGGGGGGCGAGCCGGCCGTGATGACCATCGTGTCGCCGTTGCTGTAGCGGTTCAGCTTCCGCAGTTCGCCGTCGACCAGGTCCACCATCGCGTCCGTGGTGTCCACGTGCGGGACCACATAGGCCTCGACGCCCCAGCTGAGGGCCAGCTGGTTGCGGGTCGACTCGTCCGTGGTGAAGGCCAGGATGGGCTGGGCGGCGCGGTAGCGGGAGAGGCGGCGGGCGGTGTCGCCGGACTTGGTGAAGGCGACCAGGGCCTTGCCGTTCAGGAAGTCCGCGATCTCGGCGGCGGCGCGGGCGACCGAACCGCCCTGGGTGCGGGGCTTCTTGCCCGGGACCAGGGGCTGGAGGCCCTTGGAGAGGAGCTCCTCCTCGGCGGCGACGACGATCTTCGACATCGTCTTGACCGTCTCGATCGGGTACGCGCCCACCGAGGACTCCGCGGAGAGCATGACCGCGTCCGCACCGTCCAGGATCGCGTTGGCGACGTCGGATGCCTCGGCGCGGGTCGGCCGCGAGTTGGTGATCATCGACTCCATCATCTGGGTCGCCACGATCACCGGCTTCGCGTTCCGCCGGCAGAGCTCCACCAGGCGCTTCTGCACCATCGGGACCTTCTCCAGCGGGTATTCGACCGCGAGGTCGCCACGGGCGACCATCACACCGTCGAACGCCGCGACGACGCCCTCCATGTTCTCGACGGCCTGCGGCTTCTCGACCTTGGCGATGACGGGGACCCGGCGGCCCTCCTCGTCCATGATCTTGTGGACGTCCTTGACGTCGCTCGCGTCCCGCACGAAGGAGAGCGCGACCAGGTCGCAGCCCATCTTCAGGGCGAAGCGCAGGTCGTCGATGTCCTTCTCGGACAGGGCCGGGACATTGACCGCCGCACCCGGCAGGTTGATCCCCTTGTGGTCGGAGATCACCCCGCCCTCGATGACGATGGTGTGGACGCGGGGGCCGTCCACGGAGACGACCTTCAGCTCGACGTTGCCGTCGTTGATCAGGATCGGGTCGCCCTTGACGACGTCGCCGGGCAGGCCCTTGTAGGTCGTACCGCAGATCGACTTGTCGCCGCGGACGTCCTCGGAGGTGATGACGAACTCGTCCCCTCGGACCAGCTCGACCGGGCCCTCGGCGAACTTCGCGAGGCGGATCTTCGGGCCCTGGAGGTCGGCGAGCACGCCGACCGCCCGCCCGGTCTCGGCGGCGGCCTTGCGGACCCGGTCGTAACGACCCTGGTGCTCCGCGTGGGAACCGTGACTGAAGTTGAATCGGGCCACGCTCATGCCGGCCTCGATCAGAGCGACGAGCTGCTCATGGGAGTCGACGGCGGGACCGAGGGTGCAGACGATTTTGGAACGGCGCATGAGGCGGATCCTATCGGTTTGTTTCGCTGCGGAATATTCCGTCTGGTGGAAGATACAAAGGGGCGCGGGGGCGCTCAGTTGTCGACCAGTGCGAAGGTCTGGCCGGCGATCTCCAGCTCTTCGTCGGTCGGCACCACGGCGACGGCGACGCGGGCGTAATTCGGCGAGATCAGACGGGCTTCGCCGGATCGTACGGCGTTGAGATCCGCGTCCACCACGAGGCCGAGTTCCTCCAGACCCGCGATGGCAGCCTGGCGTACGGGAGCCGAGTTCTCGCCGACCCCCGCCGTGAAGACCACGGCGTCCACCCGGCCGAGGACGGCCGAATAGGCGCCGATGTACTTCTTCAGCCGGTGGATGTAGATGTCGAAGGCGAGCGCGGCCCGCTCGTCGCCCTCGTCGACCCGGCGCCTGATCTCCCGCATGTCGTTGTCGCCGCAGAGGCCGACCAGACCGCTCTTCTTGTTGAGAAGTTCATCGATCTCGTCGGCCGACATTCCCGCCACCCGCTTGAGGTGGAACGTGACCGCCGGATCGATGTCTCCCGAACGCGTACCCATGACCAGCCCCTCCAAGGGGGTCAGCCCCATCGAGGTCTCCACGCACCGGCCGCCCGCCACCGCCGAGGCCGACGCGCCGTTGCCCAGGTGCAGCACGACGACGTTGACGTCCTCGGGGGCCTTCTCCAGCAGCTCGGCCGCCTTGCGGGAGACGTACGCGTGCGAGGTGCCGTGGAATCCGTAGCGGCGGATCCGGTGGGCGTCGGCCGTCTCCACGTCGATCGCGTACCGCGCCGCGTACTCCGGCATCGTCGTGTGGAACGCCGTGTCGAAGACCGCCACCTGCGGCAGGTCGGGGCGCAGCGCCCGGGCGGTGCGGATGCCGGTGATGTTCGCCGGGTTGTGCAGCGGCGCGACCGGCACCAGGCGCTCGATCTCCTTCAGCACCTCGTCGGTGATCACGGTCGGCTCGGTGAACCGCAGCCCGCCGTGCACCACCCGGTGGCCGATCGCGGCAAGCTCGGGGGAGTCCAGCCCGAGCCCGTCGGCCGCGAGCTCCTCGGCGGCCGCCTTGAGCGCCGCGTCGTGGTCGGGGATCCGGCCGTGGCGCTCCCGGCTCTCGCCGCCGCCGGCCAGCGGGGTGTGGACGAGCCGGGAGGTCTCCTCGCCGATGCGCTCGACCAGGCCCGACGCGAGGCGGCTGCGGTCGCGCATGTCGAGGAGCTGGTACTTCACCGAGGAGGAGCCGGAGTTGAGGACGAGCACCCGGGTCGCTCCGGGGGTGGTGGCGGTGTCTTCGGTCTTCGGGGTGGTCATGCGGGTCGCTCCTCGCCCTGTGCCTGGATCGCCGTGATGGCCACGGTATTGACGATGTCCTGGACGAGTGCGCCCCTGGACAGGTCGTTGACGGGCTTGCGCAGCCCCTGGAGGACCGGGCCGACGGCCACGGCCCCCGCCGAGCGCTGCACGGCCTTGTAGGTGTTGTTGCCGGTGTTCAGGTCCGGGAAGATCAGGACCGTCGCCTGGCCCGCCACCTCGGAGCCGGGCAGCTTCGTCGCGGCGACGCTCGGCTCCACGGCGGCGTCGTACTGGATCGGGCCCTCGATCATCAGGTCCGGGCGGCTCGCGCGAACCCGGTCCGTCGCCTCGCGGACCTTGTCGACGTCGGCGCCCGTGCCGGAGGTCCCGGTCGAGTACGAGAGCATCGCGATCCGGGGCTCCACGCCGAAGCGGGCGGCGGTCACCGCGGACTGCACGGCGATGTCCGCGAGCTGCTCCGCGTCCGGGTCCGGGTTGACCGCGCAGTCGCCGTACACCAGGACCTTGTCGGCGAGGCACATGAAGAAGACGGACGAGACGATCGAGGCGTCCGGCTTCGTCCGCCCAGCGCCCGCCGCCACCCTGCCTGACGAGCTGCGCTCGGCCCCCTTCGTTCTAATGATCTCGAACGCGGGCCGGATCGTCGCCGCCGTCGAGTGCACGGCTCCCGAGACCATGCCGTCGGCGAGCCCCTCCTGGACCATCAGGGTGCCGAAGTAGTTGACGTCGGAGACGACGTCGTACGCGAGCTCGACCGTCACCCCGCGGTGGGCGCGCAGCTGTGCGTACCGCTCCGCGAAGGCCTGGCGCAGTTCGGAGGTCTGTGGGTCGATGAGCTGGGTGCCGGCCAGGTCGATCCCGAGGTCGGCGGCCTTCTTGCGGATGACGTCGGGGTCGCCGAGCAGCGTGAGCTCGCAGACGTCGCGCCGCAGCAGTACGTCGGCGGCGCGGAGCACCCGTTCCTCGCCGCCCTCCGGCAGCACCACCCGGCGCCGGTCCGCGCGGGCCTGCTCCAGCAGCTCGTGCTCGAACATCATCGGCGTGACCCGGCCGCTGCGGGCCACCGAGATCCGGTCCAGGAGCGCGGCCGTGTCGACATGTCGCTCGAAGAGCCCGAGCGCGGTCTCCGCCTTGCGCGGGGTCGCCGCGTTCAGCTTGCCCTCCAGCGCGAACAGCTCCCCGGCCGTCGGGAAGGAGCCGCCGGCCACCGAGACGACCGGGGTGCCGGGCGCGAGGCGCGCGGCCAGCTTGAGTATCTCCTCGCCCGGCCGCTCGTTCAGCGTCAGCAGCACGCCCGCGATGGGCGGCGTCCCGGCGCTGTGCGCGGCCAGCGAGCCGACCACCAGATCGGACCGGTCCCCGGGGGTCACCACGAGGCACCCCGGCGTCAGCGCCTTCAGCAGGTTCGGCAGCATCGCCCCGCCGAACACGAAGTCCAGCGCGTCCCTGGCCAGGCCCGAGTCGTCGCCGAGGAGCACCGTGCCGTCCAGTGCCGCGGTGATCTGCGCGACCGTCGGCGCCGACAGGGCCGGGTCGTCGGGCAGCACCGAGCAGGGCACCGGCAGCGTGGCCGAGAGCCGCTCCGCGATGCCCTCGCGGTCGGCGGACGCCACCCGGTTCACGATCATCGCCAGCACGTCGCAGCCGAGGCCCGCGTACGCGCGGTACGCGTTGCGGGTCTCGGCCCGCACGGACTCCGCGTCCTGCTTCTGGCCGCCGACCACCGCGATCACCGAGGCGCCGAACTCGTTGGCGAGGCGGGCGTTCAGGGCCAGCTCGTCCGGGAGCTGCGTGGCGGCGAAGTCCGTGCCGAGGACCAGCACCACCTCGTAGGCGGCGGCCACCCGGTGGAAGCGCTCGACGAGCCGCGAGACCAGTTCGTCCGTACCCCGTTCGGCCTGGATGGCGGAGGCCTCGTGGTAGTCGAGGCCGTAGACGGTCCCCGGGTCCTGGGACAGGCGGTAGCGCGCCCGCAGCAGTTCGAAGAGCCGGTCGGGGTCGTCGTGGACCAGGGGCCGGAAGACCCCGACCCGGTCCACCTGGCGCGTCAGGAGTTCCATGACTCCCAGATCGACGACCTGGCGGCCGTCCCCCCGGTCGATCCCGGTCACGTACACGCTGCGCGTCACGCGTGCTCTCCCGTCGTCTCATGTCCGGTACATTGTCCGGTTCAGGTGATATCGCCTGTTTGACGATACCTGCGGGGACCAAAGGGCCGCCCGCCGGACGAAAGCCCCCGGACGAAAGCCCCCGGGCGCGGCCGCCGCAACGCTCCGGCGGCCGTTCCGGGCGCCCCCGGAGCAGCCGGAAGCGCGAGGTGCGGACCCGGCGTGGGACAATCGTCGTGACTCACGGTACGGGGGATGATGCCGTTGCCCCCGGCCCGCACGGCACACGACGGGCCCCAGCGAGCAGGAGATACAGCACGATGCGCATCGGAGTTCTCACCGCAGGCGGCGACTGCCCAGGCCTGAACGCAGTGATCCGCTCGGTCGTGCACCGTGCCGTGGTGGGCCACGGCGACGAGGTCATCGGCTTCGAGGACGGGTTCAAGGGCCTCCTCGACGGCCACTTCCGCCCCCTGGACCTGAACGCGGTGAGCGGCATCCTCGCCCGCGGCGGCACCATCCTCGGCTCCACCCGCCTGGAGCGCGCCCGGCTGCGCGAAGCCGCGGAGCACTGCGCCGAGCTGAGCCGCCGTTACGGCATGGACGCGCTGATCCCCATCGGCGGTGAGGGCACCCTCACGGCGGCCCGGATGCTGTCCGACGCGGGCATGCCCGTCGTCGGCGTCCCGAAGACCATCGACAACGACATCTCCGGCACCGACCGCACCTTCGGCTTCGACACCGCCGTGGGCGTCGCCACCGAGGCCATAGATCGGCTGAAGACCACCGCCGAGTCCCACCAGCGCGTCATGGTCGTCGAGGTGATGGGACGCCACGCCGGCTGGATCGCGCTGGAGTCGGGCATGGCCGGCGGCGCGCACGGCATCTGCCTGCCCGAGCGCAAGTTCCAGGTCGAAGACCTCGTCAAGATGGTCGAGGAACGCTTCGCGCGCGGTAAGAAGTTCGCGGTCATCTGCGTCGCCGAGGGCGCGCACCCGGCCGAGGGCTCCATGCCGTACGCCAAGGGCGCGATCGACCAGTTCGGCCACGAGCGCTTCCAGGGGATCGGCAACCGCCTCGCCGTCGAGCTGGAGACCCGGCTGGGCAAGGAGGCCCGTCCGGTCATCCTCGGTCACGTCCAGCGCGGCGGCACGCCGACCGCGTACGACAGGGTGCTCGCCACCCGCTTCGGCTGGCACGCGGTGGAGGCGGCGCACCGGGGCGACTTCGGGAACATGACGGCCCTGCGCGGCAACGACATCCGGATGGTGCCGCTGGCCCAGGCGGTCACCCAGCTCAAGACCGTGCCCCTGGACCGGATGCACGAGGCGGAGTCGGTCTTCTGAGCCGACGCCCGGCGAGACCGGTGCGTCCTACGCGTCCGCCGTGTCCCAGAACCGCTCCACGATCCCCGCGAGGAATGCCCGGCCGGCGTCCCCGCTCGTGCCCGACCGCTCCGTTCCCGTGCTGCTCCAGCTGAGCGTGGACACCATGAGCGCCTGGTAGTCGGCGTGCAGCCGGTCGAGCATCCCGTGGACCAGCGGCCGGTCCACTGGTGCGAGCTTCGACACCGGCTTGACGTACCCCTGCCAGCGGGTCGTCACCGCGCTGCGCAGCAGTTCCGCCAGCTCCTCGTCCCGCCCGCAGACCGTCACGAACGCGGCGGCGCTGAGCCCGAGTGCCTCGCTGAGCGCGGCGGACTGGCGTTCGTTGCCGCGCCACTTGCCCGACTCCTCCATCCGCAGATACGCGGAGGCGGACATCCCGAGCACGCCCGCCAGCTCCTCCGGGCTCACCTCCCGGGCGATCCGGTGCTCGCGCAGCGTACGGGCGGCGGTGAGGAGTTCGCCGGGGGCGCACCACAACACCCCTGCCAGCGCGGTGAGTTCGTAATCGGTCGGTGAGGCGAGTCCGCGCTCCCAGGCCGCGACCGTCTCGGCGGTGATCCGGAGGCCGTACTGGGCGCCGAGGCCATAGGCGACATGACCGGGAGCCATGCCCAGGGCCTCGCGAAGTCTTCGCGCGGCGGGGGCGTTGAAAGGCGGAGTGGGGTGCACGGGCCCACCGTAGGAGGTCGGAGGCGGTATGACTACGGTGTGTTCATACCGTGGTCACGCCTCGTAGGAACGTCCAGACGGCTCCTTTGGGCGCTGCTTCCCGGTCAGCGCCCCTCGGCCAGCCATCGGTAGTGCAGCTCGGGGCGCCCGATCTGTCCGTACTGTGGACTGCGCACCGCCCGCCCGGCCGTCACCAGGTGTTCCAGGTAGCGGCGCGCCGTGATGCGGGAGATTCCGAGCTCCAGGCCGGCCGCCGCCGCCGTCACGCCGTCCGGGGCCGCGCGCAGCACCCGGGTCACCGCGTCCAGGGTCGGGCGGCTGAGGCCCTTGGGCAGGCGGGCGGGCTGCGGGGTGCGCAGGGTGGCCAGCGCCCGGTCCACCTCGTCCTGGCCGCTCGCCTCACCGGCCGTGGCACGGAACTCGGCGTAGCGCACGAGCCGGTCGCGCAACGTGGCGAAGGTGAAGGGCTTCAGCACGTACTGCACGACGCCGAGCGAGACCCCCTCGCGGACCACGGCCAGATCGCGGGCCGAGGTCACCGCGATCACATCGGCCCCGTGCCCGGCCGCGCGCAGCGCACGCAGGAGCTGCAGCCCGTGCCCGTCGGGCAGATACAGATCCAGGAGCAGCAGATCGACCGGGACGCGGTCCAGCGCCCGGACCGCCTCGGCCCGGGTGTGCGCGACGGCCGCCACGGAGAATCCCGGGACGCGGTTCACGTACAGCTGATGGGCGTCGGCGGCCACGGGGTCGTCCTCGACGACCAGCACCCGGATCAGGGGGGTCACAGGGCCGCCTCCTTCCGCGCGTCGCTGCCGCTGCTTTGCGCCAGGGGCAGCCGTACGGTGAACTCCGCGCCGCCCTCCGGGCCGTCCTCCAGCACCACGGACCCGCCGTTGCGGTGCGCGGCCTGCCGGACGAGCGCCAGGCCGAGCCCGCGGCCCGTGCCGTGCGTCGACCAGCCGCGGCGGAAGACCTCGTCGGCGTCGGCCGGTCCGACGCCCGCCCCGTTGTCGGCGACGCGCAGCAGGAGTTCTCCGTCGCCGGCGAGCGCGGTGACCGTGACCCGGGCGCGGGGCGGCCGCGGGCCCGTGCGCTGGACGGGGACGCCGTCGGGGGCGCCGGTCACCGCCTCGGACGCCGCCTCCACCGCGTTGTCGATCAGGTTGCCGACAATGGTCACCAGGTCGCGCTGCGGCAACGTCGCCGGCAGGGCCCCGTCGTCGATCAGGCTGTCGTCCGCCAGCACCAGCTCCACCCCGCGCTCGTTCGCCTGCGCGGCCTTGCCGAGCAGCAGGGCCGCCAGCACCGGTTCGCCGACGGCGCCGACGACCCGGTCGGTCAGTGCCTGGGCCAGCTCCAGCTCCGCCGTCGCGAAGCCGACCGCCTCGTCCTGCCGGCCCAGCTCGATCAGCGAGACCACCGTGTGCAGCCGGTTCGCCGCCTCGTGCGCCTGCGAGCGCAGGGCCTGGGTGAACCCGCGCTCCGAGTCCAGCTCGCCGGACAGCGCCTGGAGTTCCGTGTGGTCGCGCAGGGTGATGACGGTGCCGCGCCGCTCCCCGCCCACCACGGGGCGGGTGTTGACCACGATCACCCGGTCCGCCGTCAGGTGCACCTCGTCGACCCGCTCCTCGGACGCGAGCAGGGCCCCCGTCAGCGGCGCGGGCAGATCGAGTTCGGTGACCCGTCGGCCGACCGTGCCGGGCGCCAGCCCCAGCAGCTCGCGGCCCGCGTCGTTGATCAGCGCGATCCTGCGCTGCCCGTCGAGCATCAGCAGCCCCTCGTGCACCGCGTGCAGCGTGGCCTCGTGGTAGTCGTGCAGCCGGCTCAGCTCGGCGGCGTTCATCCCATGGGTGTGCCGCCGCAGCCGGGCGTTGATCACGTACGTGCCGAGGCCGCCCAGCGCCAGCGCCGCGCCCGCCGCGAGCCCCAGGGCGCCCAGCTGCGCCCGCACCTGCGAGGAGACGCGTTCGACCGTGATGCCCGCACTGACGAGGCCCACGATCCGGCCGCCGTCCCGGACCGGGGTCACGACCCGGATCGAGGGGCCGAGCGTGCCGGTGTACGTCTCCGAGAAGGTCTCACCCTGCAGGGCGCGGGCGGTGTGCCCCAGGAAGCTCTCGCCGATCTGCTCGGTGTGCGGGTGCGTCCAGCGGACCCCCTGCGGATCCATGATGGTGACGAAGGCGATCCCGGTCTTCTTGCGGACCCGCTCCGCGTACGGCTGGAGCACCGCCGACGGGTCCGGGGTGCGGATCGCCTCCCCTACCGAAGGCGAACCCGCGATCGCCAGCGCGGCCGTCCGCACCTGCCGCGTCGCGGTCTCCTCGGCCTGGCCGCTGCCGGAGACGTACGCGAAGAAGGCACACCCCGCCACCACGGCCGCGACCAGCACCACCTGCATGGCGAAGAGCTGGCCCGCGAGGCTGCGCGGGCGGGTACGGGGGAAACGCATCCTCACAGCATGCCTGGCCGAAATCGTATGAACGAAATGCACGTAAGGGTGACCGCCGTCACAGGGAGCGGAATAGTCGCCGGGGCCCCCAGGGACGGGGGAGGGACAAGGACAGAGCCGAGGAGACCCCCGTGCCAGTGGCCGCCGCCAAGCGGGACCGTACGAAATATCTGTATCTCGCCGTGATCGCGGCGGTGGGCCTCGGCATCCTGGTCGGCCTCGTCGCCCCGGATGCCGCCGTCGAGCTCAAGCCGATCGGAACCGGCTTCGTCAACCTCATCAAGATGATGATCTCGCCGATCATCTTCTGCACGATCGTGCTGGGCGTCGGCTCCGTACGCAAGGCCGCCAAGGTCGGCGCCGTCGGCGGTCTGGCCCTCGGCTACTTCCTGGTGATGTCGACCGTCGCCCTGGCCATCGGCCTGGTCGTCGGGAACATCCTGGAGCCCGGGTCCAGCCTCCACCTCACCGAGGCGGCCCGCGCCGCGGGCGAGAAGCAGGCTTCGGGTGCCAGCGAGTCCACCGCGGACTTCCTGCTCGGCATCATCCCCACCACCATGGTGTCGGCCTTCACCGAGGGCGAGGTCCTGCAGACCCTGCTCATCGCCCTGCTCGCGGGCTTCGCGCTCCAGGCGCTGGGCTCGGCCGGCGAGCCGGTGCTGCGCGGCATCGGCCACATCCAGCGGCTCGTCTTCCGCATCCTCGCCATGATCATGTGGATGGCCCCGGTCGGCGCGTTCGGCGCGATGGCGGCCGTGGTCGGCGAGACCGGTGTGGACGCCCTGAAGTCCCTCGCGGTCATCATGATCGGCTTCTACATCACCTGCGCGCTCTTCGTGTTCCTGATCCTGGGCACGATCCTGCGCCTGGTGGCCGGGGTCAACATCTTCGCGCTGCTGAAGTACCTGGGCCGCGAGTTCCTGCTCATCCTCTCGACCTCCTCGTCCGAGTCGGCCCTGCCGCGGCTGATCGCGAAGATGGAGCATATGGGCGTCAGCAAGCCCGTCGTCGGCATCACCGTGCCGACCGGCTACTCCTTCAACCTCGACGGCACGGCCATCTACCTCACGATGGCCTCGCTCTTCATCGCCAACGCGACGGGTGACCCGCTGAGCATCGGCGAGCAGATCTCGCTGCTGGTCTTCATGGTGATCGCCTCCAAGGGCGCGGCGGGCGTCACCGGCGCGGGCCTCGCCACCCTCGCCGGCGGCCTCCAGTCGCACCGCCCCGAGCTGGTGGACGGCGTCGGCCTGATCGTCGGCATCGACCGCTTCATGAGCGAGGCCCGCGCCCTGACGAACTTCGCGGGCAACGCGGTGGCCACGGTGCTCGTCGGCACCTGGACCAAGGAGATCGACAAGGAGCGGGTGGAGCAGGTCCTGTCCGGATCCCTCCCGTTCGACGAGTCGATGCTCGCGGACGAGGGCCCCGCCGAGCCGTACGTCCCCGGCGCCAGGGACGGCGGCGAGGAGCAGCCCTCGCTCACGAAGGTGTAACGCGGCGCCGATGCGCCGATGCGCCGATGCGGCCGGTACGGGGCTCCCGTACCGGCCGCATCCGTCTGCCCGGGCGGGCCCGCGCCTCAGCCGTACGGGATGTGGACGACGGACTGGTGATGGTCGGAGTGGACGTTTCTGCCTCTCGATGTACTGCGTGACGCACTCACTCCTGAGAGTGAAGAGGCGCGGTTCCCAGTCGCGTTGATGTTTGCCGACGGTACGTTCGTTCGTAGGGCCAGGTGAAGGGGGTGGGCTCGTGATCCGTGCATACAAGTTTCTCTTGCGGCCTACCGTGGGCCAGGCAATTGCGCTCGGTGAGATGCTGCGTGATCATTGCTCGCTCTACAACGGTGCGTTGCAGGAACGCCGTGACGCCTACCGGCACCCGTCGAGGGTGAGTATCAAGTACGGGATGCAGCCCGGGCAGCTCAAGGACATCCGAGCTTTCGACCCCGAGGGGCAGGGTCGCTGGTCGTTCAGCTCCCAGCAGGCAACGTTGCGAAGGCTGGACAAGGCGTTTGCGGCGTTCTTCCGCCGGGTCAAGGCAGGGGACAAGCCCGGCTACCCCCGCTTTCGCGGGGTGACCTGGTTCGACACGGTGGACTTCCCCCGGGACGGGGACGGCTGCCGCTGGGACTCCACCCCGCACGACCAGGTCACCCGAGTCCGCTTCCAGGGCGTCGGGCACATCAAGGTCAACCAACACCGCCCAGTGGTCGGCACGGTCAGGACCGTCAGTGTGAAGCGCGAGGGCCGCAAATGGTTCGTCGTACTCACCACGGAACAGTCCCTGCCCGAACCACTTCCCCCAACCGGCTCCGACATCGGCATCGACCTCGGCATCGCCTCGTTTCTCACCGACTCCAACGGCACCCACATCCCCAACCCCCGCCACGCCCGCAAGGCCGCCTGCAAGCTGGAGGCCGCGCAGCGGGCACTGTCCCGGTTCCCCCGCTGCAGGGCCAAGAACCGCACCCGCAACCATCAGCGGGCGGTGGAGAAGGTGGGCGCCCTGCATGGCAAGGTGCGGCGTCGGCGACTTGACCACGCGCACAAGACCGCGCTCACGCTGGTCCGTGAGCATGACTTCATCGCGCACGAAGACCTCAAGATCCGCAACATGAGCAAGGCCCCCGCACCGAAGCCCGATCCCGATAGGCCGGGCGTGTTCCTGTCCAACGGGGCTGCGGCCAAGGCCGGGCTGAACCGTTCGATCGCTGATGCCGGTTGGGGGGTGTTCCTGACGATCCTGAACGCGAAGGCTGAGAGTGCCGGGCGGGAAGTGATGGCCGTGGACCCCCGCAACACCTCCCGCACGTGTCCCGCATGCGGGCACACTTCGAAGGAGAACCGGCTCACGCAGGAGAAGTTCCACTGCGTCGACTGCGGCCACCAGGCCCATGCCGACGAGGTCGGGGCACTCAACGTTCTACGGGCCGGGCTGGTCCGTCGCGACGCCACCACGGCGCAGCGAGAAGCTCCGCCCCTCGGGGCGGGGAGGAGTCACGATGTCGAATTCGCCGATGCCCATGCCCGGTCAGTTCCAGTAGTTACCCTCTCAGGCGGCCGTCAATGATTTCGGACGGTTTGCGTCTCGAATGGTCCCTGCCTTGCCTCGGTTCTGCTTGCCTTGACGCCGACGTCAAGGATTACCGTCAGGGCATGCGAATCGGGGAGCTGGCCGAACGCGCCGGGACGACGACACGGACGCTGCGGTACTACGAATCACGGGGCCTGCTGCCGGCACGCCGCGCGGAGAACGGCTACCGCACGTACGACGAGGGCGACCTGCGGCTGATCCAGCAGATCCGGACCCTTCAGGACTTCGGGTTCGACCTGGAGGAGACCCGCCCCTTCGTCGACTGCCTGCGCGCCGGCCATCCGGCGGGCGACTCCTGCCCGGCCTCGCTGGCCGTCTACCGGCGCAAGCTCGGCGAGCTGGACGCCCTCATCGGCCAGCTGCAGGCCGTGCGCACGGAGGTGGGCGCCCAGCTGGCCCGCGCCGAACTCGAGGCCTCCGCCGGTGTGCCCGGCGGTCCCGAACCACGTTGTGAACTGAACTGGGAGGACGACGAATGATCCACGCAGAAGGTGTCGCCGAAGTCACCGACACGACGTTCGACGCGGAGGTCCTGGCAGCCGGAGTGCCGGTCCTGGTCGAATTCACCGCCGATTGGTGCGGCCCCTGCCGCCAGCTGGCCCCGGTGCTCAGCGCGATCGCCCAGGAGGAGGCCGGCCGGCTCAAGGTGGTGCAGATCGACGTGGACCACAACCCGGAGATCACCGGCCGCTACACGGTGCTGTCGATGCCCACCCTGATGGTCTTCCAGGACGGCGAACCCGTGAAGTCGATGGTGGGCGCCCGCCCCAAGCGCCGGCTGCTCCAGGAGCTGGAGGACGTGCTCCCGGCGGCGGTCTGAGAGCGTCCGCGGTCTAGGAGAGTTCCTTCCGCATCAGCACGCACACCGTCTCGTACCGGCGCAACGACCCGTCGGGGCCCTGTTCGTCCCACGCGTCCGGCTGCCGGTCGTACGCGGTGTAACCCAGCCGTTCGTACAGCGCACGTGCCCGCGGGTTGCTCTCCTCCACGGCCAGTCCGGCGTGGCGCAGCCCGCGGTCCCTGATCCGCTGCTCCGCGGCCCGGACCAGGAACGCGCCGATCCCGCACGACTGCAGCGCGGGGTGGACCGCCAGCTGCCACAGGATGCCGGTGCCCTCCCTGGCCCGGTAGTCGACGCCACCCTTCGCCACGGGGATGTCCGTCGGCGGGCAGACCGCGAGGTAGTCGACGTCACCGGTCCGCGCCCGTTCCAACTGCCGGGCGACGTTGGCCAGATGGTGCGCGGACCCCGACCATCCGCACGACGCCAGGTCCGCGTGCACCAGATCGCGGGCCGACAGCCTCAGCACGACATCGGTCATCTTCCCCACCTCCGGCGAGCCAGCATCTACGCCGGTCGCCCGGAGCGCAAAGCCGTTTCACCGCCGGGACCGGCGGGGCGAACCCCGCCCCCGCCGGTCCCGGTCCGACGCCGTCCGCTCAGGCCGGCCGCAGCCAGACCGTCGCCAGCGGCGGGAGGGTCAGCGTGATGCTGGTGTCCCTGCCGTGCGCCGCCACCGCCTCGGGCTTCAGCGGTTCCTCGTTGCGTACGTCGCTGCCGCCGTAGCGCAGCTCGTCCGTGTTCAGGACCTCCACCCATGCCTCGGGCCCATCCGGCACCCCGATGCGGTAGTCGTGCCGCACCACCGGGGAGAAGTGGGAGACGGCGATCAGCGGTGAGCCCTGCGCGTCGTACCGTACGAACGAGAAGGCGTTGTCCTCCGCGGCGCCGCCGTCGATCCAGCTGAAGCCCTCCGGGACCGTGTCCCGCTGCCAGAGCGCGGGCGTCGCCCCGTACACCGCGTTCAGATCGCTCACCAGGTCCCGCACGCCCCGGTGGTCGCTCTCCGCCGAGTACGACGGGTCGAGCAGCCACCAGTCCGGGCCGTGCCCCTCCGACCACTCGGCGCCCTGGGCGAACTCCTGCCCCATGAAGAGCAGTTGCTTGCCGGGGTGGGCCCACATGAAGCCGAGATAGGCGCGGTGGTTGGCGCGCTGCTGCCACCAGTCGCCGGGCATCTTGCTGACCAGCGCCTGCTTGCCGTGCACGACCTCGTCGTGCGAGATCGGCAGGACGTAGTTCTCGCTGTACGCGTACACCATCGAGAAGGTCATCTCGTTGTGGTGGTACTTGCGGTGCACCGGCTCCTTCGACACGTACTCCAGCGAGTCGTGCATCCAGCCCATGTTCCACTTCAGCCCGAAGCCGAGACCGCCGAAGCCGCCGGGGCCCACATGATGCGTGGCACGGGTGACGCCGTCCCAGGCCGTGGACTCCTCCGCGATGGTGACGACACCGCGGTTTCGCCGGTAGACGGTGGCGTTCATCTCCTGGAGGAAGGCCACGGCGTCCGGATTGTCCCGGCCGCCGAATTCGTTCGGCGACCACTGACCGTCCTCGCGCGAGTAGTCGAGGTAGAGCATCGAGGCGACCGCGTCGACCCGCAGCCCGTCGATGTGGAACTCCTCGCACCAATAAGTCGCGTTGGCGACCAGGAAGTTGCGCACCTCGGTCCGGCCGTAGTCGAATTCGAGGGTGCCCCAGTCCGGGTGCGCGGCCCGCCGCGGGTCCGCGTGCTCGTACAGCGGGCGGCCGTCGAACTCGGCGAGTGCCCAGTCGTCCCGCGGGAAGTGCGCCGGCACCCAGTCGACGATGACGCCGATCCCCGCGCGGTGCAGCGCGTCGACGAGGAAGCGGAAGTCGTCGGGGGAGCCCAGGCGGGACGTCGGAGCGTAGAAACCCGTGACCTGGTAGCCCCAGGAGCCGCCGAAGGGGTGCTCGGAGACCGGCATCATCTCCACATGGGTGAACCCCAGGTCGCTCACGTACGCGGGGAGCTGCTCGGCGAGCTGGCGATAGGTCAGCCCCGGCCGCCAGGACGGCAGGTGCACCTCGTAGACGGAGAAGGGTGCCTCGTGCACGGGGACGTCCCCGCGGCGCGTCATCCACTCCTCGTCCTGCCAGACGTGGTGCGAGGCCGTCACGACCGATGCGGTGGACGGCGGGACCTCGGCATGGCGGGCCATCGGGTCGGCGCGCATCGTGTGCGAGCCGTCGGGGCGGCAGATGTCGAACTTGTACAGCGCGCCCTCCCCGATCGCCGGCAGGAACAGCTCCCACACGCCGGAGGAGCCGAGCGAACGCATCGGGAACCCGGTGCCGTCCCAGTAGTTGAAGTCCCCGCTGACCCGCACGCCGCGCGCGTTGGGCGCCCACACGGTGAACCGGGTGCCGGTGACGCCCTGGTGCTCCATCGTCCGGGCGCCGAGCGCAGTCCACAGTTCCTCGTGCCGGCCCTCGCTGATCAGATGCAGATCGAGTTCGCCGAGGGCGGGCAGGAAGCGGTACGGATCGTGGATCTCGGTCTCGTTGTCGTCGTAGGCCACCAGGAGCCGGTACTCGGGGACCGCGGGCATCGGCAGGAGCCCGGAGAAGAACCCGTCGCCGTCGTCGAGCAGCTGGGCCCGCAGCCCCTTGGCGAGCACCGTGACCGAGCGGGCGAACGGACGCAGTGTCCGGAAGACGACCCCGCCGCGGACCTGGTGCGCGCCGAGCAGGTCGTGCGGGGCGTGGTGCTCGCCCGCCAGGAGGCGCCCCCGGTCCGCGTCGTCGAGCGGGGCGGCGGGGCGGACCCCCTGCCCGCCGGCGCTGCGCGGACGTGGCGGGGCCGCCGCTTTCCTGGCCCGCTTGGCCGGGGGAGCCACGGCTGCGGGTGGTGCGTCCGCCGCGGCCGGTGCGAGGGTTCCGGTGGCCGGGCCGGCGGCTTCCGTATGGTCGGCGGGGGACGCGGAGAGGGTGGCGTCGGTGGTGGTCGGAGCGGGCTCGGACCTGTTGCGGGACGGCTTGCGGGCGGTCACAGGGACAGCCTCCTCGGAGGGTGTGGGTGGGTGGGGCCGGGTGGGACGGGCCGGAGCGGGGCGGGTGGGGCGCGGGCCGCGGCTACGGGAGGGCCGGGCCGGATCGGTCGGCGTCGGCCGCCAGACGGTGGATCGCGGCCATGGGGACCGGCAGCCAGTCGGGCCGGTGCCGGGCCTCGTACAGCACCTCGTAGACCGCCTTGTCGGTCTCGTGGGCGCGGAGCAGTTCCGGCTCGCCGCGGGGGTCGATGCCCGCGGCCTGCGCGTAGCCGTCGCAGTAGGCGGTCCGGCAGCGCGCCGCCCATGCGGCGTTCCAGGGCCGGTGCGAGCGGGCCGCGTAGTCGAAGGAGCGGAGCATTCCGGCGATGTCGCGAACCGGTGACTGCGGGCTGCGGCGCTCCGGGAGCGGGCGGGCCGGTTCGCCCTCGAAGTCGATCAGTGACCAGAAACCGTCGGTGTCGCGCAGCGTCTGGCCGAGGTGGAGGTCGCCGTGCACGCGCTGGGCGGCCCAGCCGAGACCCCGCCGGCCCATGACCGTCACGGCGTCGAAGGCCGCGCGCAGTCCGGGGACGTACGGCACCAGCTCTGGCACCGCGTGAGCGGCCGCCTCCAGCCGCCGCACCATGGCGGCGGCCAGCTCCTCGGTCTGCGAGCGGTGCAGGGGCGGCGTGGGCAGTGCGGCGGCGAGCGCGGTGTGCACCTCGGCGGTGGCCCGGCCCAGCGCATGGGCCTCCTGGGTGAAGTCGTGCCCGGCCGCCAGCGCGCGCAGGGCGAGCTGCCAGCCGTCCTGGGCGCCGCGCAGGAACGGCTGGAGAACGCCGAGCGTGAGGTGTTCCGGCGAGGCGGCCTCGAACCACGCGACCGGCGCGGGCACGCGCCCGCACCCCTCGCGGGAGAGCGCGAGCGGCAGCTCCAGATCGGGGTTGGTCCCCGGGAACACCCGGCGGAAGATCTTCAGGATGTAGGAGTCGCCGTACACGAGCGAGGAGTTGGACTGCTCGGTGTCCAGCACCCGGGGGGTGAGGTGGGCGGCGACCGGCTCCGAACCCCGGCCGAAGCGCAGACCGCCGAGACGGCCCGGCGTGCGCAGCCGCTCCAGCAGCAGCGCGGCGAGGCGGGGGTCGTGCAGGCCGTCGTAGACGGTGCGGCCGGCCAGCGGCCCGTCCGCCACATGACCGATGAGGGCGGGCGCCAGGTGCGGGGGCAGGGTGGGGCGTACGCCGAGCAGCAGCTGGTAGCAGTCCGGCGGCGGCTGGTCCGCCATCGTGGGCTGATGGGCCCTCACCAGGAGGTGCAGGAGCCCCGGGCCGGTATCGGCCGCGCCGGAGTCCACGGGCAGTATCTCGGTCGCCGACACGAGCGAGAAGGCGGCGATGGGCCTCCCCTTGCCCGCGAACCACCGCTGCCGGGGCAGCCATTCATGTAGCAGCGGTCCGAGAGACGGGAGCAGGGCTGTGCTGTTCGCCAGGGTGACCTGAGCGGATGCAGTCTCCGACATGGCATCGCGTCCTTTCCCCGGGCACACCACAGGATGCGAAGAGTGTCCCGGATTGCGGCTTTAGCTGTCCGGCTGTGCGGGACGTGTCGGGTCAGGATGGTCCGTACGGACTCGACTCGGGTGATCGAAACGCCAGGAAGATCCAAGAAGGGCACGGAAGCACTCGATATGAGGGGAAGGGTGCCCCGTGCGGGGCGGTGGAAACCGCCCCGCCGGCAGTGCCGCCAGGGCCTCTCGTCCGGATCATGCCGGGCTCGGGAGGTCCGGCACGCACTCCCCCGAGGTCTCGGCTTCGCTCGACCCGGGGGGACCCCCTCCCGCGTTGTCGTCGGTCGCCAGGTTCCCCGAGCTCTCGGCTGCGCTCGAGCAGGGGAGGCGCCGATCGCCATGACTCCCTCCTCCGCCTTGCAGCTGCACGCACCGGACCCCGCTCCCTGATCCGGCCTGATACAAACGAAAGGCCCTAAGGGCTGTCCCGCAATTCCTGGCGGGCGCGCGACGACAGCTACGGCACCTCGCCGCGTTGTCGAAACGCCCGAATACATCCAGTATGCGGGCGCCTCTCCGCCTTGCGATGCACCGCATCTGACGCCGCGCGCTGATCCACCAGGAATTGCGGGACAGCCCTTAGCCGTCCCCGCATCAGCTCGGGGGCGCGTCCTTGCGCAGCCGGAACCAGTAGAAGCCGTGTCCCGCGAGAGTCAGCAGGTAGGGCCACTGACCGATGGCGGGGAAGCGCACCCCGCCGATCAGTTCCACGGGATGACGCCCGTTGAAGGACCTCAGATCGAGTTCCGTCGGCTGTGCGAACCGCGAGAAGTTGTGCACGCACAGCACGAGATCGTCCCCGTGCTCACGGGTGAAGGCGAGCACGGCGGGGTTGGAGGACGGCAGCTCGTTGTACGAGCCGAGGCCGAACGCCGGGTTCTGTTTGCGGATCTCGATCATCCGCCGCGTCCAGTGCAGCAGCGACGACGGCGAGGCCATCGACGCCTCGACGTTGGTGACCTGGTAGCCGTAGACCGGATCCATGATCGTGGGGAGGTACAGCCGTCCCGGATCGCTGGAGGAGAAGCCGGCGTTGCGGTCGGGCGTCCACTGCATGGGGGTGCGTACGGCGTCCCGGTCGCCCAGCCAGATGTTGTCGCCCATCCCGATCTCGTCCCCGTAGTAGAGGATCGGAGAGCCGGGCAGCGACAGCAGCAGGGCGGTGAACAGCTCGATCTGGTTGCGGTCGTTGTCCAGCAGCGGCGCCAGCCGGCGGCGGATGCCGATGTTGGCCCGCATCCGCGGGTCCTTGGCGTACTCCGCGTACATGTAGTCGCGTTCTTCGTCCGTGACCATCTCGAGCGTCAGCTCGTCGTGGTTGCGCAGGAAGATGCCCCACTGGCAGCCCGACGGGATCGCCGGTGTCTTGGCCAGGATTTCCGAGACCGGGTAGCGGCTCTCGCGCCGTACGGCCATGAAGATCCGTGGCATCACCGGGAAGTGGAACGCCATGTGGCACTCGTCGCCGCCGGACTGGTAGTCGCCGAAGTAGTCGACGACGTCCTCGGGCCACTGGTTGGCCTCGGCGAGCAACACGGTGTCGGGGTAGTTGGCGTCGATCTCCTTGCGGACCCGCTTGAGGAAGCCGTGGGTCTCCGGGAGGTTCTCGCAGTTGGTGCCCTCGCGCTGGTAGAGGTAGGGCACGGCGTCGACGCGGAAGCCGTCGATGCCGAGGTCCAGCCAGAAGCGCAGCGCGGAGATGATCTCCTCCTGCACCGCCGGGTTCTCGTAGTTGAGATCGGGCTGGTGCGAGAAGAACCGGTGCCAGTAGTACTGCTTGCGCACCGGGTCGAAGGTCCAGTTGGACGTCTCCGTGTCGACGAAGATGATCCGGGCGTCCTGGAACTGCTTGTCGTCGTCGGCCCAGACGTAGTAGTCGCCGTAGGGCCCGTCGGGGTCGGTACGGGACTGCTGGAACCAGTCGTGCTGGTCGCTGGTGTGATTCATGACGAAGTCGATGATCACGCGCATGCCGCGCTGGTGCGCGGCGTCGACGAACTCGACGAAGTCGGCGAGGTCCCCGAATTCGGGCAGCACGGCGGTGTAGTCGGACACGTCGTAGCCGCCGTCGCGCAGCGGCGACTTGAAGAACGGCGGCAGCCAGAGGCAGTCGACGCCCAGCCACTGCAGGTAGTCCAGCTTGGCGGTGATCCCCTTCAGATCTCCGATGCCGTCGCCGTTGGAGTCCTGGAAGGACCGGACGAGGACCTCGTAGAAGACGGCACGCTTGAACCAGTCGGGATCGCGGTCCTTTGCCGGGGTGTCCTCGAACGTGTCGTGGACGGGCTCATTGACGATCATGGTGTGGGTGACCCTCCGGTCGGCGGGGACGGTCGCAGGACCGCGATGTGCGCGGGCGTGACGCCCGGCTCAAGACGCACATAGAAGGTCCTGCCCCAGTGATAGGAATGGCCGGTGAGCTCGTCGCGCACCGGCACGCTCTCGTGCCGGTCGAGGCCGAGTTGCGGCATGTCCAACGAGACGGTCGCCTCCTGGGTGTGGTGCGGGTCGAGGTTGACGACCGTCAGAACGATGTTCGAACCGGAGCGCTTGCTGTACACGATCAGGGCGTCGTTGTCGGACGAGTGGAAGTGCACGTCACGCAGCTGCTGCAGCGCCGGGTGACGGCGCCTGATCCGGTTGAGCGTGGTGATGAGCGGGGCCAGCGACCGGCCCTCGCGCTCGGCGGCTTCCCAGTCCCTGGGCCGGATCTCGTACTTCTCCGAGTCGAGGTACTCCTCACTGCCGTTGCTGACCGGGGTGTTCTCGCACAGCTCGAACCCCGCGTACACCCCCCAGGACGGGGAGAGGGTCGCCGCGAGCACCGCCCGTGCCTCGAAGGCCGGCCTGCCGCCCTCCTGGAGATAACCCGGAAGGATGTCGGGGGTGTTCACGAAGAAATTGGGCCTCATGACGGAGGCCGATTCACCGGCCAGCTCGGTCACGTACTCCGTGATTTCCTGCCGGGTGTTGCGCCAGGTGAAGTAGGTGTACGACTGCTGGAATCCGACCGTCGCGAGGGCGCGCATCATCGCGGGGCGGGTGAATGCCTCGGCCAGGAAGATCACGTCGGGGTCGGTGCCGTTGATGTCGGCGATCACCTTTTCCCAGAAGATCACCGGCTTGGTGTGCGGATTGTCGACCCGGAAGATGCGTACACCGCGGTCCATCCAGAAACGCAGGATGCGTACGGTCTCCGTGACCAGGCCCCGGAGATCCTTGTCGAAGGCGATCGGGTAGATGTCCTGGTATTTCTTCGGAGGATTCTCCGCATAGGCGATGGTGCCGTCCACCCGGTGGTGGAACCACTCGGGGTGCTTCTCCACCCAGGGATGGTCGGGCGAGCACTGGAGGGCGAAGTCCAGCGCGATCTCCATGCGCAGGTTGCGGGCCGTCTCGACGAAATGGCCGAAGTCCTCCAGCGTGCCGAGATCCGGATGGACCGCGTCATGACCGCCCTCGGGGGAACCGATCGCCCACGGCACGCCCACGTCGTGCGGGGAGGGGGAGAGCGAGTTGTTGCGGCCCTTGCGGTGGGTGGTGCCGATGGGGTGGATGGGCGGGAGGTAGACCACGTCGAACCCCATGGCGGCGACCGCGGGCAGCCGTTCGGCCGCCGTGCGGAACGTGCCGCTGATGATCCGGGGCGGCTGCGGGGCCTCGGCGGCCTTGGCCGTACGGCCCTTGCGGGGTGCCTTCGCCGGTTCGGTCCTGGCCCCCTCGGAGCGGGGGAACAGCTCGTACCAGGAGCCGAAGAGCGCGCGCCGGCGCTCGACGACGAGCGGTTGCGGGCGGGACGCGGTGACCAGTTCACGCAAGGGGTGACGGGCCAGCGCGGCGTCCGCCTCCGGGGTGAGCGCCCCGGCCAGCCGGGCGGCGGCCGGCCGGGACTCGTCGCGCAGGGCGTCGACCGCGGCCAGCACCGCCTCGCGCCCGTCGCGCTTGGGCACGCCCCCGGCGGCCCGCTCGTACAGCTCGGCACCCTCCGCCAGGACGAGGGCGGTGTCGATCCCCGCCGGGATCTTGATCTGCGCCGCGTGGAGCCAGGTGGCGACCGGGTCGCTCCAGGCCTCGACCTTGTACGTCCAGCGGCCCTCGGCGTCCGGAGTCACGTCGGCGCCCCAGCGGTCGGTGCCCGGGGCGAGTTCGCGCATCGGCGTCCAGGGGCCGGGGCGGCCGCTCGGGCCGCGCAGGACGACGTTGGCCGCGACCGCGTCATGGCCCTCGCGGAAGACGGTCGCGGAGACCTGGAAGGTTTCACCGGCGACGGCCTTGGCGGGCCTTCTGCCGCAGTCGACGAGCGGACGGACGTCGAGGACGGGAATGCGACCGATCATGAAATCACCTGGGGACTGGAGCTCGGACTCGGCAGGGCGCGAAGGGGGCGGGGAGGGCGGAACGCGCGCGCCGCGATGGTGGGGTTCGGTCCTTTCTAGCTGCTCGGTCGGTGACTGATGGGGTGTGGGCATGGCCGCTCCTGTCCGCGTTCACTCGAATGGCACTCGAATGGAGGAGGTGGACGGTCGGGTGCACGGGTGTGGACCGAATGCGTACATCGTCCGCAGCGATTGCATACGAACCGGGAGCGGATCGCCGGTGGACAGGGGATGAATCGTGCGCGGGGCGGTTACGGATCGCCTTCAGCTCTCATCCGAATGCATTCGTTCCGGTACCGGAGAAGCCTTCCCACGGATCTCGGTGGGCCAATCCGGTGGTGTGTTAACTACTCGGGCGTATCTGTGACGTTCCGAATGCGCCGGGCTCCGCCGCGCGTGCGCGGGATTGCGCGGAGCCGGCGCACGCGGGGCGGTACGGGCGCCACACGGCAGCTTTCCTTGTGACGCGAAGCCCCACAAGGCCGCATGAGGGGAGGGAATCGGCCATAACGCCTGTGACGGATGTGTCTGGATCTGCGGGTGGTGCGGGACGGACGCGAGCGATGGCGGCGCCGGGAGCGGCCGGCCCTCAGGGGTCGCACACCCCGGCCGGTCGTGCGCCGTGGTTCCGGCGGGCCGCGTACCACTACCGTCGAGGGTGATGCGGCGGCGCACACAGCGGTGCGTCCGCCCGGATTCGTACGTCCCCTGTAAAGGTGGAATACGTGAAGGCCATTCGTCGGTTCACCGTGCGTCCCGTCCTCCCCGATCCCCTTCAACCGCTCAGCGACCTCGCGCGCAACCTGCGCTGGTCCTGGCACACCGAGACCCGAGAGCTCTTCCAGGCCGTCGACCCGGTGGCCGGCCGGACGGCGGAGTGCGACCCCGTGCGCATGCTCGGCGCCGTGTCCGCCGGACGCCTCGCCGAACTGGCCGGGGACGAGCAGTTCCTGCGCCGGCTCACCGAGGTGTCCGCCGACCTCCGGGAGTATCTGGAGGGCCCCCGGTGGTACCAGGAGCAGCGCGCCCAGGGCGACGGGCTCCCCGCCGCCATCGCCTACTTCTCGCCCGAGTTCGGAGTGACGGCGGCCCTGCCGCAGTATTCCGGCGGGCTCGGCATCCTTGCCGGAGACCATCTGAAGGCCGCCAGCGACCTGGGCGTCCCCCTCGTCGGCGTCGGCCTGCTCTACCGCCACGGCTACTTCCGCCAGAGCCTCTCGCGCGACGGCTGGCAGCAGGAGCGCTACCCCATCCTCGACCCGAACGAACTCCCGCTCACGCTCCTGTGCGAGGCCGACGGAACACCCAGCCAGGTGGTCCTGGCCCTCCCCGGCGGACGCTCGCTGCACGCCCAGATCTGGCAGGCGCAGGTCGGCCGGGTCCCGCTGCTGATGCTCGACTCCGACGTCGAGGACAACGCCCCCCTCGAACGCGAGGTCACCGACCGGCTCTACGGCGGCGGCAGCGAACACCGCCTGCTCCAGGAGATGCTGCTGGGCATCGGCGGGGTACGGGCGGTGCGGACCTACTGCCGGCTCACCGGCCATCCGGCCCCCGAGGTGTTCCACACCAACGAGGGCCACGCCGGCTTCCTCGGACTCGAACGCATCCGCGAGCTCTCCGGAAAGGGCCTCGACTTCGACTCCGCGGTGGAGTCCGTCCGCGCCGGCACCGTCTTCACCACCCACACACCCGTCCCCGCCGGCATCGACCGCTTCGACCGCGACCTGGTCGCCCGCCACTTCGGCGACGAAGGCGAACTGCCCGGCGTACCGGCCGACCGCATCCTGCACCTGGGCATGGAGACCTACGCGGGCGGCGACCCCGGCGTCTTCAACATGGCGGTCATGGGCCTCCGGCTCGCCCAGCGCGCCAACGGGGTCTCCACCCTGCACGGCGCCGTCAGCCGGGAGATGTTCGCGGGCCTCTGGCCGGGCTTCGACGCCCCCGAGGTGCCGATCACCTCCGTGACCAACGGGGTCCACGCACCCACCTGGGTCGCCCCCGAGGTCTTCCGGCTGCGCGCCGAGTCCGGCGCCGCGCCGGGCCGGTGGGACTCCGTCACGCAGATCCCCGACCGGCAGCTGTGGGACCTGCGCCGCACCCTGCGCGAACAGCTGGTCACCGAGGTGCGCCGGCGGCTGCACGACTCCTGGCGCACCCGCGGCGCCGACCCCGCCGAACTCGGCTGGATCGACGGGGTGCTCGACCCCGGCGTGCTCACCATCGGCTTCGCCCGCAGGGTGCCCTCGTACAAGCGCCTGACCCTCATGCTGCGCGACCGGGACCGGCTGCGGCGGCTGCTCCTGCACCCGGAGCGGCCGATCCAGATCGTCGTCGCGGGGAAGGCACACCCGGCCGACGACGGGGGGAAGCGGCTGGTCCAGGAGCTGGTCCGGTTCGCCGACGACCCCAGGGTGCGCCACCGCATCGTCTTCCTGCCCGACTACGGGATGGCGATGGCCCAGAAGCTCTACCCGGGCTGCGACGTCTGGCTGAACAACCCGCTGCGCCCGCTGGAGGCCTGCGGTACGAGCGGAATGAAGGCGGCGCTCAACGGCTGCCTCAACCTGTCCGTCCTGGACGGCTGGTGGGACGAGTGGTTCGAGCCGGACTTCGGCTGGGCCATCCCCACGGCCGAGGGTTCCGCGCTGGACGAGGACCGGCGCGACGACCTGGAGGCGGGCGCCCTCTACGAGCTGATCGAGGACCGGGTCGCCCCGCGCTTCTACGACGAGGGGGAGGAGGGGCTCCCCGGGCGCTGGATCGAGATGGTCCGCCGCACCCTGGGCACCCTGGGCCCCAAGGTCCTCGCCGACCGGATGGTCCGTGAGTACGTGGAGCGGCTGTACGCCCCCGCCGCGCAGGCCGGGCGCACGCTGGAGCCCGCCGCGGCACGGGAGCTCGCCGGCTGGAAGGCCAGGGTGCGGGCGGCCTGGCCGCGGGTGGCCGTCGACCACGTCGAGGCGGTGGCGCCCACCGCGGCCGGCGGCTCGGCCGAACTCGGCTCCACCCTGGCGCTGCGGGTCCGGATCACCCTCGGGGCGCTGGACCCGGACGACGTGGAGGTGCAGGCGGTGGCCGGGCGCGTCGACTCCGCCGACGCTATCTCGGACGCCCAGGTGTTCCCGATGAAGCCGGCGGGTGGCCAGGATCTGGAGGGCCGCTGGCTGTACGACGGTCCGCTCGCCCTGGACCGCACCGGACCGTACGGCTACACCGTGCGGGTGCTGCCGTCCCACCGGCTGCTGGCCACCGGCGCCGAACTCGGCCTGGTCGCCCAGCCGACGGAGGCGACGGGCGAGGGCGCGGGCGTGCTGATGCGCTGAACCGGCGCTGAACGGCGCCGAATCGCACGCAGCCGCCCGGGAGGAGTCATCTCCTCCCGGGCGGCTGCCGTATCAGTCGTGCGTCGGGCGGCGGTGCCGGATCAGAAGGTCAGCTTGAAGCTGTTGATCTTCCCGGTGTCGCTCGAGTAGACGTCCTGGACCTTCAGCTTCCAGGTGCCGTTCGCCACCTCCGAGGAGGCGTTGACGGTGTACGTCGTCTGCACGTTGTCCGCCGAGTCGCTCGACGAGGAGTTCTTCAGCCGGTAGGCGGTGCCGTCCGGGGCCACGAGGTCGATGACCAGGTCACCGCGGTAGGTGTGGGTGATGTCCACGCCGACCTTGAGGGTGCTGGGGGCGTTGCCGGTGCGGCCGGTGACGTTGACGGAGGTGGTGACGGCCGCACCGGCGTCCGGGATGGCCACCACGGTGTTGTTCTGGAAGACCGTGCCGCCGGGGTCGGTGCCGCCGCCGGGGCGCGAACCGACGTTGATGCCGGCCCAGGCGTCGGCGACGGACTTGTACTCGGCGCTGGTCGTGCCGTACAGCTCACCGGCCGCCGCGAGCGTCCCGGTGCGGGCCGACGCGTAGTTGGTCGTGGAGGTGAACTTGGTGGTGAGCGCCTTGAACCAGATCAGCGCGGCCTTGTCGCGGCCGATGCCGGTCACCGGCAGACCGTCGGAGGTGGGGGAGTTGTACGAGACGCCGTTGATCACCTTGGCGCCGCTGCCTTCGGAGAGAAGGTAGAAGAAGTGGTTGGCCGGGCCCGACGAGTAGTGCACGTCGATGTTCCCGATGCCCGAGTACCAGGAGTCCTTCGAGCCGCCGTCCTTGCTCGGCTTGTCCTGGTAGCGCAGCGGGGTGCCGTCGCCGTTGATGTCGATCTTCTCACCGATGAGGTAGTCGCCCTTGTCGGTGGTGTTGTTCGCGTAGAACTCGACGGCCGTGGCGAAGATGTCGCTGGTCGCCTCGTTGAGGCCACCGGACTCACCGCTGTAGTTCAGGTCGGCCGTGTTGGAGGTGACGCCGTGCGTCATCTCGTGCGCGGCGACGTCCAGCGAGGTCAGCGGTGAGGCGTTGCCGCTGCCGTCGCCGTAGGTCATGCAGAAGCAGCTGTCGTCCCAGAAGGCGTTGACGTAGCTGTTGCCGTAGTGGACGCGGGAGTACGCGCCGACGCCGTCGCCCTTGATGCCGGTCCGGCCGTGGACGTTCTTGTAGTAGTCCCAGGTCTCGGCCGCACCGTAGTGGGCGTCCGCCGCAGCGGTCTCCGCGTTCGAGGCCAGGCCGTTGCCCCAGACGTCGTCGGACCCGGAGAAGAGGGTGCCCGTACCGGACGTGCCGTGGTTCAGGTTGTACGTCTTGTGGTTGCCGCGGGCGGTGTCGGTCAGGTTGTACGACCCCGAGGTGCCGAGCGTGACCTGGCCGCTGTACTCGGTGTTGCCGACGCCGTTCTCGATGGCCTGCCACTCGTAGAGCTTCGCGCCGGAGGTGGCGTCGGTGATGACGTGGAGGGCGTTGGGGGTGCCGTCCTCCTGGAGTCCGCCGACCACGGTCTCGTAGGCGAGCTGCGGGGTGCCCGAGGCCATCCAGACGACCTTGCGGGGCGCCTTGTCGGCCGCGGTCCTGGACGAACCCTCCGCCTTGGCCAGGCCGACGGCCTGCTTCGTGGCGATCGCGGGGGCCACGGACGCCTTCAGGTCGACGGCCTTGAGCTGCGCCGAACTGGTCCTGGACGCCTTGGTGACGCTCTGGGTCGCGCCGGCCTTCGTCTCCTGGACGACCAGGTCGCCGCCGAGGACGGGAAGCCCGCCGAAGGTGCGCTCGTAACGCGTGTGCGTGGTTCCGTCGACGTCCTGGACGACATCCTTGACGACGAGCTTCTCCTGCGAGCCGAGCCCCAGCTTCTTGGCCGTGGCCGCCGTGCCGGCGCTCGCCTCACGGATCAGCTCGGCCCGCTGCGAGGGCGAGAGCTGCTTGGCCAGTGCGCCGGGCCGGGCCTTGGACGCGGCGGCGGCTTCGGCCGTGCCGCCGGGCGTCGCGGTGGCCGTTCCGGTCTGGACTCCTACGGCGAGGAGGGCGGCTGCGGCTATCAGAGCGCCGGTCGCGGTGGTGCGACGGCTGAGCGTGGATCTCACGCGGACTCCTTCTGCGAGGGGGGTTACCGGCGGCTGGGTGAGCCGTCCGGGCAGAGCAGGCAGTGCGCAGAACGGGGTGAACAGTGCCAGCAGAAGGCGTTGCGTGTCAGGACCGCGTCAACAAGTTGGCCGGAATTCGTCCGTTGCCGGAATGGTCATGTTCGTTAAGCGGACGTTTCGCCGATCATCACCACGATGTCACCGGGAGCCCCGGAAGCCTGAACGCGCAGAGGGAGTTGAGGTTCGGTCCGAATATGACGTGTTCGAAAACAATTTGAAGAACCGGAAAGTTCTCACCTGCCGAGACGGCTGGGAACGTGGCGCGTTCCGCGCGCTCAGGCGCCGGGCTCTTCCTCCCGCGCCCTCAGGCCAGGCTCTCCCGCCAGGCGCGGTGCAGGCCGGCGAAGCGGCCCGTGCCGCCGATGAGTTCGGCGGGGGCCCCGTCCTCCACGATGCGGCCGTGCTCCATCACCAGGACCCGGTCCGCGATCTCCACGGTCGACAGCCGGTGGGCGATGACCACCGCGGTGCGGCCGTGCAGCACGGTGTCCATGGCCCGCTGCACCGCCCGCTCGCCGGGGATGTCCAGGGAGCTCGTCGCCTCGTCGAGGATCAGGACCGCCGGATTGGCGAGCAGGGCGCGGGCGAACGCGACCAACTGGCGCTGACCTGCCGAGATCCGGCCGCCCCGCTTGCGTACGTCCGTGTCGTACCCGTCGGGCAGACCGGCGATGAAGTCATGGGCGCCGATCGCCTTGGCGGCCTGCTCGATGTCCGCGCGGCTCGCGTCCGGGCTGCCGATCGCGATGTTCTCCGCGACCGTCCCGGAGAACAGGAACGCCTCCTGGGTCACCATGACCACCCCGCGCCGCAGTTCAGGCGTGGCCAGATCCCGCAGATCGGTGCCGTCCAGCAGGACCCGGCCCTCGGTCGGGTCGTAGAAACGCGCCAGCAGCTTGGCCAGCGTGGACTTGCCCGCGCCCGTCGAACCGACCACGGCGACCGTCTGGCCGGCGGGCACGGTCAGATCGAAGCGCGGCAGCACCTCACCGCCCGTGCGGTACGCGAAACGCACCGCGTCGAAGACCACCTCGCGGCCCGGATGGCCGCCCGTGAGCGGCGGCAGTTCCCGGGGCTCCACGGCCTCGGGGACGGTGGGCGTCTGGGCCAGCAGCCCCGCGATCTTCTCCAGCGAGGCCGCCGCCGACTGGTAGGAGTTGAGGAACATGCTGAGCCGGTCGATCGGGTCGTACAGCCGCCGCAGATAGAGCACGACCGCGGCCAGCACACCCAGCGCCATGCTTCCCGAGGCGACGCGGTAGGCGCCCCACAGGACGATTCCGGCCACGGCGGTGTTGGCGACGAGCCGGGACCCGACGACGTAACGCGCGTTCTCCAGCATCGCGTCGCCGTTCGTGCGCCGGTGCTCCTCGTTCAGTCCCCGGAAGACCTCGTCGTTGACGGACTCGCGGCGGAAGGCCCGGACGGGGCGGATCCCGTTCATCGTCTCCGCGAACTTCACGATGACCCCGGCGATCGCCGTCGACCGCGACGCGAAGATCACCGCGGCCCGGCGCTGGTAGAGCCGCACCAGCAGGTACAGCGGCACGAAGGACAGCACCGCGACGGCGCCCGTGCCGAAATCCAGCCACAGCAGCATCAGGGAGATGGAGACGAAGGAGAGGACGACCCCGATCAGCTCCTGCAGGCCCTCGCTGAGCAACTCCCGCAGCGACTCCACATCGGTCGTGGAACGGGAGATCAGCCGCCCCGAGGTGTACCGCTCGTGGAAGTCCACGCTCAGCGCCTGCGCATGGCGGAAGATCCGGCCGCGCAGATCGAGCAGCACATCCTGGTTGACCCGTGCGGAGGCCCGGATGAAGGCGTACTGCATGGCGCCCGCACCGGCCGAGCAGAGCGAGTAGCCGAGGGCCACCGCGATCAGCGGCCCGTAGTCCTCGTCCCGGAAGGCGGGCACCCCGCTGTCGATGGCGTACGCCACGAGCAACGGGCCCGCCTGGACCGCGGCCTGCTGGATCAGCAGGAACAGGGCGGCCACCACGACCCGGCCACGCATCGGCCGCAGCAGCGAGACGAGCAGGGCGCGCGTGGCGCCGCGCGGAGTGGGCAGGTCGTCACGGTCGAAGGGGTCCCCGGCGCGTCCGGGGGGTGCGTCGGACGCCGCTTCCGGGGCCGCCTCGGGATACGCGTTCTTGTCGCTGTCGTCCGGCTCGGTGGGACGGCCGGTCGTGGTGCTGGTCATCGGGTGCTGCTCTCCTCGGCAGGGGCGCGCACGCCCGCAAGGTCATCGGCCGTCGTGTCCGCGGGGGAGTCCCCGTGGCCGGGGGTGTGCGAGGGCACGCCGGTGGGCTCCCCGCCGTCCGCCACGTCCGCGGGCATGCCGGTGGGCCCCCCGCCGTCCGCCACGTCCGCGGGCATGCCGGTGGGCTCGCCGTCCGCCACGTCCGCGCCGGACATCAGCCAGGCGTACTCGGCGTTGCTCCGCAGCAGTTCCTGGTGGGTGCCGACCGCGCTGATCCGGCCCTCCGACAGCAGCGCTACCCGGTCGGCGAGCATCACGGTGGACGGCCGGTGCGCGACCACGATCGCCGTGGTCTCCTCAAGCACCCGCCGCAGCGCCGCCTCGACCAGCGTCTCCGTGTGCACGTCCAGCGCGGAGAGCGGGTCGTCGAGGACCAGGAAGCGCGGCCGTCCGACGACCGCCCTGGCCAGAGCGAGACGCTGGCGCTGGCCGCCGGAGAGGCTGAGGCCCTGCTCGCCGACCTGGGTGTCGATGCCGTGCGGCAGGTCGTGGACGAAGTCGGCCTGCGCGACCGACAGGGCCCGCCGCAACTCCTCCTCACCCGCGCCGCCGGCACCCATCAGCACGTTCTCCCCGACGCTCGCCGAGAAGAGCGTCGGCTCCTCGAACGCCACCGACACCAGCTCGCGCAGCCGCTCGCGCGGCATGGCGGTGATGTCCTCGCCGTCCAGCGTGATCCGGCCCGACGTGGCGTCGTGCAACCGGGGAACGAGCGCGGTGAGCGTGGTCTTGCCGGATCCCGTGGCCCCGACCAGGGCCATCGTCTCGCCCCGCCGGATCCGCAGATCGATCCGGGCGAGGACGGGCACGGAGTCCTCCTCCGCGTCCGGGTAGCAAAACCCGACGCCCTCGAAGACCATGCCGCCCGCCTCCGGAAGGTCACCGGCCTCCCGCCCGGCCACGGCGGTGTCCGCCTCCTCCGCCACGTCCATCACCTCGAAGAACCGCTCCGTCGCGGTCGCCGACTCCTGGCTCATCGCCAGCAGGAAACCGATCGACTCGACCGGCCACCGCAGCGCCAGCGCCGTCGAGAGGAAGGCGACGAGGGTGCCCGCCGAGAGCCCCCCGTCCGCGACCTCGATGGTGCCGAGCACCAGGGCCGCCCCGATCGCGAGTTCCGGAATCGTCGTGATGAGGGCCCAGATGCCCGCGAGGAGCCGCGCCTTGCCGAGCTCCGTGGTGCGCAGCCGCTCGGAGAGCGCCCGGAACGCGAGGGCCTGGCTGCGGTGCCGGCCGAAGCCCTTGATGATGCGGATGCCGAGCACGCTCTCCTCGACCACCGTCGTCAGATCGCCCACCTGGTCCTGGGCCCTGCGCGCCACGACCGAGTACTTCGTCTCGAAGACCGAGCAGATGATCACCAGCGGCACGACAGGGGCCAGCAGCACCAGCCCGAGCGTCCACTCCTGGAGCAGCAGAATCACGAAGCCGACCAGGATCGTGGTGGTGTTGACCAGCAGGAAGGTCAGCGGAAAGACCAGGAACATCCGCAGCAGCATCAGATCCGTGGTCCCGCGCGACAGCAGCTGGCCCGAGGACCACCGGTCGTGGAAGGCCACCGGGAGCCGCTGCAGATGCCGGTAGAGATCGGCCCGCATCGACGCCTCGACACCGGCCAGCGGACGCGCCACCATCCATCGCCGTACTCCGAACAGGACCGCCTCGGTGATCCCCAGCAGCAGCAGGAACAGCGCACCGAGCCAGACACCGCCCGGGTCCTGGTGGGCGACGGGTCCGTCGACGATCCACTTCAGTACGAGCGGGATCACCAGGCCGAGGCACGAGGCGACGATCGCGATGAGGGCGGCGCCGAACAGACGGTTCCGCACGGGCTTCACATACGGCCACAGCCGCAGAAGCGTCTGCGCGGCGGACCGGTCCTTGGGCTCTGCATGTTCTTCGGGCATCAGGGGCGAGCCTACGTTTCACCACTGACATCGCTCACGTGGTTTTCCCCGCCCGGCACGGACTTGACGGAAAGCGGACCGCACCCGATATTTGTGCGACCCCGGGGGAGGGGCGGGTGCGCAGACAGGTGCGCGCCACCTTGTGAACGACCTGGGGTGGGACGCATGACCACGGCCGATGCGTACAACGAGCGCTGCGAGCAGCTGTTCCTGGCGGGCGGACTCGGCGCCGTCCGGCGCGCCGCGCAGCAGGGACTCGACGAGGTGGGCCCGCACCCCGACCTCTACTGCTGGCTCGCCGTGGCCCACGCCTCGGAGGACGACGACGATCACGACACCGAGGCCGAACGCGCCTTCCGCAAGGGGCTCGCCCTCGACGCGGACCACCTCGGCCTGCTGGCCGGCTACGGCGAACTGTGCCTGCGCGCCGACACGTTCGACTACCCGGGCCGGGCCGCCCGCGGCGTGGAACTGACCCGGCGCCTCGAAGAGATCGCCCCCGACTCCGCGGAGAACGAACAGCTCCGGCGGGCCCACCGATGGGCGGCCCGGAGCTACTGGGAGGACGTGCGGATGGCGGCTGCCCGGGGCGCCGTGAAGCGGCAGGAGGTGGAGACGCAGGCCGGGGATGTGGCCGACGCCCTGCGGAGACAGGACCTCGGGGGTGCGAGGGCGCAGGCAGCGGAGGCGGCGCGGGCCCGGCCCGAGGACCAGCGCACAGCCGTGCTCGCGGCCACGCTCGACGCCCTTTCAGGCCCCGGAAACGCCCCACTGCGCTGGATCGCCCGCCACCGCGGCGTGGTCTGGGCGGTGTCCGTCGGCCTCTCGGCCCTGACCGGGGCGCTCCTCCGCCAGACCGGCACCGTCGAAGGCTTCGCGCCGTGGGGCCTGCTGTGGATGCTCCCGATGCTGGCGGCCGACACCAGGCTCTCCTCTCTCCGCAAGGAGGCCCAGCGGACGGCCGTGGCACGCCTGGAGGAAAGGCTCGCAGAACCGGCGGAGCCCGGCGCCCCCATCGGCCCGGCGACCGGCGCCGGCGCCTGACGGACCGGCCGGGTGCCCCCGCCGTCGATTTCGGCGCCCGAGGGAACCGGGTCGGGGCGCGCCCGGTCGTAGCGCGGCATCAGCCGATCGGTTGATGCCGGTTCAAGCTCGTCGGTGGATGCCACCGAGGGCCCGGGCCCGGGATGCTCATGGCATGGCCATCATCGAAGTGAACCGGGTGCGCAAGACCTACGCCGGCCGCCCCGTGGTCGACGGGGTGAGTTTCTCCGTGGACGAGGGGGAGATCTTCGGGATTCTCGGCCCCAACGGCGCGGGCAAGACCACCATCGTCGAATGCGTCGGAGGCCTGCGCGTCCCCGACGCCGGTACGGTGCGGGTCGCCGGGCTGGACCCGGTCGCCGACCATGACCGCGTGACGCTGCTCCTGGGCGCGCAGCTCCAGGAGAGCGAACTGCCGCCGAAGATCACTGTGGGCGAGGCGCTGGAGCTGTACAGCGCCTTCTACCCCCGGCCCGCCGACTGGCGCCCGCTCGCCGAACGCCTCGGGCTGCACACCAGACTCACCACACGGTTCGGCCGGCTCTCCGGCGGCCAGAAGCAACGCCTCTCCGTCGCACTCGCGCTCGTGGGCAACCCTCGGGTGGTCGTCCTCGACGAGCTGACCACCGGACTGGACCCGCGCGCACGGCGCGACACCTGGCAGCTCGTCGAGGAGGTCCGGGACAGCGGGGTCACCGTCCTGCTCGTCACCCACTTCATGGAGGAGGCCCAGCGCCTCTGCGACCGCGTCGCCGTGATCGACGGGGGAAAGCTCGCCGCCCTCGATACTCCGTCCGGACTGATCGCCAGGGCCGGCAGTTCCACGGCCATCTCCTTCACACCTTCCGAGCCGCTCCCCGAAGCCGAGTTGGCGGGGCTGCCGGGCGCGACCTCGTACGAGACGCGGGACGGACGGATCGTCATCAACGGCACCGACGACACCGTCAACGCCGTTATCTCGTTGCTGGCCCGGCACCGCATCACCGCGCACCGGCTCCGTGTCGCCGAGACCTCGCTCGACGATGCCTTCCTCGACCTGACCGAGCACCCCGGCGCCGCGGACGAGCGCGGCCTGACAGAACAGGCAGCCTGAGATGGCCACAGCGCACACTGCGCGGGCACAAGCGCCCCGCGCCACCTCCGCCCGCCCGCTGCGCGCGGTCCTGCGGTCCGAGGCAAGGCTCTTCCTCCGCGAACCCGTCAGTCTGTTCTGGATCCTCGCCTTTCCCACCGTGCTCCTGACGATCCTCGGCCTGATCCCGTCGTTCCAGGAGCATGACGTCGAGCTCGGCGGCCGCCGGGCCATCGACCTGTACGTCCCCGTAGCGGTGCTGCTCGCCATGATCATGGCCGGTATCCAGGCGATGCCTCCCGTCCTCACCGGCTACCGCGAACGCGGCATCCTGCGCCGCATGTCGACCACCCCCGTGCGGCCCTCCGCCCTGCTCGGTGCGCAGATCGCCCTGCACGGCGCGGCGGCGCTCGGCTCCGCCGTACTCGTGATGGCCGTCGGGCGGACAGCCTTCGCGGTTCGGCTGCCCGGACAACTGCTCGGCTATCTGCTCGGACTGCTGCTGGCGATCGCCTGTGTGCTGGCACTGGGCGCGCTGGTCTGCGCCATCTCGCGCACGAGCAAGATCGCGGCCGCCATCGGCTCCGGAGTCTTCTTCGCGATGATGTTCACCGCGGGCGTCTGGGTGCCGGTCCAGGCCATGCCGGATGCGCTCCGCCGGATCGTCGAGGTCACCCCGTTCGGCGCGGCGTCCCAGGTGCTGGACCGCGCGGCCGGCGGCGCCTGGCCGAGCTGGGCGCATCTCGGTCTGGTGGCGCTGTGGACCGTACTGACGGCGGCTGCCGCCATCCGAACCTTCCGGTGGGAGTAGCGGTACGGGGCACACTTCACCCATGAACAGGGGGGAACGATGACGGAGACCCCGGTGACGACCGCCGAGCAGTGGTGGGAGCGGTTCTTCCGGCACGGACCGTACGGGATGCTCGGCCTGGCCACCGTGGTCTCGGCCCTGACCAGCGGGCTCATCATGTCCCGCACGGGTGTGTACGCCGCCGCGGCGATGCTCCCTGCCGCGCTCGCCCTTCAGCTCTGGTGGAGCCGTACGCCGGCCGCGCCGGGATCTCGGGCGGCCCGGTGCTACTTCGTCGTCCGCACCCTGCTGGCGTTCGGGCTGACCTGGTGCAATCCGTTCTTCTCGATCTACGCGGTGCTCGGCTACTTCGACGCGGGCCGGGTGCTTCCGCAGCGAGGCATGCGGGCCGGGCTGCTGGCCACCGCCATCATCATGGCGGGGTCGCAGTCCGGCAGCGGCCTGCCGCCCACCACCCTCATGAACTGGGCCGTCTTCGCCGTCGTGCTGGCCGTCCACGTGACCCTCACCATGGTCTTCGCCAAGATCGGCGACCGGGAGGCCGAGCAGTCCCGCACCCAGACCGACACCATCAGCGCGCTGGAGTCGGCCAACGCCCGGCTCGAACAGGCCCTGGCGGAGAACGCCGGCCTGCACGCCCAACTCCTCGTGCAGGCGAGGGAGGCGGGGGTGGCCGAAGAGCGGAGCCGGCTGGCGGCCGAGATCCACGACACCATCGCCCAGGGACTCACCGGCATCATCGCCCAGCTCCAGGCCGTCACCTCCACGGCGGACGCCGACCCCGCGCTCTCCAGGGAACACCTCGGACGCGCCGCCGCCCTTGCCCGGCACAGCCTCGGCGAGGCGCGCCGCTCGGTGCACAATCTCGTGCCGGCCGCGCTGGAGCACGACGACTTGCCCGGAGCCCTGGAGAAGACGGTCGCCACCTGGGCGCAGCAGACGGGCGTCCGGGCCGAGTTCACCGTCACCGGCACCGCCGAACCGCTGCACGACGAGGTCGGCGCCACCTTGCTGCGCATCGCTGAAGAGGCCCTGGCCAACGCGGCCCGGCACGCCGGGGCGTCCCGGGCCGGCATCACCCTGTCGTACATGGGCGACGAGATATCGCTGGACGTACGGGACGACGGCCGCGGCTTCGATCCGTCCGCCCTCCCGCCGTACAGGGGCGCCGGCGGATTCGGCCTCGGCGGCATGCGGGCGCGTGCCGAACGCATCGCGGGCACGGTCGAGGTGGAGACAGGCCCGGACCTCGGCACGGCCGTCTGCGCCCGTGTCCCGATGGTCCGCCAGGGCTGAGACGCGCCCCGCGCCGGCGCAGTACGGTTGGCCGCTATGGCTCAGGAACCCGCGCGCGTCATCACCCTGATCGTCGTCGACGACCATCCCGTCGTACGGGACGGACTGCGCGGCATGTTCGCGTCGGCGGCGGATTTCCGGGTGCTCGGTGAAGCCGCCGACGGCGTCGAGGGCGTGGACATGGCCGTCCGGCTCGACCCTGACGTCGTCCTGATGGACCTGCGGATGCCGGGCGGCGGCGGTGTCGCGGCCATCACCGAACTGACCCGGCGCGGTGCCCGCTCCAAGATCCTCGTCCTCACCACGTACGACACCGACTCCGACACCCTGCCCGCGATCGAGGCGGGCGCCACCGGCTACCTGCTCAAGGACGCGCCGCGCGACGAACTCTTCACCGCCGTCCGTGCCGCCGCCGACGGGCGCACCGTCCTGTCGCCCGCCGTCGCCTCCCGGCTGATCTCACGGGTGCGCACCCCGCTCCCGCCCGGCCACGAGACACTGTCCGCGCGCGAGCGCGAGGTGCTCGCACTCGTCGCCAGAGGACGGCCGAACCGGGAGATCGCGGCGGAACTGTTCATCAGCGAGGCGACGGTGAAGACCCATCTCACCCATGTTTTCGCGAAGCTGGGCGCCAAGGACCGCGCCGCGGCGGTAGCGGCCGGCTACGAACGCGGCATCCTCGGCTGACCGCGCCTCACCCCGACACCCGCAGCAGCAGCACCGACCTCCCCGGTACCGTCATGCGGGCCCCGCCCTGGTGCACCGTGCCCGGGGCGGCCGACTGGTCCTCCCGTGAGGTGTCCAGGACCAGTTCGTACGCGTCCGCCCACGGCGGACCCGGCAGCAGGAAGTCCGCGGGGCGGTGCCCGGCGTGCAGGATCGCCAGGAAGCTGTCGTCGGTCACCTGCTCGCCGCGGGCGTCACGGCCCGGGATGTCGCGGCCGGAGAGATAGAGACCGACCGTCGCGGCCGGGGCGTACCAGTCCCCCTCGGTCATCTCCGCGCCCTCACGGGTGAACCATGCCAGGTCCCGCAGCCCGTCCGGGGCCTGCGGCCGGCCGGAGAAGAACGCGCGGCGGCGCAGCACCGGATGGGTGTGGCGCAGCGCCAGCACCCGGGCCGTCAGCTCGGTCAGCTCCCGCCACTGAGGCTGCTCCAGCAGCGACCAGTCCACCCAGCCGGTCTCGTTGTCCTGGCAGTAGGCGTTGTTGTTGCCGCCCTGGGTGCGACCCATCTCGTCGCCCGCGACGAGCATCGGCACCCCGGTCGACAGCAGCAGCGTGGCGAGGAGGTTGCGCAGCTGGCGGCGGCGCAACGCGTTGACGTCCGCGTCGTCGGTCTCGCCCTCGGCGCCGCAGTTCCAGGACCGGTTGTCGGACGTTCCGTCCCGGTTGCCCTCGCCGTTGGCTTCGTTGTGCTTGTGCTCGTAGCTCACCAGGTCGCGCAGGGTGAATCCGTCGTGCGCGGTGACGAAGTTGACCGAGGCGTACGGCCGCCGGCCGCCCCAGGCGTAGAGGTCGCTCGATCCGGTCAGCCGGTAGCCGAGATCGCGTACGTCGGGCAGGGCCCCGCGCCAGAAGTCCCGTACGGCGTCGCGGTACCGGTCGTTCCACTCGGTCCACAGCGGCGGGAAGGCCCCCACCTGGTAGCCGCCGTTGCCGACGTCCCACGGCTCGGCGATCAGCTTCACCCGGCGCAGCACCGGGTCCTGGGCGATCACCGCGAGGAACGGGGACAGCATGTCGACGTCGTGCATGGACCGGGCGAGCGCCGCCGCCAGGTCGAAGCGGAATCCGTCGACGCCCATCTCGGTCACCCAGTAGCGGAGCGAGTCGGTGATCAGGCGCAGCACGTTGGGCTGCACCACGTGCAGGGTGTTGCCGCACCCCGTGTAGTCCGCGTACCGGCGGGCGTCGGCCTGGAGCCGGTAGTAGCCGCGGTTGTCGATGCCGCGCAGCGACAGCATCGGGCCCAGCTCGCCCGCCTCCGCCGTGTGGTTGTAGACCACGTCGAGGATCACCTCGATCCCCGCGTCGTGCAGGGCGTGGACCATCCGTTTGAACTCGCCGACCTGCTCGCCCGCCGTGCCGCTCGCGGAGTAACCGGCGTGCGGGGCGAAGTAGCCGATCGAGTTGTAGCCCCAGTAGTTGCGCAGCCCGCGCCGCAGCAGATGGTCCTCGTGGGCGAACTGATGCACCGGCAGCAGCTCCACCGCCGTGACCCCCAGGCGCCGCAGATGGCCGATGGCCGCGGGGTGCGCGAGGCCGGCGTACGTGCCGCGCAGCTTCTCCGGGATGCCGGGGTGGCGGGCGGTGAAGCCGCGGACGTGGAGCTCGTAGATGACGGAGTCCGCCCAGGGCGTCTTGGGCCGCCGGTCCTCGGCCCAGTCGTCGTCGTCATGGACGACCACCCCTTTGGGGACGTACGGAGCCGAGTCCCGTTCGTCGCGCACGGTGTCGGCGACCTGCTGCTGGGGCCAGTCCCTCACATGGCCGTACACCTCGGCCGGAAGGGTGAAATCTCCGTCGACGGCCCGGGCGTACGGGTCGAGGAGCAGCTTCGCCGCGTTCCACCGCGAACCCGTCCACGGGTCCCAGCGGCCGTGCACCCGGTAGCCGTAACGCCGGCCGGGCCGCACACCGGGCACGAAGCCGTGCCAGATCTCGTGGGTCAGCTCGGTCAGCGCGAGGCGGGTCTCGGTGCCGTCCTCGTCGAAGAGGCAGAGCTCGACGGCCTCCGCCCCGCCGGCCCAGAGGGCGAAATTGGTGCCCGCGACCCCGTCGGGGCCCACTCTGAAGCGTGCGCCGAGCGGCGTCGGCGCACCCGGCCACACGGCGGGCGGCCGCTGTACCGGCTCGGCGGCCCGCCCCGTTCCGGCGGTGGGCGCCCGCTCCACCGCCGTCCCGGACGGCCCCGTATCCGTCCTCGGCACTGCCTCCTGCTCGGCTGCGCTCGACACCTGCTCGCCTCCCGCGGCTCGTGGGGACCGGCACCGGAAGGGTGCGCGCGGCGTCCCGGCCGCGGCTCCCCGAGTGTGGTCGTCCCCTCTGTTCTGCCCAGGACGGGGCCCGCACTCACGTTTCCCCCGGACCGCCCGCGTCGTTGGGGGGACGTGAACCACGTAGCGAAGAAGGCAGGGGCGAGCCCGGCGACCGTGACGGCCCGGTCGGGACTGCTCGCCGTACTGGCCGTACTGGCGGTTCTGACCGGCTGCTCGGGTACGGATTCGATCATCGGCGGGAAACCCCGCTCGCCGCAGGAGGCCATCCGGATCACCCCGCGGGACGGGGCCGAGAACGTCGCGCCGGACAGCCGGGTCGAGGTGACGGTCCCCGACGGGCGGCTGGAGAGCGTCGAGGTGACCCGGATCGAGGACGCGCAGGAGCAGGAGGTACGGGGCCTGATCGCGCAGGACGGACGCTCCTGGTCCCCGCAGGGGGTGGCCGGGCGGCTCGGGCCGGCCGCCAAGTACAGCATCGACGCGGTGGCCGTGGACGGTGCGGGGCGCCGCTCGGCTCGCCACACCACCTTCTCGACGGCGGTCCCCGAGCACCGCTTCATCGGCTACTTCAAGCCGGAGAACCGCTCGACCGTCGGCACCGGCATGATCGTCTCCTTCGAGTTCAACCGTCCGGTCACCCGCCGCGCGGCCGTGCAGCGAGCCATCCGGGTGACGGCCGATCCGGCGGTCGAGGTCGTGGGGCACTGGTTCGGCGACAACCGCCTGGACTTCCGCCCCGCCGCCTACTGGCAGCCGGGCACCCGGGTGACCGTCGAGGTCGGGCTGCGCGACGTGCAGGGCGCGCCCGGGGTGTACGGCAGCCAGCGCAAGACGATCCGCTTCACGGTGGGCCGCGAGCAGGTGTCCCGGGTGGACGCGGCCGCGCACACGATGGAGGTGCGCCGGGACGGGCAGCTCGTCTCCACCGTCCCGATCACCGCGGGCTCGGCGACGACGACCACGTACAACGGCAAGATGGTCGTCAGCGAGATGCACGAGGTGACGCGGATGGACGGGCGGACCGTCGGCTTCGGCGGCGAGTACGACATCAAGGACGTCCCGCACGCCCTGCGGCTCACCAAGTCCGGCACCTTCCTGCACGGCAACTACTGGTCCGACGAGGATGTCTTCGGCTCGGACAATGTCAGCCACGGCTGCATCGGGCTGCGGGACGTACAGGGCGGCAGCGGTTCCACCCCGGCCGGCTGGTTCTTCGACCGGACGCTGATCGGCGACGTCGTCGAGGTCGTCAACTCCAAGGACAAGATGGTCGCTCCGGACAACGGCCTGGGCGGCTGGAACATGGACTGGAAGCGATGGAAGGCGGGTTCCGCACTCCACTGACACGCACCGGCGTTCCCCGGTCCCTCATCGACGGCGCGGCCACTTCCGGCCGCGCCGTCCGTCGTACCGGCACCGGGGCGGGGATACCACGCGCGACCAGGCGACTCCTGGGCCGGGTTGGGACGGAACGGTGACATTCCGGAGGAGATCTGCCCACGGCACGTGTGATTATCTTTCGATGAGCGCGCATGTGCAGCGTGCGGGGGTGGGAGCCTGCGGGTTCCCTGGGGCCTTGTCGGGGACGAGGCCGTGTGAGGGGAGACGACCACATTGAACGGGCAGCCGATATCGGGGACATCGGCCGGGGCGGACAGCAGCCGGCGGGGGCGTGGGTCCACGGGTCTGATGGCTCTGGTGCTGGGTGCGCTGCTGTTGCTGGTGACGGCGTGCGGCGGGGGAGACACCGGCGGGAGCAAGGGCGGCGGCAAGGCGGGCGGGGCGGGAAGCGCGGACACCACCGCCTCGCAGGCGGTCGTGAACATCGTCCCCGCGGACGGGGCCGATTCCGTCGCCACGAACGGGGCGCTGAAGATCTCCGCCCAGCAGGGGAAGCTGGCCACGGTCAAGGTCTCCGACCCCAAGGGGGCGGAGGTCGCGGGGAAGATCGCGGCCGACGGCACGAGCTGGGTGCCGGACCGTCACCTCGCATCGGCGACCAAGTACAAGGTCCACGCGGTCGCCAAGGACGCGAAGGGCCGTGAGTCGGCGAAGGACACCACCTTCACCACGCTGGTCCCGAAGAACACCTTCATCGGGCAGTACACCCCGGAGAACGGTTCCACGGTCGGCGTCGGCATGCCGGTCTCCATCCACTTCACCCGGGGCATCACCGACCCGGAGGCCGTCGAGAAGGCCATCGAGGTGACGGCCGAGCCCGCCGTCGAGGTCGAGGGCCACTGGTTCGGCAACGACCGTCTGGACTTCCGTCCCGAGGACTACTGGGCCGCGGGCACCAAGGTGACGGTGAAGCTCAACCTCGACGGCGTCGAGGGACGGCCGGGGGTCTACGGCAAGCAGGCCAAGACCGTGTCCTTCACCATCGGCCGCCGGCAGGTCAGCACCGTCGACGCGAGCACGCACCGGATGAAGGTCGTCCGCGACGGCAAGCAGATCAAGGACATCCCGATCTCGGCGGGAGCGCCGGCCACCACGACGTACAACGGCCAGATGGTCATCAGCGAGAAGCTCCGGGTGACCCGGATGAACGGTGACACCGTCGGCTTCGGCGGCGAGTACGACATCAAGGACGTGCCGCACGCGATGCGCCTGTCCACGTCGGGCACGTTCATCCACGGCAACTACTGGGGCGGGTCGGGCATCTTCGGCACCACCAACACGAGCCACGGCTGCGTCGGCCTGCAGGACGCGCGCGGCGCCGGTGACCCGAGCACCCCGGCTGCCTGGTTCTTCGACCGTTCCCTCATCGGGGACGTCGTGATCGTCAAGAACTCCCACGACAGCACGATCCAGCCGGACAACGGCCTCAACGGCTGGAACATGAGCTGGTCGGAGTGGACCAAGTAGGTCTTCTTCGAGGCGTACGGAACGGGCCCGGTGCTGTGACCAACGGCACCGGGCTCCTCTGCGTGAGCGACCGTTAACCTGCCTCCATGACCGTAACCCTTGAAGTAAGCGGCGGCGTCGGCACGATCCGGCTGGACCGGCCCCCGATGAACGCCCTGGACGTCGCCACCCAGGACCGGCTGCGCGAGCTCGCCGAAGAGGCGTCCCGGCGTGACGACGTGCGCGCCGTGGTGCTCTACGGCGGTGAGAAGGTGTTCGCGGCCGGTGCGGACATCAAGGAGATGCAGGCGCTGGACCACCCGGCGATGGTCGTCCGCTCCAAGGCGCTGCAGGACTCCTTCACCGCGGTGGCCCGGATCCCCAAGCCGGTCGTCGCGGCCGTCACCGGCTACGCGCTCGGCGGCGGCTGCGAGCTGGCCCTGTGCGCGGACTTCAGGATCGCCGGGGACAACGCCAGGCTGGGACAGCCGGAGATCATGCTCGGGGTGATCCCGGGGGCGGGCGGCACCCAGCGCCTCGCCCGGCTGGTGGGCCCCGCCAAGGCGAAGGACCTGATCTTCACCGGCCGTCATGTGAAGGCCGAGGAGGCCCTGACCATGGGGCTGGTGGACCGTGTGGTGCCCGCCGCCGAGGTGTACGAGCAGGCGCATGCCTGGGCCGCCAAGCTCGCGAAGGGACCGGCGCTCGCACTGCGCGCCGCCAAGGAGGCCGTCGACGCCGGACTGGAGACGGACATCGACACCGGCCTCACCATCGAGCGGACCTGGTTCGCGGGCCTCTTCGCCACCGAGGACCGGGAGCGCGGAATGCGCAGCTTTGTGGAAGAGGGGCCGGGCAAGGCCAAGTTCCTCTAACCGAACGCAAGTTGGGAACGGCCGGAGGTGCGTTCATCCGTGTGGGCGGATTAGCTGAGCCTTAAGGCAACCTTAAGGCTCAGCCGCTCGCCGGTTCCGGGAAACCCGCTCGGCTTCGGTATCCGTGCAGGTCAGTGCGGGTGTTCGATGAGGCATTCTGCCGGTGGCATATGCCGGGAGCCCGCTGTGGAACACCTGATTCCGGGTCAGGGATTCCCGCGGAACGACCACGCGGCGCCCGCTGTGCAGCCATGATGGTGTCCATGGCGGGCCTGGAGGGTGTGGAGCAGCCGCGACAGCGCAGCAGCGCGACCGCGGCACGGAGGATGCCGGCCGTCGAGGACGAACAGGCGTTCCAAGTGCTGGAGTTGTTCGGAAACCCGACGGAGGACGAAGTCCGGCTGCCCTCCCGCCCGGAGTCCGCGGCCACCGCCCGCAGGCTCACCTCCTGTGTGGTGCTGCGTCAGTGGGCGCTTTCCCCGCAGACCGCCGAGCACGCCGTTCTGCTGGTGTCCGAACTCGTCGGGAACGCCGTGCGTCATACCGGCGCCCGGGTCTTCGGCTTACGGATGATGCGGCGGCGCGGCTGGATCAGGATCGAGGTGCGTGATCCCTCGCGAGGACTGCCGTGCCTGATGCCCGTCCAGGAGATGGACATCAGCGGACGCGGGCTCTTCCTGGTCGACAAGCTCTCCGACCGGTGGGGCGTCGATCTGTTGCCGCGCGGCAAGACCACCTGGTTCGAGATGCGGATCTCCGACCGCTGACCGCCTCCGGCCGGTGACCCGTCGGAGCCCCTGCCCGCGGAGCGGGCATACAGAAGCCCCCGGTCGGCCGGGGTGCGGCGCTGCGGGGGCTGCTGTGTGGGGACCGTGAAATGGGGGGGTGTTCACGGCCGCTCATGACGACCTGGCCCGGGTCAAGGGGGTCGTGGCTCCGACTATGACAGACGGGCGACTCCACAGCCAAAGCCGCGACACGGACATAGCCATGCATACCTGCTCATTTCCTCGATGAATCACAGGTGTGTTGGGTCACTCGCCTGGCAATCGATGCGTGCGTGAGGGATTCCCCGGGCTATTCATTGATCGCCGGTGGGTTGCGGGTGCGCATCCGTGTGACCTTATCCGGCCATTGTGGGTCAGATGTTATTTTCCTGACATCACGGACTTAATGTTCTGCGCATGAACGCCTCCGACAGACCGGTGCACCGCCGCAGCACCCTGCGCGCCGGAGCCGGCGCCGCCCTCGCGGCCGCTCTCGCCGCCGGCTGCGCGGACCCGGACGCCGCCGGGGCACCGGCGAAGCCCCCCACCAGCCCGGAACCCAGGAGACGGGCCGCCACCACCGGTGCGCACGCCCCCGCGCCCGCCCCGCACCGCATCCCCGGGCAGCCCGCGCAGATCGACCACGGCCCCCGCGACCGGGCGCGCGTCGCCCTCACCTTCCACGGCCAGGGCGACCCCGCCCTCGCCCGCACCGTCCTGGGGCAGGCCGAGCGCGCAGGGGCGAGGGTCACCGTCCTCGCCGTGGGCAGCTGGCTGGACGAACACCCCGAGATGGCCCGCAGGATCCTCGACGGCGGCCACGACCTCGGCAATCACACCCAGCACCACGCGGACATCTCCTCGATGGACGAGACGCGGGCGTACGCGGAGATCACCGGCTGCGCCCAGCGGCTGCGCCGGCTCACCGGCTCCATCGGCACCTGGTTCCGGCCCTCGCGCACCCGGGACGCCACCCCGCTCGTCCAGCGGCTCGCCGCCCGGGCGGGATACCCGCACGTCCTCTCGTACGACGTGGACTCCCTCGACTTCACCTCGCCCGGCGCCGCGGCCGTCACCCGCAAGGTGGCCGGGGAGATCCGCAACGGATCCGTGGTGAGCATGCACTTCGGCTATGCGGACACCCTTGCCGCGCTGCCCCTCCTCCTCACCGAACTCGACCGTCGCCAACTGCGCGCGGTGACGACCACGGAGCTGCTGACCTGATGTCTCCCTCCACCACACGCACCGCGGCCCTCCTCGGGGGCGTCCTGCTCGCCGTACTCACCGGTTGCGGCACGCCGGCGGACAAGGGCGCGTCCGACGCCGCCACCGAGGCCGCCGCCCCTCCCGCCAGGCCCGAGCACATCACCCCGCCCGCGCCGCCGGGGCTGCCCGGAATGCCGCCGGTGCTCGACGCCAGGAACGTGTACGCGGCCGACGCCCCCGGAAAGCTGTCGCCGGTCGTCAAGGACTTCCCGTCCCGGGTGTACGTGCCCAACACCAACTCCGACACCGTGTCGGTCATCGACCCCGCCACATACAAGGTCATCGAGACGATCCCGGTCGGCCACCAGCCGCAGCACGTCGTCCCGTCCTGGGACCTGAAGACGCTCTGGGTCAACAACGACGTCGGCGACAGCCTCACCGCCATCGACCCGGCGACCGGGAAGGCGGGGAAGACGGTCGACGTCTCCGACCCGTACAACCTCTACTTCACGCCGAACGGCAAATACGCCATCGTGATGGCCTCCATGGACCGCGAACTGGTCTTCCGCGACGCCCACACCATGAAGACGGCCAGGACCGTTCCCGTGAGCTGCGCGGGCGTCAACCACGCCGACTTCTCCGCGGACGGCCGGTACTTCATCGTCTCCTGCGAGTTCTCCGGCGAACTGCTCAAGGTCGACACGGCGAAGATGAAGGTGGTCGGCCAGCAGAAACTGCCGCTCCAGGGCGCCATGCCGCAGGACGTCAAGCTGTCACCCGACGGCAGCACCTTCTACATCGCGGACATGGTGGCCAACGGCGTGTGGGTACTGGACGGGAAGAAGTTCACCACGCCCGGACTGCTGCCCACCGGCAAGGGCTGCCACGGGCTCTACGTCAGCCGCGACGCCAAGGAGATGTACATCTCCAACCGGGGTGAGGGCTCGGTCTCCGTGTTCGACTTCGCGAAGAAGAAGCTGGCGAAGAAGTGGCACCTGCCGAACGGCGGCAGCCCGGACATGGGCGGGGTCTCGGCCGACGGCAAGGTCCTGTGGCTGTCGGGGCGCTACAACGCCGAGGTCTACGCGATCGACACCGCCACCGGCAAGCAGCTGGCCCGGATCCCGGTGGGCAGCGGACCGCACGGCCTCGCCGTCTACCCGCAGCCGGGCCGCTACTCCCTCGGCCACACGGGCGTCTTCCGCTGAGCCGGTCCCAGGGGCGTGTCCGGCCGGTGACTCACCCCGCGACCAGCAGGGCCTCCGAGTCCACCGGCCGGTAATTCACCGCGCCGTGTACTCCCCGCTCGGGCGCCGGCCACCGGGCGGTGGACGGCCCCTCCATGATCGGCGACCGGCCGCCGCCGGGGCCATCCGTCGCGCCCGTTAATCTGACCTCCGTCATACAGTCATATGAAGGGGCGGAAAAATGGCGGACATCGAATCGGCGCGCAAGGCGTTCGAGCGGTTCGACCTGAACGGCGACGGGCTCATCTCGGCGGTCGAGTACAAGAGCGTCATGGCCCAGCTGGGTGACCCGTACGTCACCGAGACGGTCGCGCAGGCCGTGATCAACTCCCACGACGCGAACGGGGACGGGCTCCTCACGTTCGACGAGTTCTGGGCCGCACAGAACTGACGTCCGCAGGGTCCCCGGCCGACGGGCCGGGGGCCGCGCTCCGGCGTGCGCTCAGGAGACGACCGGGGCAACGACCTCCGGGGTGTGCTCAGGAGGCGGCGGGCGGAAGATCTCGTCCGGGGTGGCCACCGGGCCGAACAGGTCGTGCAGCCGGCCGGCCCGCAGCAGGCGCAGGGTCCGCGGGCACGCGCAGACGAGCCAGAACCGCCCTTCGCGGTCCAGCGCACGCCGGCGGGCGCGGCACAGCAGTGTGAGCCCCGAGCAGTCGAGGAAGCTCACCTCCGTCAGATCGACCACCAGCCGGGGTGAGCCGTCCGAGGTCGCGTAGTCCAGGGCCGGTGTGATCAGCGCGGCGGTCGCGATGTCGATCTCGTCGCGCAGCGCCACCACCGTGCAGCCGTCCCGGCGGTACACCCGGCCGCACGGCTCGGGCAGCAGGGCCTGCACGGGGGTTGCCGTGGGGGCCGACGTCTCGGTCATGGATGCCTCTCCGCAGCGCCGGGCCCCGAGGACGCACCCGGGGTCCGCAGGACAGTCGGTGGGGGACGGTCGGTGAGGTGACAGTCGGTGAACCTAACCCGAGGGTCCGCCACGTCGCGCCGCAGAAACGTTCGCGCTTTCTCCAATGCCCTCTTCCGGGTGAACATCCGCCATTCCCATGGACCTCAGGGAATCGGCGCCCGCCGACCGTGACCGCAGCGCGCCCGGAGGGTGGCCGGTTCGGGCGGGACGGCTTTCCGGCCGCTGCGGAGCGACCGGAAAGCCTCGTGCCGCATCGACGACAAATGGCCGGAACTCGCCATCGTGAAGGGGTGCGTCCGCCGCGTGGGTCCCTCAGGCGGCGAAGTTGCTGGACATGGACCCCACTTCGTCGATCTCCATGAGGTCGGGACGGGTGTAGCGCTCGGCGCGTGCGTGATAGTCGAAGTCGCCGCGTACGAGCCCCCGGTAATCCCTCACGCACCGTTCCAGGGCGCGTCGCGTGGTGCCCTCGATTCCCGCCGCCTCGATCTCCTCGATCAGTTCCTTCTCGGCCCGCTGGACCCGGTCGGCGATGCGGGCCAGCAGAATCCCGGCCTCGTCGACGGCCTCCTGGAGTGTGCCACCGCGGTCCCGCTGGATGAGCCGGACGGTGTTGTGCTCGTATCCGAGTACGGCCTCCTTCTCGAAGGAGCAGATGTCGTTGCAGAGCCCCGAATGGTCGGCCACCGCATTGCGCAGAGCGATATAGGCGGGAAGGCTCCGCGCGGATTCCGGCAGGTCGATTTCCGCCGTGATCTCGTGCAGATCGAGAAACGGCTGCATGGCCACCGAATCACGCCGGTGCTTCACGAAATCGGCCGTGCTCGGAACATGCCCGGCGGCCCGGTCGACCGCCTCCGCGTAGTACGTCCACAGCCAGGCCGCCGTGTCACGGCGGAACTGCCGGACCCAGTGCGCCGGCCTGCCCGTGCAGGTGCGGACCAGCAGTTCGTCCAGCGCGTGTTCCATGGGGCCGACCGGTGCCTGTGCGCCGTCGAGCACGTCCACGAGGCGGGCGATCGCGCTCTCGCACAGCTGCGGGTCACGGCCGGCCGGACCGTCGTCGAATTCGTCGTCGACGAGGAAGGCCCAGAACAGCCACTGGCAGAAGAGGTCGAGGTGTTTCTGCGACGCCTCGGGAAATATCAGGGATATCCAGAGTTCGGGGCGGGTCCGGATCATCTTCTTGCGGGCCACCGGGGACAGGACGAGATCGGCGGCGGCCGCCCATTCCCAGGCGGCTTGCTTGGTCCGTTCGACTCCCGGATTGCATCCCGCGCTCTCGAACGGCATGTGGAATTCTGGAAGCGCCAACTTGCTCATGGTGCACCTCGTCTGAACGATACGTACAGGGAAGGGGGATGCGCGGAAGGACCGCGCACGCACAGACCGGTGCGGCAGACGGTGAACGCGAGGTTGTCGATCGGCGCTTCGGCAAAGCCGCGTCATCGGGGACAGCTGTCCGCACCGGCGTCGGAAACGGCGGCGCCGGCCGTGAGCCGGCTGCGGCGATCGCCGCAGGAGCGGATCAGGACCGGCGGGGCGGACGGTCGCAGCGGGCGACCCGTGGCACTCTTCGCGCGCCATGGCCGGGCCGGACGGCCGGATCCCGCCGAGGAGACGTCACGGGAGGGGCGGCTGTCATCGCTGTCCTCTTTCCTCCGCAGAGCCGGTCCGTCGAGGCGGGACCCCGCAGGGCCCAGGGCAGCGCACCGCCTGACGTGCACGGCGATCGCGTCACCACTCGTCACGACCAGTGAACTCCCAGTATGGAGAGGAGGGAAGCTGCTCGTGACCGAAAATGTGTGTCCGTCATGAACAGCTGCTCAGTTATGAGCAGTTGGTGCACTCCTGGGTTGACCGGGGCAGGTGACCGCGGCCGCGATTCTGGCCGATTCGCCTCCGGAGGCGGGAAGGACCGGCCGGCGTGGCGCCCTCACCGGCCGGGCCGTACCGGCACGACGGACGGCCCGCGCACCCTTCGCGGGTGCGCGGGCCGTCCGTCGTGCCGGTCGTCAGTTGTAGCCGAAGCCCGCCGGGAGCGGGGACTGCCGGAACAGGCGTGCGGGGACGGCGTCGGCCAGTGCCCGGTAGCCCGCGGGGTTCAGGTGGAGGTGGTCGCCGACGTCCAGCGAGGGGCGCAGCGCCCGGGGGTTCTGCGGGTCGCGGGCGGCCCGGTCGAAGTCGATCACCTCGTCGAAGCGGCCGCTGGTACGGATCCAGGTGTTGACCGTCTGCCGGGCCCCCTCGCGATAGCCGTCCGGGTCGTCGTAGCCGGTGTTGCCGCCGAAGGGCGTCAGCGTCGCCCCGTACACCCGGATCCCCAGGGCGTGCGCCCGGGTGATGATCTGGTCGTACGCGGCGATGACGTCGTCCGCCGTCCCCTTCTGGGCGGCGAGGGTGGCGGCCGCCGTCCCGATGTCGTTGACGCCCTCGAAGACGATCAGCCGGTCGACGCCGCTCTGGGCCAGTACGTCGCGGTCCAGCCGGGCCAGTCCGTTCGGGCCCAGCCCGTCGTTGAGCAGACGGTTGCCGCCGGCCGCCTGGTTGACGACCGAGATCCGTGCCGGGCCCGCTCCGGCCGCCAGCCGCTGCTGGAGCACGTCCGGCCAGCGGTCGTTGCCGTTGGTGGTGGAACCCCGGCCGTCCGTCAGTGAGTCGCCGAGCACGGCCGTCGCCGAGGTGCTGCTCCTGGACCAGACCTCGACGCCGCTGAGGAGGTACCAGTGGTCGGTGGTGGTGGCCCCGGGGAGATCCGCGTCCTCGACGTGGTCCCCGGACCGGAGGTACGAGGTCGTACGCGAACCGGGGTGCGAGGTGAGGGCGGTGGACGCCTGTCCGGTGGCCAGGTAGACCGTCGCCGTCAGATTGGAGCCGGGTTCGACCCGGAAGTCCAGCGGATCGGAGACGGCCTGCGCGCCGGCCGGGACGGTGACCGATGCGCTGCCGCCGAAGGTCACCCGGCGCGTGGTTCCCTCACGGACGGCGCCCGTGCCGGCCCGGCCGTCCAGCGGCAGGGCCACGGACACCTTGGTCAGGGGCAGCACCGCGCCGCCGAACGCGTTGGAGAACCGCAGCCGGATGTGGTCACCGCCCGCCGAGACGTGGACGGTCTGCCGCAGCGTCGTATCCGTCAGCACGGAGTCGGCCTGGGTGAACGGCGCGGGCGGCATGTTGGACGGTTCCGTCAGCTGCGGCATCGAGGTCCACGCGGCCACCCAGTGCGCGTTCCGCTCCTTGGGCCCGGGCGCGTGGTCGGCGGCCGCCGCCGTCTCTGCGGCCCCGGCGGTCTCTCCGGCCCCGAGGGCGGGTGAGACGGCGGCGAGGGAGGCGAGGAGCGCTCCCGCGGTGATCAGGCTGATCAGTGACGATCTTCGGTTCATGGACGTGTTCCCTCTGTGCGGTGGGGAAACGGGACAAAGCGCAATGTGTCCACGTACGCGGACAATGTTCCCGTCCATGCGTCGCCGGACCACGCGGCAGGCTAGTCCGTCCGATAGTTGCGGTCAATGGTTCGAAATGTTTCGCCACCTGCTTCCGTGCGCCCGGGCCCGGGCCTGGGCCTGGGCCTGGGCCCGGGGACACGAAAGCGCCGGTCCCCGTACGGCACGGGAACCGGCGCCGACTCTGTCAGCCGTTACGGGTTGACGCAGCCGATCGAGCCGACCGGGAAGTTGTTGCCGGTCGAGGTGGCCGTGAACCCGAAGGTGACACTGCCGTTCGCTGGGATGGTCCGGTTGTAGTCGGCGTTCCTGACGGTGACCGCACCGTCGGAGCCCGTGGTCAGCACGCCGTTCCACACGCTGCTGATCTTGGCGCCCGCGCCGGGCGTCCACTTCGCGGCCCAGCCGTCACGCGCCGCCGTTCCGTGGTTCATGACCTCGACGGAACCCTGGAAGCCGCCGCCCCAGGAGTTCGTCACGCTGTAGACGGCCATGCATCCGGTGTGCGGGTCGGTCGGGTCGGTCGGGGTCGGTGTGGGGTCGGTCGGAGTGGGAGTCGGGGTCGGGTCCGGGTTCGGAGTGGTGCCCGAGCCGCGGATGCCGGTGACCTCGCCCTTGCCGCCGTCGAAGACGACGTCGGAGCAGGAGAAGAAGTTCTCCTGGCTGTCCGAGCGCACCCACTGGATGAACATCACCGCGTCACCCGAGCGGCCCGAGGGCAGGGCCAGGTTCCAGTAGTAGTGGCCGCCGTCCGTGCCCGGTGAGCCCGTCTGCGGCGGGTTGGTGACGGTCTGGATCAAGTCCAGGTCGTCCCAGCCGAGTTCGGTGCTGGGTGAGTAGCCGGGCTTCGAGAGGTAGACCCGGAAGGAGCCCGGGTGCGCCGCCCAGTTGCTGTGCTTGACCTCGATGGTGTTCCCGGATGTCAGGTGCGTCCGGGGCCAGTCGGAGCGTGCGGCGTTGTACCCGGTGAAGTTGTACGGGGACCGGTCGCCGGCGCTGCAGAGCTTTCCGTCCGGGACGTAACCCGCCCCTCTTCCGCCCGCGTTGGAGTCGAGCACGGCGAACCAGTTGTACAGCGAGGTCGCCCCGCTCTCGGCGAGCGCGGCCTTGCACGCAGGGTTGGTCGGATCCAGGGCCCCGGTGCTGGTCTTGGCGTCCAGCATGCAGAGGTACGTACGCGATCCCGGCGTCATCGTCACGCCGTGAGCCTGCGCGCTGCCCTGGCCGCCAAGTAACGTCAGGGCGATTCCGGCGAGCAGGGTCGCGAACGCCGCCAACAAGGCGGTGAGTTGCTTCTTGCGTCGAGCCATGGTCTCTCCTGTGCCTGTGTGGGGATTGCCTTCGGCGGGTTCTGGGAGCGCTCCCATGTGTGGGTTGGTAGGGACTGTAAGAGCGCGTCGTGTCCCTGACAACCCTTCGGACCGAAAGTGTCGCCAGGATTTCCGACGAGGCGATTTCCGGTAGCGAGAAGATGCGGGGGTGCGCCATCGGTGCGGACGCGGGCACCTGGGAGCGCTCCCCCGCGCTCGGCCTCTCGGGCAGACACGCGGGGGACTTGTCAGGCACACGCGCGGGTTTTCGGGATGCTTCGTCCGAAACGGTCGCACGGCCCCTCAAGCCGACTCGCGCACCACCAGTTGCGTCCGCAGGGTCACATGGCGCCAGGCCACCTCCGGCTGGTCCATCTCCTCCAGCAGCAGCCGCACCATCGTCCGGCCGATCTCCTCCATCGGCTGGCGGACGGTCGTCAGCGCCGGCTCCGTCTGCTCGGCCAGCTCGAAGTCGTCGAAGCCGACCACCGCCACGTCCTCCGGCACCCGCCGCCCCGCCGCGTGCAGCGCGGCCAGGGCCCCCGCGGCCATGCTGTCCGACGCCGCGAAGACGGCGTCCACCTCCGGGTGCTCGGCGATGAGCCCCGCCATCGCCCGCCGCCCGCTGGCCTCGGTGAAGTCTCCCTGGACGACCAGGGACGGCACCTCGTCGAGCCCCGCGTCCTCCAGCGCCTCCCGGTAGCCGCGCAGCCGGCACTGGGCGACGTACATCTCGGGCGGGCCCGTGATCGCGGCGATGGCCCGCCGCCCGCTCCTCGCCAGATGGCCGACCGCGGCCCGCGCCCCGCCGATGTTGTCCGCGTCGACATAGGTCACCCGCTCGTCGGCGGAGCGCCGGCCCAGCAGCACCGTGGGCAGCCCGGCGTCGGCGAGCATGTCCGGCAGCCGGTCGCCCGCCGGCACGGACATCAGCAGCGCCCCGTCGACCCGGCCGCCGCGCACGTACTCCACAAGACGCTGCCGGTCCTCGTCCGTCCGTACGAGCGTGAGCATCAGCTGGACGCCCGCCTCGGTCAGGGCGTCCCCGACCGCCCGCGCGACCTCCGAGAAGAACGGCTCACCGAACAGCCGCCAGTCCGTCTGGGTCATCACCAGCGCGACGGCGTCCGCGCGCCGCCCGGCCAGTGAACGCGCGGCCAGATTGGGCACGTAGTTCAGCTCGTCGATGGCGCGCTGCACGGCACGGCGTGTGGACGCCTTGACCCCCGACGCGTTGTTGATCACCCGCGAGACCGTGCCCCGCCCCACTCCGGCAAGGGCCGCCACTTCCTCCAGCGTCGGTGTGCCGGAACCCCGCTTCAGCATGTTCCCACCCCCATGAGGACCCGATCCTACGGCCCGGCGGGTGCCGGGGCCCCGGGCCGGCTCCCCGGGCGAATCCTGTCGAACGGCTTGACGGCGCGTCGCCCGACCCCCAAATTGGGAGCGCTCCCATCTCGGTGGTGCCCAATCGGCCAACCCTGACACCGGATCGCGCCGATGTCGGTCCCGCTTCACCAGGCAGGACACGGCCCCTTTCGTGCCAACGGCTTCGGGAGCGCTCCCATCGCGTATTCCCATTTTTCATCCATGGAGGAATGCTGTGAAACGCCTATTGGCTCTACTGGCGACCTGCGCGACGATCCTGGGCCTCACGGCCCTGTTCAGCCCTCCGGCGATGGCCGCCACGGGATGCAAGGTCGACTTCACGGTGACCAGCCAGTGGCAGGGCGGCTTCCAGGCCGGAGTCAAGGTCACCAATCTGGGTGACTCCGTCAACGGTTGGACGCTCAAGATCGCCCTGCCGGACGCGGGGCAGAAGCTTGTCCAGGGCTGGAACGCCACCTGGTCGCAGTCCGGTTCGACGGTCAGCGCCGTCGGCCTCGACTGGAACCGCACGCTGGCCACCGGCGCGGCGGCCGACCTGGGCATGGTCGGTTCCTTCACGGGCGCCAACCCGAAGCCCACGGCGTTCACGCTCAACGGCGTCGCCTGCACGGGCACCGTCGACGGCACCACGCCCCCCGACCCGGGCGGCGGCGGCACCACCGGCACGCCCGTGGGCGTCAACGGGCAGCTTCACGTGTGCGGGGTGAACCTGTGCAACCAGTACAACCGACCCGTACAGCTGCGCGGAATGAGCACGCACGGCATCCAGTGGTTCAGCAAGTGCTACAACGGTGCCTCCCTCGACGCGCTGGCGAACAACTGGAAGGCCGACCTGCTGCGGGTCGCCATGTACGTGCAGGAGAGCGGGTACGAGACCGACCCGGCGGGCTTCACCAGCCGTGTGAACGGCCTCGTCGACATGGCCGAGGCACGCGGCATGTACGCGATCATCGATTTCCACACCCTGACGCCGGGTGACCCGAACTTCAACCTCGACCGCGCGAAGACGTTCTTCGCGTCCGTCGCGGCCCGCAACGCCGGCAAGAAGAACGTGATCTACGAGATCGCCAACGAGCCCAACGGTGTGAGCTGGGCGGCCATCAAGAGCTACGCCGAACAGGTCATCCCGGTGATCCGCGCCAACGACCCGGACGCGGTGGTCATCGTCGGCACCCGCGGCTGGTCCTCGCTCGGGGTCTCGGACGGCTCCAGCGAGAGCGAGATCATCAACAGCCCCGTCAACGCGACCAACATCATGTACGCGTTCCACTTCTATGCCGCTAGCCACAAGGACAACTACCGCGCCGCGGTGAGCCGGGCGGCCTCCCGGCTGCCGCTGTTCGTGACGGAGTTCGGCACGGTGAGCGCCACCGGTGGCGGATCGATGGACCGGGCGAGCACCACGGCCTGGCTGGACCTGCTGGACCAGCTGAAGATCGGCTACGCGAACTGGACCTACTCCGACGCCAACGAAAGCAGCGCCGCGTTCCGGCCCGGTACCTGTGACGGCAGCGACTACAGCAGCAGTGGTGTGCTGACCGAGTCGGGGACGCTGATCAAGAGCCGCATCAGCACCTCGGACAACTTCCCCACCAGCTGACCCGAGCGCGGGGCTCCGGCTACACCGGAGCCCCGCCAACGGGGGTCAGCGCTCAATGGAGTTGGTTCCGATGCAGTCTTGCCGGCCGGACCGCGCCACCGGGCGGTGCGGCCGGCACGGTCGTGATGCTCTCGTCGTCAGTCGCCGAGCAGCCCGTTCAGAGAGGGGCCTGTTCGCCGGACGCATCGCCCTGCCGCGCTACCCGCGTCCCAGGCCTTGGGCAGCACCAGCACGCCCGCCGCAATCAGTTTCCGCAGTCGCAGCGCCTGTTCCTTCGCGTGCATGGGACTGCCCCGGAGATCCGCTGCTCATCCTTGATGGGTGATCACCACATACAGATATTCATCGAGGACCTTGGCCAGCGGAACCTCGGGCCTTCCCAGCTCCGCCACCACCCCTTCCTCGTCCAGCCCGCTCTCCGCCAGCGTTGACCGTGCCCATGCCCGGCCCATGCGCAGATGCCGGGCGAACGCGGTGGCGTCCCGGGTGCCGTACAACTCGGTGGCAATCGCCGCGTCCCAGGGCATTGCCGTCTGGGGGCGCAGGGCGAAAAGCGCCTTGGCGGCCGCGGTCGGACCCAGAGTGCGGCCGCCGATCCGAAGTGCGGCCAGCTCCTCGTACGCCGCCACCATCTTTCCGATCGCCGGGTCCTTCAACTCGGCCAGCGCGGCATCAGGCAGGGGGGCATGCCTGACCCACCAGGCCGCGAGGCCTTCGCCGAGCAGATCGGTCTCGCCGTCCCTCGCATAACGGATCCGGCAACCCCAGGAATTGAGCCAGCGATGCATCGCCGTGCGATGAGCAGGATCGGCCAGGTCGAGCCCGGGTGTTGTCTCCGACCGCAGCTTCAGCCAACTGCGGTCGACCCCGGGGAAGCTGTTGAACACCTCGGCCGCGGCCCGCAGTTGGGCAAGCCCTGGGGCCGGCGGCAGCGGCTCGTCAGGTGTGCCCAGCTGCTCGCGGGCGAGACGTTTCGGCACGCACATCCGCCAGGCCTCGTTGACCAGTTCGGACAGCTCGACTTCGTCGAGGGCGGCCATCCGTGCATGCACCCAGTGGTAGCGCATGTCCGACGTGCCGGGGAGGGAGAACTTCTCCGGCTCGGCTTTCACCAGCGCGGCCCGCTCTTCCTTGGGGAAGGCGAAGCCGAGCACGCTCTCGTCGGGTGACAGCGCAAGATAGACGATGCTGCCGATACGGAACTTCACGTGGTCCCGGATCAGATGCTCGCTCGTACGGGGCAGGGCCCGCGCGAGTCTTCGTACGTCCTCCGCTGTCACCATGGCGCAACCGTAACCGGAACGCCGGCCATCCCGCAGGCGCTCCACCTGCGGTTCGCACCCCGTTTCAGGGACTTTCACGTCTGCCCCGGGGACCTTTTAGGGACTTTCCGTTGCGTGGGCAGGGAAGGCCCCGACCGTGCTGAACGATGCGAACGGCCTGTTCGGGGCCTGTTCCCTCAGCACTCGATGATGTTCACCGCGAGCCCGCCCCGCGCCGTCTCCTTGTACTTGACGCTCATGTCGGCGCCCGTCTCCTTCATGGTCTTGATGACCTTGTCGAGGGAGACCTTGTGGCTGCCGTCGCCGCGCAGCGCCATCTTCGCCGCGGTGACCGCCTTCACGGCCGCCATGCCGTTGCGCTCGATGCACGGGATCTGGACGAGGCCGCCGACCGGGTCGCAGGTCAGGCCCAGGTTGTGCTCCATGCCGATCTCGGCGGCGTTCTCGACCTGTTCCGGGGTGCCGCCCAGGACCTCGGCGAGGGCGCCCGCGGCCATGGAGCAGGCGGAGCCGACCTCGCCCTGGCAGCCGACCTCGGCGCCGGAGATGGAGGCGTTCTCCTTGAACAGCATGCCGATGGCGCCGGCCGCCAGGAGGAAGCGGACGATGCTGTCGTCCTTCTCCGCTTCGGTGGCGCCGCCGGCCGCGAAGTTCATGTAGTAGTGCAGCACCGCCGGGATGATGCCGGCCGCGCCGTTGGTCGGTGCGGTGACGACACGGCCGCCCGCGGCGTTCTCCTCGTTGACCGCCATCGCGTAGAGGGTGATCCACTCCATCGCGTGGGTCTGCGGGTCGCCCTCGGCGCGCAGCTGGCGGGCAGTGTTCGCCGCGCGGCGGCGGACCTTGAGGCCGCCGGGCAGGATGCCCTCGCGGGCCATGCCGCGCGAGACGCAGGCCTGCATGGCGCGCCAGATGTCCAGCAGGCCGGAGCGGATCTCGTCCTCCGTGCGCCAGGCGCGCTCGTTCTCCAGCATCAGGGAGGAGATCGACAGACCAGTGTCGCGGGCGAGGCGCAGCAACTCGTCGCCGGTGCGGAAGGGGTGCTTGAGGACCGTGTCGTCGGGGACGATCCGGTCCTCGCCGACGGCGTCCTCGTCGACGACGAAGCCGCCGCCGACCGAGTAGTAGGTCTTCTCCAGCAGCGGGGCGCCCTCGTGGTCGTACGCGAAGACGGTCATGCCGTTGGCGTGGTACGGAAGCCTCTTGCGGCGGTGCAGGACCAGCTGCTTGTCGGCGTCGAAGGCGATCTCGTGCATGCCGAGGAGATTGATCCGGCCGGTGCTCCGGATGGCGTCGACCCGGGCGTCCGCCGTTTCGACGTCGACGGTACGGGGGGACTCGCCCTCCAGGCCGAGCAGGACGGCCTTGGGGGTGCCGTGGCCGTGGCCGGTGGCGCCGAGGGAGCCGAAGAGCTCGGCGCGTATCGAGACGGTGTGGGCGAGCAGGCCCTCGTTCTTCAGCCGGCGCGCGAACATACGGGCGGCGCGCATGGGGCCGACCGTATGGGAGCTGGACGGGCCGATGCCGATCGAGAACAGGTCGAAGACCGAGATGGCCACGGGGAGACTCCTAAGGGTTGGTAGACGCCGTTGTCTGCCGGGTGGTGCGGTACGGGCGGGGTGGGCCCGAAGAGCGGGACAAGGGAGCGTGGGGCAAGAGGTGGGGCACCGCGCTCACTGTTCAGTGTGCGCGGTGCCCCGCCCGAATGTGCAAATGCGCCGGTTCGACTACTTCACACCGGGGTACAGCGGGAACTTGTCGGCCAGCGCGATGACGCGGGCCTTCAGGTCGTCCGCGTCGTACGACGGCTTGAGGGCCGACGCGATGATCTCGGCGACCTCGGTGAAGTCCGCCGCCTGGAAACCGCGGGTGGCGAGCGCCGGCGTGCCGATCCGCAGGCCCGAGGTCACCATGGGCGGCCGCGGGTCGTTGGGAATGGCGTTCCGGTTGACCGTGATGCCCAGCTCGTGGAGCCGGTCCTCGGCCTGCCGGCCGTCCAGCTCGGAGTCGCGCAAGTCCACGAGGACCAGGTGCACGTCCGTGCCGCCGGACAGGACGGAGACGCCCACCTCGGTGACGTCCGGCTGGACCAGGCGCTCGGCGAGGATGCGGGCGCCGTCCAGGGTGCGCTGCTGGCGCTCCTTGAACTCCTCGGTCGCCGCGACCTTGAACGAGACCGCCTTGGCCGCGATCACGTGCTCCAGCGGGCCGCCCTGCTGACCCGGGAAGACCGCCGAGTTGATCTTCTTGGCGAGCTCCTGCGTGGAGAGGATCACACCGCCGCGCGGACCGCCGAGGGTCTTGTGCGTGGTGGTCGTGACGACGTGGGCGTGCGGCACCGGGTTGGGGTGCAGGCCCGCGGCGACCAGACCGGCGAAGTGCGCCATGTCGACCATCAGGTACGCGCCGACCTCGTCCGCGATGCGGCGGAAGGCGGCGAAGTCCAGCTGGCGCGGGTAGGCGGACCAGCCGGCCACGATCAGCTGCGGCTTGGACTCCTTGGCGAGGCGCTCGACCTCGGCCATGTCCACGGTGCCGGTGTCGTCGACGTGGTACGGGACCACGTTGTAGAGCTTGCCGGAGAAGTTGATCTTCATGCCGTGGGTCAGGTGACCGCCGTGGGCCAGGTTCAGGCCCATGATCGTGTCGCCCGGCTTCAGCAGCGCGAACATCGCGGCGGCGTTGGCCTGCGCACCGGAGTGCGGCTGCACGTTCGCGGCCTCGGCACCGAAGAGCGCCTTGATGCGGTCGATCGCGATCTGCTCGACCACGTCGACGTGCTCGCAGCCGCCGTAGTAGCGACGGCCGGGGTAGCCCTCGGCGTACTTGTTGGTCAGGACGGAGCCCTGCGCCTCCATGACCGCGACGGGAGCGAAGTTCTCCGAGGCGATCATCTCGAGGGTGGACTGCTGACGGTGGAGCTCGGCGTCGACAGCGGCGGCGACGTCCGGGTCCAGCTCGTGGAGGGAGGAGTTGAGAAGCGACATCAGGTGGTCCCTTGGGGTCTCAGTTGCCGGAGAACTCGGTGTACTCGTCGGCGGAGAGCAGGTCCTTCGGCTCCTCCGCGACGCGTACCTTGAACAGCCAGCCGCCCTCGAACGGAGCGGAGTTCACCAGCGACGGGTCGTCCGCGACGTCCTGGTTCGCGGCCGTGACCTCGCCCGTCACCGGCGAGTACAGGTCGCTGACCGACTTGGTCGACTCCAGCTCGCCGCAGGTCTCGCCCGCGGTCACCGTGCCACCGACCTCGGGGAGCTGGACGTAGACGACGTCACCGAGCGCGTTGGCCGCGTGCTCCGTGATGCCGATCGTGGCCACGCCGTCCTCGACGGCCGACAGCCACTCGTGCTCCTTGCTGTACCGCAGCTGCTGGGGGTTGCTCATGACCTGAATTCTCCTGTACGCGGGGGAGTGCTGATGAACGGTGGTCTTACGGTGTGAGACGCGACTGCGTCACGTACGAGGCGCCCGTCGCGCCCCGAGGTTCTACTTGCGGCGCTTGTAGAACGGCAGCGCCACGACCTCGTACGGCTCGTGGGTGCCCCGGATGTCCACGGCGACGCCCTCGGTGCCGGGCGTGGCGTGGGCGGCGTCGACGTACGCCATGGCGATCGGCTTGCCGAGCGTGGGCGAGGGCGCTCCCGAGGTGACCTCGCCGATGACCTGGCCGCCGGCGACGACCGAGAAGCCGGCGCGCGGCACCCGGCGCCCCTCGGCCACCAGGCCGACGAGCTTGCGGGGCGGAGCGGTCTCGGCGCGCTCGGCGGCGGCCTGAAGGGCCTTGCGGCCCACGAAGTCGCCCTCCTTCTCGAACTTCACGACCCGGCCCAGACCGGCGTCGAACGGCGTCAGCGCGGTGGTCAGCTCGTGCCCGTACAGCGGCATACCCGCCTCCAGGCGCAGCGTGTCGCGGCAGGAGAGCCCGCACGGGATCAGGCCGCGGGAGGCGCCCGCCTCGGTGAGCGCCTTCCAGAGCTGCTCGGCGTGCTCGGGCGCGACGAACAGCTCGAAGCCGTCCTCGCCGGTGTAGCCGGTACGGGCGATCAGCGCGGGAACCCCGGCGACCGTGCCGGGCAGCCCGGCGTAGTACTTCAGGCCGTCCAGGTCGGCGTCGGTGACCGCGGCCAGGATGGCGGGGGACTCGGGGCCCTGGACGGCGATCAGCGCGTACGCGTCACGGTCGTCGCGGACCTCGGCGTCGAAGCCCTCGGCCCGGGCGGTCAGCGCGTCCAGCACGATCTGCGCGTTGCCCGCGTTGGCGACCACCATGTACTCGGTCTCGCCCAGGCGGTAGACGATCAGGTCGTCGAGGATGCCGCCGTCCTCGGCACAGATCATCGTGTAGCGGGCGCGGCCCACGGAGACGGTGCCGATGTTGCCGACGAGCGCGAAGTTCAGCAGCGCCACGGCCTCGGGGCCGGTGACGGTGATCTCGCCCATGTGGGACAGGTCGAACAGGCCGGCCTTCGTGCGTACGGCGTTGTGCTCGTCGCGCTCACTGGCGTACCGCAGCGGCATGTCCCAGCCCGCGAAGTCGGTCATGGTCGCGCCCAGCGAGCGGTGCAGGGCATCGAGGGCGGTGAGGCGGGGGGCGGTGCTCATGGATAAGGCTCCCAGGGCATGACGACGAGGACGATCCCTCCCCATCTGTCATCGGAACCTGAGAGGTTCGCCGAGAGGCCCCGGAGGGGTTCGGCTTGCACCTTGGGTGGAGCCGCAGCGCGGCTCGCTTTTCAGATCTGCCTCATCCACGCGGTACGGGGCCTGAGAGATTCAAGGGAGGATCTTGCTCCTTCGGCGCCCGGCACGGTGACCGGGACTCTCCCGCGCGGATTCGAGCGGCCTTTATGCAGTTGACGGGGGTCATCATCGCACGCATTGCGGGAGAGTGGGTGGTCGGTACCGATCCCGGTCTCCTGCGGGATCCGGCGGGTCGGACGGTTGTGCCGCATTACCTTTTCTTTACACTTCTTGGGCAGGTGCCGGTCAGCCGACAGGGGGAGGGCGATGACGTTGCAGCGGTACGTGACGACCGCGGGGGTCGCGCACGGCGCACTCCCCGCACAGTCGGGGGTGCCGGCCAGGGAGGCGGTGGGGCCGCACGCGCCCGTCGTACGGGACCTGCGCAGGCGGGACGGGCGCAGCCCGCGCAGCCTGCACTTCGCGGCGGGCGACGTGGTGGTGGTCTCCGGGCTGCCCGGCAGCGGCAAATCGACACTCATCCAGCGGGCCGTCTCGGCCCACGCCGTCGACTCCCAGGACACCAGGGACCGCTGGGCGGCCCTGCTGCCCCGCTTACTCCCGTACGCCCTCTACCGCCCGCTCGTCCGCGTCGCCCACTACTGGGGACTGTGGCGGGTGCTGCGCTCGGGCGCCTCCGTCGTCGTCCACGACTGCGGCACCCAGTCCTGGGTGCGCGGCTGGCTGGCCCGCGACGCCCGGCGCCGCGGCCGGACGCTGCACCTCGTGCTGCTCGACGTGACCCCGCGGACGGCGAGGGAGGGGCAGCGCGAGCGCGGGCGCGGAGTCTCCGGCTACGCCTTCGCCCGGCACCGCAGGGCCGTGGGCCGGCTCCTGCGGGACACCGAATCGGGCCTCCTGCCGCCCGGGTGCGCCTCGGCGGTGCTGCTGGACCGGGAGGCGGCGGGCCTGCTGAAGCGGATCACCTTCGCAGACGCACAGAGCGAGGCGTGAAAGAGGCCTGTCCGATGGCTGGACAGCAGGTGTGCGGGCGGCGGGCATCCGGGGGCGCGGCGTTAACCTCTTGCTGCACGACACGGGGTGAGAGAGGGAGACAGTGGACATTCCGGCACCGGCCCGGACCCATCCGCAGGGCGGATGGCCGGCCAACGAGCTCGAAGAAGTGCTGAGCGCCTCGCTCGGCAGCCCCGAGGCGGGCGGCCGTCTGGTGGAGGTGCTCGGCCGCAGCCACCTCTGGGTGCCGCTGCCCAACGGCGGCTCGCAGGACGCCACCGACCTGGATCTGCCGACGCTGGACGTCGAGGGCGCGCCGTACGTCCCCGTGTTCAGCTCCGAACAGCAGTTCCTCACCTGCGTCGGCGCCCATATGTCGTTCACCGTGGCGCCCGCCCGCGAGTTCGCCCGCGGCCTGCCGCCGCAGCTCGGGATCGCGGTGAACCCGGGCGGCGCGGTCGGCATGCCGCTGCCGCCGCCCGCCGTCGCCGAGCTCTGCCGGGCCGGGCGCACCGTGCTCGACGGACCGGCCAGCGGCGGCCGGGTCCGGCTGTACGAGCCGGACTGGCAGGAGGAGCCCGTCGACTTCCTCTCCGCCGCGGCCGGCGAGTTCGAGGAGAGCGGCGTCGTGCTCAGCGCCCGCCGCGCCCTGGCCAGCATCGAGGGCGGTGACCCCGTCCTCTTCGTCGGCATCGAGTTCTCCACGTGGGACGGAGCCGGGCGCAACGCGCCCATGGACGCCCTCGGGCGGGCGCTGGGGCGGGTCCAGGTGCCGTGGCCGGTCAACCTGGTGCTGCTCGACGTCGCCCAGGACCCGGTCGCCGACTGGATGCGCGCCCGGGTGCGGCCCTTCTACCAGCGCCCCGCCGAGTAGCGGCCGCACGAGGGCCCGGGGCCGCGGAGTCAAGTCGGTGTCAGGGCCGCCGCATAAGCTGGTTTGATGGCGGTGCCCGGCACCGCGCCGCCCCCGGGAGCCCCGGGAGCGGCAGGCGGCCGACACGTTGGATCGAAGAGGGGCGGGACCCAGGGTGAGTGCGTCAGGCACCGCGGCGGCCGGGCAGGTCGAGCACATGCTGCGCCAAGTGACGCCCGGGCGCTACGACGCGTACGAGGCACTCCTCCAGGCGCTGGCCGCCGACCGGGTCTGGATGCTCCTCTGGCACGGCCGGGCCGGCTCACCCGAGGCCCAGTACGGCAACATGGAGGTCGACGGCCTCGGCTACGCCCCGTGTGTCACCTCGGCCCAGGAGCTCTCCGCCAGCGGCTGGAACCGGGACCACGAGGTCGTGGGCGGCCGCGACATCGCCCGAGCCCTGTTCCCCGACCGCTGGGGCATCTGGCTGAACCCGCACGCGCGGGGCGGCGGCGTGGGCATCCCCTGGCTGGACCTGCGCCGGATCGCCACCGGCCTGGACCGGATGCCGGCGGGCCCGCTGCGGATCAGCGCCCCCGCCGTCGAGATCCCGCAGTTCTACGCCCAGCTCACGCAGAACGCCCACCGCACCCCCGCGATCCGCTCGCTGCGCCGCGCCTGGGTGCAGCCCGCGCTCGGCGTCCCGTATCTCGCCATCGGCCTCGACCTGTACGACACGAGCAAGCCGTCCGTCGACGCCGTTCGGACGATGATGCAGCAGTCCATCGGCACCGTCCCGGAGGGACTCCCGGTCTCCACGGTCGCGATGGCCGACGAGTACGACCCCGTCGCGATGTGGCTGCGCGCCAACGCGCGGCCGTTCTACGACCGCGAGCCGCACGCCCCGGACGGCCGTGGTGCCGTCGTCGCTCCGGGTTACGGCTACCCGCAGACGCCCGGTCCCGCCCCGCGCGCCTACTAGGCCCGCTCGGGCCCGTCCCGCTCACGGACAAACGGCCCCCAGGTGGACAAGATGCCCGCGACGGTCACCCAAATCAACACCCAATAGCGCCCGTTGGGCGGCATGTCCGTTCTGGTGGATTAGCGGCCGAGTAGTCCGCTCACTCGATCAAGCTGTCCGGATAACGGAAGCTCACTCACCGCATCACGGTTGAGCAAACATTCCCCGCCAGGTCTGGCGGGTGATCGCGATCGCGTTGAAGACTCCCGGCTAGTGGGGATCGTCCGCCCTTTGTACGAGGTTGCACCGGCGGTCACTTCACGGACGTATTCATCGCACCGAACACCTCAGCCGGATCAAGAACCCCGGCTGACACGCGCCAGGCCGTTACCGCGGCGAGTAGGGGCCGGCCACCGCCGGCGGGAGGGGTCAGAGGCACTGTGACCGCACCGATCGAGACCACCGGTTCGGCTGCCGAGGCGCAGCCGGAGGCAGTACTCACGGGAGTCAAACAGAGCCAGATCGAAGGCCGTTCGCTCGGGCAGATCGCCTGGACGCGCTTCAAGCGCGACAAGGTGGCGGTAGCGGGCGGCATCGTTGTCATCCTGCTGATCCTGCTCGCCGTACTCTCCAAGCCGATCCAGGCCGTCTTCGGCCTGGACCCCAACGAGTTCCACCAGGACCTCATCGACCCCGCGCTGCTCGCACCCAAGGGCGACTGGGGCGGCATCAGCTGGAGCCACCCCCTCGGCGTCGAGCCCCAGTACGGCCGCGACATCATGACGCGGGTCATCGAGGGCTCCTGGGTGTCCCTGGTCGTCGCGGTCGGAGCGACTCTGCTCTCCGTGGTGATCGGCGTCTTCTTCGGCGTCGTGTCGGGCTTCTACGGCGGCTGGGTGGACACCGTCATCAGCCGCATGATGGACACCTTCCTGGCGTTCCCGCTGCTGCTCTTCGCGATCTCCATCTCGGCGGCGCTGCAGGACGGCGCGTTCGGCCTGGAGGGGCTGCCGCTGAGGATCGCCGTACTGATCTTCGTGATCGGCTTCTTCAGCTGGCCGTACATGGGCCGCATCGTCCGTGCCCAGACCATGAGTCTGCGCAACCGCGAATTCGTCGAAGCCGCACGGTCGTTGGGTGCGCGCGGGCCTTTCATTCTCTTCCGGGAGCTGCTGCCGAACCTGGTGGCGCCCATCCTGGTCTACTCCACGCTGCTCATCCCCTCGAACATCCTCTTCGAGGCGGGTCTCAGCTACCTGGGTGTCGGTATCGCGCCGCCGCAGTCCTCCTGGGGCGGGATGCTCACCAACGCGATCGACTTCTACGAGAACGACCCGATGTACATGATCGTGCCGGGCGTGGCCATCTTCGTCACGGTCCTGGCGTTCAACCTGCTGGGAGACGGGCTGCGTGATGCGCTCGACCCTCGTGGCAAGTAGTGCCCGGGTGATCGTCACAACGTCGTGCGACAAGCCACGGCAACCATCGAATGAGGGGGATTTCCTCACGTGAAGACCGGAAAAATGACAGCGGTGGTCGCCACAGCTGTGGTCCTGATGCTCGGAGCTTCCGCGTGCGGCGGGGACGACGACGGCGCCGCCAAGGGCGGCAAGGGTGGCAAGGGCGGCAAGGGCGCGACCGACGCGGCACTGACGTCCATCGTCAACCCGTCGGACAAGAAGGGCGGGACCGTCTCGTACGAGATGTCCGACGAGCCCGACTCGCTCGACCCCGGCAACACGTACTACGGCTGGGTGCAGAACTTCTCCCGCCTGTACGGCCGGACCCTGACGTCCTTCAAGCCGGCTGCCGGCAAGGAGGGCCTCGAGGTCGTCCCGGACCTCGCCGAGAGCCTCGGCAAGGCGAGCCCGGACGCGAAGACCTGGACGTACACGCTGAAGAAGGGTCTCAAGTACGACGACGGGACCCCGATCACCTCGAAGGACGTCAAGTACGCCATCGAGCGCTCCAACTTCGCGCCGGAGGCCCTGTCCAACGGCCCGACGTACTTCAAGGCCCACCTCATCGGCGGCGACAAGTACCAGGGTCCGTACAAGGACAAGAACCCGGACGGCATCGCCTCCATCGAGACGCCGGACGACTCCACGATCATCTTCAAGCTGAAGGACGCCTTCGCGGACTTCGACTACCTGGCGACCTTCTCGCAGACGGCCCCCGTGCCGGCGGCGAAGGACAAGGGTGCCGACTACGTCAAGAACATCGTGTCCTCGGGCCCGTACAAGTTCGAGTCGTACGACGAGGGCCGCGGCGCGACCCTCGTGCGCAACACGAACTGGGACCCGAAGACGGACACGCTGCGCCCGGCCCTGCCGGACAAGGTGACGATCCGCTTCAAGGTGAAGCAGGAGACGGTCGACAACAACCTGCTCTCCGACAACATCACCGTTGACGGAGCCGGCACCGGTGTCGCCCCGGCGACCCAGCCGAAGGTCCTCACCAAGGCCGACCTGAAGAAGCAGACCGACAACTCGTACGCGGGTGCCACCTCGTACATCGGTCTGAACGTCAACGTCGCGCCGTTCGACAACATCCACTGCCGCAAGGCCGTGCAGTGGGGCATCGACAAGGCGTCGGTCCAGGCCGCGCAGGGTGGCGACCCGAAGGGTGACGTCGCCACGACGCTGCTGCCCCCGACGGTCAACGGCTACTCGAAGTTCGACCTGTACGAGTCCGCCGGCCACAAGGGCGACGAGGCGAAGGCCAAGGACGAGCTGAAGCAGTGTGGCAAGCCGAACGGCTTCGACACCAAGATCTCGGCCCGCTCCGACCGCCCCGCCGAGATGGCCATGGTCACCGCGGTGCAGGCCTCGCTGAAGAAGATCGGCGTCAACGCCGAGATCAAGACCTTCCCGGCGGGCAAGTACTTCCAGAACTTCGCGGGCAACCCGAGCTACGTGCACGCCAACAAGCTCGGCATGATCATGAGCGCCTGGGGTGCCGACTGGCCGACCGGCTTCGGCTTCCTGGACCAGATCATCAACGGCTCGGCCATCAAGCCGTCCGGTGGTAACAACGTCCAGGAACTGAACGACCCGAAGATCAACAAGATGCTCAACGACGGCATCGCCACCACCGATGACGTCGCCCGCGCGAAGGCCTGGGGCGACATCGACAAGGCGGTCGCCGAAGGCGCCACCGCCGTGCCGCTGATCTACCGCAAGAACCTGCTGCTCCGCCCGGAGTCCGCGACGAACGTCACGGTCACCCAGGCCTACCTCGGCATGTACGACTACGTGCTGATGGGTTCCGCCAAGTAGTAGGAACGGCCCCGCTCCCCGGGCCGCGCGACGCGGCCCGGGGAGCGGCCACCGGAACTCCCTCAGAATTGTCCCGAAAGGCAGGTGAAGGCACGGTGTCCGCACGCATGGGTAACCCCCGGCGGGCTGGTACCGGCGCCGGATAGCTGTGGCTGCGTACATCATCCGACGCGTCTTCGGCGCGGTACTGCTGCTGTTGATCGTCAGCGCAGTCACCTTCGCGATCTTCTTCCTCGTCCCCCGACTGGCCGGGCAGACGATGGACCAATTGGCGGCCCAGTACGTGGGCAAGGACGCCAATCCCCAGTCCATCCTCGCGGTCAAGCAGAACCTCGGCCTCGACCAGCCGCTGTACATCCAGTACTGGCACTTCCTGAAGCAGCTGTTCGTCGGCGCCGACTTCCAGTTCGGCCCGGAGGCCACCCACTGCGGTGTGCCGTGCTTCGGCTACTCCTTCAAGCGTCACATCGAGGTGTGGCCCGAGCTGACCGCGCGCATTCCGGTCACGTTCTCGCTCGCCATCGGCGCCGCGGTGATCTGGCTGATCAGCGGTGTGGCCATCGGTGTCGTCTCCGCGCTGAAGCGGGGCTCGATCCTCGACCGCTTCTTCATGGGTGTCGCGCTCGCCGGCGTCTCCCTGCCGATCTTCTTCACCGGCATGCTGGCGCTGGGTGTGCTGACGGTGCAGTGGCCCATCTGGGAAGCCATCAACTACGTCCCCTTCACGGAAGATCCGCTGGAGTGGGCGTGGAACATGCTGATTCCATGGTGTTCGCTGGCCTTCCTCTACTCCGCGCTCTACGCCCGTATCACCAGAGCCGGGATGCTGGAGACGATGGGCGAGGACTACATCCGTACGGCCCGCGCCAAGGGCCTCAAGGAGAGCCGCGTCATCGGCAAGCACGGTCTGCGGGCCGCGCTCACCCCGATCGTGACCATCTTCGGCATGGACTTCGGCCTGCTGGTCGGAGGCGCCGTGATCACCGAGACCGTGTTCTCCTTCCCCGGACTCGGCCAGTACGCCATCAAGAGCGTGCAGGAGAACGACCTTCCGATCGTCATGGGCGTGACCCTCGTCGCCGCCTTCTTCATCGTCGTATGCAATCTGCTGGTGGATCTGGTGTACGCCGCCATCGACCCCAGGGTGAGGCTCTCGTGACCGAGGTTTCCAAGACCGAGACGCCGGGCGAGCCGGTGGCCGGCCGGCGTTCCGACGAGGCCTTCCTCTCCGTACGGGATCTGCGCATCCACTTCAAGACCGATGACGGCCTGGTCAAGTCGGTCGACGGGGTCAGCTTTGACGTGAAGCCCGGACAGACCCTCGGCATCGTGGGCGAGTCCGGCTCCGGCAAGTCCGTCACCTCGCTCGGCGTGCTCGGGCTGCACCGCACCGCCCCCAACGCCCGGATATCCGGCGAGGTCTGGCTGGACGGCGAGGAGCTGCTCGGCGCGTCCGACGCCCGGGTGCGCGAGCTGCGCGGCCGCAAGATGGCGATGATCTTCCAGGATCCGCTCTCCGCGATGCACCCGTACTTCTCGGTCGGCGCGCAGATCGTGGAGGCGTACCGGGTCCACAACAAGGTCAGCAAGAAGGCCGCCCGCACCCGTGCCATCGAGATGCTCGACCGCGTCGGCATCCCCGAGCCGCACAAGCGGGTCGACTCCCACCCGCACGAGTTCTCCGGCGGTATGCGCCAGCGCGCCATGATCGCGATGGCCCTGGTCAACAACCCGGAACTGCTCATCGCCGACGAGCCGACCACCGCCCTGGACGTCACCGTCCAGGCGCAGATCCTGGACCTGATCCGGGACCTGCAGAAGGAGTTCGGCTCGGCCGTCATCATGATCACCCACGACCTCGGGGTCGTGGCCGAGATGGCCGACGAACTCCTGGTGATGTACGGCGGCCGGTGCATCGAGCGCGGCCCGGCTGAGAAGGTCTTCTACGAGGCCCAGCACCCGTACACCTGGGGCCTGCTCACCTCGATGCCGCGCATCGACCGTGAGCAGACCGAGCGGCTGATCCCCGTCAAGGGCCAGCCCCCGTCGCTGATCAACGTCCCCTCCGGCTGCGCCTTCAACCCGCGCTGCCCGTACGCGGACATCCCCAAGGACAACGTCACCCGCACGACGCGTCCCGAACTGGAACTGGTCGGCGACGGCCACTTCTCCGCCTGCCACATGGCACCGCAGGAGCGGACCAGGATCTGGACCGAAGAGATTGCGCCGAAGCTGTGAGCGAGGCGAGTGAGGTGAGCGACGTGAGCGAGAAGAAGGATCCCCCGGTGCTGGAGAAGGACGTGAAGATCCCGGAACAGGCGACCTCTTCGCGCGAGCCGCTGCTCAAGGTCGAGGGCCTGGTCAAGCACTTCCCGATCCGCAAGGGGCTGCTGGGACGGCAGACCGCCGCGGTCAAGGCGGTCGACGGCATCGACTTCGAGGTGTACCCGGGGGAGACCCTGGGCGTCGTCGGCGAATCCGGCTGCGGCAAGTCGACGATGGGCCGGCTCATCACCCGGCTGATCGAACCGACGGGCGGCAAGGTCGAGTTCGAGGGCCGGGACATCACGCACCTGTCCATGGGCAAGCTGCGGCCGATGCGCCGCGACGTCCAGATGATCTTCCAGGACCCGTACTCCTCGCTGAACCCGCGGCACACGATCGGCACGATCGTCAGCGCGCCGTTCAAGCTCCAGGGCGTCGAGCCCGAGGGCGGTCTCAAGAATCACGTCCAGGAACTGCTGTCGCTGGTCGGGCTCAGTCCCGAGCACTACAACCGCTACCCGCACGAGTTCTCCGGCGGTCAGCGCCAGCGCATCGGCATCGCCCGCGCGCTCGCCCTGCGCCCGAAGCTGGTCGTCGCGGACGAGCCGGTCTCGGCGCTGGACGTGTCGATCCAGGCCCAGGTGGTCAACCTGCTGGACGACCTGCAGGACGAGCTCGGGCTCACGTACGTGATCATCGCGCACGACCTCTCGGTCATCCGGCACGTCTCGGACCGCATCGCGGTCATGTACCTGGGCAAGATCGTCGAGCTGGCCGACCGCAAGTCGCTGTACTCGGCGCCCATGCACCCGTACACCAAGGCCCTGATGTCCGCGGTGCCGGTGCCGGACCCGCGGCGGCGCGGGGCCAAGAGCGAGCGCATCCTGCTCAAGGGCGACGTGCCCTCGCCGATCTCGCCGCCCAGCGGCTGCCGGTTCCACACCCGGTGCTGGAAGGCGACGGAGATCTGCAAGACGCAGGAGCCGCCGCTCATCGCGCTGAAGACCGGCCACCAGGTCGCCTGCCACCACCCGGAGAACGCTCCGGACCAGGTGCCGGGGGAGCAGGTGCTGGCCGGGGCCCGGGAGACGGTCGAGCTGGTCACGAAGGCAGAGGCGGTCGCGGAGACCGTCGAGGCCGCCGAGCCGGCCGCGGAGGTGGCGGAGCCGGTCGCGGAGCCCGTGGCCGAGACCGCCTCGGAAGCCTCCGAGACCTCGGGGGACAATCCCAAGGAGTAGTACCGGCACAATTGCCCGGTGCTCAACGAACTGTTCACGCCCTCCGTCCAGCATGCGCTCGACATCGTCGGAATCTTCGTCTTCGCGATCTCCGGCGCTCTGCTCGCCGTACGCAAGAACTTCGATGTCTTCGGCATCGCGGTGCTCGCCGAGGTGACCGCGCTGGGCGGGGGGCTGTTCCGTGACCTGATCATCGGCGCGGTGCCGCCCGCCGCCTTCACGGACCTCGGGTACTTCACCACCCCGCTCCTCGCCGCCGGCCTGGTCTTCTTCCTGCATCCGCAGGTCGAACGGATCCAGGCCGGCGTCATGGTTTTCGACGCCGCCGGTCTCGGGCTCTTCTGCGTCACGGGCACGGTCAAGGCGTACGACTACGGCCTCGGGCTCACCGCGTCGGCGGCGCTGGGACTCGCCACCGCGGTGGGCGGCGGCGTGCTGCGCGACGTGCTGGCCAACGAGGTGCCGTCGCTGCTGCGCTGGGACCGCGATCTGTACGCGGTTCCCGCCATCGTCGGGGCGGCCATGATCGTGCTGTGCATCCGCTTCGACGCGCTGAACGCCTTCACGAGCGGCTGTGCGGTGATCACGGCTTTCGTTCTGCGGATCCTGGCGCTGCGCTTCCACTGGCGTGCCCCGCGCGCCTACAACCGGCGCTCGGCGACGGCGGACGAGGCGTAGGGGGTCCGAATCCCCCAGCTCTCCTCAGCCGAAAGCTCTCCTCTACTAAAAAAGCTACCGCTCAGTAATGGGATCGGTGTACGGTGCGTGCATGGCACAGGCAGCGACGCAGGCGGCACCGACCGCGCAGGCATCCATCGGTGACAGCGAGTTCGACCGGGACACCGCCGTCACCCTCCGCGAGGAAGGCGTCTACGACGCCGAGCTCTCCGCGGGCTGGACGATCATCCACGCCGTCAACGGCGGCTACCTGCTGGCCATGCTCGGCCGCGCACTGGGCGAGGCCCTGCCGCACGCGGACCCCTTCTCGGTCTCGGCGCACTACCTCACCGCGTCCGTCCCCGGCCCGGCCGTGATCCGTACCCAGACCGTCCGCACCGGACGCACCCTCTCCACCGGTCAGGCGTCCCTCTTCCAGTACGCCGAGGACGGCACGGAGGTCGAGCGCATCCGGGTCATCGCCACCTACGGCGACCTGGATGCCCTGAGCGACGACGTCCGCACAGCGGCCGAGCCGCCGGCCATCCCGCCCCGCGAGCAGTGCCTGGGCCCGGGCGACGGCCCGGCCCCGATCCCCGGCAGCTCCGCCATCACCGAGCGGCTCGACATCAAGCTCGACCCCGCCACCCTGGGCTGGGCCGTCGGGCAGCCGTCCGGCAAGGGCGAGATGCGCGGCTGGTTCGGGCTCGCGGACGGCCGCGACGCCGACCCGCTCTCGCTGCTCCTCACCGTCGACGCACTGCCGCCGACCTCGTTCGAGCTCGGGCTCAAGGGCTGGACCCCGACCATCGAGCTCACCACACACATCCGCTGCCGCCCCGCCCCGGGCCCCCTGCGCGTCTCCATCACCACCCGCAACCTTGCGGGCGGCTTCCTGGAGGAGGACGCGGAGGTCTGGGACAGCGCGGACCGGCTGGTCGCGCAGTCCCGCCAGCTCGCCCGGGCTCCGCGCGGCTGACGTCCGTACGCGCGGGGCCGATCGCGGCCGACGTCCGTACGTGCTCGGCACGGGGGGCGTGCATCAGGAGCCGGTGTCCGGCGCGGGTCCGTCCAGCCAGTGCAGGCGGCCGAGGGTGACCAGCCGCAGGCGGCGCCGGGCGGTCCTGGCCACCTGCGTGTCGCCCTCCGGGCCGGCGTCCAGCATCGCCGACGCGGTGATCACCATGTGGTCGACGTAGAGGCCGCCCAGCATCAGCAGATCCTCCTCGTCCCAGCCACGTGACCCGGGTTCGTCCGCGAGCGCCGCCGCCACCTCCTCGGCGAACAGCCGGAGCTGCGCCGCGATGGCCTCGCGGACCGGGCCGACCCCGCCGTGCTGCTCGCGGGCGATGAAGCGGAAGTGCGCGGGCTGCTCCCGGACATGGCGCGTTATCAGGTCGACGCTGCGGTCCAGCCGGACCTCGCTGTCACCGGTCTCGGCGAGGATCGCGCCGATCATTCCGTGCAGGCTGCCCAGCGTCTGCTCGACCAGGGCCACGCCGAGCGCGGGGATGCCGTCGAAGTGCCGGTAGAAGGCCGTGGGGGTGATGCCCACGGCCCGCGTCACCTCGCGCAGACCCAGGCTGCTCAGGCTCTGGTGCTCCAGCAGGCCGAGAGCGGCGTCCAGCAAGGCCTGGCGCGTCTTCAGCTTCTGGCTCTGGCGGATGCCGGCGGTGTGACTCATGCCATTCAGTAAACAACTGTTCTCCGGGGCGGGGAAGCGGCATGCGGAGCCGCGAGGTCATCGTGCGGGCCGTCGCCGCGACGACGGCCCGCACCGGGCTGAAACTCCACGCCGGACTCCACCCGACGTTCCGCTGGGCGTCGACGCGGAAAGCTGCCGGGACGGGCCTTGACGTGACCTGACGCCGGCCCGTCAGGCGGCGGCCTCGCCGCGCTCCAGCAGCGCGGGCAGGCCGGCCAGCGCCGGGGCCTCGCCGCACGCCGACGCGACGACCATCTCCTCCAGCGCCCACAGGTGCGCCCTGATCCTGGGCGGTGGCAGGTAGGCCGTGTCGGCGGTGAGCATGACGGCGAGGACGCCCCGCTCCTCGGTGACGTGGACGCAGTACCGGCAGCCCAGTTTGTCCTCGGTGGCGGGGAACCCGAACTCCGTTCGGGCCCGCGCCGCGCACAGTTCCGCGGGGTCCGGCGGCGGTCCTTCGTCCGGCGGGCGTACGAAGAAGCGCTGGTCGTTGTAGCAGCAGTACGGGTGCACCGGCGTGCCGCGCTCCCTGCCGATCCGTTCACGCAGGGCCTCCCAGGCGACCGGATCGTAGGACGCCGCCCGGTAGCCCGCCATGGCCGCGCGCCACGCGACCGGGAGCAGGTCCGTGAAGCGTTCGGCGCCGGTCGTGTCGAGCAGGAACGGTGCGTCCTGGGAGAGCATCGCCACCAGGTCCCGCCGGTCCTCGGACGCACGGTTGGCCACGATGGGCATCATCGCCGCCGCGGTGTGTCCGCCCTCGGCGGCGACCAGGGCGGCCAGGGCGGTCATCAGGACCGTCGACCCACTGATCCGGTGCGCGGCCGCCAGGACGTCGGTCGCCTTCATCAGCGCCTCGGAGACCAGCCGGCCGCTCCAGAAGCGGGGCGTGCGGGGTGCGGCGGCCTGCCGGGGGAACATCGTGGGCGGCATGGTCCGGTAGAAGCCCTCCCAGTGGGCGAGGGCCCGCTCGCTGCGGCGCACACCGGCCGGTCCGTGCTGGTCGCGGGCGAGGTCGAGGGGTGTGGTGCGCGGTGCCCGCCCGGCCGATCCCCGTCTCACCAGCAGCCTCAGGTCACGTACCACCTGTTCGGCGGCGTGGCCGTCGGCCGCCAGATGGCAGAGCACCAGCGCGGCATGCGTCACCTGTCCCCGGTGACAGACGGCGCCGACGCGCAGCGGCCACTCCGCCGCGTAGTCGAAGCGGGTGGCCGTCAACTCGTCGAGCAGGGCGCGTGCGGTGGCCTCGGACCGTGCGGGGTCGGCCTCCTCCACCACGGTGACCGGCAGGGAGCCGGAGGCCGCGAGCGACTGGCCGGGGTCGCCGTCCTCGGAGCCGTACAGCCGGGTGCGCAACGCCTCGTGGCGTTCCAGCAGGCCGGCCAGCGCGGTGGTGAGCCGGGGCAGGTCCGTCACCCGTCCGCGCTCTCCGAGCGGGAGGAGGCGTCCGATGTTGAAGTAGATGTCGTTCGGCGCCGTGCGCAGGACCGCGTTCCAGATCGCCCGCTGGCCCCAGGTGAGAGGTGCGGTGCCCGCCCTGATCCCCGTGAAGGGCACGTGCACGGTACGGGCCGTGGCCAGGTCACCCATGGGGTTCCCGGCCCTCGTGGCCGCCCAGCCGGGCCGCCAGGCTGTCGACGCTCTCCTGGTAGAACGCCGGGTCCGCGAGGTCGAGTTCGATGCCGTACTCCTCCTCCAGGTTGTCGGCGAGCCGGAGCAGAGCCAGGGAGGTGACGCCCAGTTCGGTGAGGGTTCCCCGGCCGGTGAGGATCTCGGCGGCGGCGATCTGCCCGTCCATGGCGTCGCTGATCAGGCCGGCCAGCCGTGCGCGGATCCCCGTGGCCGGCTCCTGTGCGGTGCTCAACTGCCTTCCTTCCCGGCCAGTCTGCGGCGCAGGCTGAGGGGCCTGATGTCGGGCCACACCTGGTCGACATGGGCCACGCACTCGTCCTCGGTGCCGATGAAACCCTCCGGCCGCCAGCCTGCGGGCAACGGGGTGCCCGCAGGCCACAGGGCGTGCTGTTCCTCGTCGTTGACCGCTACCAGGTAGCGGCTTGCGGGTGCGTTCACTGGTTCTCCTCGATGAGTTCGGCGACGCAGGCGGCGACGCCGTGGACGGTGGGGCTGTCGAAGAAGACGTCGAAGGGGACGGAGACCCCGTACTCCTTGCGGATCCGGCCCGCGATGGAGGTGATCGTCAGGGAGTGGCCGCCGAGGTCGAACAGGTCCTCGTCGGGGCCGAGGTCGTCGAGGTCGAGCACCTCGCGCCAGATGGCCAGGACCGTGGCGGTGATGCTCCGGTCGCCGCTTTCGGCGGGGTGGGCTCCGGCAGGGGCGGGCATCGGGCGCGGCGGTTCGGGCAGGGCGGCGCGGTCGAGTTTGCCGTTGGGGGTCAGGGGCATCGCGTCGAGTGTCACGTACGCGTCGGGCAGCGCCGCGGCGGGCAGGGTCCGGGCCAGGTGGTCACGCAGTGCCTCGGGCGTGGGTGGTACGCGGTCGGGGGCGGCGACCACGTAGGCCACCAGCCGGCCGGGCTCGCCGTCCGGGCCCTCCCGCAGCACCGTCGTCGCCTGCACGACCTGCGGGTGGCCGCCGAGGGCGGCGTCGATCTCGCCGAGCTCGATGCGGTGCCCGCGCACCTTCACCTGGGTGTCGGACCGGCCGGCGAAGGCGATCCGGCCGTCGGCGGTGAGCCGGGCGAGGTCGCCCGTGCGGTAGAGGCGGGCACCGGGCGGACCGAAGGGGTCCGGGACGAACCGGGAGGCGGTGAGTCCGGGCCGGCCCCGGTACCCGTGGGCGACGCCGTCGCCCCCGATGTACAGCTCGCCGGTCAGTCCGCGAGGCAGTGGCTGGAGGAGCGCGTCCAGCACGTAGGTACGGGTGTTGGCCAGCGGGCGGCCGATGGTGACGGTGTCCTCGGGTCCGAGCTCGGCGGCGGTCGACCAGACCGTCGTCTCGGTCGGCCCGTACACGTTGGTCAGACGGCCGACGGCGGTGCGCAGTTCCCGGGAGAGGGCGTCGGGCAGGGCCTCTCCTCCGGTCAGGGCGACGAGGTCCGGCGCGTGGAGCCCCGCGGCGAGCATGGTTCGCCAGCCACTCGGCGTCGCCTGTACGTGGGTGAGGCGGTGCCGTTCGACGAGTGCGGTGAGGACCGAGCCGTCTCGGTGGCGGCCCTCGGGGACGAGGACGACGGTGCCTCCCGTGACCAGGGGGAGGAAGAGTTCGACGGTGGAGATGTCGAAGGAGAGGGAGGTGAGCCCGAGCCAGCGGCTGCCGGGCCCCGTGCCGGTGGTGTCCCCCAGGGCCGCGAGGAGGTTGGCGAGGGCGCCGTGTGACACCTCGACGCCCTTGGGTACACCGGTGGAGCCGGAGGTGTACAGCACATAGGCGGGGTCCGTGAGGGCGGGCGGCGCCGGGGCAGGCGGGGCGTCGGGCAGCAGGCCGAGGTCCTCGGGCCCCGGATCGGTGGCGGTCTCCAGGGTGAGCCCGGCGTCGGCGCGGATGAACGCCAGGCGTTCCGCGGGATGGTCGGGATCGAGCGGAAGGTAGGCGGCCCCGGCGGTGAGCGTGCCGAGTACGGCGACGAGTTGGGCGGCTGACCGGGGCAGGGCGACGCCGACCAGGGTGCCGGGGCCGGCTCCCAGGCCGCGGAGCCGGTGGGCGCGGCGGCGTACGGCCGCGTCGAGTTCCGCGTAGGTGAGGGTGGTGTCGCCCTCGATGACGGCGACGGTGTCGGGGGTGGCGGCGGCCTGGGCGGCGAACAGCGCGGGCAGGGTGGTGCGGGCGTTGTCCGGGGTGCGGGTGGTGTCGGCCAGGAGGGTGGCGCGCTCCCGCGGTGGCAGGACCGGCAGGCGGCCCAGGGCGGTGTCCGGGGCGGCCATGGCCCCGTCGAGCAGGGTGAGGAAGTGGTCCAGGACGCGGGCGGGCGCGCCGGGCTCGAAGGCCGCGGTGCGGTACTGGAGGCTGCCTTCGAGGCTGTCGGCGGCGTCGACGAGCTGGAGGTGGGCGATGTTGCGGGCGGTGTGCGCGAAGCCGATCCACTCGGTGCGCACGCCGAGTGCGGGGCCGAAGTCGACGGGCCGGGAGTCGTCGCGGCGGCGGTAGCTGAGGGAGAGCGGGCACAGTGCGGTGCGCGGGGTGAGTCCGCGCACCGCGCGGCTGAGGGAAACGGTGCGGTGGCGGTAGAGGGCGCGCAGTTCGGCCCGTACCTCGTGGGCGAACTGCGCGAAGGAGAGCTCCGGCCGCGGGCCGGTGAACAGGGGCAGTTCGTTGACGTGCAGGCCGGCCTGCCGGGGCGCGCCGGGTGCGCGGGTGGAGAGTTCGATCGCGGTGGCAGGGCCGGCGTTCCCGTAACGCAGCAACAGCGCGTGCCAGGCCGCCGTCAGGAGCTCGAACCGGGTGACGCCGAGCGTCGCGGCGGCGGCCACCAGGCGCGCGTGCCACTCCCCGTCGCGCCGGAAGCCGCAGGCGACGCCGGGGGCCGGGGTGACGGGGTTCCCGTGGTGGGCGGTGAGGCCGGGGAGCGCGGGGGTGGAGCTCTCACGCCAGCGGCCGGCCCAGAAGCGGGTGGCGGCGTCGAGGGCCGCCTCGGCGGGGGCGGGAGGCGTGGGTGCCGGCGCCCCGGCCGGAGCGGACTGTTCGCTCTCACTCGTCGCCGCCCGGTACGCGCGGCCCAGCCCCGAGACGAGGACGTCCTTGGACTCGCCGTCGAAGACGAGATGGTGGGCGACCACGAGCAGCAGGTGCCGGTCCGGGGCGGTGGTGAACAGCGTGGGGCGGACCAGGGGGCCACCCGGGCCGAACCGGGCGGCGGTCTCCTCGTCACGGAGTTTGCCGAGGTCGTCCGGGGCGGCGGTGACCAGCCGCAGCGGCGGCACCTCGCCCGGGACCAGGGCGGGTCCCGCCGGGTCGATCCGGGCGGCGAGCAGGGGGGCCTCCCGCACACAGCGGGCCCAGGCCGCCGCCAGGGTCACCGTCTCCAGCGGCCCTTGGACATGCAGGGCGACGCTGAGGTGGTACGCCGAGCCGGTGTCGAGGGTCTGCTCGGTGACCCAGAGCCCGTGCTGGGCCGGATCGAGCGGGGCGGGTACGGCGGAGGTCGTGGAAGGGGTCATGAGGTCGCCTCGTCGTCCAGGAGCCGGTGCAGTTCACGTTTGAGGACCTTGCCGCCCTCGTTGCGGGGCAGGGTGGCGCGGAAGAGGACGCGGGCCGGCAGCTCGTGCGCGGCGAGCCGGTCGAGCAGGAAGGCCCGCAGCCGGGTGATGTCCGGCTCGTCGTGCCGGGGCACGACGACGGCTGCCACCACGCTGCCCAGCACCGGGTGCGGGATGCCGAAGGCGGCGGCGTCGGCGATGTCCGGGTGGGCGTGCAGCGCGTTCTCGACCTGGATCGTGGACACCTTGTGGGCCCCGGACTTGATGACGTCGCGCTCCCGGTCGAGCAGGTGGAGGTAGCCGTCCTCGTCGAGCCGCCCGATGTCCCCCATGCGCACCCAGCTGCCCCGGAAGACCCCGGCGTCCGCGTCGGGCGAGCCCAGGTAGGAGCGGGGTGCGGTGGGTGAGCGCAGCCAGACCTCGCCGGCTTCGCCTGTGGCGGCCGGGCGCCCGTCGGAGCCGGTGACGCGCAACTGGCCGAGTGAGGCGGGGCGGCCGGGTGAGTCGGGGCGGTCGGGGTCGTAGAGCAGGGTGATCTGAGCGGGCGCGGCCTCGGTCGAGGTGTAGTAGTTGACGATCTGTGCGCCGGAGAACACCTGCGACAGCCGTAGGGCGACAGCCTGCGGGAGCGCCGCCGCGGTCGACCCGACCAGTTTGACCGTGCTGAGGTCGCAGCGGGCGAGGGCGGTGGAAGCGAGCAGTTCGATGGCGGTGGAGGGCACCAGGAACACGCTGCCGACGGCGTGCTTCTCGATCAGCCGGGCGAACCGCAGCGGGGTGAACTGCGGGGCGGCGACGCCGGTGGCCGCTGCGTCCAGGCAGTTCACGAGCATGGTCTGCCCGGCGTTGGTGCCGATCGGGAAGCTGTGCAGGAATGTGCGTGAGTGGCGCAGGGGCCTGCGGCGTTCGTCGAGGGTGCAGCCGTGGGCCAGGTTCGCGTGGGCGGCCCGGACGCCCTTGGGCAGCCCCGTGGTTCCCGAGGTGTAGAGGTACTGCGCGGGTGCGGACGGGTCGGGCAGGGGGAGGCCTGCCCCGGACCCGGTTTCGAGGTCTTCTCCGGATGCCTGCCATAGCTCTGCGGGCAGCCGGGGCGGTGGCCCGCCCTCGGCATGCAGGACGCCGACCGTCCGGCTGTCCGCCAGGATGTGCGCCGCGGTGGCCGGGGCCAGCCGGTCGGACAGGGGTACGGCGATGCCGCCCGCCCACTGCACCCCGCAGTACGCGACCGCGTAATCCGTCCACTCCGTACTGCCGTAGCGCAGCCCCACCGGGTCGCCGGGGCGCAGACCGCGGGCGAGCAGGCCGCGGGCGAGGGCGGCGGCACGCAGGCGCCAGGTGCCGAAGTCCAGGTGACGTGGCCCGTTGCGCAGGGCGACGCGGTCCGGGTGGAGGGCGGCGCGATGCTCCAGCAGCTCGATGAGGGAGCCCGGGGGCGCGGCGGGGCTCACCGGTCCGCTCCCGCGGGGACGGGTTCGGCGCGCGACGCGGACGCGGCGAGGGCGGCGGCGCGTTCCCGGAGCCCGATGAGGTCGTCCGGCTCGGCGTCCGGCACATCGAGGTCGAAGCGGGCGAGCACCGGCAGCCGCAGCGCCAGGGCCACCAGCGCCAGCATCGCCACACAGCACAGCAGGTACATCAGCCCGATGCCTCGCCCCGGCCCCGTTCCCAGCACCCGGCCCACGCTGTCCGCCAGCGCCCCGTCCTCCGTCATCAACGGGTCGAACAGGCGGGCGCCCAGGGGGGCGACGAGCCCTTGGCCGATGGGGAGGGTGGACCAGGCCACCATGGTGTTCAGGGCGAAGACGCGGCCGTGGAAGCGCTGCGGGACCTTGACCTGGACGATCGTCGAGTACACCCCGTTGACCAGGCCGATGGCGCAGGACATCCCGAAGACGCCGGCGCCGATCACCCAGAGATCGGCCCGCAGCCCGGTCACCGCACCGGCCAGGGCGAACACCCCGGCCAGAGCCAGCATGCCGCGCACCCGGCGTCTGCGGGGCCCGCCCCACACCCCCATGATCAGCCCGCCCGCGACGGCACCGGCACCGCCCGCCGTGGCGACCGCCGCCGCCCCGTCCAGGGTGTCGAAGGACAGCACCAGGGGCGTCACCAGCAGGAAAAGCGGGGACAGGAAGAGATTGAGCACGGCGAACCACAGGAGCATCGACCGGAATCCCCGGTGCCGCCAGGTGTAGGCGAAGCCCTGCTTGATCTCCTGGACGACCGGTTCCCGGCGGCTCCACGGCAGGGTCCGGGGGAACCTGACGCACGTCAGGACGGCCACCGCGACCGCGTAACTCGCGATGTCGAGAATCAGGATGCCGCGCAGACCGATGCCGGCCATGAGCGCGACCGCCATGAGGGGTACGACGAACTGTGCCGCCCCGAAGGCGAGTTGCACGATTCCGTTGGCGTGGCCGAGGTAGCGCTTGGGGACGAGCTGCGGGACGGCCGAGCTGTACGCCAGCCGCTGGAAGGTGAGCGCCACCGAGAGGCTGCCGAGCAGCAGGTACAGATACCAGGTGTCCAGTGCGCCGCCCAGCAGGAGGCACAGCATGGCCACCTGGCTGAGCCCCGCCGCGATGTCGCCGGCGAGCATGACCTTGCGCCGGTCGAACCGGTCCACGATCGCGCCGGCCAGCGGGCCGACGAGGATGCCGGGCAGCATCGCCACGACCGAGTACAGCGCGAACCGGGCGAGTGAACCGGTCTCCAGCAGAATCCAGATGGGCAGGGCGAACTCCGTGAGCGCGGAGCCCACGATCGAGCCCAGCTGCCCGAGCACGACGGCGAGGAAGCGCGCGGCACCCGGTGCGGGAGCACCCTTGGTCTCCGCGGCATCACCGTCCCCGGCGCCGCCCGCCGCCGGGTCCGCTGTTACCTCCGCGCCGGCGGCCGGCCCGGTCTCGGCGTGGAACCACCAGGCCGCGTCCGGGGAGTGAGCGGACAGGGTGCCGGTGGATCCCCGGCGGACCGCCTCGTGCACCGTCGTCACCGCTTCCGCGACCTCGGCGGCCCGGTACTTCACGAAGAAGTGGCCGCCCTGGTCGATCACCGCGACCGCCGAGCGCTCCGCGAGCAGCAGCCACTCCCGGTAGCGCTCCTGGTAGAAGTCGGCGGCCGGGTCGCGGTCGCCGACGAGCGACACCAGCGGCGCCCGCAGCCGGGGTGCCCCCGCCTCCACATCGGCGATCGCCCTCGTGAAGTACTCCTCGGCGGCCTGGCTGTCGCGGCGCATGTTCCCCACGATGAACGCGGTCTGCTCGCGATCGAGCTGGGAGGTGTCGACGCCCATACCGGTGAGCCAGTTGACGTACACCCGGTTGCCGAGCAGCGCCTCCAGGGACGCCACCTGGGACAGGGCGCCGAGCACCCGCCCGCGCGGCTTGGCGAAGGGGAACTGCGCACCCGCGTACACCGCTTCGAGCTCGCGTCCCGAAGCCTCCAGGAGACGGGCGGTCGCCACGGCCAGCGCGGTGCCGACGCCGCAGTGCCCGTACACGATCAGCGGCCCCCGGACCCGTTCGCGTATCTCGGCGGCCAGGTTCTCCGCGAGTTCCCCGAAGGGCAGGTGCTCCTCGGTCACGCCGACGTCATGGCCCGGGATGGCCACGGACCACAGCTCGTAGCCCTCCGGCAGGAGGTCGGCGACGGGCTGGTACACGACCGCGCTGCCACCGCCGTACGGGACGCAGACCAGGGTGGCGCGCAGGTGCCCGGCGGGGGCCGGGCGGGTCAGGCGGTGCAGCAGGCGGCGGGGCCCCCGGGCGTCTTCCGGGAGGTCCGCCAGCGCCGCCAGATCCCTGACCGTGCGGCACGTGAACAGGTCCATCACGCTGACCGGCCGGGCACCCGCCTCGGGGAGCAGCTTGCGGGCGCGGGCGACGACCTGGGTGGCGAGGAGCGAGTGGCCGCCGAGGTCGAAGAAGTCCTCCTCCGCGCCGACCTCGTCGAGACCGAGCACCTCGCCCCATATCGCTGCGAGTACGCGCTCCGCAGGGGTCTCGGGCGCACTGGCCGCACCGGTCGTCCGGTGGATCTGCGGGGCGGGCAGGCCGCGCCGGTCGAGCTTGCCGTTGGGGGTGAGGGGAAGGGCGGGCAGAGCGGTGAAGGAGACGGGCACCATGTGGTCGGGCAGTACCCGCTTGAGCTCGGCGCGCAGTTCCTGCGGATCGGGCGCCGGCTGCCGGTCCGCGGTGACGAGGTAGGCGGCGAGCCGCTTGTCTCCCGGGCTGTCCTCCCGTACGACGACGGCCGCCTCGGCGACCGGCGGCAGGGCGCGCAGGGCCGACTCGATCTCGCCGAGCTCGATACGCAGGCCGCGCAGTTTGACCTGCTGGTCGATGCGGCCGAGGTGTTCCAGGGCGCCGTCGGGCCGACGCCTGCCCAGGTCGCCGGTGCGGTAGAGCCGCGAGCCGGGCGGGCCGTAGGGGTCGGGGACGAACTGGCGGGCGGTCAGTCCGGGGCGCCGGTGGTAGCCGAGGGCGAGCCCGGCCCCCGCGATGTGGATCTCACCGGGTGCCCCCGGAGGGACCGGCCGCAGCGCCCGGTCCAGGACATAGAGGCGGATGTTGTCGACCGGGAAGCCGATCGGGACCACGTCGGCCCGGGCCTCGCACTCCCACGCCGACACGTCGACCGCCGCCTCGGTGGGTCCGTACAGGTTGGCCAGGGCGCAGCCCGGCAGCACCTCCCGGAACGCGCGCGCCGTGTCCGGCGGCAGCGTCTCGCCGCTGCAGACGACGCGGCGCAGGGCCGTGCACCGTCCGGCGTCCTCCTCGGCGAGGAAGAGGGGCAGCATCGAGGGGACGAAGTGGGCGACCGTGACGGGGGCGGAGCGGATGAGTTCGTGCAGGTAGGCGGCGTCCTTCTGGCCGCCGGGGCGGGCCAGCACGATGCGGGCGCCGGTGATCAGCGGCCAGAAGAACTCCCAGACGGAGACGTCGAACCCTGCCGGAGTCTTCTGGAGTACGGAGTCGTCCGGCCCGATGGGGTAGGCCCGCTGCATCCACAGCAGGCGGTTGACGATGGCGCGGTGGGTGTTCGGCACGCCCTTGGGGCGGCCGGTGGAGCCGGAGGTGTAGATGAGGTAGGCGGGGTCGTCGGGCGTCGGCCGTGCGGGGCTCCGAGGTGTGGGAGCGCTCCCGTCGAGCAGCTCGTCGTCATCGAGATACAGGACGGTGGCCCGGCAGCCTTCGGGAACCGGGGCGCCGCGCTGGGTGAGGAGCACCCGCGCGCCGCTGTCGTCGAGCATGAACGCGAGCCGGTCGGCCGGGTATTCGGTGTCGAGCGGCGTGTAGCAGGCGCCGGTGCGCTGTACGGCGATGAGGGCGGCGACGAGTTCGAGGGAGCGTTCCGCGCCGACGGCCACGACGTCGCCGGGGCCGGCGCCCGCCGCGAGGAGCCGGGCGGCGACGCGGTCGGCAGCGGCGTCCAGTTCGGCGTAGGTGAGGCTGCGGTCGTCGGCCGTCACGGCCGTGGCACCGGGCGTGCGCGCGATCTGCTCGTCGATGAGGGAGACCAGTGTGGCGTCGGCCGGTGTCGGCGCCTGCGTTCCGTTGAAGTCATCGATCTCCAGGGCGCGTTCACCGGCGGAGAGCAGGTCGAGCGCGGACAGCGGCACGTCGGGGCGGTCGGCCACCGCGTGCAGCAACCGGTCGAGATGGGCGGCGAGGCGGAGGATGTCCGCCTCGTCGAACAGGTCCGTGTTGTAGTTGAAGGCGCCGCGCAGCCCGTCCGGCCACTCCATCAGGAAGAGTTCGACGTCGAAGCGAGTGCCCGAGGCGCGCAGGCCGTAGGTCTCCACGTCCAGGCCCGGGCCGGCGCCGTCCTGGCGGCCGGTGGCGTAGTTCTGCACGGCGAGTACTGCCTGGAAGACCGGGGAGCGGGAGACGTCGCGCTCCACGTTCAGCTCGGTGACCAGCTGTGCGAACGGCAGCTCCTGGTGGGCGTACGCCTCGAGACAGGTTTCGCGGGTGCGTTCCAGCAGGGTGGCGAATGTCGGGTCGCCGTCGAGCCGGGCGCGCAGCGCCAGGACGTTGACGAACATGCCGACCAGGCCCTCGAGTTCCGGTTCGGGGCGGCCGGCGACTGGTGATCCGACGGCGAAGTCGCGCTGGCCGCTGAACCGGGCCAGGAGTTCCTGGAAGGCGGCGAGGAGCACCATGTGGATCGTGGCCCCGTGCGCCTTGCCGAGGGTGGCGAGCCGGTCGAGGAGTGCGCGGTCCACCTGGAATCCGTAGCCGGCCCCGTCGAAGGTCTGCCGGGCCGGGCGGGGCCGGGCGGTGGGCAGGGCGAGGGGCTCCACGCCGGCCAGTTCCCCGGCCCAGTAGGCGACTTCGGCGCCCAGCGCGTCGTCGCTCAGCCGGTCGCGCTGCCACTGGGCGAAGTCGCCGTACCGCACCGGGAGCTCGGGCAGTACGTGGGCGTCGCCTTCCAGGTGGCCCGCGTAGCAGCGCAGGATCTCGGAGATCAGGATCTCGCTGGACCAGCCGTCGCTGACGCTGTGGTGGACGACGAGCAGCAGGATGTGGTGGCGTGTGCCGACGCGCACCAGGAGGGTGCGCAGCAGGGGCCCGGCGGCCAGGTCGAAGGGCTGGGCCCCCGCCTCGTCCACGAGCCGGGCAGCGTGCTCCTCGTCCGTCGCCTCCACGAGGGGCAGCGGCGCGGGCGCGGGCTCGGCGATCTCCAGGACCGGGCGGCCGTCGTCGGTCACCGGGTACCGGGAGCGCAGCGTCTCGTGCCGGGCGACCACGGTGTCCAGAGCGCGTGCCAGCACCTCCCGGTCCAGGTCGCCGAGCAGCCTGCGGGCGACGGGAATGTTGTACGCGGCGGTGCCGGGCGCGAACTGCTCCATGAACCAGAGCCGTTCCTGCGCGAACGAGAGCGGCGGCACGGCGCCGTCGGGGCGCCGGGGCACGGCGGGCCGGGAAGCGGTGGCGCGGCCGGCGTTCAGCCTGCGGCTGAGCAGGGCGCGTTTGGCGTCGGAGAGGCCGGCGGCGGACGTGGTGGTGTCGCTCATGACGGCTTACGGGTTCCTTCCAGGGCGTCGCCGTCCGCGGTGAGGAGCGCGGCGGCCTCCTCGTCCGACAGGGCGTCGATCTCGGCCATCAGGGCGGTTTCCACGGCCTCGGCGAACTCCGCCACCGTGCGGTGGGTGAAGAGGGTGCGCAGGGGCACGGTGAGCTCGGCGGTGGCCCGGACCCGGGCGATGACCCGGGTGGCGAGCAGGGAGTGTCCGCCCAGGTCGAAGAAGTCGTCCAGGGCGCCGACCCGGTCGATGTCCAGCACCTCGCGCCAGATCTGTGCGACCAGTTCCTCCGCCTCGGTGCGAGGGGTCAGGTAGCCCGCGCCGAGCTCGGCGCGCCGGTCGGGGGCGGGCAGGGCCGCCCGGTCGAGCTTGCCGTTCGGGGTGAGCGGCAGCCGGTCCAGGACGAGGACCGCGGCGGGCACGAGATGGGCCGGTAGGAGCGCTCCCACGGCGCTCCGCAGACCGGCCGGATCGAGCGCCGGGACGGCCGGCTCCGTGGCGGCGGCGACCACATAGCCCACCAGGGTGTCGCGGCGGGCGACGACCACCGCCTCGGCGACGCCCGGCTGCGCCAGCAACGCGTTCTCGACCTCGCCGGGCTCCACCCGGTAGCCGCGCACCTTGACCTGGCCGTCCAGTCGGCCGAGGAATTCCAGGGCGCCGTCGGCCCGGCGGCGCACGAGGTCGCCGCTCCGGTAGCGGCGGGAGCCCGCAGGGCCGTACGGGTCGGGGACGAAGGCGCGTGCCGTGGCTCCGGGCCGGCCGGTGTAGCCGAGGGTCACGCCCGTACCGCCGATGAGCAGTTCACCGGGGGTGCCGGGCGGGACCGGTCCGCCGTGCTCGTCGCAGACCGTGGCGGTGACGCCGCCGATCGGTGTGCCGATGGGCGGGCGGGCGCGGGTGTCGGCCTCACCGAGGTCGGCGGTCGTGGCGATGACGGTGGTCTCGGTGGGGCCGTACGAGTTGACGAGCCGTACCCGGTCGCCGAACCGCTCGCGCCAGACGGCCACGGCGGCGGCCTGCACCTGGTCGGCGCCCAGGATCAGCAGCCTCAGCCCTTCCGGCCAGGCGATGACGTCGAGGTCGCCGACGAGGTGCTGCCAGTACGGGGTGGGCAGGTCCATGACCGTGACATCGGCGGTGAAGTCCTCGGCCAGCTGGTCGGGCAGCGCGGCGCCGGCGTCGGCCACGACGAGGGCGGCCCCGGCAGCCAGCGCGGGGAACAGTTCCTCCGCGCACGTGTCGAAGCTCAGCGAGGCGCAGTGCAGGACCCGGTCCTCGGCGGTGATCCCGTACCCCTCGCCCATCCAGCGCACCCGCTCGGCGAGTGCCCGGTGCGGGACGAGGACGCCCTTGGGCGTGCCGGTCGATCCGGAGGTGTAGACGAGGTACGCCGGGTCGTCGGGGAGGGGGGCGGTCGAAAACGTCCCCGTCGCTTCGGCGCCCTCCGCGTCCTTCTCGTCGACGCACAAGGTCCGCACGCCTTCCGGGACTTCGGGTGGTGTGCCGTGGCGGGAGGTCAGGACGGTGCCCGCGCCGCTGTCGGCGACCATGTACGCGATCCGGGCGGGCGGGTAGTCGGGGTCCAGCGGCAGGTAGGCGGCGCCGGCCCGCCAGGCGGCGAGCATCGCCACGACGGCCTGCGGGCCGCGGGGCAGGAGCACGCCGACGGTGTCTCCGCGCCGCGCCCCGCCGGCCGCCAGCCGGGCGGCCAGCCTGCCCGCCGCGTCCCACAGGCCGGCGTACGAGAGCGAGGTGTCGCGCCCGCGCAGCGCCTCGCCGGCGGGCCGGTCGCGCACGGTCCGGGCGATGGCGTCGTACACGGTGGGCGGGCCGTCGGGCAGGTCCGGCCCCCGGCCGGCCGTCTCCAGGGCGGCGCGCTCGGCCTCGTCCAGCAGCGGCAGGAGGTGGACGGGCGTGTCCGGGCCGGCGGCCGCGGCACGCAGCAGCGTTTCGAACCAGCGCCCCAGCCGGGCGACCCGGTCCCCGTCGAGCAGGTCCGTGCGGTAGCCGAAGACGGCGACCACGTCCTCGCCGTCCCGGCGCACGTCCAGCGTGAGGTCGAACTTGCACGCCCGCATACCCGGGTCCAGTTCGGTGCAGCCGAGACCGGCGAACGACGCGTCGCGCAGCAGGCCGGGGTCCTGGGTGTGGACGGTCAGCATCGTCTGGAACAGCGGCGAGCGCCCCGGATCCCGGTTCAGCCGGAGGGATTCGGCCAGTTCCTCGAAGGGGATGCGCTCGTGGGCGAACGCCCCGAACACCGTGGAGCGGGCCCGGCGCAGCAGGTCGGCGAAGGTGGGCGCGCCGGACACGTCGGAGCGCAGGACCAGGGTCCGCGAGAAGTAGCCGATGGCCCGTTCCTCGTCGGGGCCCGAGCGGCCCGCCGTGGGGACACCGACGCAGAAGTCGTGCTGTCCCGTGCAGCGGTACAGGGTCGCCTGGTAGGCGGCGAGCAGCACCATGAACGGGGTGCAGCGCCGGGCCCGTGCCAGGGCGTCGACCAGGGGCCCGGCACCGGCGATGAGCTGGGTGTGGAAGGCGCCGTCGGGCGAGGGGCGTTCGGGGCGCGGGCGGTCGAGGGGCAGTTCCAGGGCGGGTGCCCCGTCCAGGCGTTCCCGCCAGTAGGCGAGGGCTTCGCGCGCCTGCGCCTCGTCGGCGTCCCGCTCCTGACCGGACGGCTGCGCGGGCGGGGCGGGCAGGTTCGCGTCCTCGCCCCGCAGGTGGGCGGTGTAGTGGGCCGCGAGTTCGTCGCGCAGGATGTTGAGCGACCAGCCGTCGGCGACGATGTGGTGCACGACCAGGCACAGGACGTGCTCGGTGTCGCCCGTACGGAAGAGGCAGACGCGCAGCAGCGGCCCCCGCCCGAGATCGAAGGCACGGTTGGTGCGTTCGGCGATCAGCGTCTCCAGCCGGTCGCCGTCGCCGCGCAGGTCGTGGAACTCCATGTGCACCGGGCCCGGTTCCGCCACCGATACGGCCGGGTTGCCGTCCTCGGCGGGGAACCGGCTCCGCAGCGCCTCGTGCCGCGCCACCAACGCGTCGAAGGCGGCCCGCAGAGACGGCGGGGACAGCGCTCCGGTCAGCCGCAGGACGAGCGGAATGTTGTACGAGGCGTCGTCGGGGTCCATCTGGTGCAGAAACCACAAGCGTTTCTGGCCATGTGTCAGGTATGGCTGGACGGTGCGGGTACTCATCCGGCTCCCTCGGCGCGCACGCCGAGCGGCGTGGTGTGCGGTTGCTGCAGGTCAATGGCGACGTGCGGAGCATGTGGGGGTGCGAAGCAACGCGGCGGCATGGGGATGTGCCACGGCGGGCAACGGGTCTCGCTACCGACGAGATCCAGTCATTCACAGCTTCAGGTGTTGCGATGTTATGAAGAGCTCGGGCATCGCGTCAATGCAACATCTGTACGCACAAACGGAGTTGCGGGCTCCGTTGGTCGTACGTTGTCAACGGGTCGGTCTCGTCCCGCCCGTCACCAGGCCCGATGCGGGGAGAGGTGGGCCGGAGGCTCCCGCACCCGCATGAGGCGGCCCCGCCGGTGCGGACGGCCGGCCGGCTTCCGGGCGGGGGTCGAGACGGCGAGTCAATGCCCTGCGAGCCCCTGGCTGAACCGCGATGGGTCTAGACTGGTAAGTCAGTGCACAGTCGTACTCTCAATCATGGAAGGGCTGACCATGATCGTTCTTATCGCCGCCGTGCTCCTGCTGGGGATCGTGCTGGGAGCCGTGGTCCAGATTCCGCTTGCGCTGTCCCTGACGCTCGGCGCCCTGATCGGCTGCTGGCTCCTCGTCTTCGCCGTGCGCGAACGGGTGGGTACACGCCGCCGCTCGCAGTGACCGGCCTCCGTGCAGTCCGGTTGTCCACCTCAGCGCATCCAGATTCCGAAGGAGTCCGCACGATGACACGCACCGCACTCACCCGTCGCTCCGAAGCCACCGCGACCGGCACGGCGGAGCCGGCCGTGCCCGGCGGCCCCGGCGCCACCCCGCCCGCATCGCCGCGACGCTCCACCCGTGACGCGGACGGTCTCGCCGTCGCCTCGTTCGTGCTCGGTCTCGTCGGCCTCCTGGTGATGAACATCCTGCTCGGCCCGGCGGCCATCGTCATGGCGATCGTCGCGCTGGCCCGCTCCACCGCCCGTCGCGGCCGCGCCCTGCTCGGGCTCGCCCTCGGCGTCGCCGACCTGGTGATCCTCGCCTTCCTCGTCACCGGGAACGGTGTCGTCGCCTGGAACTTCGGCGGCTGACGGAGCGCCCCTCCGCGGTCCGCCCCCGCCGGACCGTGCTCCGGATCGCGGCTGTCGGGGTGCCCCGTTCGGGGCGCGCGGGCCCCGGGGGAGCATGCGCCCGCCCTGCGCCCCGCCGCGGGCTCGTAGAATCGAGCCCACCATGGCTTACCTCGACCACGCCGCGACCACGCCGATGCTTCCGGAGGCGATCGCGGCGATGACCGCGCAGCTCGCCGTCACCGGCAACGCCTCCTCGCTCCACGCCGCCGGGCGCCGGGCCCGCCGTACCGTCGAGGAGTCCAGAGAGACCCTCGCCGACGCCCTCGGCGCCCGCCCCAGCGAGGTGGTCCTCACCTCCGGCGGCACCGAGTCGGACAACCTCGCGGTGAAGGGCCTGTACTGGGCCCGCCGCGATGCCGACCCCCGTCGCACCCGGGTCCTGGCCAGCCCCGTCGAGCACCACGCGGTGCTCGACGCCGTCGACTGGCTCGCCGAGCACGAGGGGGCGACCGTCGAGTACCTCCCCGTCGACCGCTACGGGCGCGTCCACCCCGACGTGCTGCGCGAGGCGCTGGTCCGCAACCCCGACGATGTCGCGCTGATCACCGTGATGTGGGCGAACAACGAGATCGGCACCGTCATGCCGGTACGCGAACTCGCAGCGGTGGCCCGCGAGTTCGACGTACCCATGCATGCCGACGCGGTCCAGGCCTTCGGGCAGCTCGAAGTCGACTTCGCCCGTTCCGGGCTGGCCGCGATGACCGTGAGTGCGCACAAGATCGGCGGCCCGTTCGGCGTCGGCGCGCTCCTGCTCGGCCGCGAGTACACCCCCGTACCGGTGCTGCACGGCGGCGGGCAGGAACGCCATGTGCGCTCCGGCACCCTGGACGTGGCCGGCGTCGCCGCCTTCGCGGTGGCGGGGCGGCTCGCCGCCGACGGGCGCGAGGACTTCGCCCGGGAGATCGGCGGCCTCCGCGACGAGCTGGCGGCAGCCGTCCTGGCGAAGGTCCCCGACGCCGTTCTCGGCGGCGACCCGGCACCCGGCGGACGTCTGCCGGCCAACGCGCACTTCACCTTCCCCGGCTGCGAGGGCGACTCCCTCCTGCTCCTGCTGGACGCCCAGGGCATCGAATGCTCCACCGGCTCCGCCTGCACGGCCGGGATCGCCCAGCCCAGCCACGTCCTGCTGGCCACCGGCACCGATCCCGACCTGGCGCGCGGCACCCTGCGCTTCTCGCTCGGCCACACCAGCACCAAACAGGACGTCGAGGACGTGGCACGGGCGATCGGCCCGGCGGTGGAGCGGGCGAGGACGGCAGGGCTCAGCTGACGGGCCTCGTCGGCCGGCCCGGCATCCGCGCTTCGCCGGCCCGGCCGGGCTCGGCTCACGCACCCCGTCACCGGGTCCGGCGGCCGGCTCACGGCTTCGCCGCGCGTACCAGCTTCATGTAGCGGTCCCAGTCCCAGTCCTTCCCCGGGTCCGTGTGGTCGGCCCCCGGCACCTCCACGTGCCCGATGACGTGCTCGCGGTCCACCGGGATGTCGTACCGCGCGCATATCGCCGCGGTGAGCCGGGCGGATGCCCCGTACATCGCGGCGGTGAAGCCCTGCGGCCGTTCCACGAAGCCCTCGTGCTCGATGCCCACGCTGCGTTCGTTGTAGGAGCGGTTGCCCGCGTGGAACGCCACGTCCAGCTCGCGGATCATCTGCGTCACATGACCGTCCTTGCGCACCACGTAGTGCGCCGCCGCCTCGTGCCCCGGGTCCTGGAAGGCCCGGACCGCGCTGGTGAAGCTGCCCTGTGTGACATGGATGACCACGCGGTCGATGTCGTAGTCGTCGGGCCGGTCCGCCCGCCGCCAGTTCGCCTCCGAGGCCGCCGTCCAGGTGGCCCGGGCGTAGTCCACCTCGCCCGGCTTGCGCGGCTTCTCCACGCCGGGCAGCCGCCACCAGGCGCGCTTCAGCCGGTCCCGCGCCAGCGTCGCCGTGCCCACCGCCGTGACGGCGCCGCCGATCAGCACCGCGCGCCGGCTGATCCCGCTGCCGGTCCCCGATCCCGCGGTGCCCTTGGCGCCCGCCGTCCCCTTGGTCCCCATGTGATCGTCAACGCATATCCGCGAGCTTTCGGTTCCCGGCGCCCCGTACCCTGGTGGAGCTATGACTCAGACTTCCCAGCGCCCCCTCCGTGTGCTCGCCGCCATGTCCGGCGGTGTCGACTCCGCCGTCGCGGCGGCCCGCGCCGCCGAGGCAGGCCACGACGTGACCGGTGTGCACCTCGCCCTGTCGGCCAATCCGCAGTCCTTCCGGACCGGGGCCCGCGGCTGTTGCACCATCGAGGACTCCCGTGACGCCCGCCGCGCCGCGGACGTCATCGGCATCCCCTTCTACGTCTGGGACCTCGCGGAACGTTTCCGCGAGGACGTCGTGGAGGACTTCGTCGCCGAGTACGAGGCGGGGCGCACGCCCAACCCGTGTCTGCGCTGCAACGAGAAGATCAAGTTCGCGGCGCTGCTCGACAAGGCACTGGCGCTCGGCTTCGACGCGGTGTGCACCGGCCACTACGCCACCGTCGTCCTCGCCGAGGACGGCAGCCGCGAGCTGCACCGCGCCTGCGACATGGCCAAGGACCAGAGCTACGTGCTGGGCGTCCTGGACGAGCGCCAGCTCGCCCACGCGATGTTCCCGCTCGGCGACACCCTCACCACCAAGGACGAGATCCGGGCCGAGGCCGAGCGCCGCGGTCTCGCCGTGGCCAAGAAGCCCGACAGCCACGACATCTGCTTCATCGCCGACGGCGACACCCAGGGCTTCCTGGCGGACCGCCTCGGCGGCAAGGCGGAGGGCGACATCCTCGACGAGTCCGGTACGAAGGTCGGCACCCACGAGGGCGCCTTCGGCTTCACCATCGGCCAGCGCAAGGGCCTGCGCATCGGCCACCCGGCCGCCGACGGCAAGCCCCGCTACGTCCTGGACATCTCCCCGGTGAACAACACGGTGACCGTCGGCCCCGTCGAGGCCCTCGACGTGAGCGCCCTCACCGCGATCAGGCCCCGCTGGTGCGGCACACCGCCCTCCGGTCCGGGCACCTACACCGCCCAGCTCCGCGCCCACGGCGGCGAGAGCGAGGTCAGCGCCGAACTGGTCGACGGGACGCTCCACGTCACGTTCACCGAGCCGGTACGGGGCGTGGCCCCCGGCCAGGCGGTCGTGCTGTACGACGGGACGCGCGTGGTCGGCTCGGCGACGATCGCGACGACGGAACGACGGGAGACGGCCCCGGCCGGCTGAGGCGCCGGCCGGTCCGTCAAGGCCCCGCGCGGGAACGCCCGACCCCTGTACGGGCGTGGCCGCGCGGGGTGCTCCGACCCCCGGCCCGCCCATACGTTCCCGCGGTGTCAGGACGCCTGCCGTGCGTACGCGTCCCGGGCGAAGAACTCCGCCAGGACCGGAGCGATCACCTGGGGCGCCAGCTCCCGCGTCTGGCCCGTGAGCGTGCGGTGCCGGCCCCCGGGGAGGGCGTCCGCCAGCAGACGGGTCGACGTCCGGGCGGACGCCTGGCTGAAGCCGCCGCAGACCACCAGGGTCCGCGCCGTCACGGAGGCGAACCGCTCGGCCGGAACCGCGCCGTCGCCCAGCACCGCGTCGTCGTAGGCGAGCGTGTGTGCCACGGATTCCAGCCTCCGCCAGAGCGGCGCCTTCCGCATCCTGGAGATCATGTCTGCCGCGACCCCCGTCACGGTCAGGAACAGCTCCACCGCCCCGCCCCGGTCCCCGGCGGACAGCAGCCGGTGCAGCCGGGCCGTGCAGTCGGCCTTGAACAGCAGGCCCGCGGCGCCCGGGGTGTACGGCGGCTCGTACACCGCGAGCCGGTCGGCCGGGAGCCCGGCGGCCTGCGCCTCCAGGGCCAGCGCACCGCCGGCCCCGACGCCGAACACCGAGGGCCGGCCGCCCACCGCGTCCGCGAGCGCGGCCAGGTCCTCGATCTCGCGCTCCACCGCATAGGGCGACCCCTCCCCGCTGGCTCCCCGGCCGCGCCGGTCGTACGTGACGACCTCGAAGCGCGGCGCGAGGAGGCGCGCCAGCGGGGCCTCGGTCTCCGCGGTGCACAGCGCCCCGCCCACGAGGATCAACGGCGGTCCTTCGCCCCGGCGCCGGTAGGCGATCGGAGTGCCGTCGCGGGAGAGGGTCTTGTCCATGTGGAGGTGGACTGCCGCGTCCCGGGAAACTCATCGTTCCCGGCGAAAACTTTCTGAAGCTCCTCTTCTCCCCAGCTCGGGAAGGGTGTTGACGCCGTTCCGGCTGTCAGTCCGTTAGCGTCTCGGTGTCGTAGAAGCAGAAGTGGTTCTTGATCGCGGCCACTTCGGCCTTCGGCTCCGGGTACGCCCACACGAGGTCGGCCGCTCCCGGCAGCGACCAGTAGGAGGCGTCGCCCTTGAACGGGCAGTGGGTATGCGTCTGCGACGCCGTCAGCAGCTCGGTGCGGACGTCCTCGGGCGGCAGGTAGTAGCGGACCGGACAGCCCGTCTCGCGCAGCACGAGCGGGCGGCGGCTCTCGGCGAGCAGCACTCCGTCACGGACCACGCGCACATGCTCGGTGCCCGGCTCGACGGTGATGCGATGGCCTCGGGTAGCAGTCATGTTCTGTTCAGCCCCGCCGCTCGCCGGATTCTTCCCCGGATTCGGCACTGTCGGTGGCGGGCTCTACCGTGGCAGTCATGAAGATCTGCGTGTTCCTCTCCGCCGCCGACCTCGACGATCGCTATACCGTGCCCGCCCGTGAATTCGCCGAGCTGATCGGCCGCGGTGGGCACACCCTGGTCTGGGGCGGCTCCGAGAGCGGGCTGATGAAGGTGGTCGCCGACGGGGTGCAGGAGACCGGCGGGAAGCTGGTCGGGGTCTCGGTGGACTTCCTGGCCGCGAAGGCGCGGACCAACGCGGACGAGATGGTGATCGCGCGGGACCTCGCCGAGCGCAAGGCGCTGCTCCTGGAGAAGTCCGACGCGGTCGTGATCATGGTGGGCGGCACGGGCACGCTGGACGAGGCCACCGAGATCCTGGAGCTGAAGAAGCACGGCAAGACCACCAAGCCGGTCGTGCTGCTCAACACGGCGGGGTTCTACGACGGACTGCGCCAGCAGTTCCAGCGCATGGAGGACGAGGGCTTCCTCCCGCTCCCGCTGACCGACCTGGTCTTCTTCGCGAAGGACGGGGTCGGCGCCCTGGCCTACCTGGAGGAGTGGGCCGGCCTTCAGTGAGGTGCCCGCAGTGAGGCGCCGACGCTGGTGTGCGGGCGGCGGGGGGACCGGTGCGACGATGGGGGCATGCCCACTCACCTCATCACCGGTGCCGGTTCCGGTATCGGCGCAGCCGTCGCCCGCCGTCTCACGGAGCGGGGGGACGACCTCGTCCTCCTCGCCCGTGACGCGGGCCGCGCCAAGGAACTGGCCGCGCTCCATCCCGGCGCCCGTACGCTCGTCGGCGACCTGTCCAACCCGGACCGGCTGTCCTGGGCCTTCGGGCAGCAGCCGATGCCGGAGCGGCTGGACTCCCTGCTGCACATCGCGGGCGTCGTCGAGCTCGGCCGCGTCGGCGAGCTCACGCCCAAGGCCTGGCACTTCCAGCTCAACACCAACCTCGTCGCCCCGGCCGAGCTCACCCGCCTCCTCCTGCCCCAGCTGCGTGTATCCGAGGGCCACGTCCTCTTCGTCAACTCCGGCGCCGGCCTCGCCGCCCACGCCGAGTGGGCCGCCTACGCGGCCAGCAAGCACGGCCTGAAGGCACTGGCCGACTCGCTGCGCCACGAGGAGCACGGCAACGGGGTCCGCGTGACGTCCGTGTACCCGGGCCGCACCGCCGGCCCCATGCAGCAGAAGGTCCACCAGCAGGAGGGCAAGGAGTACGACCCCGCCCGCTGGATCGACCCCGAGTCCGTCGCCACCACGATCCTGATGGCGCTCGACCTGCCGCGCGACGCCGAGGTCAACGACCTCACGGTGCGCCCCGGCCGCTGAAGGGCTGCACGAAGGCGGCGGTCCGGTGGTCCCGCGGCGCGCCCGGCCGCCGGCAGCCCGGTCCGGGATCGGCCGTAGGCTTCCCGCGTGAGCGAGAAGAGCAAGTTCAGCGGGTGCCCGGCCACCGGAATCGGATCGATGCCCGGAGGGGACGCACGGGAGGCGGCGAAGACCGTCACCGGCTCCTTCGGAGACGGCCAGGGCGTGCCGTATCTGGCGGAACTGCCCGCGCGCGGTCCCGGTGCGGACATGATCGGACGGACCATCGGGCTGCTCGTCGAGATGTACGGACACGTCGAGCCGAGCGGCTGGCGCATCGGCGACCGGCCGGGGCGCGACACCCGCCGGGCCCGGTCCTGGCTCGGCGAGGACCTCGACGCCCTGGAGGAGTTCACCCAGGGATACGAGGGCCCGCTCAAGGTGCAGGCCGTCGGGCCGTGGACGCTGGCCGCCGCGCTGGAGCGCCGGAGCGGCGAGGCGGTCCTCGGCGACCCCGGCGCCTGCCGCGACCTGGCGGGCTCACTCGCGGAGGGGCTGCGCGACCACCTCGCCGAGGTGCGGCGCCGGATGCCCGGTGCGCGCGTGATCCTCCAGCTCGACGAACCGTCGCTGACCGGGGTCCTGCTCGGGCGGATCCGGACGGCGAGCGGCTACCGCACCTACCGGGCCGTGGACCGCCAGGTCGTGGAGGACACGCTGCGCGAGGTGCTGGGTGTGGCCGGCGAGGCCGCCACCGTCGTGCACACCTGCGCCCCCGACGTGCCGTTCGCCCTGCTGCGCCGCGCCGGGACCGACGGGATCTCGTTCGATTTCTCTCTGCTCACCGAGCGTGAGGAGGAAGCGATCGGGGAAGCGGTCGAGGGCGGGACCCAGCTGTTCCTCGGAGTGGTGCCCGGCACCGACCCGGCCTCGGGCGGATTGTCCGACCCGGGCGGTAGCGTCATGGGTGTCAGGACGCTGTGGCGCAGGCTGGGGCTGAATCCGGGGACTCTGACCGAGTCCGTGGCGATCACCCCCTCGTGCGGCCTCGCGGGTGCCTCGCCCGCGTACGCACGAGCCGCGCTCGCCCACTGCGCCCGGGCCGCGAAATCGCTCGCAGACAACCCTGAGTAACGGGGTCGGGTAACGGGAGGACGGGACGATGGCCGGCGAACAGCAGACCGCGGTGCCAGCGGAGGCGCAGGAGAGGCACAAGCTCCTCGCCGAGCAGATCGAGGAGCACCGCTTCCGCTATTACGTGAACGACCAGCCGGTCGTCAGCGACGCGGAGTTCGACCGGCTGATGCGTGAGCTGGAGGCCCTGGAGGACGCGCACCCGCAGCTGCGGACACCCGACTCGCCGACCCAGAAGGTCGCCGGGCCCTACCGGACACAGTTCACGTCCGTCGCGCACCGCGAGCGGATGCTGTCCCTGGACAACGCCTTCGACGACGAGGAGCTGACCGCCTGGGGCGAGCGGATCGCCCGGGACGTCGGCGCCACGGGCTACCACCTCCTGTGCGAGCTCAAGGTCGACGGCCTCGCCGTCAACCTCACCTACGAGCACGGCCTGCTGACCCGGGCCGCGACCCGCGGCGACGGCCGCACCGGCGAGGACATCACGCCCAACGTCCGCACGATCGCGGAGATCCCGCACCGGCTGAAGGGCGACCGGATCCCGGAGCTCGTCGAGATCCGCGGCGAGGTCTTCTTCCCGATGGAGGGCTTCGAGGAGCTGAACGCCCGGCTGGTGGAGGCCGACGACAAACCCTTCGCCAACCCGCGCAACGCGGCGGCCGGTTCGCTGCGCCAGAAGGACCCCAAGGTCACCGCCACCCGGCCGCTGCACATGGTGGTCCACGGCATCGGCGCCCGCGAGGGCTTCGACATCGACCGCCTCTCGCACGCCTACGAGCTGCTCCACGAGTGGGGCCTGCCCACCGCCAAGCACAACAGGGTGGTGGACTCCCTCGACGGCGTACGGGAGTTCATCGCGTACTTCGGCGAGCACCGGCACTCCGTGGAGCACGAGATCGACGGCGTCGTCGTCAAGCTCGACGAGATCCCGCTCCAGGGTCGGCTCGGCTCCACCTCCCGCGCCCCGCGCTGGGCGATCGCCTGGAAGTACGCGCCGGAGGAGGTCAACACCAAGCTGGTCAACATCCGCGTCGGCGTCGGCCGCACCGGCCGCGTCACCCCGTACGCCCAGGTCGAGCCGGTCGAAGTGGCGGGCTCCGAGGTCGAGTTCGCCACCCTCCACAACCAGAACGTGGTCCGGGCGAAGGGCGTCCTGATCGGCGACACGGTCGTGCTGCGCAAGGCCGGCGACGTGATCCCGGAGATCCTCGGCCCGGTCGTCGACCTCCGTGACGGCACCGAGCGGGCGTTCGTCATGCCCACGCACTGCCCCGAGTGCGGGACGGAGCTGAAGCCCATGAAGGAGGCCGATGTCGACGTCCGCTGCCCCAACGCCCGGACCTGCCGGGCGCAGCTGCGGGAGCGCGTGGCCTACCTCGCGGGCCGCAAGTGCCTGGACATCGACCACTTCGGATACGTCGCCGCCGCCGCGCTGACCCGGCCGCTGGAGCCCGTGGACCCGCCGCTGCGGGACGAGGGCGATCTCTTCGGACTGACCGTCGAGCAGCTGCTGCCCATCCGCGCCTACGTGCTCGACCCGGACAGCGGGCTGCCCAAGCGGGACCCGAAGACCGGTGAGGAGAAGACCGCCCTGGTCTTCGCCAACCAGCAGGGCGAACCCAAGAAGAACGCCCTGGCCATGCTGGACGCCATCGCCGAGGCGAAGCAGGCCCCGCTCGCCCGGATCCTCACGGGCCTCTCCATCCGCCACGTCGGGCCGGTCGCCGCGCGGGAGCTGGCCCGCCAGTTCCGGTCCATGGACCGGATCGAGGAGGCCACCGAACAGGAGCTGTCCGACGCCGACGGGGTCGGGCCGATCATCGCCGCCTCGGTCAAGCAATGGTTCGCCGTGGACTGGCACCGCGAGATCCTGGGCAAGTGGCGCGAGGCCGGGGTTCGGATGGAGGACGAGGGCGCCGGCGAGGAGGAGGGGCAGAGGCCGCTCGAAGGACTCACCGTCGTCGTCACGGGCACCCTGAACGGGCACACCAGGGACGGCGCGAAGGAGGCGCTCCAGAGCCGCGGGGCGAAGGTCACCGGTTCTGTCTCGAAGAAGACCTCCTTCGTGGTGGTCGGCGACAACCCCGGGTCGAAGTACGACAAGGCGATGCAGCTGAAGGTGCCCGTCCTGGACGAGGACGGCTTCGCGGTCCTGCTCGACGAGGGACCCGACGCGGCGCGCGAGGCCGCCGTCACGCCCGGGGAGCAGTAGGAGGGGGCCGGCGGGGACCGTGCCGGACGGCGCAGGGTGAGGAAGGGGTGACGCACCGTCGGATTCACCCGATCGGCGCATAGCAGATGCTGACGGGTGGTCGGTTTGCATTCGGGCAAGAGCGGTAGACCGCTGCCCGTGGAGCCCTTCGTCGGCCTACTGTGGGAAGACGCGCCTGCCGCACCCGGCCCACCGGGTGGGCCGGGGCGTGGTGGCACGGAACGGAACCATCAGGTGACATCGGCACCGCCGGCTGTGAGAGGGACGGAATGAGACCGACCGAGAACGCCGCACCGGTGTCGCGGCTGCAAGGTTTCGCCGGCCTCACGCCCAAGGTCGGCGCCGTCGTCGTGGCCCTCGCCACGGTGCAGCTGGCGACCGGTTTCTACCGGACCGTGAGCAGCGGACACGCTCTCTTCCCGAACGGGACGGCCGGCTGGTCGCTCGCCGTCCTCACCGGGATCATCGTCGGTCATCTGGTCGCGCTCGGCCGCGACCGCTGGTGGGGCGGCACCGGTTCGGGCGCCGCCCTCACCCTCGCCGTGCTGCTCCTCTACGGCTGGGTGCCCGCCGGCCTGGTCAGCCTGGTCGTGGTGGTGCTCGTCGGCGTGGCCCGCCGGCACCGCTGGCGGCAGGGGCTGCTGCACGGGGCGGTGGACATCCTCGGCGTGGGGGCGGCGGCGCTGGTCCTGGCGGCGTTCGGCGAGGTGCAGAGCGTCGAGGCGCCCTGGCAGCCACTCGACTGGGGCATCGACGCCGTCCCGGAGGTCCTGCTCGCGGCCTCCACGTATCTGCTCGTCACCCGGGTCCTGCTGTGGTACGCCCGGTCCCCGCAGGGCGGCGGACTGCCCACGGTCGCCCGCACCGCGCTCCTGCGGCAGGGACTCGTCGCCGTCGCACTCCTCGGGATCGCGCCGCTGATCTGCGTCGTCGCGATGGCCCTGCCGGTTCTGCTGCCCCTCTTCGCGGTTCCGCTGATCGCGCTGGACTCCACCCTCTGGATCGCCCGGGCCCGCGCCGAGGAGCAGCTGCGGGACCCGCTGACCGGCCTGCCGAACCGGCAGTGGCTGCTGGAGCGGACCTGGACGGCGCTGGAGGAGGCCGAGAGCCTCGGCAGCCGGGTCGGCCTCGTCCTGATCGACCTCGACCGCTTCCGGGCGGTCAACGACACCCTCGGCCACCTCGCCGGGGACCGGCTGCTGCTGCAGATAGCGGACCGGCTGCGGCTCGCCCTGCCGCGCGGCGCGGAGGCGGCCAGGCTGGGCGGCGACGAGTTCGCGGTCCTGCTGCCGACCGCGGACTCCACGACCAGCGCCCAGCGTGTCGCCCGCCATCTGGTGGCCGCACTCTCCTCGCCGCTCGACCTCGACGGACTCACGCTGGTGCTGGAGGCCAGCGCCGGCGTGGCCGTCTACCCCGACCACGCACTGGACGCGGAGGGGCTGCTCCGGCGTGCGGACGTGGCGATGTACCAGGCCAAGCGGGACCGGACGGGCGTGGAGGTGTACGAGTCGAAGCGCGACAGCAACACCCCGGACCGGCTCGGCCTCCTCGGCGATCTGCGGCGCGCGCTGGACGCCGGGGAGGTGGAGCTGCACTACCAGCCGAAGGTCCGCTTCGACGGCCAGGTGGCCGGGCTGGAGGCGCTGGTCCGCTGGGTGCACCCGGAGCGGGGGAGGGTCCCCCCGGACGAGTTCATCGCCATAGCCGAGTCCTCCGGGCTGATGCCGCACCTCACGGAGTACGTCCTGGAGACGGCCTTGGCCCAGGTCGCCCGGTGGCGGGCGCAGGGCCTCTTCGTCCCGGTCGCGGTCAACGTGTCCCCACGCGATGTGCACACCCCGGGGTTCGCGGGCGGCGTCGCGGCCCGGCTGGCCCGGCACGGCGTCCCGGCCGGCGCGCTGCAGCTGGAGATAACGGAGCACGTGCTGCTGGAAGACCCGCAGCGAGCGGCGGACACGCTGGCCGGCCTGACCGGACACGGCGTGAAGATGTCCCTGGACGACTTCGGTACGGGGTACTCCTCGCTCGTCCACCTGCGCCGGCTGCCGGTCAGCGAGCTCAAGATCGACCGGTCCTTCGTGGCCCGGCTCGCCATCGACCACGAGGACGCGGAGATCGTCCGCTGCACGATCGACCTGGCCCACTCGCTCGGCCTGGTGGTCGTCGCCGAGGGTGTCGAGGACGACGAGACGTGGGAGCGGCTGCGGGACCTGGGCTGCGACGCGGTGCAGGGCTGGCTGGTGGCGGCCGCGATGCCGCCCCAGGAGACGACCGCGTGGCTGCGGGCGCGCGGCGAGCACGGGTGGCGGCGGCCGGCGGAGCTGGCGGCGGCTGCGGCCGCGGCAGCCGCGGCGGGCGCGGCCCCCGCGGCGACGCCCGAGCTGGAGCAGCGGCCGTCCGGGCGGACGGTGGACTCGCGGCCCGCGACGACGTAGGGCGGGTGCGGGGGTTCGGGGTGCGGGCTGCGGTGAGGTGACCGGAGGCGCCCGGTGGCCGCTTTGTCCTCAAGCGCCGGACGGGCTTGTTCTCGCCGGACGGCCTGTTCCCCAGGTGGCCGTGGCCAGTCCGGGCGACCCCATAGGATTGGGCCAAAGCCAAACACACACCAACCCCTGAGGATCGCTGCATGCCTGGCATCACGCGCGAGGAGGTCGCCCACCTCGCCCGGCTGGCGCGTCTGGAGCTGAAGGGCGAAGAGCTCGATCACTTCGCCGGTCAGCTCGACGACATCATCGGCGCGGTCGCCCGCGTCTCCGAGGTCGCCGACCAAGACGTACCGCCGACCTCCCACCCGCTGCCGCTGACCAACGTCATGCGGGCGGACGAGGTCCGTCCGTCGCTCACCCCCGCGCAGGCGCTCTCCGGCGCCCCGGCCCAGGAGCAGCAGCGTTTCAAGGTGCCGCAGATCCTGGGGGAGGACTAAAAGTCATGACGGACATCAGCACCATCATCAAGCTCACCGCCGCCGAGATCGCCGCGAAGATCGCTTCCGGTGAGCTCACGGCCGTCGAGGTCACCGAGGCGCACCTGGCCCGGATCGAAGCCGTGGACGAGAAGGTCCACGCCTTCCTGCACATCGACCGCGAGGGCGCGCTCGCACAGGCCCGTGCCGTCGACGCCAAGAAGGCGGCCGGCGAGAAGCTGGGCCCGCTGGCCGGCGTCCCGCTCGCGCTGAAGGACATCTTCACCACCGAGGACATGCCGACCACCGTCGGTTCGAAGATCCTCGAAGGCTGGGTCCCGCCGTACGACGCGACCGTCACCAAGCGGCTGAAGGCCGCCGACGTCGTCATCCTCGGCAAGACCAACATGGACGAGTTCGCCATGGGCTCCTCCACCGAGAACAGCGCCTACGGCCCGACCGGCAACCCGTGGGACCTCACCCGCATCCCGGGCGGCTCCGGCGGCGGTTCGTCCGCGGCCCTCGCGTCGTTCGAGGCCCCGCTCGCCATCGGCACGGACACCGGCGGTTCCATCCGCCAGCCCGCCGCCGTCACCGGCACCGTCGGCGTCAAGCCCACCTACGGCGGCGTCTCCCGCTACGGCATGGTGGCCTTCTCGTCCTCCCTCGACCAGGGCGGGCCCTGCGCCCGTACGGTCCTGGACGCGGCCCTGCTGCACGAGGCCATCGCCGGACACGACCCGCTCGACTCGACGTCCATCGACGCCCCGGTCCCGCCGGTCGTCGAGGCCGCGCGCAACGGCTCCGTACAGGGCATGCGCGTCGGCGTCGTGAAGCAGTTCTCGGGCGAGGGCTACCAGGCCGGTGTCGTCCAGCGCTTCAACGAGTCGGTCGAGCTGCTGAAGTCGCTCGGTGCCACGATCGTCGAGCTGGACTGCCCGTCCTTCGACCTCGGCCTTTCGGCGTACTACCTCATCGCGCCGTCCGAGTGCTCATCGAACCTCGCCCGCTTCGACGCCATGCGCTACGGCCTGCGGGTCGGCGACGACGGCACGAAGTCCGCCGAGGACGTCACCGCGCTCACCCGCGAGGCCGGCTTCGGCGACGAGGTCAAGCGCCGCATCATCCTCGGTACGTACGCGCTGAGCTCCGGCTACTACGACGCGTACTACGGCTCCGCGCAGAAGGTCCGCACGCTGATCACGCGGGACTTCGAGAAGGCGTTCGAGCAGGTGGACGTCATCGTCTCGCCGACGACGCCCACCACCGCCTTCCCGATCGGCGAGCGCGCCGACGACCCGATGGCGATGTACCTCGCGGACCTGTGCACCATTCCGACCAACCTGGCGGGCAACGCCGCCATGTCGCTGCCCTGCGGCCTCGCGCCGGAGGACGGCCTGCCGGTCGGGCTGCAGATCATCGCCCCCGCCATGAAGGACGACCGGCTGTACAAGGTCGGAGCCGCCGTCGAGGCCGCCTTCGTGGAAAGGTGGGGGCACCCGCTGCTTGAGGAGGCTCCGTCGCTATGAGTGCCATGGCTAAGAAGGCCAAGAACTTCAAGAAGTCCAAGTCCGGCGTGTACGTGTCCCTGGGCACCACCGCTTTCGGCGCGCTCAGCGTCGTCAAGCAGGCGCGGATGGCCCGCCAGGACAACGACACGCTGCGGCTGATCGACGCCGCCGTATCCGCCGCCGCGATCGTGACCGGACTCGCGATCCTGTACCGCGAGCTCAAGCGTCTCGGTGACGACGACGTCCTGCTGGGCTGAGAGGGAAAGTTTCAGTGACTGTCATTGACCTGGAGTCGTACGAGGACGCCCTCGCGACGTACGACCCCGTCATGGGCCTCGAAGTCCATGTCGAGCTCGGCACCAAGACCAAGATGTTCTGCGGCTGCTCCACCGAGCTCAAGCAGGACGCCAACTCGCAGACCTGCCCGGTCTGCCTCGGGCTGCCCGGCGCGCTGCCGGTCGTGAACGAGATCGGCGTCGAGTCCGCCATCAAGATCGGCCTCGCGCTGAACTGCGAGATCGCCGAGTGGTGCCGATTCGCCCGGAAGAACTACTTCTATCCGGACATGCCGAAGAACTTCCAGACCTCCCAGTACGACGAGCCGATCGCCTTCGACGGCTATCTGGACGTCCAGCTGGAGGACGGGGAGATCTTCCGGGTGCAGATCGAGCGCGCCCACATGGAGGAGGACACCGGCAAGTCGACGCACGTCGGCGGCGCCACCGGCCGCATCCACGGCGCGTCCCACTCCCTGCTCGACTACAACCGCGCGGGCATCCCGCTCATCGAGATCGTCACCAAGCCGATCGAGGGAGCGGGCGCACGCGCCCCCGAGGTCGCCAAGGCGTACGTCGCCGAGCTCCGCGAGCTCATCAAGGCGCTCGGCGTCTCGGAGGCCCGCATGGAGATGGGCCAGATGCGCTGCGACGTGAACCTGTCGCTGCGCCCGCACGGCCGCGAGGCGTTCGGCACCCGTTCCGAGACGAAGAACGTGAACTCGCTGCGTTCCGTCGAGCGCGCCGCCCGCTTCGAGATCCAGCGCCACGCCGCGGTGCTGAACGCGGGCGGCACGATCGTGCAGGAGACCCGGCACTTCCACGAGGAGGACGGCTCCACCACGGCCGGCCGCATCAAGGACAACGCCGAGGACTACCGCTACTTCCCCGAGCCCGACCTGGTGCCGGTCGCCCCGGCCCGGGACTGGGTCGAGGAGCTCCGGGGCGGGCTTCCCGAGCTGCCGCGGCTGCGCCGCGCCCGGCTCAAGGAGGAGTGGGGCGTCTCCGAGCACGACATGCAGTCCATCCTCAACGCGGGCGCGGTCGACCTGATCGTCGCCACGACCGAGGCGGGCGCCCCGTCGGACCAGGCCCGCAAGTGGTGGATGGGCGAGCTCGCCCGTAACGCCAACGAGACCGGCCGCGCCCTCGACGAGCTGGGTGTCACGCCCGCGCAGGTCGCCCGGGTGGCCGAACTCGTCGCCTCCGGCGATCTCAACGACAAGCTGGCCCGTCAGGTCCTGGAGGGCGTCCTCGCGGGCGAGGGCGACCCGGACACCGTCGTCGAGAAGCGCGGCCTGAAGGTCGTCTCCGACGAGGGCGCGCTGTCCACGGCCGTGGACGAGGCCATCGCGGGCAACGCGGCGATCGCGGACAAGATCCGCGGCGGCAAGGTCGCCGCCGCCGGTGCGCTCGTCGGCGCCGTCATGAAGGCCACTCGTGGCCAGGCGGACGCGGCGCGCGTGCGCGAGCTGATCCTGGAGAAGCTCGGCGTCGAGGGCTGAGGCTCAGCCCTTCCCGTACGTCCCTGAAGGGGCGGTGCGTCCGGTTCTCCACCGGGTGCGCCGCCCCTTCGCGCATGTCCGCGAAGGCACTACTTCTTGAGCGTCGGAGCTCCCAGGATCAGATCACCCATGTCGCAGCTGTCCGCGGGGTCGGCGTAGGAGATGCTCAGCCGGAGCACCCCGGTCACCGGGACGGAGATGGTCTTCGGCCTTCCGAGCAGCACCTCGCCGGTGAAGCCGGGCTCGCCGTCGATCTCGATGGTGACCCGGGCGGCCTTGTCCGCGCGTCCGGTTCGGCCGCGCAGACGGACAGGATGCGCTCGCAGCGCTCCGGAGTCGCGGCCGCCAACTGCGGGAGCGCGCGCAGAGCGGCGCGCAGCAGTTTGGGGGTGCTGGGCGGGGCCTGGTCGCTGAGCAGGAAGTAGGCGATCGCACCGAAGGCGGTCAACGGCGAGAAGAGCCGGCTCCCGCGCGGGCCCCTTCCGGCCGGGAAAGCGGCCCGGGAGCCCAGCCGGATTGCGCTGTGCGACCCCCGTTGCGCCAGGCGCGCGCCCCCTCCGTGCGGCGGTACTTATGTCGCTCATATGTGGATCCGATGCCTGTGACTAAGGCCACGAAACGGGCAAACGATCACAGTTCGCTGTCAGAGTGACGGTTCTCAAGGTCATGCGTTCTCACGCGGACGGTTCTGCCGAACCTCCGTGGAGACCACGAACCCGCAGGGAGCACGTCCCTTGGCTGCCATCGCCCGCTGGTGCGTCACGCACCGCCTCCTCGCCGTCCTCATCTGGCTGCTCGCCCTCGGCGGCGCGGCGGCCGCGGCGGGGTTCGCGGGTTCCGCCTACTCGAACGACTACGAGGCCCCGGGCACCGAGTCCGGGCGGGCCGCCGAACTGCTGAAGGACGGCTTCACGGACCTCGGCGGTGACACCGACACCATCGTCTGGCACACCGACGACTCCACCGTGCGGGCCGCCGACGTCACCCAGAAGATGACCGCCACCCTGCGCGCCGTCGAACGGCTGCCCGGCGTGGGAGCCGTCACCGGGCCGTACACGGACCCCGGATCCGGGCAGATCAGCGCCGACGGACACACCGCCTACGCCACCGTCACCTTCGACCGGCAGGCGGACGACGTCCCCGTCGGCCAGGTCCACGCCGTCGTCGACACCGCGAAGTCCGCCGCGGGCGAGCACCTCCAGGTCGAGCTGGGCGGCTCCGCCATAGCCCTCACCGAGGCGCCGGCCGCGCATCTCAGCGAGGCCGTCGGGGTGGCCGTCGCCGCCGTCGTGCTCTTCCTCGCCTTCGGCTCGCTCGCCGCCAGTCTGCTGCCCATCGCCACCGCCCTCGTCTCGGTCGGCACGGCGTACGCGGGCATCATGCTGCTCGGACACCTGATGACGGTCGCCGATTTCGCGCCCATGCTCGGCATGCTCGTGGGGCTCGGCGTGGGGATCGACTACGCGCTGTTCATCGTCACCCGGCACCGCCGAGGGCTGCGGCGCGGCATGACCGTACCCGAGGCGGCCCAGCACGCGGTCGCGACGACCGGGCGGGCGGTCGTCTTCGCCGGGGCGACCGTCTGCATCGCGCTGCTCGGCATGCTCATCCTGCGCCTGAGCTTCCTCAACGGCGTCGCCGTCGCCGCCTCGCTCACCGTCGTCCTGACCGTCGCGGCCTCCGTGACCCTGCTGCCCGCGCTGCTCTCCCTCATCGGCATGCGGGCGCTGAGCCGGCGCGAGCGCGGACGGCTGGCCGCGCACGGCCCGCAGCCGGAGCCGGCCACGGGCTTCGCCGCCCGCTGGTCCGCCTTCGTGGAGCGGCACCCCAAACTGCTCGGCGCCCTCGCCGCCGCCGTGATGCTGCTCCTCGCCCTCCCCACCTTCTCGCTCCACCTGGGCAGCTCCGACCAGGGCAACAACGCGAAGTCCTCCACCACCCGGCAGGCGTACGACCTGATCGCCGACGGCTTCGGTCCCGGCGTCAACGGACCGCTGACCGTCGCCGCGCACCTGGACGGCGCCGACGACCGGCTCGCGATGGACACCCTGCCCGCGACGCTGCGCGCCACCGACGGGGTCTCCTGGGCCTACCCGGTGACGTACAACTCCAGCGGCGACACCGCGTACGTCACCGTCGTCCCGGACTCGGCGCCGCAGTCCCGGCAGACCAGCGAGCTGGTGGACCGGCTGCGGACGGACGTCCTGCCGAAGGCGTCGGAGAACACCTCGCTCCGGGCCCATGTGGGCGGTGTGACGGCCAGCTACGACGACTTCGCGCAGGTCGTCATCGGCAAGCTGCCGCTCTTCATCGGCGTCGTCGTGGGACTCGGCTGTCTGCTCCTGCTGATCGCCTTCCGATCGGTCGGCATCCCGCTGAAGGCCGCGGTGATGAACGTGGCGGCGGTGGCGTCCTCGTTCGGCGTCGTCGTGGCGGTCTTCCAGTGGGGCTGGGGGAGCGAGCTGCTGGGCCTCGGCAGCGCCGGCCCCATCGAGCCCTTCCTTCCGGTGATCATGGTGTCCGTGCTCTTCGGTCTCTCGATGGATTACCAGGTGTTTCTGGTCGGCAGGATGTACGAGGAGTGGCTGGAGACCGGCGACAACCGGCGGGCGGTCCGGGTCGGGCTGGCCGAGACGAGCCGGGTGATCAACTCGGCGGCCGTGATCATGATTTCGGTGTTCCTCGCCTTCGTGCTAAGCGGCGACCGGGTCATCGCCATGTTCGGCATCGCCCTCGCCGCGGCCGTGGCCCTGGACGCGTTCGTGCTGCGCACGCTTCTGGTCCCCGCGCTCATGCACATGCTGGGCGGCGCGAACTGGTGGCTGCCCGGGTGGCTGGACCGGCGACTGCCGCGTATCAGCATCGAAGCACCCGGCCGAGGTCGCGGGGCGCCTCGAGCGAGGATCCCGGCGGCGTACGCGGGCGGGGCCGGGGCGGAGGCCGAGGAGGCCGTGGCGGCTGCTCAGCGGGTGCACTGACCCGGGCGTTAAGGGGGTTCTCATCTGCCGCACCTAGCGTGCGGCAGATGAACTCCACCACCCCCACCACTCCCGTCGCCGAGGGCGACACCACCACCGACGCACCCGTGACCGGGGAAGCGGTCACCCGGCTCGACAAGACGGGCCCGGAGTCCGGCGCCGACCAGGACCAGGACCTCGACCCGGAGCAGGACCTGGACGACGACGAGCCAGAGCACGACGCCGACGACTCGGACAAGGAACAGTCCTCCGCCCTCGCCGCCGCGGCCGTCGTCTCCGCCGGACTCGGCATCGTCTCCCTCACGGGAGCCTGGAGCGGCCGGGTCGCCGCCGAGCGCGAGACGCTGATCGGACAGATGAAGACCTCGTCCGGCGGCTCGGCCGCACAGCAGATCTCCGAGATCTACGGCGATGCCTGGCACGCCACCGCGCTGGTCAACGGTCTCTTCGGCCTGCTCGCGCTGCTCGTCGGCGTGTACGTCCTGGTGCGTCCGGCGTTCGGCGCCCCGTCCGCGCACCCCCAGCCGGGCTGGATCCGCGCGGTCGCCAAGGGCGGCATCGCCCTCGGCGTGCTGGGCGTACTGATCGCCGTGTGCATGTACTTCGACCTCATCGTCGCCCTGCCGACGGCACCGGCCAGCGCCGGCTAGGTCGCGTAGGCCGCCTCGGGGCCCGGTCTAGGGCATGCCCCGGGTCTCCGGGCGGGCGCGTGCGGTGGCGTAAGCGCCTCCCTAAGGCTCCCGCCCGCCACAGATGCGGAACTCGCCCGATGCGGCACCACCCCCTGGGAGACGACAGTGGTGGCACGGCAGAAACACTGCCGCCACCGAGGCCCAACGGGCCCGTCTCCAGGGGGCATCACATGTACGAGCTGGAACTCCACAAGATCATGGCCGCCGAACTGCACCGCCGCGCCGACAACGAGCGGCTCGTCCGCGAGGCCCGCCGGGCCCGGAAGGCGGCCCGTGTCTCCGCGCGCCAGGAACGCGAGAGGACGGTGAGTGCGGACCGGGAGCGGTTCGCGCACGCCGCGTAAGGACGGACGACCGTGCCCGTACGGCTTCCCGGCTCCGCGTTGTCGGACCCGTGTGCGATGCTCGGCGACGTGCAGACCAGGTCAGTCAGTCCCGTGTTCGTCGGCCGCGCAGCGGAACTCACCGCGCTCACCGACGCGCTCGCCCGTGCCGACGGGGGCAGTGAGCCGCAGGCGCTCCTCGTCGGCGGCGAGGCGGGCGTCGGCAAGACCCGTCTGGTCGAGGAGTTCCTCGCGGTCGCGGTCCGCCGCGCGGCCGTCGTCGCCGTCGGCGGCTGCGTGGAGATCGGGGCAGACGGCTTGCCGTACGCCCCCTTCTCCACCGCCCTGCGCGCTTTGCATCGCACCCTGCCCGAGGAGATGGCCGCGGCCTGCGCGGGCCAGGAGGGCGAGCTGGCACGGCTCCTTCCCGAACTCGGCGAGGCCGGCCGGGACGCCGCCGACGAACACGGCACCGCCCGCCTCTTCGAGCTCACCGCCCGGCTGCTGGAGCGCATCTCCGCCGACCGCACCGTCGTACTCGTCCTGGAGGACCTGCACTGGGCCGACTCCTCCACCAGGCACCTGCTCGCCTACCTCTTCCGTACGTTGCGCAACGGCCGTCTCGTCGTGATCGGCACCTACCGCGCCGACGACATCCACCGCCGCCACCCGCTGCGCCCCCTGCTGGCCGAACTGGACCGGCTGCGGACCGTGCGCCGCATCGAGCTATCCCGGTTCAAGCGGGCCGAGGTCCGCCGCCAGCTCGCCGGCATTCTCGCCGGCACCCCCGAACCCGCCCTGGTGGACGAGATATTCGAGCGGTCCGACGGAAACGCCTTCTTTGTCGAGGAGCTCGCCTGCAGTCTGGAGTGCGGTGACGGGGCCGGGCTGTCCGGCTCCCTGCGCGATCTCCTCCTGGTCCGTGTCGAGGCCCTCTCCGACGATGCCCAGAAGGTCGCCCGCATCATCGCCGAGGGCGGCTCCGCCGTCGAGTACGAACTGCTGGCCGCCGTCGCCGGACTTGCCGAGGACGAGCTGATCGAGGCGCTGCGTGGAGCGGTCGGCGCCAATCTTCTGCTCACCACCCCGGAGGGCAACGGCTACCGCTTCCGGCACTCCCTGGTCCGTGAAGCCGTCAGCGACGATCTGCTCCCCGGCGAACGGTCCCGGCTCAACCGCCGTTACGCCCAGGCGCTGGAGGCCGACCCCGCCCTCGTCCGCGACGGCGAGCGCGCCACGCGCCTGGCCAGTTACTGGTACGGGGCGCACGACCCGGCCAAGGCGCTGCCCGCCGTGCTGAAAGCCTCGGTCGAAGCGCGTCACCGCAACGCCTACGCCGAGCAACTGCGGCTGCTGGAACGGGCGATGGAGCTTTGGGACGATACGCCCGAGGACGTACGCCGTACCCTGCGCCCGCTCGACTACGCCGAGGTCTACCCGGCCTGCGGCCGTGACGGCTCCATGCCGCTGAGCCATCTCGACCTGATGGCCGAGGCCACCGTCGCGGCCCGCTTCGGCGGCGAGCGCGAACGGGCGTTCACCCTCTGCAAGAAGGCCCTGCGCGTCCTGGAGGGCGAGGACGACGCCCTGCGCGCCGCCTGGTTCTGGGTCCAGCGCTCCCGCCTGGTCCAGGACCTCACCCGGGGCGACGGCTGGGAGGAACTGGCCACCGCCGAGGAACTGGTCCGGGGCCTGCCCCCGTCGGCCGTGCACGCGGACGTCCTGACGAGTGTGGCCGGCTGGGGCGCGCTGCACCGGCCAGGCCCCGACACCCTCGCCGCCGCCGAGCGGGCCGTGGAGTACGCCCGGCTGGTCGGCGACGAGTACATCGAGCTGCACGCACGGCTCACCCGGGGCTGGCTGAACGCCGACGCCGGAGCCGTCGACGAGGGCATCGCCGAGATATACGCCGCACGGGACCGGGCCGAGGAGCTGTGCCTCGTGGGCGTCATAGGCCGGGCAAGCATCAACCTCCCCTCGACGCTCGAAGCCATGGGCCGGTCGCTGGAGGCGGTGGCCGCCGCCGACCACGGCATCGAGGTCTGCCACAGCCACGGCGTCGCGGACATGGAGTCGTGGGCCCGCACCAATCAGGCGATGTCGCTGTTCTCCCTCGGCCGCTGGGACGAGGCCCTGGCCACGGCCGAGGCAGCCGCCCGCACCGCACTCTCCCGGAAGTCGCAGGCCCTGGTCGCCGCACGCCGCACCGAAGTGGCCCTGGCACGCGGGGACATTGCCGAGGCCGAACGGCAACTCGCGCTGTGCAAAAGGGGCTTCGGGTCCAGCGATCAGCAGCCGCAGCACTTCATCAACATCGTCCGCCACACCATCGCCATCGCCGTGCAGCAGGGCGCCCTGTCCGAGGCGCGGGCGGCCTTCGAGGCCCAGGCCGAGCAGGGATTCCCGCCCGGCACCCAGCGGTACGCGTTCCCCCTGCTGCACGTCGTCGCGGCGGCGGAGGCCGACGCCCGGGGGCTGCCCGCTACCGAACCCGGCCGGCCGGCGGTCCTCGCGCTCGTCCGCGGCCATCTCAAGCGGCTGCCGGCGCTCGTCCCCGTATGGGCGGCCTACGGCGTGCTGATCGACGCCGAACTGGCCCGCGCCGAAGGCCTCGACACCCCGGACCACTGGTCCCGCGCCGCCCAGGCCTTCGCCCCCCTGCACCGCCCGTACGAACTGGCGCAGATCCGCCACCACTGGGCGGAGGCCCTCCTCATCGCCTCCGGCGACCGGGCCGCGGCCACCGTCCTGCTGCGCGACGCCCACGGCACCGCCCGGCGGCTCGGGGCACGCCCGCTGACCGAGACCATCGAGCTGCTCGCGGGACGCGCCCGCATCCCGCTCACCGATCCCGACGCGGCTCCGGGCTCCGCCGACACCATCCCGGTGGCCGTGACCGTCCCCGACGGCGACGAACCGGGCGGCCAGGACCACGGGGAGGAACAGCTGCGGGCCGCGGCGGCCGCCGCTGTGGAGTCCTTCGGGCTGACCCCGCGCGAGCAGGACGTCCACCGGCTCGTGGCCGCCGGCCACACCAACCGCAGAATCGCCGAAGAGCTCTACATCTCACCCAAGACAGCGAGCGTCCACGTCTCCAACATCCTCGCCAAGCTCGGCGTCTCCGGCCGCGGCGAGGCGGCCGCCCTCGCCCACCGGCTGCGGCTGTACCGGATGCCGAAGGACTCGTAGGGCCCCGCGAGGTGCGCGGGCCCGTCCGGGCGGGTCCTGCGAGGTCAGGCCCCGCCGCCGCCCGCCTCGCCGTCGTCCGTATCGTCATCGCCCCGGTCCCCGTCCGTTTCCCCGGGGTCCGGGTCCGCGTCGCGGCGGCGGACCACGACCTTGCCCGAGGTCAGGTCGATGGGGCCGCGCGCGGGGTCGCCGACGCCGAGGTCCACTCGGGTCAGCTCCAGCCGTTTCTGCTCCTCGGCGGTGTGCTTGCGACCGGGTGCGAAGAGTTCCTCGAAGAAGTTGAACACGGGCCGCGCACCCTTCCGCCGCTGTAGCCGCTAACGCACCTCGGCCACCAGGATCCTGTCGTCTCCCGGCTTCGGGGTGCCCCGCGAGTCCGTCTCGCTCGTGACAATCCAGAGCCTGTTGCCCCCTGCCGCGAGCACGGTGCGCAGACGGCCGTACTTCCCCTTCAGGAACGCCTGGGGGGCCGCCAGAGGTTCCTTGTCCGCCGTACCGGACAGGGGAATCCGCCAGAGCCGCTCACCCCGCAGGCCGGCCATCCAGATCGAACCCTTGACGAAGGCGATACCGCTCGGGGACGCCTCGGACGTCTTCCACTGTGCCACGGGGTCGACGAATCCCGCCTGGCCCGCCTTGCCCTCGGCCTCGGGCCAGCCGTAGTTGCCGCCCGGCACGATCCGGTTCAGCTCGTCCCAGGTGTCCTGGCCGAACTCGGACGCCCACAGCTGCTTCTGCCCGTCCCAGGCCAGGCCCTGCACATTGCGGTGACCGGACGAATACACGACGGAGTCGGCCTGCGGATTGCCGTGCAACGGCTCGCCGTCCGGGGTCATCCGCAGGATCTTGCCCGCGAGGGACTTCTCGTCCTGCGCGAGTCCGTTGTCCCCCGTCTCGCCCGTGCCCGCGTACAGCATGCGGTCCGGGCCGAAGGCGATCCGGCCGCCGTTGTGGATGGCGCCCTTCGGGATGCCCCGCAGAATCGTGTCGGGGGCGCCCAACAGCTGACCGGGGGTCGTGCCGTCCTCGTCGTAGAGCATGCGGGCGATGCGGTTGTCCGAGGCGGTGGTGAAGTAGGCGTACACCAGGTGGTCCGTGCCGTAGTCGGGGGAGACGGCGAGGCCGAGCAGCCCGCCCTCGCCCGCCGCCGCCACTCCGGGGACGGTGCCGAGCAGCGTCTTCTTACCGCTCTTCGCGTCGACGCGGGTGATCGTCCCCTTGTCACGGGAGGACACCAGCAGATCGCCGTCCGGCAGCTCCGCGAGACCCCAGGGCGAGTCCAGGCCCTCCGTGAGCGTCGACACCACCTTCACCGAGCCCTTCGCCGGCGGCAGACCGGTCGCGGGACGCGAGGCCGACGGCGAGGTGGACGGCGACGCCGTCCCGCCCGACGGAGCCGCGGGTGACCCGGCCGGTGTGCTCGCACCCTGGCCCGCGGTGCTCTCGGCTCCCTCCTGCGAGGAGCACCCCGCGGCGAGCATGAGGGCGCCGGCTGCCAGCACGGCCAGCGCACCGCGCCGCGCACCGCGACCACTCCCGGAGGGGGGGGGGGGGGGGCGCCGCGGGGCCCGCCCCGGGGCGGCCCCCCCCCCCCCCCCCCCACCCACCCCCCCCCCCACCCCCCCCCCCCGCAGCATACACCCCCGCCGCGCCCCCGGTTCCCGACGCCCCCCG